>NZ_JABDVY010000009.1:0-280960 GCF_019685025.1 Rhizobium sp. NZLR8 | reverse complement strand
TCAATGCGGCATTGGATCGGAATGATATGATCGCTGCCCGAGCGACATTGGCTGAGCTTGTTTCCGGCTATTCGTCAACGGGCGAGGTCTCGGATCTCGCTTTCACCGGCGCCGAAACCAATACGGCGGCGTGAACGTAGCTGCGAGTCCGTAAAATCACCGCGACGACGCAGGCGAAGATCTGCAGCCGTGCGGTTAACTGGATCCCATGAGGCATCGTGATAAGCCCAGGTTGTGGTCTTTTGATGATTGACATTGAAGGTCCGATAGGGTTGAAGCGTGATTAGGCTCCCAGCTGCTATGAAATTCTTTGCTAAATTTGAGCCTATGGCGGATGCTGAAAGCTGCGATCATGGAACAAAGATTATTTGACGAGGAAATTAATCTATTCTCTGTTGTTTCCTTTCTAAGACGTGGCATGGCCATCATTATTGTGTGCTGCACCATCGGAGTTGCACTAGCAGGCATGTTCCTCTGGCGTAGCCAACCTTACTATCAAGCCTCAGCACAACTAGTGCTAGCAACCACGTCGGCTCCGACACAGCTCGACCCTGATGCCGTCGCTCTTGTGGAGCCTCGTGAGCATGTTACTTTTCGTCTGCGATCTCCATCAGCTTTCGATCAGCAGACCGTCTCCACGTGCTCCGACGGCGGCCCGGTAACCGCCGAACAGATTTCGCAAAATGTGAGGGTGACGGCACCATCAGTTCCCAATGACGTCATCGAAATTTCCTTTACCGCCCCAACCGCTGAATTGGCGCGGCAGTGCGTCGCCGCGATCGTGCGGGGGGTTCAAGAACAGCAGACGTTGGTTGCGTCCATCAGCTCGGAACATCTGAAATCTCAAATCAGGTCACTGCAGGATCAACTCGTGCAAAATTCGAAGCTCCTGAAGGAGGCGCAGGATTCCGGATGGCAGCAGGCAATATATCTCGCGACACGCGACGATGCGATCGCATTGCGTAAGGACATTGCCGACTTGACGGGTAAACTAGAATTAAGCAAGTCTGCAACTCTGCTTTCCCCAATTTACGCTCCATCGAATCCCGCTTCTCCGACCAAGATAACCATTCTGACTGCAGGTCTCTTTGTCGGGTTCGTTATCGGCGTTCTAGTCAACCTCCTTAAAAGCGCATACCTCAGGCAGCGAAATCGTCGTAGCCGGTCGAACGGCTAATGCGTTAGCGCACCTTGAGCAAGGCCGCACGAAGTACCTGCATGCCCCGCGATACAAGCTTCCTAGAGAAGAAATGTACTGGGCTGGCTCTTAATCCGTGAGTTTCAAGCGCAAGTAGAATTTCTTTGTTTTGCTGCAGAATATTCTTCCAGCTGCGATTTGTCGTGCCGCCCATTCGCATCTTCACCATAGTGCCGGGCAGGTATTTCGACTTGATACGGTGACGTTCCAGAAAGCGCATCATTAATTCTACATCAGCAGCAATCCTATAACAGAGGTCAAATGACCCAAGGCGCTTATAGACCTCGCGCCGAACGAAGAAGGTTGGATGAGGCGGGCACCAGCCTTCTTCGAAAGCCCGAGGTACAAAAGGCGAAGAGCGCCAGTCGCGCACGATCGTTGAGGTATCATCTTGCCGAACATAGCAGAGATCCCCGTAACATGCTTCCAAGGCCGGATCCCGGAACGCCTCCGCGACCTTTGCCAGAGCGCCCGGCATGTAGAAGTCGTCCCCATTTATGAAGCCGATAACATCGCCGGTCGCAAGACTTATTCCTTTATTCATGGCATCATAGATGCCGAAGTCCTCTTCGGAAATTAGGCGCGTGACAACATCGCGGCGTTCGTTGATCCGATCAAGCGTGCGGTCCTTTGAGAGTCCGTCGACGACAATATACTCCATATTTGGATAGTTTTGAGCGCGAACGGATTCGATCGTATCAGCAATCGTGGCTTCGTTGTTGAAGACAACGGTGATGATTGAAATTTTCGGTTCGCGCATTCACACTTACTTTCATAGCTGGTGGGAGGCGAGGTTCCCCGGCCTTCTTCTGTGGTTTGCTACCGGCTTTTGGTGGCAGCCCATTGAACAAGCGCATGGAAATCAGTGATGAAGCGGTTGACGCGTTCATTAGCGATGGCCTGTGCCTTCGCCGCCCTTTCGAACAGAATATCCGGCGAAGACAGATTTGCCGAAGCAAGTGCGTCTGCAAGCGCCTGCGCGTCACGGCGGTCGAAAAATACGGCCACTTCGCCCGCCTGTTCCCTGTTGACGTCCAAATCGGACAAAATCAACGGCACGCCCCACGACAGGGCCTCTTCGACTGTCGTGCTCCATCCTTCGAAGAGAGATGGATTCAGCAAGGCCATACTAGCGGTTGCGAGTGGAGCAAGATCGCCATATGGGATAAGACCGAGAAGAATGAAGTTTGAGGAGAGACCGGAATTGTCGATAGCAGCCTTCACACGCGGAAAATAAGAAGGGTCGCGCGGATCAGACTGGCTGCCACATGCTACGACAGTAACGTCTTGACCGCGGCGACGGAGGATCGTCAATGCCTCCACGACAAGAAGATGGTTCTTGTGCTGCCAGAACTGGTTGGGAAGGAAGATATACCGCTCAGGCAGTCCATATTTGTCGGCAAGAGCACGAGCAGCCGCAGGAACAATCACTACCTTGGGCGGCACCGCAAACCTGACGACGTGTGTGCGCCCCCGGGAGGACGGATAGAAAACTTCGCACGAGACGCGCGAGTCCTCACTGCTCAACATGATCTCGCGTTTTCCCAGGACCTGAATTTTAAACCCTATATCGCGTTTCCAGTAGCCAAGCTTACTGAAGAGATGGGGGAGGAAGCGGTGCTGGAAATCTGGGATCCAGGCAATAACTGGGATGCCGAGATTGAAACCAAAAAATTGTGCCACCTCAAATACGACATCTATCCGGTAAGTTCTAAACAGCTTACGCACACGCCAGTCGGCGCCGGTGACAAGACCGGTGAGCAGAGATCTAAAGCTCCTGGATCTGTTAAAGAGCGGGCTACGGACCACATCAACGCCATTGAGAGCCGCAAATGGAGTTATATCTTCTTCATCGACGTCGGTTCCAAAGAACATAACGGGCGTAAGAGCTCTGCTCTGATCAGCGGACAGCAGCCTAGCGAGATTTATCAGATAGTTATAACCGCCGGTCCAGTTTTTCCCGCCGATCATCGTAAAGGCAATACGGGTCATGATCTCACACCGGATTCCGATCGAAACCACCTGACATAGCCTGAGAGGCCTTCCATCAGATCCTTTTGCCACTCGAACCCGAGGGCCGCGAGCTGCTCGGATTGGGCTATCAGGCTTTGAGGGTCGCCAGCTCTTGCTTTACCCGAAAATTCAATCCTGGCTTCCAAATTGGTCTCGACCGCCCATGCTTGGGCAATACCTTCAACGATCGCACGAACATTGGTGCCGCGGCCGGTGCCGATATTGATAACTTTTGGCGAGGGGTTTGCCTCGGTGTGGATAAGCGACAGCGCGCGCGCGACGTCGGTCACCGCCGTCCAGTCTCTAAGCTCGTTGCCACTTCCACCGAGAAGGAGTCGCTCAGGATGAACCTCGAGCTGGGAGCAAACGTCCCAGAGCAATTGCTTGCGCAATCCTTCCCCATAAACTGAAAACAGACGACCGATCACGACCTTTAACTCGTAACTCTCGCAATAGGAGATGCAGAGAGATTCCATTATATGCTTGTGATGACCGTAGGGAGAGAAGGGGTTGGGTTTCGCCGATTCAGCTATCTGACCTGTATGGCCTGCCCCGTAAACAGCAGCGCTAGAAACCGCCACTAAGCTGCTTTTAGGGGCCTCCAATCTCATCCATTCAAGCAGTTCAATGCTCGAGCTGACTGTGCGGTGGAAATCTTCCCGGGGATTTGCGATTGCTGCTCCGACCGACGAGCCCCCCGCAAGATGGTACACAATGTCCACCGTCCCAAACTGCTGTTGAATCAACCGAAGATTGGGGATATCGACCTCGCCGTTATGCCAAGAGACCAGCCCCCAGCGCTGGGCGTGAAGCGGTGACCAGGTACCGTGCCCAAGGCCGAACACGGAGTTCCCGGCAAGTGCAAGCGACTTTGCCAGATATCTTCCGATAAATCCGTGAGCGCCTGTGATTAGTATACGAGCCATTCTTTTTCTTTATTGGGGCCGCGTGGCGACGAACGAATATAGCCGGCCCGGCCGCCGATCGAATTTTGCTGCGATATGCGAGAAGATCGTCCAGGTTGACCGAGAACTCAAAAGCGCTGGAGCGGCTCTTGCGAAGAGCGGCAATCGCATGCAAATCTGCGCCTTCACCTCCGCCGGAGTGTAGGGGGCGAAGTTGATCTCGCTCTCCAGCGGCATAAGGAGCTTGTCCATCTTGAAACCGGCCGAAACAATTGAGTTCTGATACTCCTTCAGAAGAAAGGCGTTTTCCCCTCCATAGAGTTTGTGGAGGGGATGGCGATCCAGAAAGATCGGCAAATCGCGCTCGCTCGATATCACATGTTCGCGAACTGCGATGAAGCGCCCGCCGGGCTTGAGCACTCGAAAGAATTCGCGACACGCGGCCGACAGATCGGAGGTGTGATGCAGAACGGCTCTGGCAAAGACCACATCGAAGGCATTGTCGGAGAATGGGAGCTTTTCGGAAAACTCCTCGGCGATCGAAATGGGAAGATGAACCTCATTGAAGAGGGCACGAATTGCACCAGCACCCACGAGGTCGCTCGCGTCGGGCTCCAGTGCCGTTACTTCAAAACCTTCCTTTGCCAGAGCATAGCTGGCAATACCACGACCGGCGCCGATATCGACTGCAGTTCCTGGCGCCTGCGGGAGAAATTCGCGAATGGCACCCCACTCGCCGCTCCGCCAATACCGCTCGGCCGCCTGCAGAATCGGATCGTCGTAGTAGGCATCGAGCACCAGCTTTTGCTGGTCAGGCTGTTGCCGAAGCCACTGGACGGCTGCTTCCCACGTGTCCAACTTTGTTGCCGTCATGGTTGACCTTCTGTCTCTTTTTGCGTCCGCTTGAGATTCCGAATTATGCGAGCGGGGTTACCGGCGGCGACGGTATAAGGGGGGACATCGCGCGTGACAACAGCATGGGCTCCAATAACTGCCCCGTCGCCGACTGTCACCCCCTTCAGGATACTCACGCCAAAACCAATCCACACATTGTTCTGAATAAACACTGGCTTGATGGAAACCCCGGTCCAATCCTTCTTTCCTAAGCCCCAATCGGTCACATCGTTCTTGCGCAATTCCCACTCGAGAGAATGAGAATCATGATCCACGATTGTCACTCCCCATGAGATGATAACATCGTTTCCAATCGTAATTCCGGAATGGCATACCAGGTGACTGGCACCAATATAACAGCGATCGCCAATGCTGATGCGACCGCGGGGATCATCGAAGCTGATATTGCAATTGATGATACAGTTCTCGCCGACCTTCACATTGCCTCCGCGAACGGATCGCAATGCCAGCCAACGGACATTGCTACCACTCCCAACGAGAAATTTGCTCCGCTTGCGGGCCAACCATCCCGCCGCCATGTTTGCGATCGTGGTCAGGCTAAGCTTCATGCGCTTGCAGCCAGCTGTTGGAAGTTAAGCCATTGGGCACGCTTGTTGTACACGGTTCGTACAGTACGGGTTCCTTCGTTCGCTAACGCCTGGAGGCGCTCCGGTTCCCGAAGCAGATTTACAATTGTCCGCGCCGCGGATTCCGCATCTTCATATGTTACCATGCTAATATTATTGACCATCCCCTCGGGATAAACACCGGAGTCCGAGACCATTAGCGCACCGCATCCTAGCGCCTCCCAGCATCGCATATTTCCCCTGTCCGTTCCCGCCATATCCACGGCGCCGTTTAGAACAATTTTCGCCTGCGAAATCGCTTCATAAAGCTCACGTCCGAAGAGTGGGGTACGCGACACTGCACGAATATTCTTCGGACGCCTGTGCTTCCCAAGCGGCAGAAGCCAGCCAATCGGGCTCTCAGCAAGCCTAGTCAATCGCGACCGATCAAGGTGGTAATAAACTTTAAAATCCCTTCGAATAGCCGACACGGCTTGCAGTATCTCTGCACGCCGACGATGGTGACGGCTATAGCCGCCGACAAAAAGCACATCGATTGGCCGGTCTCGATTTTCGGCATAGCTATCCATTGCCGGATCATGGGCTGGTGCAAAATATTCCGCACGCCAGCCAAGCTTCCGATAACCTTCCAATATGGTAGGAAAGTTGCAGACGATCAAATCGTAGGCGCCGAAGTCGGTATTGCCGGAAGGCGCCGCTCGCCACATGATTGACTTGCGCACGCAGCCAGGAAGCTTGCGGACGAAATCGTTCCCGTATCGCATCGGATCCGAATTATAAAATATCTCGGTGCGGTGATGTTCGATCTGGCTCAGCAAGATCTGCTCCATGTCGGAGATGGCGGGCAAACCATTTTCTACCGCCCAGTATCGTTGAAGTATCTCGTCATCGCCGTTCGTAAAGAAGATGTCCGGAGAGGTCTCCATCACCGGTTTCAGTATATGGCAGGCGCCATAGCGATCATCCAAAAAAAGAGACAATCTGTCTGAAAACTGTCTCGCATCAGCTGCGAGTATATCAAGCCGCCGCATATAAGCAGCATATACCCCGGAATTTTGAAAAACACGCATATTGGATTCTATACCTGTCCGAGTTGGACAAGATGCTTTTGTCCACCGTCGTTCTTGTCTGGCGCCCACTTCAGCGAGCTGGACAGCGCTACCACTAATGGAACAATCAAAAACAAACCGCCGGTCATCATCGCAGTTGGAAGTGCGGTCGAAAGCATCACGAATATTCCATAGTGGCCGAGAGCCAGCCCCGCAATCGTTGCGACGGTCTTCCCTCGTTTCACTATTAGCTGGATATCCAGCAAGCGGATAAAAAATCCGGCTAATAGCGAAAATAGAAAGACACCCACCCAAGAGAAGTCGGCCCAGGCATCGGCGATAAACATCGCTGTCGAGGTGGAACCTTCCATGCCGCGGTGGACGGCGCCGACCAGTACATAGGTTGGTTGACTGGGTTGACCGGCCAGAGAGCCTACCAGCCAACTGAACTTGCTACCCCAACCATAAGAGAGAACACTTGGAATTGCGGCATAATACTCAAGCAAACTTTCATTTGCGATCATGAATATCCGATAAAATAGAAAATCGAGCGCGTCGCCGACACCATGCAATTCACGAATGGCAACAAGTACCATCGCACCAAACAAAATAACACAAAACGAAATAAACCTAATCGCCATCCCCAATGGCAGATCCAAAGATTTGCGAAGATGTTCCACGACTATCAACTGCAGTACAAATATCGCCAATGGCGCCTTGCTCAAAGTCGAGGCCTTGGCCACCATGACGGCAACGATAAAAGCCCACGCGATCGCTGACAGTTTCATTGACCGCTGTCTTATAGCTATAAAACAGCAAAAAGCAGAGAAGGGAAATAGGTTGGAGACGAGGAGATTGAAAAGATAAAAACGGCTTCCACCCGACTCGCGTCGCATCGCAATCTTCGCGACTTCGCTTGCATCGGAGATGAAGTAGACAATAATTTTGGGGATTTTGTTTTCAACTATAATAAAGGCGAGAATGATAAAGAAACCGATGGTCGAGATTATTTTGAGTCGTTGAGCGACACCGCTAGCTATCCGGACAGGCTGAGTACGCCAGGAATGCAGTGCCGCCTGGATCTGTTGATGGTTAACGCCGAACGCGAAATCCGCCCCTGCTATACCGATAGTGATACAAACAAATGAAAGGGCAAGGGAGAGATCCAGTGCGCCTATAGCATCAGTGTAGGGAGCGGAAGACATGATTGTCTCAAAAAACTTGGTCTGGACACCCCATATTCGAGTGTAATAGAGATACATGGGCCCATGAAGCGCGAGCATGAGACCTAAAAAAACTGACGAAAGCGTCAGATTGATCCCCACCCTCCAGATGTAAAACGCCACTGACATTGTAACAGCCATGGCAAAGACGAGGCTAGTCGACATCTGCTGCCTCTGCGGCTGCGTTACGTGTCGGCAGGAGTATCCGTGTCATGTTACGCAGGCGCAAAAGCGCTTTATGAAGCCACATGCCGTTCGGATAATTGCTATGCGGTACTGGCGGTGCCTCGATATATGATTGGAGCTCTTCCGGCTTCAATCCCAGTTTCTTGGCCACAAACTTTGTTTCCCTGCGGGCATCCTGAACGGAGATGATGGGCTTTGAAATTTCGCGTAGCGCCTCCTCCCGCGTCATTTGTCCGGCAACAATCAAACTTGAAAGATGAAGCCGTCTTTTGTCAAAGTTAAATTTTCTCGGAAGATAGATATCCTGGTAGAATTTTGTGAATCTGGATTCACTGTGCTTGCCGCCGTAGTCACGCCACCCATATTCGCGCTGAAGCTCAGTGCGCGCCTCTTCTTTATTGTAGTCGATGTAGTTGAGCGGACGGTGAATCGTGAGTTGCCGGCGGACGCGGGTAAGCCAAATATACTCAAGGGGGCTCATGAAGGGATAGGTCGTGAGCTTCAAGGAGCCGAAGCGTTTTTGAATCGCGCTCGCATGCGTTCCGTCAATCGACGGATAGCCAAAGCCGCGGGGTATCACCGATTCTGACGCGAAGTTTACGCCGCTGAGGAAGTGACGAATGCCGAATTTAGCTGCTGTCCTATAGAGCGTGGAAAAGAATGCATGATCTTGCGGGATGTCCTGATTGAGGACAGACGCTTTCATAAAGGCAATCTGCAGATCGCGCATCTCCTGCCACTCGACTACATACGTGTGAAGGTCGAGATCGAGTTTTCGGACAAGAATTTCAATATTGTGGACGGCGGGCTCGGAATTCCAACCGCCGTCAACATGGACCGCCAGAAGACGAAGACCATGCTTTCGGGCGGCGAGATGCGCAAGAAACGCGCTGTCAATTCCACCGCTAAGCCCGACCATTGCGTCATATGGCTTACCTGCGCCTTCTTCCTTCAATGTGGCGATCAATCGCCGCATTCGTATGTCGCCTTCGGGGCCAATCCACCACTCGTGCGGCTTGCGATTCAGCGCATCCCGACAGCAGTTACATTGGCCGTTTGCGTCAAACACGATCGACGGGTTAGAATTGTCCATGGCGCAAAATGAGCAAACTCGCGACGCTTTATCCATGAGCACCTTGCTCCGCCTCCTCCAAAATTTCTGGTGCAGGGTAGCTTATGAGGACTGCCCTTAGCCGACCGATAAAGGTGAAGGCGCTCCCCGAGGCCGCGGCGGAAGCGCCGGCATCGAGGCTTTCCACCAGGTGGGCGACGCTTCCGGCACCACCCAAGGCAACGACCGGAATGCTCAGCTTTCGGCTAATCGACTGGATCAACTCAAGATCATACCCGTTGCGCGTGCCGTCGAGAGTTTTCGACTGAAGAATTATTTCGCCAACGCCGGCATCCTGCAGCCTCAGGCAGAATTCTATCGGCTCTTGCCTCGCACCGCTTGAAACGTAGCAGCTCGCCGCCGCGCCGCGACCGTCAACGTCGACACAGGCAACCAGAGCCTGGCTGCCCATATCGGCAGCGATCGCTCCCACCAGTTGCGAATTGCGCGCGCCTCGACCGAGTACAAACTTCTCGACGCCGGAGCGGTTAAGTTCCTCGCACTGCTTAAGCTCGGTGATGCCGCCGCCATATGCCAAAGGCATGAAACATTCGGTTGCGAGTTCGCGAACGAAACCGAGGTCAGGACCTCGCCCCGTACGCGTGGCGTCGATATCGAGAATGCAGATCTCGTCGACTTCCTTTTCGTTGAACAGGCGCACAACATTGAAGGGATCGCCGACGTAGGTGCGCTCACCAAACTCTATCGTTTTCACCAGCCGACGCTTCTGATCGACCAGCAGGACGGGTATAAGCCTTTTTCTCATCAAAGCTTTCCGAATGCTTCAAGAACCCGCATCCCGAAGCGGTGGCTTTTTTCAGGATGAAATTGCACGCCGCTGACATTGTCCGAACTCATTGCGCAACATAGTTCCTCGCCGTAGTCGATGACGGCGGTAACGTCATTCGGATCATCGCAATCGACAAAATAGCTGTGGTCGAAATAAAAGCGCTCCCTCCGGTTGAACCTGTCGAACAGAGCGCTTTCTCGGCGCGGCCTTATCTCAAGCCAGCCGATATGAGGAACTTTAAGGGATGATGTTGCCGGCAGCCTGATGCGCTTCACATCCGCATTTATCCAGCCGAGTCCAGTTTCCGAGCCTTCCTCGCTGGATCGCGCCAACAGCTGCATACCGAGACATATGCCGAGAACAGGAACCCTCCGTTCGCGCACAGCGTGATTCAGTGGATCGACTAATTTTCTGTTTCTCAACGTGGCCATTGCTTTGTCAAATGCACCGACCCCTGGAAGAATGAGCTTCGCAGCACTTTCGATCTCCTTGGGATCACCGCTTGGCCGAGCATCGATCCCCAAATACTCCGCCATATTGGTAATTGCGCCGATATTGCCGACGCCATAGTCTACCACAGTGATCACTCAAAACCCTCTCTTGCGTTTCACAAGATGGTTATTCCATCCAATCAGGCGTCTCTCGGACAAAGCCGTTCTAACGGACCCATAGATACGGGACAAGATAATGCTCCCGGTTTTCGTCATCATCGCCACGGCTGCGATCGCGGCCGAGACAACGCAGACAGTACAGCCATACGCGAAAGCGAGGGACAGCCAGCCATTTATCCAGGTGAAATTCAGGCTTAAAGATCCGACAACTATGCAGATGCCAACCAAGATAGGAGCAACTGTACAGGCGAACATTTGCTCCGCGCTGAAAGTGCGAAAGAAGCACTTGCGAGTCACCAAAAGCGCGAGAGGCACTCTTACAAGGCTGGCAGCAAGCAAACCTGCTCCAGCAGCGTACGGACCGTAAAACCAGATGGAAACGAAAGAAAAAACAACCGTCATCACCGAATACGCAAGCGAAGTATATGCAGCCGGTGCGTTTCTGCCCATTCCCATGGCGTAATACTGGAATACATTCGAGCCGCACCCGACGATGCCGCCGAGAATGAGTATCTGGAGCAGATGCGTGCCGCCTGCAGCGGTTTCTTCGCCGACCCAAACCGTCAACAGCGGCCTAGAGAGAACCGCGATTGGCGAGAGTACGATGGCTCCGAAAGCCGAATTGCCCCATGAGGCGAGCATAAAGAAATCATGCCGCTCCTCTTCGCGGCTGTTCGACATGTTGCCAAATCGTGGAAACAGGACTTCACAGATACGTATGACCGCGATGTAAGCGGCCTCCTGGAGGCGATTGCACACGTTATATTGGCCGACAACGGCAGACGGCGCGAGCGAAGCCAGAACGTAGCGGTCAATCTGGTTGCCAAAGATTCCGGCAAGCTGCGAGAGGCTTTGCCATTTTCCAAAATGAAGCAATGATTTCAGTTCGTCGGGAGACGACGAGATCAATCTGCCGCTCTCACGGAATTCCGGGGATGTAACCCATATCCATCCTGCAGTCGATAATACAAGACTTCCAGCAAATCCGAGCAAATAGCCATTCAGCACTGGAAAGGACCACGTGCATCCCAAGGTCACGATGATGGTTGCGAATGAACTCCACGCTGATGCTTTGGCCACCAATCGAAAACTTTGCTTTCCCACGCAAATACCTTGCAGGACAAACGAGAACTGCTGCGCCACGGTGCCGGTTGCGACAATGACGAAGGAGACGGTGAGATTCTGTGATGGAAGAGACGCACCGGCGATGCCGGTCATGATCCACGGACCGGCAAGCACGATCCCTAGCCACGCCACAGCCGAAGCGATCAGGCAGATTTTCATTCCGACGATAGCAATACGGGCGGCGGCATGCTCCTCGCCACGTCCAATCCGCGCGGAAATTTCCCTGACAACTGCCTGCCCGAGCACCGTACCGATCAGCGTCACGGGAGCTGCGATAGCGATCACTATGCCTGCGCTTCCCAGCGCCTGCAGTCCAATCCAGCGCACGACGAACGGCACTGTGGCAAGGTTAGCAATCAGCGTAAAAAGGAAACCCGCAAAATTCCAGCCTGAGTTTCCAAGAAGATTGCTGCGCCTTCCATGGTTCTCCGGGCGTTCATCACTCACTCGGCGAATCCCCTGATCATATCTGCGACGTACAGGAGTTGAGCTTCTGTCATTTCAGGGAAAATCGGAATTGAAAGAATCTTGGATTGATTTCCAAACGCGTTGGGAAAATCTTCCGGCCGATGGCCGAGGCGTTCGTAAGCCGGCAGGAACGGCAGCGATATTGGATAGTTGACCACGGTTTGGATGCCGCCATGATTGAGGTGGGCGGCCAGGGCATCGCGCCGCTCGTGCTTGATCACAAACAGGTGATAGACGTGATTTCGTCCGGCTGCCGTTTCAGGCAGTTCCAGCCAACCAATATCTTCGAGGGCGCGCGCATAGCGTCTCGCCCATTCCTGCCGCTTTGCAGTCCATTCAGGCAGACGCGGCAGCTTTACCGACAGGATCGCGGCCTGCAGTCCGTCGAGGCGGCTATTTATGCCTTCGATCTGGTGGTCGCCCTTTGAAAGCCCGCCATGCCGCGCAAACATTGCCATCCGATCGGCAAGTGATTTGTCCTTGCAGGTAATGGCGCCTGCGTCGCCCATCGCGCCAAGGTTCTTTCCCGGATAGAAAGAATAGGAAGCGACATCCCCGAAACTCCCGACGACCTGCCCATCAATCTCAGCCAGATGGGATTGAGCACAATCCTCTATGACCCAGAGACCGTGCTTCCGGGCGATAGCCATGATCGCAGGCATATCGGCCGGTTGGCCATAGAGATGAACCGGGATGATGCCAACCGTTCTAGGCGTGATCTTCGCTTCGATTTGAACAGGATCAATGGTGTATGTCGAAGCGTCGGTGTCGCAGAAGACAACATTGCCGCCGGCCTGTGAAATGGTCTCGGTAGTTGAAATCCACGAATGGGCAGTCGTAATAACTTCATCCCCGGGTTTGACGCCTAGCGCGCGCATGGCGATGAAGAGCGAGTCCGTTCCATTCGCACATGAGATGCAATAAGGGGCGCCAACGGCGGCGGCAAATTCGTCCTCGAACTTCTGGACGAATGGCCCCCTGATAAACGAGGAAGAGCGGATGACTGAAGCAATTGCAGCATCGATCTCCTCCTTTAGAGAGAGATATTGGAGATGAAGATCAGCGAAAGGAACTTTCATGAAACCTGCTCTCGGTAAATTGTGATGATTTCCGTGTGCGTCGGCGCCGCCATATGCACCAACTAAAATAACATTCAGCCAAGCATCGGCTCAACGCTGAAACAACCCTTCGCGAAAGACTGGGGCCAACACCCCTTCCCACGGGGGGCTGACGGCGAGAAGCTCAAAGCCAGGGGCATGTACCGACGTGTCCACCCAACGACGACCTTCCTGGGACAAACCTAAACCTCATTCCTTGCCGAACGAGGTAAAGGCCGGGCGGGGTTGCCGGCATAGGTGCCAGAAATGGTGATATCCCGGGTTACAACCGCGCCTGCGCCGATCACAACATCGTCGCATATCCGAACTGCCAGGACCGTAGCGTTTGAGCCGATCGAAACTCGGTTGCCGATCCGGGTCTCCTTCCAGAGCGCGCGATTTCCCCGCGCAGGCCCACCTCCCGAAAAAAGGTCGTTCACAAAAACAACCCCATGTCCGATGAAACAATCCTCACCAATCTCCACAAGTTCGCATATGAAACTGTGTGACTGTATCTTTGTGCGCGGCCCGATCTTCACGCCCTTCTGGATTTCGACGAACGGACCGACGAAACAATCATCCGCAAGTTCGCATTCATAGACATTAGCGGGCTCAACTATTTTCACCCGAGCGCCGCAAACGACGTCTCTGACCTGCGCCTTCCAGAGCGTGGGGGAGCCGTCGGTCACTGGGAAGATCGTCCCAGTTTCGAATGTTTCACTTCCAAAGGCAATTTCACTTCCTGATTGGAAGCGATTGATTCGTATAGTGCGGAGATTAGCTCAAGACTCTGGCGCCCCTCATGACCATCCACGAGGGCTTTTGTATCATTCACTAGGCAATCGACGACATGTTCGTAATAAGCCTGATGACCAAAACCATAAACGTTCGGAGGATTAACAGAGTACTTATCCATAACTTGCTCATCGCCTAAGTCATGGTCGCCGAACTGCCAGGTGCGGATCTTGTTCACCGCAAAACCCGCAATCTCAACAGAACCCCCGGCCCCAAGTATCGAAATCGATCCTTCAATGTCCTTGGGTCGCGTTGCTGCGGTGGCTTCTATAATGCCGAGTGCACCGTTGCGGAACTTCAGTGTGGCTACGGCAGTGTCTTCCGCCTCGATATCCACCAACGCTGTCGCCGCCCGCGCGTGAACACTTTCGACATCACCCATGAACCAACTTAACATGTCGATATGATGACTTGCCTGATTGGCAAGGACACCGCCGTCATATTGCCAGGTACCGCGCCAGTTATCCTGATCATAGTAACCCTGATCGCGGCACCATCGTACCCTAACCGTCCCGAGTACCAGCTTACCGAAGCGGCCCGCATCGAGAGCTTCGCGCGCTTTCAAGACCGGGACGTTAAACCGGTTTTGTTTGACGACAAAAAGGCGAATGTTGTTGTCATCACACGCCTTGATCATCGCTTCAGCGTCGGTCAAAGTCAGCGCCATTGGCTTTTCAACCACGATGTGCCGTTTATATTTTGCAGCAGTTATGACGTGCTCTGCATGCATGCCACTTGGCGTCAATATCGATACGACATTGGCGTCAGTGTTCTGGAGCATTTCGTCGATGGACTGATAGTGAGGAACGCCGAACCTATCTCCGAACTCCTTTGCCTTTTCTTCCACTACGTCACAAACTGCGACTAGCGACGCCCCGGTTATCTGTGACAAGCCCAACAGTTCGGAATGTCTTTTAGCAATGCGTCCGCACCCAACAATAGCGAATTTTATCAAGAGCTTCTCCACGCGCGATAGTATCCGCCGCCCAAAATCATTCGGCGGTTCACATTGACATCGAAGTCATTCCGTTTATGCAAAGCGGGTTTTTGCGCTTGCGCTAAGTCACGCATAACCACTTCCCGGCACATCTCTTTTGCAGAAATCTTGAGAGCCCAAGCAGTTGCCTGAGCTAGCCGGACACCCTTCCGCGATCAAGCGTCGTTCAACGGCCGAACCCACCATACCGGTATGGCCAGCAATGATTTTTTTTGGAAGACTTCTCATATTTGCTTGTGCACCGTGGCATGACCGGAGGCACCCGGTTTTATCGGCGACCGCACAATTGCCATGTCGGACTCGCGCGGACAGGAATGATTTCGCCTCATTGGGTGTTCTCGTCACAAAAGTCAATCTTCATCAATGGTAGTAAACGCACGTACTCTTAGTTTTCCAAACTCACCCACCCCTCCGGGGAGGCGTACTGGAGTTTGCCATTTTCGCCCAGGATCGGCATGCGATCTCTAGGATGGAGGTGGTCTCAATATAGGTGATGCCTGCAACGCTGACACGGGGTGGAATTGAAAGCGCTAGTTTATATGGGATGATATTTTTGCGGCTTTCTTTTGATGAACTCTCGAAAGTCGCAACCGTGCGATGAGGTGAGCCGCCCCAATCGACGTGACGAAAAAGTATAATGGAAGCAATGGTACTGAATAGCGCGGGTTTCCGACAGGAAACGCATACGCGACAGCAAAGGCTGTCGCTAACGAACAAACAAGCAATATTGTTACCTCCTTCGCTTGTATCGTCAAAAATGCAGCAGCCAGCAAAGCCAACAAAAGCCAAAGGTCGGGCGGCACAACACCTATATTTATTGGGTCACGAAGCGCCACTCCGAAGGTCGAAATGTACGGATTGAATGCTGCATAGATCTTAGCGTTTGATAGAACCGCGAACGGAAAAATTGCCGCATCTGAGGCTGCTTGCGGCCCAAAAAAGCGCCCGAATGTCGACCGATAGTCCTCCGAGGATGCCCAGCTTTGCCAACGATAATAACCGTAAAGATGATCGAGAAAATTCCTGGGAGAGTATCCTGGAAAGACTTCATGTGTTTGCGGAACTACCGCCGACGGCAAGATCGCTCCGATTGAGGCCATGGCATATAAGAGCCGGTTCAATTGAACACTCGCCCCATCCGAGCGTAGCGCACTGGCGAGTTCCTCTGCCTTTTCGTTGATCTCGCTATTAGGGCGTCCTTCAGCTCTCCACTTTTCAGCGATTAATAGCGCGTCGGACATTGTGATACCGCTATGCGTCAAAGTGTCCGGAAACCCTGCCACCTTAAGGAGCGCATTCACTGTCGACGAGGGGTGTGGATTAGCCTGCGACGCCGATATTAGAAGGTTGATGCCGCCAGTTGGAAGAAAAAATTGCCCGTCCTGCAGATATCTGTATGTCGGAAACGCTAGGGCCGAGCTAGCCGACACCGCGAAAAGGACAATCATCCATCTAGAAATAAGAAATGTCCGGGAAACAAGTGCGTATAATAACATTAACGCGACTATAGCTCCCCAGTAACTTCTAACTTGGGTCACGCACACGATCACTATAAGAGCTCCAACAACGCAACCACTGATAGACCGACTCCCCCGCGCTATTCTTAAACAACACGAAAACCCTATCAGAACGAGAGATGAAGTGCACGATTCGGTCAGAAGTGAATTATGAAATGCCTGATACGCTGGCAGCAGCAGCAGCAATAGGACAAAAATCATGTGCACGGGCGATGGCCAAAGGCGATAAACCGTCCGAAATGCGAAAATGAGCGCCCCTGCAGCCACCATGTGCTGGAATATTGCGAGCGCCGGCCATTGCCAGGAGACCGGCAACTCGCTGAGCAAGAGCCAGGCTCCCGGCACGCCAGGCCCGAGATGGCTAAATATCCATTGACCTGTTGTTTGGTAAAACAGCTGCAACCCGCCAGGCGAAGACATGGCAGCGGCCAATGATATATAGTCGCGTGAATCGATCCAATACGTCGCCCCGAAGACTACTAAGGCATAGGCATGGATACAAATAATGAGAGGGTAAGTGAACAACTCAACTCGCGACAATCGATCCACCTTAATTGTTAGGCCGCTTGTCATTCGGTTCTGCGAGAACATTCATGCCTCCACCTTCTGGAATTGCCTTACAGCCCAATTCCAGGCTCTGCGGCAGCAACTTCTTCAACTCGATCGACCGAACTGTGACGCTCAAAATTTGATCGAATTTCCCTGGTTTTCCGAATACACGTAGGGAGCCAAATCAAGCAATGATTTTGGGACGAAATGTTGAGATCATATTCGTCGCGCCGAGAAGCACATCCAGTTCATTCCCATCGACTACCCACGGTAGACACAATGTCGACCGCGGATCTGCAAGGGTTTGATGCATCAGGTTGGTCTTTAACGACCTCCGGGCTAGTCTGCCCTGCCATCCGCCCGCCCGTTCACGAACGGCAGCACCCGATGGACGAGGCGATCGAATTCCAGCCATAGCGGAGGAACTTTCAGCTCCCACACTTCATTTGTGATTGGGTCGGCATGCCCAGCAGCGATGATTATCTTATCGCCCACAACATAAGTCGATTGTTCATGTCTTGGTCGCCAGCTGTCAGATAATGGCATTCGGGTCCAATCAATGCCGTTGTCCGTGAACCAAATTCCGCCGACGTTAAGCGTGTCTTTGCTCCAGCCACCAATGACCCACATGCGGTCTCGATACTCTGCCGCCGAGAACCAGATCCGTCCGCTCCATGGCGCATTGGAAACTTTTTTCCAATTGATACCATCTTCAGAGTTCCAGACGTCGTTCAAGGCGATGTAGTCTGGATGATAGGACCCGCCGCCAAGAACCCATAGTTTTCCGTGATAAGCGATGGCTGCGTGAAACGCCCGTGGCTGCCATGCCGCGTGTTCTGTCACTTTAGTCCAATTGATACCATCGCTGGAGCTCCACACGTCGTTCTTAAGGGTCTGCTTGCCATTAACCCACTCAAGCCCCCCGAGAATCCACAGCTTGCCATTTAGCATCACAATTGGCGTAGCTGTTCTTGGGCTCCATGAAGCCGCTGCTTGCACGTTGTTCCAGTGAATTCCGTCATCGGAATTCCATACGGCATTGGTGGCAGGATGATCTGGATCCGAGAGTGTGGTCCCACCTAGTACCCACATTCGGTCCTTGAACACGATCGTCATTGGCAAGTCGGTATAGTGGAAAGGTAGCTCCGGCTGGACTAGATCCCACTTGACACCATCCGTCGAGTTCCAGACATCCCTGAGCAACTCTGTCGGCTTTGTTTTCCAGCCACCCAGGAGCCAAAGCTTGTTGTGATACACGAATTCTCCAGCCGAGTCGCGCGGTTGCCAACGAGCGACAGCTATCCGCTTCAAATTGGGTGCGGGGAACCCCGGTGCTCCGCAATAAATCCATCCGACAACAAGACAAAAAACGACCAATGGAAATACGCAGAAAAACAAAAGCCGTTTGACGTTTAAATTCATGATTTCATCCCGTATCACCGAATGGAGAGCAGGCGTTTATGGCCGCACAAGCGCTTCATGCGCACAATTGCCGATTGTCAAAACTTGCTCAGGGCCGCCAGCTGTGGCGCGGGCCAGTGCGACGCGATTATGTTGATGATTATTTCTGCGGATCACCCAAATTAAGTTTCATCACCCGGCTCGATCCCGCCGACGACGAAGACGGAGCCAAATTTTGATCACCTCAATTGCCGGAAAAAATGGTGCAGTTCAATCCCCTTGCTTCGTCCTCAAAGCTGCACCCTCCCCCGCACCCCATCCGCAATCGCCGTCATCCGATCCGCCGCCACATGGCCGATCAGCATGAAGGCATGCGTCGCGTTCGACCAGTAGACGACATTCATGCCCTTGCGGTTTTCGAGGTCCGGCGCCTTGATGCCTGCATCTGATCTGACGATGCACAGCGCCATCGGGCCGGTTTCGGGGTCGAGATAGGCGATCTGGGCGAGCGGTTTGCCGTCATATTGCAGCAGCAAAGCGCGCTTGAAATCGATGCCCGGCAGCGAGACGGCTTCGGGAGACAGCGACAGGCCGAGTTTGTCGTCGAGGGGGCCGAGCTGGGCGGCCTGGGACTCCCTGGCAGGAACGGGGCCTGCCAGCGTTTCCGGCGTATAGAGCGAGATATAATCGGCGACCACGGCGCGCCATTCGCTGTTTTCGTCCCTTGCCGAAAAGCTCCTGCCGATGCCGATGAAAGCGCGGTCGATGGCGATGCCGGCAATCAGCGAGGCGGCAAGCGCGCCGAGGAAGTGGCGACGGGTGGCGAATGTGGGTGCGGAGCCGGATTTTGTGCTGTTAGCCGCCGGGATTGCGGCGAGCATCGTCTCCAGTTTCCGGCGCGGGGCTTCGGCGAGCAGCGGGGCAAAGGCCGGCTCGAAGGGCAGGCTGGCGCGGGCCAGGAATTCCAGCCGCTCGGCGACGCTCTCGTCTTCATTCACCATGGTCTCGATGCGTGCGGCCTCTTCGGCCGTCAATTCGCCGTCGATGAAGGCGGTCAGATCCTCGTCGGAGGGAATGATTTGCTTCGTGTTCATTGCCGTCCCCCTTCCAGGCCATCGCCTGAGAGCTTGGCGCGGGCTGCCGCCAGCCGGCTCATCACAGTTCCGATCGGAATATCCAATATGCTTGCCACCTCGCGATAGGAAAGCCCTTCGACATAGGCGAGGAAAACCACCGTTCTCTGTGCTTCGGGCAGCGCATTCACCCGTTTCAGCACCTGACCGGCCATCACCCGCGTTTCGGTGGAATGCGCGCCGTCGAAAGTCAGCGTTTCCCGGGCATCGACGAAACCCTGGCCCTGGCGCACCCGGCGGGAACGGATCTCGTTCAGCCAGATCGAATGGAGGATCGAAAACAGCCAGCGGTCGAGCCGGGTGCCGGGAATGAACTGATCGGCGCGTTCCAGGGCGCGAACGCAGGTCGCCTGCACCAGATCGTCGGCGACATCACGCTGATGCGAGAGAACAAGACCATAACGCCACAGCCTTGCCAGATTTTCAGTCAGGCCGCTCCTGATATCCGCTTCGCTGGCGATGGCCGCCTCCGCCGATCCTGCATTTTTCGGAACCGCCGGACGAACCGGCGATTCCATTCTCGCGCGACTATAGGCAGGAAATGAGGTAGGCGCGACAGACATTCTCACATGCCTTTCTCTGTTCCGTTTCCCGCCGGTGCCTGCCAATCAGATCTTCGACGGGTCGATGATGGCGGCGTTCAGATCCTGATATTCCTCACAAGAGGTGCCGCAGATCGCCTTGATGGTGCTCAACTGATCCTTGGCGAGGTCGAGCTGACCCTTGATGACATAGGCTTCGCCGAGATATTCGCGGACCTTGGCGTATTGCGGGTCCATCTTCACCGACTTGAGGTAATAGGAGATGCCCTCGTCGGTGCGGCCGAGCTTGCGGGTGGCATAACCGCGATAGTTCAGCACCTCGGCCGTATTCTGGTCCTTGACCGTGTCGAGCATGGCAAGCGCCTCTTCATAGCGGCCGGTCTTGGCCAGCGAATAGGCGTAGTCGGTGCGGTTCTCGTCCGAGACGTTGGCGCTCTGCTGCTTGACGCATTTCTTGGTCTTCTGGTCGTAGATCTCACCCTTCTTGCAGGTCGGCATCGTGCTGCTGTCATTGCCGGCTGCAAAGACCGGGCCGGAGAAAACGGAAGCGGCAAGGCAGCCGGCGAGAATGAGGGAAGCAATACGGACTGTCATGATCGTCATGGGAAAACTCCTCGAAAGTGACGTTGCGAGGAGAAAACACCGCTGCCCCGCGCTTTATTCGGCAGCCTTCCTATTTTCTCCATCACGGCTTCGTGAAGCCACCGAGGCCGAATAGATCGTCGAAACCGGGTGTTCTCAGCGTTACGCCGGGAACGACAAGGAGAATTTAGTGACCGATACCGTAAAACTCGTCAGCCTCGCCGTCGCCGCACCCGAACATGTCATTTTCCAGAAAGAGGCGGTCGAAGCCTCCGGCCGGCTGTTTGCCGATCGTTTCGAGGATTTCCGCCATCTTGCCCGCGTCTTCGACAGTGCCGGCATTCAAAAGCGCCATGCGGCACGGCCGCTTGCCTGGTTCGACGAACCGCATGGCTGGCAGGACCGGATGCAGGCCTATGCGGAGGTGGCGGGTGAGCTCTTCGTCGAGGCCGCCACCTCCGCCCTTCGTCAGGCCGGGCTGACGGCCGACGATGTCGACTGTGTGGTTACTGTCTCCTCCACCGGTTTTACAACGCCGAGCCTCGACGCGCAGCTGGCCCGCCGGATGGGCTTCAGGGCCGATATCGAGCGCGTGCCGGTGTTCGGGCTCGGCTGTGCTGCCGGCGTGTCGGGCTTTGCGATCGCCTCGCGGCTGGCGCGAAGCCGGCCGGGCGCCGTCGTGCTGTTCGTCTCGATCGAGCTCTGCACGCTTGCCTTCCGGCTGGACGAGCTGACAAGGCCGAACATCATCGCGACAGCGCTGTTCGGAGACGGTGCCGCCGCCTGCGTGCTCCGGTCAGGCGGAGGCGGCTTGGCGGAAGTGGAATCGACCGGCGAACACCTCTTCCCCGATACGCTCGACATCATGGGCTGGAAGATCGACGATGGTGGCTTCGGCATCGTGCTGGCGCAATCGCTGCCACCCTTTGCCGAGCGCGAGCTTGGCCCGGCGGTGACCGCCATTTTGGCGCGAAACGGGCTGAGGCCTGCAGATATCGACCGCTTCATCTGCCATCCCGGCGGAACGAAAGTGCTGGCAGCGATGGAGAGCGCGCTTTCGCTGGCGCCTGGCTCGCTCGATCACGAGCGCGCCGTGCTTGCCGACTACGGCAACATGTCGTCACCGACCATCCTGTTCGTGCTGGAACGGGCGATCCGTGCCGGGTTGCCGGGGCGCGCGGCGATGATTGCCATGGGGCCAGGCTTTTCGGCCAGCTGCGTGACGCTGAGGAGAACGGCATGATGTGGCCGTCGATCGCGCTGCTTACCTTCGTGACGCTGCAGCGGCTGGCGGAACTGGCGCTCGCCCGGCGCAACACCGCCGCCCTGCTCGCCAAGGGCGCCAGAGAGGTCGCGGCGGAGCACTATCCCGTCATGGTGGCGCTGCATACAGCCTGGATCATCGGGCTCTGGCTGCTTGCTTCAGGGAGGCCGGTCGAGCCGTTCTGGTTTGCCGTGTTCATGGGGTTGCAGGCGCTGCGGCTCTGGGTGCTGGCGACGCTGAAGGGCCGCTGGACGACGCGCATCATCGTCCTGCCCGGCGCGCCGCTCGTGACATCGGGACCCTATCGCCTCCTCCGGCATCCGAACTACGCGATCGTCGTCGGCGAGATCGCCGCCCTTCCGCTGGCCTTCGGACTGCCGTTTTACGCGATCGGCTTTTCGCTTCTCAACGCCCTTGTCCTCTATATCCGCGTGAAGGCTGAAAATGCCGCACTGAAAAGCGCAATGATTTTGAAATGAATGCGATTTTTCGTTTGCGCGGCGGTATCCGCACGGGCATTTTCACCCGATAAACAAAGCGGAATGCAGGGGAAATGACGAAGAACGCAATCGTGCTCGGCGCCGGCATCGTCGGGGTGTCGGCGGCCATCCATCTTCAGCGGCGCGGCCGGCAGGTGACGCTGATCGACCGCAAGGATCCGGGCAGCGAGACCTCCTTCGGCAATGCCGGCCTGATCCAGCGCGAAGGCGTCATGCCTTACGGCTTTCCCCAGCAGCTCGGGCTTCTGCTGCGTTATGCACTGAATAACCGCACCGACGCGCATTATCACCTGCGCACGCTGCCGAGCCAGGTCGGCTTTCTCGCCCGCTACTGGTGGAATTCCAATGCGCGGCGCCACGCGGTCATCACCCGGGCCTATGCGCCGCTGATCGAAAATTCAATTGCCGAACATAAGGATCTGGTCGAGGCGGCGCAGGCCGAAGCGCTGATCCGCAAGGACGGCTGGATGAAGATCTTCCGGACTGAGGCCAAGCGTGACCAGGCCCTGGCGGAGGCCGCACTTTGGCAGAATGAATTCGGGGTGGAATATGACAGCCTGACCTCGGCCGATATCGCCCGCATGGAACCGGATATAACAGGCGATTTCGCCGGCGGCATCCACTGGCGCGACCCCTGGTCGGTGCTCGACCCGCATGCGCTGACATCGGCCTATCGCCGCTATTTCGAAAGCCTCGGCGGCCGGTTCGTCAAAGGCGACGCCGCCTCGCTCGGCCAGTTCGGCTCCGGCTGGAAGATCATGACTGCGGAAGGCCCCCTCGAAGCCGACGATGCAGTTCTGGCGCTTGGTCCCTGGGCGGCGGTTGCGACGCGCCGGCTCGGCTATTCCTTGCCGCTCGGCGTCAAACGCGGCTATCACATGCATTATGCCACCAAGGGCAATGCCGTTCTCAACAACTGGATGCTCGATGCCGAACGCGGCTATCTCATGGCGCCGATGCGCCGCGGCATCCGTCTGACGACGGGCGCGGAGTTCGCAACGCTCGATGCGCCAAAGACGCCGGTCCAGCTCGACCGGGCCGAGGCCGTGGCCCGCACGATTTTCCCGCTCGGAGAGAGGCTCGATCCCGAACCCTGGATGGGTGCCCGCCCCTGCACGCCGGATATGATGCCGATCATCGGCAAGGCGCCGCGCCATCAGGGACTGTGGTTCGCCTTCGGCCATGCCCATCACGGGCTGACGCTCGGACCGGTGACCGGCCGCGTGCTTGCCGAACTCATTACCGGCGAGGCGCCGTTCATTGATATTGCCGCCTATTCGCCGCAGCGCTTCAAGCCGTGATACCGAGGGCTGCAAGACCTTCGAGGGCCGTGGCCGAGATGCCGTCGATCGTGTCGTCGATATCGACGGTGACGACGCCATGCTCGCCGGTCGGCGCTTCAAGCGTCGCCAGCTGGCTTTCGAGCAGCGACACCGGCATGAAATGGCCCTTGCGCTCGCCCATCCGTTTCGTCAGCAATTGCCTGGAGCCTTCGAGGTAGACGAAAAAAAGATTGTCGCCGGCAGCAGCTCGCAGCCTGTCGCGATAGATGCGTTTCAGCGCCGAGCAGGAGACGATGATGCCCTCGCCTTTCTCAAGCGAGGCCTTCATGTCTTCGCCGATGCGGTCGAGCCAGGGCATCCGGTCCTCATCGGTCAGCGGAATGCCCTTCGACATCTTCTCGACATTGGCGGCGGGATGCAGCGCATCGCCTTCGACGAAGGCCAGGTGCAAGGCTCCCGCGAGCTTTTCGCCGACGGAGGATTTGCCGCAGCCGCTGACCCCCATGACGATGATTGCATGGGGCCCGCTCGTCTGCTCACCCGGCATGTTTCCTCCTAAAACTTGACTTTCCCACTCAATCGAGCGGGAAGTGACAGGCATATTGTTGTGCACCCTCGCCGCTTAGTTCAGGCGAGACCTGGCGGCAATAATCCTGCGCCTTCCAGCAGCGTGGATTGAAATGGCAGCCCGACGGAGGTTTCAGCGGCGAAGGCAGTTCGCCCTGCAGGCGGATGCGGTTCTTGGCGCGGTCGGGGTCGGCGATCGGTGTCGCCGATAGCAAGGCTGCCGTATAGGGATGGCGCGGCCTGGCGAAGACCTCGGCGGCGGGACCGGTTTCCACCGGCCGGCCGAGATACATCACCATCACCTCGTCGGCGATGTGATGGACGACGGACAGGCCATGCGAGATAAAGAGATAGGCAAGTCCCATCTCCTTCTGCAGATCCATCAGCAGGTTCAGCACCTGCGCCTGGATCGAGAGGTCAAGCGCCGATACCGGTTCGTCGAGCACCAGCACCTTCGGCCGTAGCATCAAAGCGCGGGCAATGGCGATGCGTTGGCGCTGGCCGCCGGAGAACATATGGGGATAGCGGCCGTGATGCTCGGGACGCAAGCCGACGCGGGCCATCATCTCCTCCACCTTGCGGCGGCGCGCGGCGGCGTTGAGATCAGTGTTGATCTTCAGCGGCTCTTCGAGGATCGAGCCAACCTTCTGGCGCGGATTGAGCGAGCCGTAAGGATTCTGGAAGACGATTTGAACCTGGCTGCGCAGGCTGCGGTCGCCGACATGGGCGGGCTTGCCGTCAATCAGCAATTCGCCCGACGTCGGGTTCTCGATCATGGTGACCAGGCGAGCGAGCGTCGACTTGCCACAGCCGGATTCGCCGACGACGGCTAGCGTCTTGCCGGAATGGAGGCTGAAGCTGACGCCGTTCAGCGCCCTGACGGTGGCATCGGCTTTGAAGAGCCCGCGATTGACGGTGTAGAAGCGGGCGAGATCCCTGCCCTCGAGAACAGCGCCCGTCATACGAGATCTCCTGCAGTTTCAACGGCCATGATGCCGGGATGCCCGAGCGGCTTGCCGTCCTTCAAAGGATAATTGCACAGCGCCAGCCCAAGCTCCGGCCCCTGACGGACGACACCGCGGTCACATTCGACCGTGGCGTAGCCGCAGCGCGGCGCGAAAAGACAGCCGGTCGGGCGGCCGTGCTGACCGGGAACGACACCGGCGATCGAGGGAAGACGCTGGCCGACTTCTGCGCGTTCCGGCAGGGCGGCGAGCAGGGCCGCGGTATACGGATGATGCGGATCGCGGAACAGCGCCTTCACCGGCTGCTCCTCGACCTTCTGGCCGGCATATTGCACCTGCACACGCTCGGCGGTTTCGGCAACGACACCCATGTCGTGGGTGATCAGCACCAACGCCATTCCCTGCTCTTTCTGTAGACGCACGAGCAGATCGAGGATTTGCGCCTGGATCGTCACGTCGAGCGCGGTTGTCGGCTCGTCGGCGATCAGAAGCTTCGGATTGCAGGCGAGTGCCATGGCGATCATGACGCGCTGGCTCATGCCGCCCGACATCTGATGCGGGAAGTTCGACAGCCGGTCTTCCGGCGCCGGAATTCCGACCAGGTTCAGGAGTTCGATCGAGCGTTCGCGGCGCTCCTTGCGGTTGAGGCCCATGTGAACGCGCAGGGTCTCGCCGAGCTGGAATCCGACCGTGAAGCACGGATTGAGGCTCGACATCGGCTCCTGGAAGATCATCGCCATGTCCTTGCCGACGATCCTGCGGCGCTGGCGGCCGGAAATACCGCGCAGATCCTGGCCGTCGAACTGCATGCGGTCGGCGGTAATCTTCGCCGTCCAGGGCAGAAGCCCCATCAGCGCGAGCATGGCGACAGATTTGCCCGAGCCGGATTCACCGACGACCGACAGGATCTCGCCCTTGTCGCAGGCAAGCGATACGCGGTCGACGGCGCGGAAGAGACCGGACGACGTCTGGAATTCGACGGTCAGATTTTCAATCTCGAGGAGCGGCATCACGACCTCTTCAGCTTGGGGTCAAGCGCATCGCGCAGGCCGTCACCCATCAGATTGATGGCGAGAACGGTGATGAGGATGGCAAGACCCGGGAATGTTACCACCCACCAGGCGCGCGAGATGAACTCGCGGGATTCGGCCAGCATCGTGCCCCATTCGGGTGTCGGCGGCTGGGCGCCCATGCCGAGAAAGCCGAGGGCGGCGGCATCAAGGATCGCCGCCGAGAAGGCGAGCGTCGCCTGGACGATCAGCGGCCCGAGACAGTTCGGCAGGATGGTCTTGAACATCAGGCGGAAGGTGCCGGCCCCGGCGACACGCGAGGCGATCACATATTCCTTCTCGCGCTCCGATATGACCGAGGCGCGCGTCAGCCGCACGAAATGCGGCTGGTTGACCAGCGAAATCGCGATCATCGCATTGGTAAGTCCAGGCCCGAGCACGGCAACCAACACGAGGGCGAGCAGCAGCGACGGGAAGGCCAGGATGATATCCATCAGGCGCATGATCGCCGTATCGACCTTGCCGCGGAAATATCCGGCGACGAGGCCGATCAGCACGCCTGAAATGACCGAAAGCGTGACGACGACGACGCCGATGAAGAGCGAGAAGCGCGCGCCGTAGATCAGTCGCGACAAAATATCGCGGCCGACGGCATCCGTTCCGAGCGGGAAGGAGATGCTGCCGCCCTCCATCCAGGATGGCACGGCCAGCAGCACCTGACGGTTCTGCTCATTCGGTTCATGTGGTGCAAAGAGCGGCGCGAGGACGGCGACGACCAGGATGATGGTAAAAACCACGAGGCCGATGACGGCGCCCTTATTGCGGGAGAAATAGTGCCAGAATTCCGCGAGAGCGGATGGCTGGCCGGTTTTGATGGTGACGGTGCTCATGAACCGCTCCTAATGACGAATGCGCGGATTGATGAATCCGTAGAGGACATCAACAATCAGATTGACCATCATGATAACGCCGGCGATCAAAAGAAGGCCGCCCTGGACCACGGCGTAATCGCGCTTGAAGACGGAATCGACCATCCATTTGCCGATGCCCGGCCAGGAGAAGATCGTTTCGGTGAGGATGGCGCCAGCAAGGAGAACGCCGATCTGCAGACCGATGGTGGTGATGACCGGGATCATCGCATTGCGCAGCGCGTGCACGCCGACGACGCGCAGCGGCTTCAGTCCCTTCGAACGCGCGGTGCGGACATAGTCCTCACCCAGAACCTCGAGCATCGCCGAGCGCGTCTGGCGGGCGATGACGGCAAGCGGAATGGTCGCCAGCACGATGGTCGGCAGAATGAGGTAGCTGACGGCGGAGGAAAACGCCCCTTTCTGGCCTGACAGCAGGCTGTCGACAAGCATGAAGCCGGTGACCGGCTTGAAGAAATACATCAGCGAGATGCGGCCGGAAACGGGCGTCCAGCCGAGATAGCCGGAGAAGAAGATGATGAGGAGCAGGCCCCACCAGAAAATCGGCATGGAATAGCCGATCAGGGCAACACCCATCACACTCTGATCGAACCACGTGCCTCGCTTGACGGCGGCAAAGATACCGGCGGGCACGCCAAGACAGACGGCGAGGATGATGGCGCAGAGCGAAAGTTCCAGCGTCGCCGGAAACAGCGTCAGGAATTCACCGAGAACGGGCCGCTTGGTGACGATCGAGGTGCCGAGATCGCCATGCAGCAGTTTTCCGAGATAATCGAAATACTGCACATACACAGGCCGGTCGAAGCCGAGATCATGCATGATCTGGGCATGACGCTCCGGCGCCATGACGCGCTCACCCGACAGAAGCATGACGGGGTCGCCGGGAAGCATGCGGATGAAGGAGAAGGCAATGAGGGAAACGCCGAGGAATGTCGGGATCAGCACCGCAAGGCGGCCGATGAAAAAACGCAACATGGCAGATGTCCAATAGTTTCCGGCGGTCAGGAGATCCTGACCGCCGGCTGCGCCCAGCTCTGCCGGGCATTCTTACATTATTCTGGTTATTCGGAAACGTCGACGCCGTCGAAGCGGTGAATGCCGAGCGGATCCATGAAGAAGCCGGAGACCTTCTTGCTCATCGGAACGAAGACGAGCGAGTGATCGAGGGTCGCCCAGGGAGCTTCCTTCTTGAAGATCAGCTGCGCCTGCTCATAGGCCTTGGTGCGCTCGCCGACATCGGCGGTCAGCTTGGCCTTGGTCATCAGTTCGTCGTATTCCTTGTTACACCACTGAGCGCGGTTATTGCCGCCGACGGCGTCGCAGCCGAGCAGCGTATCCATGAAGTTATCCGGGTCGCCGTTGTCGCCGGTCCAGCCGAGGATGACGGCGCCGTCACGCTTCACGTCGGAGGAGAGCTTCAGATATTCGGCCCATTCATGGGTGACGATCTCGACCTTGACGCCGGCCTTGGCGAAATCAGCCTGCATCAGTTCAGCGGCACGGCGCGCATTCAGCATGTAGGGACGCGAAACCGGCATTGCCCAGATCTTCATGCTGAGATCCTTGACGCCGGCATCGGCAAGAGCCTTCTTGGCAGCGTCCGGATCATACTTGTCGTCCTGAACAGCGTCGTTATAGGACCACATCGTCGGCGGGATCGGGTTCTTGGCAACGGCCGCGGCACCCTGGAAGACGGCATCGATGATCGCCTGCTTGTTGATCGCCATGTTGAGGGCGCGGCGAACTTCCGGCTTGTCGAACGGGGCCATCTGCGTGTTGTAGGCGAGGAAGCCGACATTGAGACCGGCCTGTTCCATCACCGTCAGTTTGTCATCCTTCTTCAGTTCGGGAACGTCGGCTGCATTCGGATAGGGGATCAGCTGGCATTCGCCGGCCTTCAGCTTCTGGGCGCGGACAGCCGCGTCGGAGGTGATGGCGAAAACCAGATCGTCGATCTTTTCCTTGCCCTTAAAATAGGTTTCGTTGGCCTTGTAGCGGATGACGGCATCCGGCTGGTAGGCGACGAAGGTGAACGGACCCGTGCCGAGCGGCTGTTGGTTGAGCTGCGCCATCTTGCCGTCGGCTGCGAGCTTGTCGGCATATTCCTTGGAAACGATCGAGGCGAAGTCCATGGCAAGATCGGCGAGGAACGGCGCCTCGGGATGGTTGAGCGTGAACTTGACGGTGAGGTCATCGACCTTCTCAACGGACTTGATCAGATCCGGGAAGCCCATGCCGGCTGCGTATTCGTAGGAACCGCCTTCGACATACTTGTTCCACGGATTGTCGGATTTCAGCTGGCGCTCGAAGGAGAACACGACGTCGTCGGCGTTGAAATCGCGGGTCGGCGTGAAGAAGTCGGTGGTCTGGTACTTGACGCCGGGATGAAGCTTGAAGGTGTATTGCGTGCCGTCGGCCGAAACGCTCCAGCTGTCAGCCAGGCCGGGCTCGATCTCTGTACCGCCATGCTTGAATTCGACGAGGCGGCTATAGACCGTGCGCGACGACGCGTCGAAGGTCGTGCCTGCCGTATAGAGGCTCGGGTCGAAGCCTTCCGGCGAGCCCTCGGAGCAATAAACAAGGGTCTTGGACCAGGCCGACGTCGCCATGACCGAAATCAGGGCCGTCGCTGCCAGCATGACAGAGATCTTTTTCATAATATTGTTTCCCGGTTGTTCTTTTTTGATGTCTGGAGACCGCAGATTGGCATCCCGGTCGACGGTCGATGGAACGACATTTATCTACTGAAAGCAACGGGCTACGGAGAAAATTTTTCCAGTTGGACAATGTTAGAAATTTTCCGTCTAAAATCAGCCTCATTCGGAAATATTCGGATAAAAATATCCCGAATTTCGTCGTATTTTGGATAATTGCGCCTCTTAAGCGTGTCGCGATCGATCGGATTCGCTCCCCACGCGAGGATGTTTATCTCTTGCGAGCCGGTGAGACGCACCAAAATGAAAAACCGCGATTGCCGGGGCAACCGCGGTTTCACAACTCTGTCCTGCTCTTTAAATTCAGGCGGCGGGTGCAATGATCGCAGGTTTGCGATATGGCCGCTCGCCGGTAATTCCGAGCAGGAAATTGATCTGCGGACGCGCCTTGACGAGGTCATCGATGGAATATTCCGAAAGCACGGCGAAGAAGGCATTGAGCGCCTTGCGCAGCGCCGAATTCAGGCCGCAGCTGTCGACCAGCGGGCATTCGACAACACCGTCATCCTCGAAGCATTCGGCCATGGCGAAACTGTCTTCCGTCACCCGAACGACGTCGAAGAGCGTAATGTCTGCCGCCGGCTTACCCAAGCGCACGCCGCCATTGCGACCGCGCACGGTTTCGACCAGGCCCGCCTTGTTCAGCGGCTGGAGGATCTTGAAAAGAAACAGTTCGGAAACGCCGTAAGCCCTGGCGATTTCTGGAATCCGGCTTAGGTGCCCGTCATTGGCAGCACAATACATCAACATGCGAACCGCATAGTTGGTCTGCTTCGTCAACCGCATGCCGATCTCCTGACTCGTGCCTGTTCGGACCTATATAGGCGGTTTGGTAGTTTTGAACAATTCCAAAATATGAAATTTGCATTCAGCTTATGAGGCCATTTGCCGCGACGTCGAATCCTGCTCCGGATTGGGTGCCAAATTTCAATCCCAACAGATCGAACAAAACGGGGGCCAAAAAGGCCCCCGAATTGCAGATCGATCTATCGGTCAGGTCACCTCATCGTCGGCATGACGAATTCGGCGCCGCTCTTGATGCCGGAGGGCCAGCGGGCGGTGACGGTCTTGGTCTTCGTCCAGAACTTGATCGAATCCGTGCCGTGCTGGTTGAGGTCGCCGAAGCTCGAGGCCTTCCAGCCGCCGAAGGAGTGATAGGCGAGCGGAACCGGGATCGGAACGTTGATACCGATCATGCCGATATTGATGCGCGAGGCGAAATCGCGGGCGGCATCGCCGTCACGGGTGTAGATCGCGACGCCGTTGCCGTATTCGTGCTTCATCGGCAGCGACAGCGCCTCCTCGTAGTTCTGGGCGCGAACGACGGAGAGAACCGGTCCAAAAATCTCGGTCTTGTAGATGTCCATCTCGGGCGTGACGTGATCGAACAGGCAGCCGCCGACGAAGTAGCCGTCTTCATAACCCTGGAGCTTGAAATCGCGGCCGTCGACGAGGAGCTTGGCGCCTTCCTCGACGCCGCGGTCGATAAGGCCGCGAACACGGTTATAAGCGTCCTTGGTGACGAGCGGGCCCAAGTCGGCCTGGTCGTCGGTGTAGGGGCCGATGCGCAGCGATTCGATCTTCGGGATCAGCTTTTCCACGAGGCGGTTGGCGGTGTCCTCGCCGACCGGAACGGCAACCGAGATCGCCATGCAGCGCTCGCCGGCCGAGCCGTAGCCTGCGCCCATCAGCGCGTTGACCGCCTGATCCATATCGGCGTCCGGCATGATGATCATGTGGTTCTTGGCGCCGCCGAAGCACTGGGCGCGCTTGCCGTTCATCGCCGCAGTGCCGTAGACGTAGCGGGCAATCGGCGTCGAGCCGACGAAGGAGACGGCGCCGATATCCGGATCGCTGAGGATCGCATCGACGGCACCCTTGTCGCCATTGACGACATTGAGGATGCCGGCCGGCAGGCCGGCCTCGATCATCAGTTCGGCAAGACGGATCGGCAGGGAAGGATCACGCTCGGAGGGCTTCAGGATGAAGGCGTTGCCGCAGGCAATCGCCGGCGCAAACATCCACATCGGGATCATGCCGGGGAAATTGAAGGGGGTGATGCCGGCGCCGATGCCGACCGGCTGGCGGATCGAATACATGTCGATCGCCGGCCCGGCACCCTCGGTGAACTCACCCTTGGAGAGATGCGGAATGCCGCAGACGAATTCGCAGACTTCGAGGCCGCGGATGACGTCGCCCTTGGCATCCTCGATCGTTTTGCCGTGCTCCCTGGAGAGCATTTCGGCAAGCTCGTCCATGTGTTTGTTCAGGAGTTCGACGAACTTGAAGAAGACGCGGGCGCGGCGCTGCGGATTGGTGGCGGCCCATTTCGGCTGCGCAGCCTTGGCGTTTTCGACGGCGGCGCGCAATTCCTCGGCGCTTGCGAGTGCGACCGTCGCCTGCACTTCGCCCGTTGCCGGATTGTAGACATTGCTGACGCGGCCGCTGGTGCCGGCAACCTGCTTGCCGCCGATGAAATGACCGATCTCATGCATGGGATGTTCCTCCTGTTTTTGGATGACCCACAATCGCACTTCAATTTGCACAAATCAATGCGCTGATATAAGTAACCGTTGTGCGTATATTATAGCTCTGCCGTTATGTGCGACGCTGCTGCTCCGAACTTGGAACGGTGTGCGGACAAGTCAAACCCGAGGGGAGGACAAAACCGATGCGCCGGGAACCTGTCGTCAGAATGGCAGAGCTGGAGATCGATCCGGACATGCTGGAAGCCTACCGCGTATTGCTCACCGAAGAAATCGAGGCCTCCGTCGCGCTGGAAGACGGCGTAATTTCGCTCAGCGCTGTTTCCATCAGGGACAATCCAAACCGGATCCGAATTCTCGAGGTCTATGCCGACCAGCAGGCCTACGAGGCCCATCTGCAAACACCGCATTTCCTCAAATACAAGACCGCGACGGCCGGCATGGTGACATCGCTGACGCTGATCGAGGTCGATCCGATCGCAATGCGGGCCAAGCCATGAACTGGGACGATGTCCGGATTTTCCTCGCGGTCGCCCGCACCGGGCAGATCCTTGCCGCCTCCAAGCGGCTGGGGCTCAACCACGCCACGCTCTCGCGTCGACTGACGTCGCTGGAAGAGGCGCTGAAGACCCGGCTTTTCATCCGTCGCACCAATGGCTGCGAGTTGACGGCCGAAGGCGAAGTGTTCCTGGCATCGGCAGAGCGGATGGAAACGGAAATGCTCGCTGCGCAGGCCAAGCTCGGCCACACCGATACGGCGATCGCCGGGACGGTGCGCGTCGGCGCGCCGGATGGGTTCGGTGTTTCCTTTCTTGCGCCGCGCATGGGCCGGCTGATCGAGCGCCATCCGGCGCTGAAGATCCAGCTTGTACCGGTGCCGCGCTCCTTTTCGCTGTCTCAGCGCGAGGCCGATATCGCGATAACGCTGGAACGGCCCGAACAGGGGCGGCTCGTCTCCTCCAAGCTCACCGACTACACGCTCGGCCTCTATGCCTCGCGCGACTATCTCGCCTCCAGGGGCACGCCCGGTGATATCGACGCGCTGAAGGCGCATCCGCGCATCGGTTACGTCGAAGATCTGATCTTCACCGCCTCGCTGAATTTCTCCGGCGAGGTGATGCGAAGCTGGGATGCGAGCTTCGAAATCTCGACGGCGATCGGGCAGACGGAGGCGGTGCGATCCGGCGCCGGCATCGGCATCCTGCACGATTATATTGCCCGGCAGTATCCGGAGCTGCAGCGCATCCTGCCGGACGTTTCGATCCGGCGCGCCTATTGGACGACCTATCACGAAACGGCGCGCGACCTCGTACGCGTCAGGAGCGTCGTCGACTTCCTGCAGGAACTGGTCAGCGCCGAACGGCAGATCTTTCTTTAAAGACCGCCAACGTGCTTTGCCGGCTCGTCGTTCTCATCGGGATTGGGAACGGGTGCCTCGTGGGGAAGCCTGTCCGGCTCGGGCTCGGTGATCGGCGGCATCGGCTTCCAGCCGGGTGCCGGCATCGGCGGCTGATCAGGAATGGGTTCGTTGGGCACGGACATGACCGCCTCCCTTTTCATAATGTTCGATTAAGCTCACGTTCGGCCGGGTTATCTGTCCGGCTTCAGCGGTTCGGCAGCGCGCATCGGCATGCTGTCGATGATGGCGAAAAGCTCGCCGGCGGTGATCGGCTCGCTGAGCTTGAGCTTCACGGTGCCGTCCTTGCCGACAAGGAAGGCGGCGAATTCCCCGATCTCCGCCACCTCGAAATCGCGGCGGATCGCTTCGCCTTCAAGACCATCCGCGTCACCGAAGAGCGGCCGGACACCCGCGCCGGATATCTTGAGCACCACCAGATCCCGCTCGTCGAGGGCTGAGCGGTCGGCCAACAACTGGTTTTCCTGGCGGGCGGCGCGGGCATTGCCCTTGTCGGCGAAAACAACGAAGACGCGGTTCTTCCACTGGAAGGCAGCAAGGCTTTCGACCGGCGCATAAGCGCTGTTGGTCTCGTCGATTTTGGTCGCGCCGTAGAGAAGGGTTTTCGACATGCATATTCTCCCGTTAACTTGGAGAACGGCGCGAGATGGGATGGGTTCCATCGAAACGGCGGGAACTGGGTTTTCGTTCTGATCGTGTGGGGGAGATGGTACGGTTGGGGGGTCTCGAACCTCCGACCTCAGGTGCCACAAACCTGCGCTCTAACCAACTGAGCTACAACCGCATAAATCGCGCTTGGCGCGACGGGGGTCACATACGAGGACTTGGCGATGAATTCAAGCCCCATTCCTCGTCAATATAGAAAAAGGCTGGACGCGGGGTCCAGCCTTTTGTCTTCGACCGGTCAAGACCGATCAGGCAACCTTGAAAGAAGCCATGGCCTTTTCGGCCGCTTCCTTGGAGGGCTTTGCCAGCTTTTCGGCCACCTGCTTGGTGGTTTCCTGCATCGACTTCGCCTGCTCGACGGTGAGCTCGGCCTGCTTGCGGATGAACGAGGTCTGCAGCTCGAAGAATTCTGCGACGGACTTGACGCCGAGCAGCGCTTCCATGTGCGACAGCGAGTTCTCGGCATTGATCCGCAGAACGTCGATCGCCTTCAGGCCGATCTCGACGGTGCCGGCCTGCGCGGTCTGTACGGTGGCTTCGAGCGTCCTGCCGGCTTCTTCGCCAGCGGTCTTCAGCTTGGCATAGGCGTCCTTCGACTGCTGAGCGCCCTTTTCGGCGAATTCACGGAAGGATTCCGAGAACTTGGACGGGTCGAAAGAAGCGATTGAAAAAACGTCGTCGGTCTTTATGGTAGCCATGGGTCGCATCCTTTGGGCTGAGGCAGTCGCTGCCTGCAATAGTTGGGATGATGCTTATATAAGACATTCCATTGTGCATTGCAACATTTATTGTGCAATGCACAAGACGTTAACCTTGCCGGCCGAAAACCCCCTCCTCTTCTGGACCCGCATGCGCCCTGCAGTTATTAATAAGCCGTTAATTTAAGAAGGCCGACAGCGACAAGGTTTGATCATGCCCGCAGTCCAATATCCGTTCATCGATATCGCCGTGCATGCGCGGGTGCGGGAACGATTTTCACGCGGCGAGGCGATGGTGCTGTTTTCGGCCGATCTTGCCCGCCTGCTCTGGGCGAACGGTGCCGGCGCCGAACTATTCGGCCATTCGGCCGTCTATGATCTGCTCGACCAGGGCGTCGACCGCAGCGACATTACCTTCCGCCAGCTGGAAACGGCCGCGCGCCAACTTGCCGATATCGGTGACTCCAGAAGCCTGATGATCCGCGTTGCCAAGGGCTTCCAGCGCGTGCAGGTGCAGGCGGCGGCCGAACTGATCCGGCTTTCCTCAGGCGAAAAGGCCATGCTGTTTTCGGTGCCGGTCTCGGCAAAGCCGCTCGCAGCCAGCGCCTCGGCGGCCCAGATGCTGCAGGGGCTTGATGATCCCGACACGCATATGGCGGTGATCGGCGCCAACGGCGACGTCATCGCCGCCTCGCCAGGTTTTGCCTCGCTCGGGATTTCCGAGCAGACGGCAAAGACCTTGATTAACCTTGCCGGCGCGCATCCCGACCGGCTGGTGAAGCGACCCGTCGCCACAGGCAGAGGCAATCTTCCGGCAGCAGTCGGCAAGCTCAGCGACGAGCCGGCGCTCAATCTGCTCTTTGCGGTGGAGACCGCGATCGGCCATCTCGACCCAATCGACACACCCGCGGCGCCCGAACCGATCGATGCGCCGGCGCAGGAAGATAGCGTGTCACCGGCCGAACAGCTCCACGACGAGCCGGTTGCCGCCGCAGGCTTTACCGAAATCATCGAGGCGGTGTCGGGGATTGAGGAAGTCGAGGAAACGCTCGAGGAAATCACCGGTGAAAATGATCTGCCGGCAGAGACCGCAGCGGCATCCGCAGACGAGGTGGTTGAGGAGACCGATCTCGCCGGGCATGCGGAGCCGGAGTGCGACGGCGGCGTGATCGACAGCAGCGCGGATGAAGCCAACGAGCCTGCCTCCATCATCGAGGACGACCTGGCCTCCGTCACGGAGACGGTGGAAACAGCGGCAACGGCGGAAGCGCCTGTCGAAGACATCGAAGCGCCTGTCGGAGAGGGGCCGGAAGCGGTTCACGAAGAGCCCGTCATTGCAATGCCTGTGGCCCCCTCCCCCGTCCCCGAGCTTGCAGCTGAACCCGGCTTCGTTTTCAGGCCGAACAGCCGCGCCACGCGCTTCGTCTGGAAGATCGATGCAGAGGGCCGTTTCAACGAGGTCAGCCACGAATTTGCCGATGCCGTCGGTCCGCATGCATCCGACATTATCGGTTCTGCCTTCGGCGATGTCGCCGCCCTCTTCAATCTCGATCCCGATGGCAAGCTTGCAGAGGCGCTCGCCCGCCGCGACACATGGTCAGGCAAAACGATCCTCTGGCCGGTCGAAGGCACCAGCCTCGTTGTTCCGGTCGATCTGGCGGCGCTGCCGACCTATACCCGCAACCGCGACTTCGACGGTTTCCGCGGCTTCGGCGTCGTCCGGCTTTCCGATGCGCAGGAAGATCCGCTGGCACTCGGCCTGACGCTCGGCCCAGACGGTATCGGCCATGATGCGGCAAGCCTCGGCCCGGTGTCCGAGACCATTGCCGAGGTGGAACACGCAGTGCCGGCAGTGCAGGAAGAGGCCGTAATCGAACCGGTCCTGACGGATGAGGTCGAGGACCAGGCGTTTGCGGCAACCGAGCCGGAGACGGAGACTGAGCCCGCGCCGGAAGAGATTGCCACCGAGCAGGCGTCCATTGAGCAGGAGTCAGGCGAGCAGGCATCTGGCGAGCCGGTTTTCCAGGAAAGTGTTTCGCAAGCAGCAGGCGATAGTGCCGATGCCCGTGATATCTCCGCCGCCGAACCGGAAGCGGAAACATCGGACGAGCCGCCGGCGCTTCGCATTTCGGAAACGCCCAATCGCCGTTTCTCCGACAAGATCGTTCAGCTTCATAACAGCAGCGCCGGACTGACGGCCGCCGAGCAGGCCAATTTCCGCGAGATCGCCAAGCGTCTCGAGGCCTTCGGCGCCAGCAAGGATGAAGCTGCTGCGCCGGCACCGATCGAACCCGTGACGGAAACGGCCAGCTTCGAAGAGGCTCCCGAATCGGAAGACCTCGCGGCCGAAACACCCGTTGCCAACGAGACGGAAGTGCCGTCGCTCGAGGAGATCGCGCCGCAGGAAGCGATTTTCGAGAATGCCGACGACGCGGCGGGCGACGACGACGGCGCCGCCGAGGAGCCTGAAGTCTTAACCGAGGACGAGGCGACGGAAGGGCTGGAGGAGACGGTCAGCCAGATCGAGGTCCTGACGAGCTTCATCCCGCCGCGCATCAAGATGACCGACGGGCTTTCGCTGGGAACGGTCGACCAGCTGCCGGTTGCCGTGCTCATCCATGTCGGCGATGCGCTGATCCATGCCAATCCGGAATTCATGCGGCTGACCGGCTATGCGACGCTCGACGCATTGCGCGAGGTTGGCGGCATCGAAGCCCTGCTGCAGCGCCGCGAACTCGAGGAAAAGGCCGCAGGCTCCGGCACAATGATGCTGGTCAAGGCCGACGACAGCCTGGTTCCGGTGACGGCGCGGCTGCAATCGGTGCGCTGGGAAGACGCCAATGCCCTGATGCTGGCGCTGATGCCGGTGGAAGGCAAGGATGATAGCCGCAGCGAGACAAATCGCTCTGAGGGCCGATCCGAAGCCCGGTCCGAAGCGCGTCCCGAGCGGATGGTCGAAAAGGTCGCCAAGCTTCAGGTCGAGGTAGAGGAACTGCGCTCGATCCTGGAAACGGCGACCGACGGCGTCGTCGTCATCGGCACGGAGGGCGATATCCGCTCGATGAACCGGTCGGCGAGCGCGCTCTTCAATTACGATGAGCAGGAGACGCGCGGCAAACCCTTCGTTATGCTGTTTGCCCATGAGAGCCAGAAGGCAGTGCTCGACTATCTCCATGGACTCTCCGGCCATGGCGTCGCCAGTGTGTTGAACGACGGGCGCGAAGTGATCGGCCGCGAGGCCGCCGGCGGCTTCGTGCCGTTGTTCATGACGATGGGCCAGCTCACCTCCTCCAACGGCTATTGCGCCGTCATCCGCGACATCACCCAGTGGAAGCGCACCGAGGACGAGCTGCGCAACGCCAAGGGTGCGGCCGAAACCGCCAACGCCCACAAGACCGATTTCCTTGCCCGCGTCAGCCACGAGATCCGCACGCCGCTCAACGCCATCATCGGCTTTTCCGACATGATGGCCGGCGAGCGCTTCGGGCCGATCGGCCATCCGCGCTATATCGAATATGCCAACGACATCGGCCGTTCCGGCCGGCACGTTCTCGATATCGTCAATGACCTGCTCGACATTTCGAAGATCGAGGCGGGCGAGATGGATCTCGATTTTGCCGCCGTCGGCCTCAACGAGGCGGTCGCCGAGGCCGTGGCGCTGGTCCAGCCGCAGGCAAACGGCCAGCGTGTCATCATCCGCACGGCGCTGTCGCATGCGGTGCCAGAGGTCGTGGCGGATCTGCGCTCGATTAAGCAGATCGCGCTCAACATCCTGTCGAACGCCATCCGCTTCACCCCATCAGGCGGGCAGATCGTCGTTTCCACATCCTATGAGGCCAATGGCAGCGTCGTGCTCAGAGTCCGCGATACCGGCATCGGCATGACGCGCAGCGAACTCGACCAGGCGATGAAGCCGTTCCGGCAGGTTTCCTCGACTCAATCGCGCCATCGCGGAGACGGCACCGGGCTCGGCCTGCCGCTGACCAAGGCGATGGTCGATGCCAACCGGGCGGTGTTCTCGATCAATTCGGCGCCGAACGAGGGCACGCTCGTCGAAATCACCTTCCCGTCGCAGCGCGTGCTGGCAGGTTGATCGCGATAAAGAGGAAGCGCTCGGCATAAAGAAAAGGCAGCCGAGGGCTGCCTTTGAATTTGGTGCTGTTCAACAAGAGCTCAGTCGATCACCATCATCGAAAGCCGGAAGGCTCCAGGCCGCCTCGTTCATTTACGGCCCCCAAGTTGGCTTTTAGATTTGACAAACCTTTCTTAACGAAAGGTTTCCATGACAGTGCATGGATAAGTGACAAAAGCTTGTAACTTCCGATCCGCCATCAATCCTTGAGTTCCTCCAACCCCGCGAAGAGCTGCAACGTCTCGGGATTGGCGAGCGCTTCCTGGTTTTTCACCGGCCTGTTGTGGACGACCTCGCGCACCGCAAGCTCGACGATCTTGCCGGATTTGGTGCGGGGAATATCGGCGACCGCGATGATCTTCGCCGGCACGTGCCGCGGCGAGGCTCCGGTGCGAATACGCGTCTTGATCGCCTTGACCAGATCCTCGGTCAGCGCCACACCGGTGGCAAGGCGAACGAAGAGGATGACGCGCACATCGTCGTCCCACTCCTGGCCGATGCAGAGCGCCTCGGCCACCTCGTCCATCTGCTCGACCTGATTGTAGATCTCGGCGGTGCCGATGCGCACGCCGCCGGGATTGAGCGTCGCATCCGAACGGCCATGGATGATCAGGCCGCCATGCTCCGTCCATTCGGCAAAATCGCCGTGGCACCAGACATTGTCGAACCGCTCGAAATAGGCGGCGCGATACTTGGCGCCGTCGGGATCATTCCAGAACATCACCGGCATCGATGGGAAGGCTTTGGTGCAGACGAGCTCCCCCTTCTCGCCGCGCACCGGTCTGCCATCATCGTTCCAGACATCGACCGCAAGGCCGAGGCCGGCCCCCTGGATCTCGCCGCGCCAGACCGGCTGCAGCGGATTGCCGAGCACGAAGCAGGAGACGATATCGGTGCCGCCGGAGATCGAGGCAAGCTGCACATCCTCCTTGATGCCCTCGTAAACGAAGGTGAATCCCTCAGGCGACAGCGGCGAACCGGTGGAGGTCATCAGCCGCAGGCTGGAGAGGTCGTGGCTTTTGCGCGGCGTCAGCCCGCTTTTGCGCACCGCATCGATATATTTCGCCGAGGTGCCGAAGATCGCAAATTTTTCGGCCTCGGCATAGTCGAAAAGCACGTTGCCATCGGGCGCAAAGGGCGAGCCGTCGAACAGGCAGAGCGTGGCGCCGCTGGCAAGGCCGCTGACCAGCCAGTTCCACATCATCCAGCCGCAGGTGGTGAAGTAGAACAGCTTCTCGCCCGCCTCCAGGCCGCAGTGCAGCCGCTGCTCCTTGAGGTGCTGCAACAGCGTGCCGCCGGCCGAATGCACGATGCATTTCGGCACGCCTGTCGTGCCTGAGGAAAACAGGATGTAGAGCGGATGGGAAAAGGCAAGCGGCGTGAACTCGACCTCCCTTGCCTCATAGGGCGCGACAAAGGCTTCCAGCGTCGAGGCACCGGGCGTTTTGAGGGTCACCGCCTCGGCATCACCGGCATAGTGGACGACGACCGTGGGCACACCCAAGCTTTTGGCGACCGTGGCGACCTTGGCGCCGACGTCCTGCAGCTTGCCGGAATACCAATAGGCATCGCAGGCGATGAACAGCCTGGGGCCGATCTGGCCGAAGCGGTCGAGCACACCCTGCTCGCCGAAATCAGGAGAGCACGACGACCAGATGGCGCCGATCGAGGCGGCGGCAAGCATGGCGGCGACGGTCTCCGGCATGTTCGGCATCATCGCGGCGATGCGATCGCCTTTATCGATACCAAGTGCTGCAAAGGCCTGCTGCAGCTTCGAGACCAGCGCGCGCAGCCGATCCCACGACCAGCGGTCCTCGGCCTTGTCTTCGCCGCGGAAGACGATGGCGTCGCCCTCGCCGCGGCCGGCCAGCAGGTTCTCGGCGAAGTTCAGCGTCGCATTGGGAAAGAAGCGGGCCTCCAGCATGCGGTCGCCATTGGCCAGCACCTCTGCGCCGCGTTCGCCCTTGACGCCGCAGAAATCCCAGACGGTCGACCAGAAATTCTCCCGCTCGGCCACCGACCAGGCATGCAGATCCTCAAAGCCGGAAAGCGAAAGCCCGAAATCGGCGTTGCAGCGCTCCATGAAGGCATGGATCGGGCTTCTTGCAACGGCATCCTCCGAGGGCACCCAAAGTGGTCTATTATCCTGCATTCAATTCCTCCTCCCCAATGCCGTCTTATATCATGCTGCATTGCATTATAAAGTGCGGAACCAACGCGATCCCAGCCTATGCATGCAGAAGAACGATGCGTCGCCTCAAAGTGCAACAGCGTCCTTTGCACGTCTGAAAAGACGCGCGGCGCTGTAGGGCATTTGCATATGCCTGATATTTCCTATATCCGCGAAATCAGCGCATAACGGGATGACCGGCTGAATTGCCGGCGGAGATCATGAGCACGTCAAGACATCGCAGGTGGCGCAGGAAGATCGGACCCGTTTCGCGCTGGCTTCCGGCCTTCGCCCGTTTGTCGACAGTCTTCCTGCTGATCGCGCTTGCGCTGTTCGTGGCGTTGAGGGTCGCCGCACCCTATCTCATTTCGACCGGTTTCGTGCGCTCGGGCATCGAGGACGCGCTGTCGAAATGGACGGGTTATCATGCCGAGATCAAAGGTAGTCCGGTTCTGGAATTCTGGCCGACGCCGCGCATCACCCTCAACCAGATCACCATCCGCCAGCCGCGCAAAAGCGGCGACAAGCTGCTCGGCAGCATTGACAGCCTGTCGGCCGATTTCAGCCTCATCGACGCGCTGAGAGGTCGGACGAGCTTTCACGAATTCCACCTGTTGCGCCCCAACCTGGCGCTGACGCGGGACGAGAATGGGCTGATCGACTGGAGTTATGCCGGCCTGCTCGCCCGCGCAATCAGCGGCGTGCGCACCGAAAACGGCGCTGAGGTGCTCGATCCGGATCTCGATGCCGAGATCGGCGCGGTGACAGTCGAAGACGGCACGCTCACGGTGACCGACATCAAGACTGCCAAGGCCTATCATTTCGACAGCGTCACCGCAGATATCGCCTGGCCGAGGCTATCCGGCGCCATCTCGGCGGTCGTCATCGCTCGCATCAATGGCGAGGACCTGAAGGTCGATTTCGCTTCGCGCCAGCCGCTGCTCGCCTTTGCCGGCAGGAATGCCGAGACACGGACGTCGCTCACATCAAACCTGCTGACGGCGCACTTCCAGGGGATTGCCAGCATCGCCAGCCTTTCGGCGCTTTCCGGCAATATCACCGCCAGCATTCCCGATATGCCCGCGCTTCTGGCATGGTCGGGCAAATCGATCCCCGGCATCGCAACGCTGAAGAGCGCCTCGCTGGAATCCGACATCATGTCGTCGGGCAACGGGCTGCGCTTCAACAATCTCAGCCTGTCGCTCAACGAAGCGAGTGCCACCGGGGTGATGGACCTTTTCACCCAACCCGGCAAACGACCGAAGATCGGCGGCACGCTCGCCTTCGACCAGATGAACCTCAAGCCGTTCCTCGACGCCTTCGCGCTCAGGCTCGCCGCTGGCGAGGCGGAGGAAATCTCCGCCGGCATAAGCGGGCCGCTGCGGCTGCTCGATGTCGACGTCAGGCTTTCGGCGCGGCGTGCGCAGATGGGTCTCTTCGAGCTTTCCGATGTCGGCGCCAGCATGATCGTTGCCGGCGGCGAAGCGAAATTCGATATCGGCGACAGCCGGTTCGAAGGCGGCGAGATGACCGCGCATCTCGAAGCGACCCAGCGCGACTTCGACGGTGGCGGCAAGCTGCAGCTGTCGATCCGCGATGCCGACTTCGCAGCCCTTGCCGAGCGCCTGCAGCTGAAGGGGCCGCTGCCGCTGGCGACAGGATCGCTCGATCTCGACCTGCAGTCGCCGAAGGCGATCTGGACGACCGGCCTAGCCGACGTCACCGGCAGGCTGCACTTCTGGACAAAGGAAGGCACGATACCCGGCATCGATTCCGCAGCGCTGAGGACGCAGGCAGCCGAAAAACCGTTCTTCCCGCTGAGCGCGGCAGCAGGCGGCGCCTTCGCTTTCAACCAGCTGAACCTTCAGGCCGATTTCGCCAACGGCTCCGCCGAGATGCACGACGTCCATATCGCCGGCACGGCCGAGACGCTGACGCTTTCCGGGGTCATCACCTATCAGTCGAATGGGCTGGCGCTTTCCGGATCGCTTGATTCGACCGATCCGGCCAAGGCGGCAGAGCTGCCGCTTCTGCCGTTCTTCATTGGCGGCTCATGGCCGAACCCGGTGATCTCGCCGGTTCCGCTTCTCGGCGCCACACCGCACGCGCAATAATCCGTTTTCTTCGAATCATCAGGCGCCGGCAGCCGCCGCACGCTCGTCCCGCTGGCGCTGGATTTCCCGGCGCTTGGTGACGATCGAGGCGCAGATGACGCCGACCGCGACGATGGCGATCAGGATCGTGCACACAGCGTTGATCTCCGGCGTCACGCCGAGGCGGACCTGGCTGTAGATTCGCATCGGCAGCGTGGTGGCGCCCGGCCCCGAGGTGAAACTTGCGATCACCAGATCGTCGAGCGACAGGGTGAAGGCAAGGATCCAGCCGGAGAGCACCGCCGGCGCGATGATCGGCAAGGTGATCTCGAAAAAGGTGCGCACCGGCGGCGCGCCGAGATCCTGCGCCGCTTCCTCGATCGAATGATCGAAACTCAAGAGGCGCGACTGCACGACGACGGCGACGAAGCACATGGTCAGCGTCGTATGGGCCAGCGTGATCGTCCAGAAGCCGCGGTCGAAGCCGATCGCGACGAAGAGCAGCAGCAGCGACAGGCCGGTGATGACGTCGGGCATGACAAGCGGCGCGTAGATCATGCCAGAAAACAGCATGCGGCCGCGAAAGCGCGTATAGCGCACCAGCGTCAGCGCCGCCATCGTGCCGAGGATGGTCGCGAAGGTCGCCGACAGCAGGGCGACGCGAAGCGTCACCCAGGCCGCGTCGAGCAGCGCCTCGTTGGTCAGCAGCGATGCATACCATTTGGTCGAGAAGCCGCCCCAGACGGTCACGAGCTTCGACTCGTTGAAGGAGAAAACGACGAGAAGCACGATCGGCAGATAAAGGAAGGCGAAACCGAGTGTGACGGAGGCGATGTTGAACCGGGTCCATTTCAGCATGGCTTATTTCCCCCGCTCTTCGGCCTTGGCCTGGACATTCTGGAAGAAGACGATCGGGATGACCAGGATCAGCAGAAGGATGGTCGCCACTGCCGAGGAGACCGGCCAGTCGCGGTTCGAGTTGAACTCGCTCCATAGCGTCTTGCCGATCATCAGCGTCTGCGATCCGCCGAGCAGGTCGGGAATGACGAATTCGCCGACGGCCGGGATGAAGACCAGCATGCAGCCCGCCACCACGCCGGGAAGCGACAGGGGGAAGGTGACGCGCCAGAATGCCCGGATCGGCGTGCACCCAAGATCCTGGGCAGCCTCGATCAGCGTATCGTCCATCTTTTCCAAAGCCGAATAGAGCGGCAGCACCATGAAGGGCAGATAGGAATAGACGATGCCGATATAGACGGCGGTGTTGGTGTTGAGGATGATCAGCGGCGTGTCGATTATGTGCAGCGACTGCAAGAGCTGGTTGAGCAGGCCTTCCGGCTTCAGGATGGCTATCCAGGCGTAGACGCGGATCAGGAAGCTCGTCCAGAAGGGCAGGATGACCAGCATCACCAGGGTCGGGCGAAGGCCACGGGGCGCCTGCGCCATGCCGTAGGCGATCGGATAGGCGATCAGCAGCGTCAGGAAGGTAGAAATCCCGGCGATCACCACGCTCGAGACATAGGCGTTGAAATAGAGCGGGTCGTCGGTGAGGTAGCTGTAATTGTCGAAGGAGAGATCGCCGATTTTGCTCCAGAGGCCGGCCCAGCCGTCGGTGAAAGAGAAGACGGGCTCATAGGGCGGCATGGCGATCGCCGTCGCCGATACCGAAATACGGAAGACGATGAAGAAGGGTGCCAGAAAGAAGAGCAGCAGCCAAGCATAAGGGATGACGATGACCAGGCGATTGTAGAGGCCGGACGTGAGCTTGCCCATGATGTCAATCCTTCAGCAGGACGCCGGCATTCTCGTCGAAGGAGACCCAGACGTCCTGATCGTAGGTGAAGGGGTCGTCGACGGAGCGCTGCGCATTGAGGGATGAGGCCTTGACGATGTTGCCGCTCTGCAATTTCACATGGAAGACGGTCATGTCGCCGAGATACGCGATATCCCAGAGTTCGCCTCTGGCGGCGTTGACCGAAGCGTTGATGGGAGGCGTCCGCCCGACCCGCATTTTTTCCGGCCGGATGGCGAAGCCGGCGGCGCTGCCTGCCGAGGGTGTTTCGGAAGCGGCGACACGCACGCTGAAGCCGCTATCGACGGCAATCTCGACGGTGCCGTTGCCCGATGAGGCAACTTTTCCGTCGAAGATGTTCACGTCGCCAATGAAATCCGCGACGAAACGGCAATTCGGCGCCTCGTAGATCTCCGCCGGCGTCGCCACCTGCACGACCTTGCCGTGGCTCATGACGGCGATACGATCGGCCATGGTCATCGCCTCTTCCTGGTCGTGGGTGACGACGACGAAGGTGAGGCCGAGGCTCTGCTGCAGGTCCATCAGTTCGAACTGGGTTTCCTCGCGCAGCTTCTTATCGAGCGCGCCGAGCGGTTCGTCGAGCAGCAGCACCTTCGGGCGCTTGGCAAGCGAACGGGCCAGCGCCACGCGCTGGCGCTGGCCGCCGGAAAGCTGGTTCGGCTTGCGGGAGGCGAACTGCTCGAGCTTGACGAGCTTCAGCATCTGCGAGACGCGCTCTGATATCTCGTCCTTCGCCATGCCGTCCTGCCTGAGGCCGAAGGCGATGTTCTTCTCGACCGTCATGTGCGGGAAAAGCGCATAGGACTGGAACATCATGTTGACCGGGCGGCGATAGGGCGGCGTGCCTGCCATGTCAGTGCCGTCGAGCACGATTTCGCCCGAGGTCGGTTGCTCGAAACCGGCAAGCATGCGCAGAAGCGTCGACTTGCCGCAGCCGGAGGCGCCGAGCAGTGCAAAGAACTCGCGGTGATAGATATCAAGCGACAGGTTATCGACGGCGGTGAAATCGCCGAAACGCTTGGTGACATTCTTGATGGAAATGAAGGGCTTGGCGGACGGATCAGTCCAAGGTGCGAAAGAGCGGCGAATATTGCCTAAAGACTTCATATTGTTCCCCGGAAATACATTCTTTGCTTTTGTTCTCGGCTTTTGTTCCCGGTTTCGCCCAGCCGGGATCGTCAAAAAAAGGCCCGGACGTTTCCGTCCGGGCCGCGATCAGATCATTGGCCGGTGACCACGGTGGTCCATAGCCGCGTCACGAGCCGCTGTGTCTTCGGATCGAGCGGCGGAACGGTGAAGAGCTTCGCCATCACCTCCGGCGTCGGGTAGATCGCCGTATCGTCGAGGACCTCCTTGTCGAGGAACTGCTGCGACGCCTTGTTGCCGTTGGCGTAGAAGACGAAGTTCGAGGCCTTCGCGATCACTTCCGGCTTCATCATGTAGTTGATGAATTCATGGGCTTCCGCCACGTGCGGCGCATCCTTCGGAATGCCGAAGACGTCAAAGAAGATCTGCGCGCCCTGCGACGGGACCGAATAATCCACCTTGACGCCGGCATTGGCTTCCTTAGCGCGGTCGCGGGCCTGGAACATGTCGCCGGAATAACCGAGTGCTATGCAGATATCGCCGTTCGCAAGGGCGCTTATATATTCCGAGGAATGGAACTTGCGCACGAAGGGACGAACCGCAACGAGGACCTCCTGGGCCTTCTTCAGATCCGCGGGATCGGTGCTATTGGGATTGCGTCCGAGATAGGCGAGCACGGAGGGCACGACATCCGTCGGGGAATCCAGCATATAGATGCCGCAATCCTTGAGTTTCGCCGCCTTCGCCGGGTCGAACAACGCATCCCAATTGGGCTTTTCGTCGGTGCCGAGGGCCGCCTTGACCTTGTCGACATTGTAGCCGATGCCCGTCGTGCCCCACATGTAGTCGACGCTGTATTCGTTGCCGGGATCGAAGGACGCGACACCCTTCATGATGACGTCCCACATGTTGACGAGGTTCGGCAGCTTCGACTTGTCGAGCTTCTGGTAGACGCCGGCGGCGATCTGGCGCTGCATGAAGGAAACCGTGGGAACGACGACGTCGTAACCCGAACCGCCGGCCAGCAGCTTGGTTTCCAGCGTCTCGTTGGAATCGAAGGTGTCGTAGACGACCTTGATGCCGGTTTCCTTGGTGAAATCCTCAAGGATGGAACTGTCGATATAGTCCGACCAGTTGTAGACGTTGACCACACGCTCCTGCGCAAGGGCCGGCGCGGCGGCAAGGAGCGCGGCAACGGCGGCGGCCGTCACGCTTGGAATGATTGACCTCATGACTTCTCCTGTTTGTTCAAAGCGCCCGCACCCCCGGACGTCTTTTCCCTCTGGTTTTGCCTGCAGACTAAGAAGGAATTTCACAGCTCACAAGCGCAAAATCCTGTGCGCTCAATGATTTCACAATCACTGGAAATCGAAGGCGCTGAGCCCCGCCACCATCTCGTCGAGCCCGAGCGGCCGCGTCACCGGCGGTTCGGCGCGGGAAAGGCAGCCACGCCGCTCGCAAAGGCGGCAGGCCGGACCGACTTCAACCGCATCGAGCGCCGTTACCTGGCCGTAAACCAGAGCCTCGCCAAGGGCGGCGTCGCAGCCGATCAGGATCGCCGTGCGCCGCAGCCTTTCGCCGAATTCGACGCTCGGCCCCTCCAGAGTGCGGGCGACCGTCAGGAAAGATGCGCCGTCAGGCATGACCACCGTTTCGGCGAGAATCTGGCCCGGCTGCAGGAAGGCGGCGTGGATGTTGAGCTTCGGACAGCCGCCGCCGAAACGGGCCTGCGGAAAGCCCTGGGCGCCCGCCCGGCGCAGCCTGTGGCCCGCGGCATCGATCTCGATCAGGAAGAAGGGGGTGGCGGCCGCGCCGGGCCGCTGCAGCATCGTCAGGCGGGCGGCGGCATGGCCGAAGGAGACGCCGAAGCGCGCCCTGAGAATATCGATATCGTAGCGCGTTGCCTTCGCCGCAGACAGAAAGGCTTCGTAGGGCATTGCGAGTGCTAAGGCCGCAATGCGGGCAAGCTCGAAACGGGCGATGCGGCGGGCCTCGGCCGAGGAGAGCGAGAGATCGTCGAGTTCGGCATCGATGGCCGGCAGCAAAGCGAGGGTTGAGGCCTCGACAGCGATCTCGTGCGCACGGTCCGCCTGTGACAGGCGTTCCGAGATGAAAAGCCGCATCGAATGGCGATCGAAACGGCGGCGCAGATCCGGCATGACGTGGACGGGCAGGACACGCACCGCGATGCCGCGCTCGGCGCGCAGCCAATCCTTGAGGCCGGCGGCAAGATCGAGGCCGCCGGGGAGCGTCGCGGCAAAGGCTTCCGCCGCCGTCTCGATCCGCCCGAAATAGGCAGACCTGCGCTCCAGTGTCTCGCGCACCTCGTCGAGCGGCAACCGGCCGGCAGCAACAGGCGCATGGCCTTCGGCGGCCATCAGCGCCGTCAGGTCCGACAGCCTTGCCGCCTGCTCGCGATAGGCGCGGTAAAGCTTGATCATGCCGCTTGCAGCATTGGGTGCAGCCTCGGCCACCTCGACCAATTCCTGGTCGCCGGGCAATTCACCCGAAAGCAGCGGATCGGCAAAGACTTCCTTGAGCTGGCCGAGACTGCCGCCGGTCTGCCCGCGCAACTCCTCCAGGTCGACCCTATAGACGCTTGCAAGCTTGAGAAGGAGCTGCACCGTCAGCGGCCGCTGGTTGCGCTCGATCAGGTTCAGGTAGGACGGCGATATTTCAAGGGCTTCGGCCATGGCGGTCTGGGTCAGCGCCAGCGCATTGCGGATGCGCCTGACTTTCGGGCCTGCGAATATCTTCCGTTCCGCCATGGCACACCCTTTGACAAGGGAGGAGCGCTTTATTTACAATCTTTTACAAATTCACAGCGCCGCTCTGTCAATCCTCGTCATCTTAACCTCTTTCCGTCCAGGAAATCAAAGGTTTTTCTGGCCATATCGCGTTCCGTTGTCAATCTTGTCATCAGCACGCTTTTGTCGGACTTTTAGTGAGGAGAGCAGCATGACGGATTTTTACAAGCTTGTTCCAAATTCATCGGCAGGCCGCTTCGACGGCATCGAAAGGCCCTATTCGGCCGATGACGTACAGCGGCTCAGAGGTTCGGTGGCGCTCCGCCATACGCTAGCCGAATTGGGGGCGGACCGGTTGTGGCGGCTCCTGCACGAGGAGGATTTCGTCAATGCGCTTGGCGCGCTTTCCGGCAATCAGGCCATGCAGATGGTGCGCGCCGGGCTGAAGGCGATCTATCTCTCCGGCTGGCAGGTGGCGGCCGACGCCAATACGGCATCGGCGATGTATCCGGATCAGTCGCTCTATCCGGCCAATGCCGGGCCGGAGCTTGCCAAACGCATCAACCGCACGCTGCAGCGCGCCGATCAGATCGAGACCGCAGAAGCCCAGGGGCTTTCGGTCGAGACCTGGTTCGCGCCGATCGTTGCCGATGCGGAAGCCGGCTTCGGCGGGCCGCTCAACGCTTTCGAAATCATGAAGGCCTATATCGAGGCGGGTGCTGCCGGCGTTCACTTCGAGGACCAGCTCGCCTCGGAGAAGAAATGCGGCCATCTCGGCGGCAAGGTGCTGATCCCGACCGCCGCCCATATCCGCAATCTTGACGCCGCCAGGCTTGCCGCCGACGTCATGGGCGTGGCGACGCTCGTCATCGCCCGCACCGATGCGGAAGCGGCAAAGCTTTTGACATCAGATATCGACGAGCGCGACCAGCCCTTCGTCGACTATGATGCCGGGCGCACCGTCGAAGGCTTTTATCAGGTCAGAAACGGCATCGAGCCCTGCATCGCCCGGGCTGTGGCCTATGCGCCGCATTGCGATCTCATCTGGTGCGAGACCTCGAAGCCCGACCTCGATCAGGCACGGCGTTTTGCCGAAGACGTGCACAAGGTCCATCCCGGCAAGCTGCTCGCCTATAATTGCTCGCCGTCCTTCAACTGGAAGAAGAACCTCGACGAGGCGACGATCGCAAAGTTCCAGCGCGAACTCGGGGCGATGGGCTACAAGTTCCAGTTCATCACGCTCGCCGGCTTCCACCAGCTGAACTTCGGCATGTACGAGCTGGCGCGCGGCTACAGGCAGCGGCAGATGTCGGCCTATTCCGAGCTGCAGCAGGCGGAATTCGCCGCCGAGGTCAACGGTTATACCGCCACCAAACATCAGCGCGAGGTCGGCACCGGCTATTTCGATGCCGTGTCGCTCGCCATCACCGGCGGCCGGTCGTCGACCACGGCGATGCACGGCTCGACCGAACACGCGCAGTTCAAACCGGCTGCGGAATAACCTCAAGAGAAGGAGAAGATCATGGCATCCATTTCACGCGTCAGGGAACGGGCCGAGGAACAGGCGACCAGCATGAGCGAGGACCAGCAGACGACGATCCGCACGCTCGCCAACGACCTGCATCGGCTGAACCAATCGGTCATGAAAGCCGTCGAGGCCGGCGTCTCGGTCGAGCTGGTGCGCTCGGCCCGCCATCATGGCGGCGACGGCAACTGGGGCGATCTGCTCATTCCCGTCGTTGTCACCAACCGTCATTGAGGAGAACGCCCGCGCATCCTGGAAAGGGCGCGGGCGCTTCAAAGTACGTCAGCCGCGGCTCGGACGTTTTCCGGCGAAGAGATCGGCATAACTTCTGATCAGCTTGGTCATGCGGTCGGCGACTGTGCGGATCTCCGGGCGATGGCGATCCTCGGCGTTCATGACGATCCATTGGGCGTGGCGCAGTTCCGGTAACTCGCCGCCCTGGCGCTGCAATTCAGGGTCGAGATCGCCGACGAAACAGGGAAGCACGGCCTTGCCGGCGCCGGCGCGCACCAGATCCGGCAGCGAACGCGGCCGGTTGACGGTGGCGACGATCCCGGCTGTGGCATTGGCGTGCGGCCAGCGCAGGTAAGCCGATATCGCCTCCTCCTCGGCAACGGCAATCCAGCGTTCATCGATCTCGGCGGCGTTGCGTCTGATATAGATGGCATAGGCCACCTCGCCGAGCCGGCGGGCGGCAAGATTGGCCTCCTCCGGCTCGAAGGCGCGAATGCCGATATCGCTCTCGCGATAGGCAAGGCTCGCCCGCGCCTCACCGATGGTGAGCGAAATCGCAAAGCCATCACCCGGTATGCGGATGGCGGCGAAATTCTCCGTCAGCAGCCAGGCGACCCAGGTGCCGGCGGCGATCCTCACGGTCGTGCCTCCCTCGCCGGATTGCCGCCAGGCTTCCACCTTGCGGGCGGCGGCCTCCATCTCCTGAAGGTGATCGAGCAGCGCCTGGCCATCCTGGGTCAGGCGGTAGCCGGTCTGGCTGCGCGAAAATAAAGCGCGGCCGACCTCCTGCTCGAGATCGAGCATGCGCCGGCCGACGGTCGCAGGGCTGAGCCCGCTTGCCGTGCTTGCCCCCGTCAGGCCGCCGAGCCGGGCGACCTGCAGGAAAAGCTGATAGGAATCCCAACTCGCGTTTTTCATCGATGAAAAACATAGCGGGATTTTCCCTGTTTATGAAGAGATATTCGATGCCTAAATCAGGAGATGTCTTCTACAGAAAGGACATCGCCATGATCGACTTGATCACCATCGCAGGCATCCAGGGATATCGGCACATCCGCAGGCCAGGCGGCGGCAGGGCGGACGAGGATCAATTCTACGCCGAGTTCGGAGACAACAGCCTCATTCGCTTCGGCGCCTGGTTGACCTCGCTCGACATCAGCCCAAAGCGCGTCGTATCAAAAGTAGGGCGGCGGCGGAAAGCTGCGGCGCAATCCGGCGGCGGCTGCCGCCACGTTTCTCAGGCGACTTTCCTTGTCCCCAGGTGAGCGGGCTCTGCGATGATGCGGAAGCGGTCGATCAGCGCCATCAGCGTATCGGCCTCGCCGGCAAGCAGGCGGCTTGCCTGGGTGGTTTCGGCCACCATCGAGGCGTTCTTCTGGGTCATCTGGTCCATGGCGTTGACGGAACCGTTGACCTCCTGCAAGGCGGCCGACTGATCGCGGCTTGCAGTGGCGATGGTCTCGACATGGCCGCTGATCGCGATGATCTCCTGGCTGATCGAGGCAAGGACGCTGCCGGTCTTCTGGACTAGTTCGGAGCCGACCGTCACTTCCCGGCTGGATGTTTCGATCAGCGACTTGATCTCGCGCGCCGCGTCGGCCGAACGCTGGGCAAGTTCGCGGACCTCCTGGGCGACGACGGCAAAACCCTTGCCTGCCTCACCGGCCCGGGCCGCCTCGATGCCGGCATTGAGCGCCAGCAGGTTGGTCTGGAAGGCGATATCGTCGATCACCTCGATGATTTGCTCGATGCGCTGGGAGGCCTCTTCGATGCGGTCCATGGCGGCGACGGCATCGCCGACGACGGCGCCGGAATTGTCGGCCGTCTTCTTGGTCGCGGCGACGACATTATTGGCTTCGCGGGCACGCTCGGCGGACGAGCGAACCGTGACGGTGATCTCCTCGACAGCCGCGGCGGTCTCCTCGAGGTTTGCCGCCTGCGCTTCGGTGCGTTTCGAAAGCTCGCCGGCGGAGGCCGAGACGGCGCCACTGTTACGCTGGATGGTCGAGGCGCTGTCGCGGATACCGGACAGTGTGTCCTGCAGCCGCAGGAGGGAGGCGTTGAAATCGACGCGCAACTGCTCCAACCGGCCGACGAAGGGCGTGCCGATCGTTTGCGAGACATCGCCCTGCGACAGGCGTCCGAGGCCGGCGGCAAGCTGGTTGACGGCAAAGTCGATCTGGCCGTCGAGCGAGCGCTTGTCGGCGTCGTTCCTGGCGCGTTCGGCATCGCTCAAGGCACGCTGTTCGGCAGCCTGCGTTTCCAGGTCGCGCCTGGCGCGGGCGCTATCGCGGAAAAGCGCCAGGGCCCGGCCGATGTCGCCGAACTCGTTCTTCTTGCCGACACAAGGGATCGCTCCATCGAGATCGCCGGAGGAGATTGCGTGAACGCTCGCGGTCAGCGCCTGCAAAGGCTTCACCGACAGGCGGATGGCATAGAAGGCGAGAACACCGACAATGAGCATGACAATGGCGCCGACGCCGAGAACCAGCATCTGCAGCTCATACATACGCTGGTAATAGACCTCCATCGGAATGCCGATGAAGAGAATGCCGACATTGGCGTTCGACGTGTTCTTGATCGGGAAATAGCCGGTCATGAATTTGCGGCCAAATAGCTCCGCCTGGCCGTAATAGGCCTCGCCCCTGGCGAGCACGGGCTGAGCGGGATGCTCGGCAACGAGCTTGGTGCCGACGGCGCGGTCGCCGTTTTCCTTCTTGACGTTGGTGGAGATGCGGACGTAGTCGCCACCCTGCTTCTGGAAGATCGTGGCAACGCCGGCGATCGACTGCGCGGTCCGGTCGACCAGCGAGTGATCGGCGAGGGCCGGAATGGCGTCTTCCGTGACTGTCGAGAGCCGGTCATCCTTCAGCTCGACCCTGGCGCCCTGATCGGCCGCGCCGTAGAGCACGGCCATGGCGCGGGTGGCATCCCTGGCATCGGCGACGGCGCCGTCCATGACATAACGGCTCAGATTGTAATAGGTCACGCCGACAATGGCGGCGGTGCTGATCGCCAGCAGAAACAGTGTGATCGCGACGATCTGGCGGACGATCGACGTAGAGAAAAGGCGCAGCATCAAAACCCCCGGCAGAAGACCGGGGCTAAAGTAGACGAAAAGCGTTAAGGAAAATTTTCTGTAAATCAGGGCCACAGCATGCCCCTATACGAAACGCGAAACGGCCCCGGAAGCCAGGGCCGTTCTCGTGATGATGAGATCAACGATCAGGCGGCGCGGTAGACCTGCGCCTCGCCCGCCTCGCCATCGATCTTGAACTGCTGGATGAGACGCCGCAGCGAACCCGCCTCGTCGGCCAGTTCACGGCTGGCAGCTGTCGTCTCTTCCACCATGGCGGCGTTCTGCTGCGTCATCTGGTCCATCTGATTGACCGTCGCGTTGACGCTCTGCAGTGCATTGGACTGGTCGTGGCTGGCGCGGGCGATCATCTCGACATGCTGGCTGATCGTGACGATCTGGGCGCTGATCTTAGCGAGCACCGTGCCGGTCTCCTGCACGAATTGCGAGCCGGAACTGACCTCGTTGGTCGACTTGTTGATCAGACCCTTGATCTCCTGCGCCGCGGCGGCGGAACGCTGGGCCAATTCGCGGACTTCCATCGCGACGACTGCAAAGCCCTTGCCGGCTTCACCGGCGCGGGCCGCCTCAATGCCGGCATTCAGCGCCAGCAGATTGGTCTGGAAGGCGATCTCGTCGATGACGCCGATGATCTGCTCGATCTGGCGCGAGGCATCCTCGATGCGGCCCATCGCATCGATCGCATTGCTGACGACGACGGCGGAATCGTCGGCGCTGCGTTTGGCCTGGCGAACGATCTGGTCGGCATCCTTGGCGAGTTCGGCAGAGGAGCGGACTGTAACGGTGATCTCGTCGACGGCGGCTGCGGTCTCTTCGAGCGAGGCAGCCTGCTGTTCGGTGCGCTTGGAGAGATCCTCGGCCGACTGGGCCATCTGGTTGCCGTTGCCCTGGATCAGTTCGACATTGTCGCGGATCTGGCTCATCGTCGCCTGCAGGCGGATCATCGAACCGTTGAAATCCTGGCGCAGCTGTTCGAGACGGCCGATGAAGGGCGTCTCGATCGTCGTCGATATATCGCCCTGCGACATGCGTTCGAGGCCGGCAGCGAGCGCGTTGACGGCGAATTCGATCTGGCGATCCATCTCGCGCTTGTCGGCGTCGTTGCGCTGGCGCTCATGTTCGGCGGCGGCGCGTTCCTCGTCGCTCTGCTCTTCGATGCGGATCTTCGAAATGGCATTTTCCTTGAAGATGCCGAGCGCGCGGGCCATGTCGCCGATTTCATCGTGACGCTGCTCGCCGGAAATGCTGGTCTCCAGCGCCCCTTCGGCGATGCGGCGCATGGCGGCGGTGATCTGGCTGATCGGGCGCTGCAGCGTCAGAACCAGGGCGATGCCGCCGAGGATCGACAGGAGGATACCGAAACCGGTAGTGATGACGGAGATGCCGTTTGCCTGGGTGCGCTCGGTACCGGCCGTCTGCTTCTGCAGCTCGGCGAAATCGGTCAGCTTCGTCCAGATCTGGTCGAGCTCCTGGCGGGCAGCGGCATAGGCGGTGACGCGCTCGCCGATCGTATCGACGATCTTCGAGCCGCCGCCGGAGATGGCGTCGAGTGCAGGCTGGATTGCGCCGGATATGCCTTCGGCAAAGCCCATGCCCTTGGCGCTGGTGATCAGCACCTGCATGTCCTTGCCGAGCGTGCCGGCCTGCTGCTGCAGACGCACGAGATTTTCCTTGCTGGAGTTGGCGAGGAAATCGGAAAGCACGATCTGCAGCGAATAGACGGAATTTTCGAGACGCCGGGTATCCTGAAGGACGGAGTTGGTCTGGCCGATGCGGCCCTCGAGCTCGGCGAAACGCTGTGTCGCTTCGCGCATCTTCTGCGTCGCGGTCAGCTGCGTATAGGTCGAGGTCTGGCGGAAGCGCGACACGAGACGGCCGAGTTCGGCGATGTTCTCGTCGGTCGGAGCGGGCATCGCAGTGATTGCCTTGATACTGTCGATGGTCGCGGCCAGGGCGTCGATGACGTTCTTCTGGTTGGTCGGAACCGAGATGGCGATCAGCCGCTGGGATTTGACGATCGCAGGCATCTGTTCGTTGATGAAGGCGATCTTGTCCTCCGGCGTCTGCGGCTTGCTGTAGCCGCTGGCGACGGTGCCGAGGAAATCGCCGCCCTTCAGCAGCCGGTCGGCGGTGCGAAGGGTGATGGTGGCGGCACCCTCGTCGTTCTGAAGCGCGGTCTGCAATTCCTCAGCCTGGTAGGAGACCGTGAAGCGGGTGCTGATCAGGCTCTTCTGCGCCGCGTCGATCTGCTCATGCAGCGCCTGCTCCTGCTCATGCAAACCCCAGAGTTTGCCGACGACGCCAGAAATGTCCTTGGTGCGGCGGGCTGCTTCGGCAAGACTGTCGCGGCCGGCGGCTTCTTCACCAACCTGATTCAGCGTCTGTTCGAGCACGCCCTGCTGGGTAGTCAGATCGGTAAGCAGCTTGTCGCGCGCCTGCTGGCTGGTGACGCGCAGGAAATCGTCCATCGAACCGTAGAGATCCTTGAAGCCGCTCAGCGACTGCAGCACGCTGTTGGATATTTCCATGCGGCCCTGCAGCAGTCCCGAAGCGTAAAGGCCCGTCAGGCCCACCGCCGAAATGGTGACGACGAAAGGCAGAACGAAGATCAGGACCTTCGTCTTGATCCTGAAGCGGGAAAGAATCTTGTCAATCAACATGGCGTTCCGGGCCTTTCATACACCACTCCTCCCGCAGGCGGCCATTTGGCGCCAGCCGGGTGCACATCGAGCTGTTCTTAATTTACATTGGGGAACCTGGAAGCCAGGCGGCAGTCATTGCCAGTTCATGTCCAAACAACTTGGAGATGCCCAAATATTCGCGGGCAATTGTGTCAGATTAGATATTAATTTTCGGATAAGCGGTTGCGGCGGATTAAGCCAAGGCGGTGAAATAGTTGCAATTTTGTAAGCCGCAATGCGGCGAGGCGGTAACGCCCGTGCCGTGACATTCGTTGCAGACCTGAAGACAGGGTCAGATGAAGTGCGAGAGCAGCAGCGCCAGGCTGGCGGCGGTGGCGCCGACTGCCAGCATCAGATAACGCAGGGTGACCATCCGGGCGTTCGGCTTTGCCTCGGCAATTGCGATGGCGCGGGCGCGTCGTGTGTTTCTGGTCATGCTGGAAACCTCACTTCTGTCTGACACAACAATCCAACAAAACGGCTTGCTGGTAAAGCTTATTTAGGAACAGCTTTGCAGACCGCCAATTGAGACAGGATGGCGCACCTCTATTAAGAAGTTTTGAATCGGTATTTCCTTAAAGCGCGTCGCGTCAAATTTGATTCATGCGACGCGCTTTAGTCCTTTGTTTTATGCATGTCGTTGTCCCGGAACCGCTACAGACTTCCGGGCGACATGCATTCGGTTTACGCGCATTCGCCGGCGGCAAATCCGGAGGCCCAGGCCCATTGGAAATTATAGCCGCCGAGCCAGCCGGTGACGTCGACGCATTCGCCGATGAAATAGAGCCCAGGCACGGTTTTTGCTTCCATGCTGCGTGAATCAAGCGTTGCCGTATCGATACCGCCAAGCGTCACTTCGGCGGTGCGGTAACCTTCCGAGCCGGACGGCTTGACCGCAAAGCTCTGGGCGCTCGCGGCAAGGCGCAGCAGCGCCTTATCAGGCAGGTCCGCCATATTGCCCGCGATTTTCTCGCGCTCGACGAGAAATTGGGCCAGCCGTTTCGGCAGGATGTCGCCAAGCGCCGTCTGCGGGGACTGGCGGCCATTGCGCTGCTTTGCCGTCTTCAGATGTGCTGCAATGTCGATATCCGGCTCGATCGAAACGACGATTTCGTCGCCTTCGCGCCAGTAGGAGGAAATCTGCAGGATGGCGGGTCCGCTGAGGCCCCGATGGGTGAACAGCAGCGCTTCGCGGAAGGCGGTCCTGTCATGGCGGATTTCGGCCGGGGCGGAAATGCCGGTGAGCGGGGCGATGGCCTCGAGCAAGCCGGGATCGAGCGTCAGCGGCACGAGGCCGGGGCGGGTTTCAAGCACCGGAAGACCGAACTGTTCGGCGAGGCGATAGGCAAAGCCGGTGGCGCCCATCTTCGGGATCGACTTGCCGCCAGTCGCGACGATCAGCGACGATGCTTCAAAACTATCGTCACCGGTCTTGACGCGAAAACCCGCCTCCACCTTTTCGACGGCTGATATCTCGGTGCCGAGATCCAGCTGCACGCCGGTGCTGCGCATCTCAGCGAGCAGCATGCGGATGACGTCTTTGGCGCTATCGTCGCAGAAGAGCTGGCCCAGGGTCTTTTCGTGCCAGGCAATGCCGTGCCGGTCGACCATGGCGATGAAATCGGCGGGCGTGAATCGAGCGAGCGCCGACTTGCAGAAATGTGGGTTGGCGGAGAGGAAATTCTTCGGTCCGGCGTGGATATTGGTGAAATTGCAGCGGCCGCCGCCCGATATGCGGATCTTCTCGCCGGGCGCCCTTGCATGGTCGAGGATCGCGACCGAGCGGCCGCGTTTTCCGGCCCGGATAGCCGCCATCATGCCCGCCGCCCCGGCGCCGATGACGATGACGTCGCTTTTGCGCTGCAAATCCGTTTCCTCGATCAAGACAGCGTCTTCTTTTCCATCAAAGGGCGAAAGTCAACGTTCTCAACCTCTCGCCAATTGGCAAAGTCCGGTTATGATGGCGCCACGATCAACCAGACCGGTGTGTCATGTCCCCAAAAAAGACGACGCTGAAGCCTGCCAGAAACGTACCCGCCTCGAAGAAAACTCCTCCGGACCCCGGATCCCTGCGCGGCGTTGCGAACTGGAAGGAAGCAGCGCGGTGGCTGAGGGACAGGGGCATCGAAGACATCGAATGCATCACGCCGGACCTTGCCGGCGTTCCGCGCGGCAAGATGATGCCGAGCTCGAAATTCACCTCGAACACCTCGCTGGCGCTGCCTTCGGCGATCTACCGGCATACGATTTCGGGCGAGTACCCGGAGGAGACGGAGAGCTTCCGCTACGAGCCGCGCGACAGCGACCTGAAGCTGATGCCCGACCTTTCGACGCTTTCGGTCGTGCCCTGGGAGACCGACCCGACGGCGCAGGTGATCTGCGACATCGTCGATTCCGACGGCGGCGAAGTGCCCTATACGCCGCGCAACGTGCTGAAACGGATCCTGAGCCTCTATCACGACCGCGGCTGGAAGCCGATCGTGGCGCCCGAGATCGAATTCTACCTGGTCGCCAAGAATGTCGACCCCGACTATCCGCTGCACCCGCCGAAGGGCAGGTCCGGCCGCTCGATCCTCGGCGGCCAGGGCTATTCGATCGCCGGGATCAACGAATTCGACGAGTTGATCGACGACATCTACCATTTCTCGGAGAAGCAGGGGCTCGAGATCGATACGCTGATCCACGAAGAGGGACCGGCGCAGCTCGAGATCAACCTGCGCCACGGCAATCCGATCGAACTTGCCGACCAGGTGTTCCTGTTTAAGCGCACGATCCGTGAGGCGGCGCTGAAGCACGACATCTATGCGACCTTCATGGCCAAGCCGATGCAGGCCCAGCCGGGTTCGGCGATGCATATCCATCAATCGGTGGTCAATATCGAGACGGGTAAAAACGTATTCTCCAATGCGGACGGATCGGCTTCGAAGGAATTCTTCCATTTCATCGGCGGCATGCAGAAATTCGTGCCGAGCACGATGGCGATGCTTGCGCCCTACGTGAATTCCTATCGGCGCCTGCAGCCTGATATGTCCTGCCCGGTCAACAATGCCTGGGGTTACGACAACCGGACGACGGCCTTCCGCGTTCCGGTTTCCGATCCGCAGGCGCGGCGCGTCGAAAACCGGCTCCCGAGCTCGGACGCCAATCCCTATCTGGCGCTTGCCGCCTCGCTCGCCGCCGGCCTGCTCGGCATCATGAAGCAGATTGAGCCGACGGCGCCGACGGAGGATTCGGCCAATGAAGGCTCGATCGACCTGCCGCGTGGCCTGCTGGAAGCCGTGGCGCTGCTCGAGGACGAGCCCGCCTTCGAGGAGATTTTCGGCAAGCAGTTCATCGGCCTCTATACCGGCGTCAAGCGCGGCGAGTTCGAGACCTTCATGCAGGTGATCAGCCCCTGGGAGCGGGAATTCCTTCTGCTCAACGTGTGAGGGACCGTCATGGCATCGCAGGAGATGTGGCAGAGCCCGATCTCGCCGGGACTATCCTGGTATCAGGCAACCATCGGGGAGCGGCCGACTTATGCCGCCCTCGACGGCTCGAGAACAGTAGACGTCGCCATCATCGGCGGCGGCTATACCGGCCTGCAGGCCGCCTATAATCTTGCCAAGGCAGGCGTCTCGGTGGTGCTGATCGAAGCCTGCCGCTTCGGTGACGGGGCGTCCGGGCGCAATGGCGGCCAACTTGGCACCGGCCAGCGATGGTGGCCGGAAGAACTCGAGGAGAAGATCGGCTACGAACGCTCGAAGGCGCTGTTTAATCTTGCCGAGGCGGCCAAGCGCCATCTGATCGATTTCGCCCGCGAGCACCAGATCGAGATCGACTATGTGCCCGGCCAGCTCAACGTCGCGCACAAGGCGAGCTACAAACGCGCCTATTACGAAAATGCCCAGATCGCCGCGCTGCGTTACGACTATCCGCACATCAGTTTCATGGATGAGAAGGAAACGCAGGAGCGGCTCGGTTCGAAGCGGTTTCATTGCGGCGTGCGCGATGTCGGCACCGGCCACATCCATCCGCTGAAGCTGCTGGTGGGGCTGGCCCGGGTCGCCGCCAATGCCGGTGCTGCGATCTTCGAGATGACCGCGGCAAAGGCGATCCGCCAGGGTGGCGGCAAGGTGACGATCGAAACCGAAAGGGGAACGATCACCGCCGATCGGGCGCTGATTGCCTGCGATGGCCATATCGACGGCCTCGAACCAGTGACCGCAAGACATGTCATGCCGATCCGCTCCTTCATCGGCGCCACAGCCCCGCTCGAAGGGCATCCCGATGTCCTGCCGGGCGGCGAGGCCGTGGCCGATTCGCGCTTCGTCGTGCGCTACTTCCGCAAATTCGGCGACGGCCGGCTGCTGTTTGGCGGACGCGAGGCCTATACATCGGACAATCCGAGGGACATTTCCGAGCACATCCGCCGACAGATCGCCGAGATCTATCCGGATCTGAAGGATATCGAGATCACCCATGCCTGGGGCGGCAGCGTCGGCATCACCATGCCGCGCCAGCCTTTCGTGCGCGAGGTCATGCCCGGCGTCATCTCGATCGGCGGTTATTCCGGCCATGGCGTCATGCTGTCAAACTACTGTGGCAAGCTCTACGCGGAAACGGTGCTTGGAAAATCCGGTGATCTCGACCTCTTCACATCGCTCGATATTCCTGCCTTTCCCGGCGGCGCCGGCATGCGGGCGCCGTTGCTTTTCCTCGCCTTGTCGTGGTTTGCGCTTCGCGACAAATTTTAGTCCGATTGCGGATTTCCTCTTCCGGAAATTCGCTCTAAAACCGGCGCCTGAGAGATTCATTGCACCGCACACTGGCTTTTTTAAATCGATTAGATTAAAAGAGCCGCCAACCAGCCTGATTGAGAGACAAGCTCATGAGCAGCCAGATCATTCCCGTTGAGCCTTTTGATTATGTCGTCTTCGGCGGCAGCGGCGACCTAGCCGAACGCAAGCTTCTGCCCGCGCTGTATCATCGCCAGATCGAAGGCCAGTTTACGGAACCGACCCGCGTGATCGGCGCCTCGCGCAGCCCGTTGACGCACGAGGAATACCGCAAATTCGCCAAAGACGCGCTGAACGAGCACCTGAAGAAGGGTGAATACGACGAAGCGGAGGTGGAGAAATTCTGTGCCCGCCTCTACTACGTCTCGGTCGACGCCCGCACGGATACCGGCTGGGATCAGCTGAAGAAGCTGCTCGACGAGGGCAAGGATCGAGTGCGCGCCTTTTACCTCGCGGTCGCGCCCGGTATCTTCGGCGACATTTCGCAGAAGATCCACGACCACAAACTGATCACCAAGTCGACCCGCATCGTCGTCGAGAAGCCGATCGGCCGCGATCTCGCCTCGGCGCTGCAGCTCAACGACACGATCGGCCGTGCCTTCAAGGAAGAACAGATCTTCCGCATCGACCACTATCTCGGCAAGGAGACCGTGCAGAACCTGATGGCGCTGCGTTTCGCCAACGCGCTGTACGAGCCGCTGTGGAATGCCAACTATATCGATCACATCCAGATCACCGTGGCTGAAGCAGTCGGCCTTGAGGGCCGCGCCGGCTATTACGATACGGCAGGCGCATTGCGCGACATGGTGCAGAACCACATCCTGCAGCTGCTCTGCCTGACGGCGATGGAAGTGCCATCGTCGATGGATTCGGAAGCCGTTCGCGACGAAAAGCTGAAGGTGCTGCGCGCGCTGAAGCCGCTCAATGCCTCCAATGTCGAGCAGGCGACGGTCCGCGGCCAGTATCGCGCCGGCGCATCGGGCAGCGGCCCGGTCAAGGGCTATCTCGAAGAGCTCGAAGGCGGCGTCTCGAACACCGAGACCTTCGTCGCCATCAAGGCGGAGATCAACAATTGGCGCTGGGCGGGCGTTCCCTTCTACATCAGAACCGGCAAGCGCCTGACCGGACGCATGTCCGAGATCGTCATCACCTTCAAGCCGATCCCGCATGCGATCTTCGACCAGGCGGCCGGACGCATCGTTGCCAACCAGCTGATTATCCGGCTGCAGCCGGATGAAGGCGTCAAGCAGTCGCTGATGATCAAGGATCCGGGCCCGGGCGGCATGCGCCTGCGCAACGTCTCGCTCGACATGAGCTTCGCCCAGGCGTTCAACGTGCGCAATCCCGACGCATACGAGCGTCTGCTGATGGATGTGATCCGCTCCAACCAGACATTGTTCATGCGCCGCGACGAAGTCGAAGCCGCATGGAAATGGGTGGATCCGATCCTCAAGGGTTGGGAAACCACCGGCCAGCAGGTGCAGGGCTATACGGCCGGCACCTGGGGTCCGAGCCAGGCCATCGCGCTGATCGAGCGCGACGGCCGCACCTGGCATGACGATATCTAGGACGAAACCGATGGCATCGACCCTGCATTCCTTCGCCAGCCCCGCAGATCTCGCCGGCAGTCTCGCCGACAAGGTCGCCGATACGCTTTCGGCGGCGATCGCCGCCCGCGCAACGGCGTCCATCGCCGTTTCCGGCGGCTCGACCCCGAAGCTGTTCTTCCAGGCACTGTCGACGCGCGATATCGCCTGGGACAAGGTGACGATCACACTTGTCGACGAGCGTTTCGTGCCGGCCGACAATGCGCGCTCGAACCATCTGCTGGTCGATGCCAATCTCCTACAGAACAAAGCCAAGGCGGCGCGTTTCCTGCCTCTCTATCAGGACACGGCCTCCGCGGAGGAGGCCGCAAGGCTTGCGACCGAGAAGACCAGGGCAATCAGTTCCCCCTTCGACATCGTCATCCTCGGCATGGGTGGCGACGGCCACACCGCCTCGTTTTTTCCCGGCGGCAGCAATCTTGCCAAGGCGCTCGATGCATCGACGCCGCGCGGCATCATCACCATGGAAGCGGAAGGGGCCGGCGAGCCACGCCTGACGTTCACCTTCTCCAGTCTTCAGGATGCCGCACTCCTGGTTCTTCATATTGAGGGCGAAGGCAAAAAAGACGTTCTCGCCAAGGCAGAGGGCAAGGGTGAAGAGGCAGAAATGCCGATCCGCGCCGTTCTGCGCCGGGCCACTTCCCCGGTCGAGATCTACTGGGCTCCCTGATCGGCCGTCGATCCGGATCGAGATTCAGGCCAGAGCCGCCGAACAGATTAAGACAACGAACAAGGCAGGGATCTTCCATGTCCGCTCATGCACGCATTTCTGCGATCACCGATCGCATCGTCGAACGCTCGAAACCAACCCGCGAACGCTATCTAGAACGGCTGCGCGCCGCCGCGTCCCAGGGTGTGCAGCGCTCGGTGCTCGGCTGCGCCAACCTTGCGCACGGTTTTGCGGTCTGTTCCCCCGCCGATAAGGATGCGCTCGCCGGCGACCGCATCCCCAATCTCGGCATCATCACCGCCTATAACGACATGCTCTCGGCTCACCAGCCGTTCGAGACCTATCCGGCGATCATCCGCGAGGCGGCCGCCCAGGCCGGCGGCGTGGCGCAGGTGGCAGGCGGCGTGCCGGCGATGTGCGACGGCGTCACCCAGGGACAGCCGGGCATGGAGCTTTCGCTGTTCTCGCGCGATCTGATCGCCATGTCGGCGGGCATCGGCCTGTCGCACAACATGTTCGACGCCGCCCTCTTCCTCGGCGTCTGCGACAAGATCGTGCCGGGCCTCGTGATTGCGGCCCTGTCCTTCGGACACCTGCCGTCGATCTTCGTTCCCGCCGGTCCGATGACGACAGGCCTGCCGAACGACGAGAAGTCGCGCGTGCGCCAGCTCTTCGCCGAGGGCAAGGTCGGTCGCGCCGAGCTGCTGGAAGCCGAATCGAAGTCCTATCACGGCCCCGGCACCTGCACCTTCTATGGCACCGCCAATTCCAATCAGATGCTGATGGAGATCATGGGCTTCCACATGCCCGGCTCCTCCTTCATCAATCCGGGCACGCCGCTGCGCGAAGCGCTGACGCGCGAGGCGGCCAAGCGGGCGCTGGCGATCACCGCGCTCGGCAACGAATTCACGCCGGCGGGCGAGATGATCGATGAGCGCTCGGTCGTCAACGGCGTCGTCGGCCTGCATGCCACCGGCGGCTCTACCAATCACACGCTGCACCTCGTCGCCATGGCGCGGGCGGCCGGCATCCAGCTGACCTGGCAGGATATTGCCGAGCTTTCGGAAATCGTCCCGCTGCTGGCCCGCGTCTACCCGAACGGACTTGCTGACGTGAACCATTTCCAGGCGGCCGGCGGCATGGGCTTCCTCATCAAGCAACTCCTGAAGCACGGACTGGTGCATGACGACGTGCGCACCGTCTTCGGCCAGGGTCTCCAAGCCTATACGGTCGACGCCCGGCTCGGTGAAAACGGCGCCGTCCGGCGCGAACCGTCGCCTGAGAAGAGCGTGGATCCCAAGGTTCTCTCCAGCATCGAAACGCCGTTCCAGGCGAATGGCGGGCTGAAGATGCTGCGCGGCAATCTCGGCAAGGCGGTGATCAAGATCTCCGCCGTCAAGCCGGAGCGCCACATCATCGAGGCGCCGGCGATCATCTTCCACAGCCAGCAGGCGCTGCAGGACGCCTTCAAGGAAGGCAAGCTCAACCGCGATTTCATCGCCGTCGTGCGCTTCCAGGGGCCGAAGGCGAACGGCATGCCGGAACTGCACAAGCTGACGCCGCCGCTCGGCGTGCTGCAGGACCGCGGTTTTCGCGTGGCGCTGTTGACCGACGGGCGCATGTCCGGTGCCTCAGGCAAGGTGCCGGCCGCGATCCACGTCACGCCTGAGGCAGTCGACGGCGGCCCGATCGCCCGTATCCGTGACGGCGACATCATCCGCCTGGACGCGATCAAAGGCACGCTCGAGCTGCTCGTCGATGCGGCCGATATGGCCGAGCGCGAACCGGTGACCGTCGATCTCTCCGACAATGAATTCGGCATGGGCCGCGAACTCTTCGCGCCGTTCCGCCGCGCCGTCGGACCTTCGGATCAGGGCGCCAGCGTGCTCTTCCACCACTAGCTAGTTGGCGTCGTGATGCCGCAGCGCCTCCACCAGCAAGATAAATGCTGGAGAGGGGTGTCGGCGAGACGGGTAATACAAATGATAGCCGGGGAACGGTGGTGACCAATCATCCAGGACCTGAACGAGGCGTTTGTCATCCAGATACCGACGCACAACGTCCTCGTGAATATAGGCAAGACCAAATCCATCCAGCGCAGCCTTGATCAGCTGCGGCACGGTATTGAAAGCCACCTGTCCACCGACCCTGACCCGCATTTCTTGCCCCTCACGCCCGAATTCCCAGGCATAGAAGCCGCCATAACTTGGCAGGCGAAGGTTGATGCAGCGGTGGAGGGACAGTTCGTGTGGCGTCTTGGGATGGGATCGATCATGAAAGCAGGATGGCGCGCCGACGACGATCATCCTCGCCAGCGGCCCGATCCGGATCGCAATCATATCTTTTTCAACCTGGTCCCCCAGTCGCACGCCAGCATCGAAACGTTCCGAGACGATATCGGTCAAGGCCGACTCGGCATTCAACTCAACTTTGATGTCGGGATAATCGGCAAGGAACCTGGATAGCTTTGGCCAAAGGATGGTGTCGATTGCATGCTGGCCGGCAGTGATCCGGAAACTTCCGGCCGGCGTGTCACGGAACTCAGTGAGGGCTGAGAGCTGGGCTTCGATATTGCCGAATGCGGGTGCAAGGGTAGAAAGCAGCCCTTCCCCCGCCGCAGTCGGCGCCAGGCTGCGCGTGGTTCGGGTCAGCAAACGGATCCCCAACCGCTCCTCCAGACGCTTGATGATCAGGCTGAGTGATGATTGCGACGTTCCAAGACGCGCGGCCGCCTTGGTAAAGCTCTTCTCCTCGGCCACGACCAGAAAGGCCATCAGGTCGCCTAGTTCTTCGCGTCGCATTTATTGATCTCCGATATAAGTTCAATATTATTTTAGCGTCTAATCGAAGGAAATGGCACGCACTATATTGTTTTTAGATGCGGCATGAACGCAGCCGCTTATTCGAGGGCTTATATTCAAGGGCGAACGAATGGCCTGGTTAGAATTCGAGCTTGCACAGATCGCTGAGAGCGACGACCTGCACATCTCTCCCTTGCGCGACGACGGGACGACCTGTGGCACTCCGACCTGGATTTGGTCTGTCACTGTGGATCGACAGCTCTACGTCCGCGCCTATCATGGCCAACGGTCACGATGGTATCAGGCAGCGGTCAAGCAGAAGACCGGACGGATCATTGCCGCCGGAAAAACCAGAAACGTCGTATTCGAGTCCGTCGAGGGTGCGATCAACGCGGCGATCGATGATGCGTATCGGAGCAAATACGCGACGAGTTCGTACCTCGGCTCGATGATTGGCGAACGTGCCAGATCAGCCACTATTCGGATCATCCCATTCGAACACCAGGTCTGATCCCGCCCGACATTGCCTCGACAGAGACGGCCGTGAATCGGCGAAAGCGAGAAGCTTTAGGCCTGGCCTTGGATCCATCTTATAACATCGATTGGAATAACAATGTCACCCTCGACGACCCTTCGCACCGCATTGACCAACGACGACGTCCGCACCGTTTCACCAGCGTTGGCAAACTATACCCGAAACGCCATCGTCGGCGACCTCTGGAAACGCCCGGGCCTATCTTCAAGAGACCGGAGCATCGTAACGGTCTCGGCTTTAATCGCCCGCGCCCAGACGATTGGTATGACGCACTACTTCAACCTGGCTCTGGAGAACGGCGTCACACCGACCGAGCTCTCGGAGATCATGACGCATCTCGCCTTCTACAGTGGCTGGCCGAACGCATTCTTTGCGGTGGAAATCATGAAGGACATCTTCGCCGAGCGCGGCGTAGGAGAAGGGCAACTGCCGCAGGAGCCTGTCACCCTCCTTCCGCTTGACCAAGCGTCGGAAGCCAGGCGCGCCGAGGCCGTCCAAGCCAATTTCGGCGACGTCTCGCAAGGTGTCGTAGATTTCACCGAACAACTTTTATTCACGGATCTCTGGCTTCGACCTGGACTCGCGCCGCGCGACCGCAGCCTCGTCACAGTATGCGCGCTGGTGGCATCCGGTCAGGTGGCGCAAATCACCTACCATCTCAATCGCGCGATGGATAACGGGCTGACCAGGGCGCAGGCATCGGAAACCTTGACGCATCTTGCCTTTTATACCGGCTGGCCCTGCGTTTTCTCGGCGATGCCCGTCGTCAAAGACGTGTTTGCAAGTCGGGACAAGTAGACCGAGAGGCGGCCCAGCATGAAGTCCCACCGCGGACCGACGTGCATCCGCACTCCATTGAACTTGAATCATGCAGCTGGAGGATATTTTTATGCAGAAACGTAAGCTAGGCCAAGGGCTGGAAGTCTCGGCGCTGTCGCTCGGCGCAATGGGATACGGCAAAGCCCGTGAACTGCCGGACAGGGCGGAAATGATCGCTCTGATCAGGGCCGCCGTCGAACGCGGCATGGACTTCTTCGACACGGCGGAAGTCTATGGCCCATTCACCAACGAGGAGATGGTCGGCGAGGCGCTCCAGCCCGTTCGCGGCAAAGTCAAGATCGCGACCAAGTTCGGCTGGGATGTCGATCCCGATACCGGTGCTCATCACGGTGGTGTCAATAGCAAGCCCGACCATATTCGCCGGGCTGTGGAAGGCAGCCTCAAGCGCCTGCGCACTGACCACATCGATCTTCTCTACCAGCACCGCGTCGACCCGGAAGTGCCGATGGAGGACGTGGCAGGCGTGGTGAAGGATTTGATCGGCGAGGGCAAGGTCGGCTGGTTCGGCCTGTCGGAAGCCGGGCCGTCGTCGATCCGTCGTGCCCATGCGGTCCAGCCGGTGGCGGCGCTGCAAAGTGAATATTCGCTCTGGACACGCGAGCCAGAGGCGGAAATCCTGCCGACTCTCGAAGAGCTCGGCATCGGCCTCGTGCCCTTCAGTCCGCTCGGCAAGGGCTTCCTTACCGGCAAGATCGCCGCGGACACCACGCTGGACACATCGGACATGCGCAACTCTATTCCGCGATTCTCGCCGGAGGCCCGCAAAGCCAATCAGCGGCTCGTCGATCTCATCAAGGCCATCGGCGACAGGCACGGCGCAACTCCGGCGCAGGTGGCGCTGGCCTGGCTGCTTGCACAGAAGCCCTGGATCGTCCCGCTGTTCGGCACTCGAAAGCTGGAGCGCTTCGAGGAAAATGTCGGCGCACTCGAGGTGCAACTGACGGCCGATGACCTCGGCGAGATCCGGTCCGCAGACATTCATATCGAAGGGGCACGCTATCCCGAGGAACATCTCAGCCGGGTCGGCCTCTGATCTACGTGCCACGCATGTCGGTTTCTGTTATAGGCTTTGCGGGTTTGCTACATGTATCGCAAACAGGCAGACGAAGAGAAAGTGACATGGAACACGCTGACACGGCGCTTACTCCGCATCATCTGCAACTCGCGCGGATGTTTGCGGAGCGCTCTGGAACGACCCGCGAGCCATCCACCTGTGCGGTCAGGGAAATTCTTGATCGCGTGGGAGACAAATGGACGATGCTGGTCCTGATCGCTCTGGCCGAACGTCCCCGCCGGTTCAGCGACGTGAACCGCGCAGTTCCCGATATCTCGAAGCGGATGTTGTCGCAGACCCTGCGGGCGCTGGAGCGGGATGGGCTGGTTCTGCGCACAGTCTTCCCAACCAATCCGCCGAGCGTTGAATATGAACTCACGGAGCTCGGCCGCACCATCTTCGAGCCGCTCACGATGCTCGTGCGCTGGGTGGAGCGAAGCCAGGGTGCCATCGGCACGGCGCGAGATCGATACGACACTTCGCCCGAATAGCGATTGTGTGGCAAGAGCGTCAATTGCCAGCATGAACGCAGGATAGTCGTGCCAGCCAAAGATCGTAAAGCGAGGCGCGGAGCGCCTCGCGACTACAGTCAAGCGACCGTGATGATAAGACGTCCCGTGACGTGGCCCCGGGCGCTTAGTTCATGCGCGGCGCCGACCTGGTCGAGCGGAAATGTCCGTTCAACCGGCAAATGGAAGGATCCCGCCTCAAACAGTGCGACGGCACGTTCCAGGACAGGCACCGCGTCCCTTGGATCGAACGAGTTCCTCACCCCATGTTCCGCAGCCGTGAAGTCGGCGATCGATATGACCTTGGAAGGGTCACCGGTGATCGCCACCAGATCCGGGATGGCACCGGAGGCCGCGATGTCGAGCGCACCCTGCACGCCATCAGGTGCAAGCGCCGCCACCCGCTCGCGCAGGCCGGGACCATAGGTCGTCGGCACGGCGCCCAACGACTGCAGATATGCATGCTTCGGCTCGCTCGCCGAGCCGATCGTACGGATGCCGGCGCTGGCGGCCAACTGGATCGCCGCAGATCCTACCCCGCCCGCGCCGCCGCTGACCAGCAGCGTCTCGCCGGGCTTCACGCCGACCTCGTCGATGATCCGAGACGCCGTCTCGACCGCAATCGGGAACCCCGCCGCTTCCTCGAACGAGAGGCCATCCGGCTTGTGCGTCCATTGGTGCAGGATCGCGAACTCGGCCATCGTGTCATGGCCCTTGCCGAACACGGCATCGCCGACCGACACGCCGGTCACGCCTTCACCGATGGCATCGACCACGCCTGACGCTTCCAAACCAGTCCCGGCCGGCAGCGTGAGCGGCATGTGCTCGCGCATATAGCCTGCCCGGAGCTTCCAATCGATCGGATTGACGCCGGCCGCCTTGACCGCGATGCGCACTTGCCCCGCCTGCGGTTCGGGAATTTCGACCTCATCGACCGTCAAGACGTCCGGACCACCATACTCATGAAAACGTACAGCCCTCATCCGAGTGCTCCTTGTCATATTTTGTTAAAAGGGTTGGGAGGAAGATATCGACAGCCAAAGGGATCGGCACGATGACCGACCGTCTTGTCCATTTTGGCGAGGCACCCCGTCGGCAGATATGAGCTGCGCCGGCATATCGTCGTTGTCGCGGTCGCTCGCCAGCCGGTTCATTCGGGCCATGAAAACCTCACGTTGCTTGTCGGCGCCATGACCATTCCTCTTCGGCTGGCTGCCGTTCGCAGTAGTTAGACGAGACCACGGAAGCTGTGAAGGAGGCAGTATTTCCCAACCAGGTGACCGCGCAGTAACCGCTCCGCGCTGCGTGGGCACGGAACCGGGCGTCAAAACAGCGTCGTCGTTCGAGCTCCGGAGAGGCCGTTGCGGCGACAGCCGCGTCATGATTGAGGAGAGGGCGTCAGGGCGATCTGCCACGAACGACAGCGAAGCAAAAGCCAATGCGATCGAGGCCCACGTATCAGGGATCGAAACGCTTCGGCAATTCCGCGGCGAGTGCGTCTATCGCCAGCCGCGACCGCAGCGGCAGATACTGGGTGCTCGGCCACACCGCATAGCACTCGATCGTAGCGCTTGGGCGGTCTCCCCACAGTTCGACAAGATCCCCTGCGCGCATGCGGTCCCGGACCAGCCAATGGGGAAGCCAGGCAAGTCCCATGCCGTCGATCGCGGCATCGGCGATGACTTCGAGGTCGTCGAAGCGCAGCCTTGACGTGACGGAGATATCGATGAGCGCGCCGGTCGCGTCAGGCAGCTGCCATGCGAGGCCATGATCGCCCCGCCAGTAAACAAGCAGGTCTTGCTCCGAGAGGTCGGCGATGGAGCGAGGTTCCCCGCGTGCGGCAAGATAGGCAGGCGAGGCGCACAGCACCTTGCGCTGGCTGACCAGCCGCCTGGCGTGCAGCGAGGTCCCGTTGCCAAGGGCGCCGTTGCGGACGGCAAGATCGAAGCCGTCGGCGATCAGATCGATCTGGCGGTCGTTGAAGCTGAGTTCAAGTTCAAGCTTCGGGTGCTGGCGAGCATAGCCGCGTAAAATCGGCGCCGCGCAGTAGCGGCCGAACAGAACCGGAAGCGAGACGCGCAGTCTGCCGGCGACCTCGCGCCGGCCAGATTCCAGGAGAGACTCACCGGCGCGCAGTTCGTCGATGGCACGAATGCAACGCTCGTAATATTGCTGGCCATCCTCCGTCAGGCTTTGCGTGCGGGTCGTCCTGTGAAACAGCCGGACGCAAAGGCGCTCCTCCAGACGCGCAATCGCCTTGCCGACCGCGGAGCGCGTCAGCTTCAGCCGATCGGCCGCTTTTGCAAAGCCGCCCGCTTCGACCGCCTCAACGAAGATCTGCACGCCATCGAATCTGTCACGCATGCCGGGCAGGGCCTCCAGGATAGCAAATCCATTGATTGTAGAATCACAGGAACCAAAGAAGAGAAAAATGATTTCTAATGGTCTCACGCATTCTACGATACAACCGCCGCGAAGCAAACGATATTTTCGAGACGGTCCCGATCCAAGCGGTCATCGCTGACTTTGGATCAGCATCATCCTCCCGTCGTGCGCGAATCTCGGTCAAATGGAAGGGCGTGAGAATGCTGATATCGATCGTATATGACAGCGGTTATGGCCATACCGCGCGTGTAGCGGAAGCCGTCGCCGAAGGCGTTCGGGAAGTCCAGGGGGCTGAAGTGAACATCGTCGCCGTCGCCGAAGGTCCGGTAGATTGGACGGCGCTGGAAAAGAGCGACGCGATCATCTTCGGGTCGCCGACCTACAGCGGCATGATCAGCGCAAGGTTCAAGCAGTTCTGCGAGGATTCTACGAAAACGGCGTGGTTTGAACAGAAGTGGCGCAACAAGATCGCTGCCGGCTTCACCAATTCGGGCGCGCAGCACGGTGACAAGCTCAACTCACTCGTCTCAATGGCGCTGTTTGCGGCCCAGCACGGGATGATCTGGGTTGGTCTCGACATTATGCCCGGTAACGCCAGCAGCACCGGCAGCGTGGACGATCTCAACCGTCATGGAAGCTGGCTCGGCGTCATGACCCAGTCGAACAACGATCAGGCAGCCGAGGTCACGCCTATCCAGAGTGACCTCAAGACGGCCACTTACCTGGGCCGTCGCGTGGCGGAGACCACAGGCCGGTTTCAGCTCGCATAAACTCAGCCCTACAATCCCCACCAAGGAGTATGATCATGAAACTGCTTTGCCTCGACGTCCCGCAGCCCGGCGCCACAATGGAACAGTACCAGCCGCATATGCAGGATGAAGCCCGCCATGCCTGGCAGATGTACAAGGGCGGCGTCATCCGCGACATCTATTTCCGACAGGACCGTCCCGGCGTCGCCATCATCGCCGAGGCCGAGTCCATCGAGGCTGCCAAGGCGGCGCTCGCCGAATTTCCCCTCGCCAAGGCCGGGCTCATTGACTGGGACGTCATTCCGCTCGGTCCCTTCCTGAATTGGGAAACGCTGTTCGCCCCTGGAAACGCCTGAGGCTGCCAAACCGGCTCCCGGCTGCGCTGAGAGGCGCGGTCGGGTCCAGCAAGCCAAACCAAAGGCCAGGCGCGAGAATAAGGGTACCAACCATGACAGTAATGGGCTTCGCTGCTCGATCGGCCACCGGCCCGCTCGAACAGTTCGCGTTCGAACGGCGCGCACCGCGTCCTGATGACGTCGTCATCGACATCCTCTTCTGCGGCGTCTGCCATACGGACCTGCATCTTGCCCGCAACCATGGCGGCTTCACGACCTATCCGATCGTCCCTGGTCACGAAATCATCGGCCGCGTGCGCGAGGTCGGCACTGGCGTTTCCCGCTTCAAGGCCGGCGACATGGTCGGCGTCGGCTGCATGGTCGACTCCTGCCAGCACTGCAAGCCTTGCCTGAAGGGCTGGGAACAGGATTGCGTCGAGGGCTCGACATACACCTATAACAGCGCCGACCGGCAGGACGGCAGCGTCACCTATGGCGGCTATTCGGATTCCGTCGTCGTGCGCGACAAGTTCGTGCTATCGATGCCCGACGGGCTCGATCCGGCCGGTGCCGCGCCGCTCTTGTGCGCGGGCATCACCACCTGGTCGCCGCTGCACCGCTGGAATGTCGGCAAGGGCAGCAAGGTCGCCGTGATCGGCCTCGGCGGCCTCGGCCACATGGCGCTGAAGCTCGCCAAGGCGCTGGGCGCCGACGTCACGCTGTTCACGCGCTCGGCCGGCAAGGAGGAGGATGCTTTCCGCCTCGGCGCCGATCATGTCGTGCTCTCGGGTGATCCGGAGCAGATGAAGGCAGTCGCCGGGCGCTTCGACGTCATCGTCGACACCGTCCCCTACGATCACGACGTCAACCCCTATATGCCGACGCTGGCGCTGGAGGGCGTTCTGGTGCTCATCGGCTACATGGGCCCGCTCGGCACGCCGGTGAATGCCGGCGGGGTCGTGCGGGGTCGCCGGGCGATCTCCGGATCGTTCATCGGCGGCGTGCCCGAAACCCAGCAGATGCTCGATTTCTGCGGGGCCAACGGCATCGTTTCCGATGTCGAAATCATTCCCATCCAACAGATCAACGAAGCCTATGAGCGCATGTTGAAGAGCGACGTGAAGTATCGCTTCGTCATCGACATGGCCTCGCTCAAGCCCCAAGGAGCATGAACATGGCAGACAACATCAAGCCCATCCTTTGCGTGGTCACCAGTCACCCGATCCGCGGCGACAGCGGCGAGCCGACCGGTTTCGCGATGGTCGAACTCACCCATCCGCTCGAGGTCTTCAAGGCGGCCGGCATTCCAGTCGAGATCGCCTCGATCCGCGGCGGCCATCCGCCGATCGACTTCTTCGACCTTTCCGATCCGGTCAACGACAAATTCTGGAAGGACAAGGAATTCCGCGCCGAACTCGCCCAATCCAAGATCCTTGCGGATCTCGATTTCTCTCGCTATTCGGCGGTCTTCTTCGCCGGCGGCCACGGTACGATGTGGGATTTCGCTGACAGCGAGGCCGTGCAGACGGTCATTCGTGAGATCTGGGAAGCAGGTGGTATCGTCTCGGCTGTTTGCCATGGCCCGGCAGCGCTTGTGAACGCGACGCTGTCCGACGGCAGCTATCTCGTCGCCGGCAAGAAGCTTGCCGCCTTCACCGACGAGGAGGAAGCCGAGGTCAAGTACACGAAGGTGGTGCCTTATCTGCTCGCCACCACGCTCAAGGAGCGGGGTGCGTTGCACCAACCCGCGCCGAACTGGTCGGAAAACGTCGTGGTCGATGGACGGCTCGTCACCGGCCAGAACCCGGCCTCCGCGCATGGCGTCGGCAAAGCCATTCTTGCGCAGCTCACGCAGAAAGCCTGACAACAACCGCAGTACGCTGGCAGCACGCAACACGGTTCGGCGTACAGCAGCAAAACACAGAAGGGCGCCCCGCGAAAGCAGAGCGCCCCGTCGTCAAGCCGGCAACAACGCTCAGGGAACCGGTTTTTCTCTGATGCTCGGTGCGCTAAGCCCGGTACGGTAGCGTCCAAAATCCCGGAGAACTGTCGATGGAAACAATTGCTGGTACAAGCAGCTCTCAACAAGCCGGTATTGATTCTGAGATTATGGCACGGCTCGCCGGGCCGTGGCACCTCGTGACGATTGAGCAGCCCGATGCCAACGGGGTGATGGGGGCGCTGAAAGTGGCCGGTCTCCTCGTCCTTACGCCCGACGGGCATATGACGATCCAGGTCCGCAACATGGAGTCGTTCGACGTCGATAACCCCTATAGCAGCGGTGGTTACGAGGCGAGCTATGGAACAATCACACTCGATTCCGCCAACAGCACCTTCATCTATCATGTCGAAGGTGCATTGGTTCAGGATCTAATGGGCCAGGATTTGCCGCGGTCCTATCGCCTTGCAGACGATCGGCTCATCCTCACGTCCACACGTGCTGATGAAGAATGGCGAGTCGTCTGGCGCCGCAGCGGCAATGACGGCCTGAAGCCGCAAGCTCAAGGATTTTAAAGATGAAGATCATCGCGATCGAAGAGCATGTCCTTCCCAATGACGTGCGGCACGCGTGGAACACTGTATCTGGCGCCGATGATGGAACGCTCGGGCTCAATCCCGGTGTGATCGGCGAACGGCTCGCGGATCTTGGAGAACAACGGCTGGCCCTGATGGACGAGACGGGCGTCGATGTTCAGGTTCTCTCCTTGACGACACCGGGCCTCAACAACCTTGGTCACCGCGGCATCGATCTCGCTCGTCGTGCCAACGATTTGCTGGCTGAAGCAGTTGGTGCCAACTCGTCTCGTTTTCAAGCTATGGCGGCGCTGCCATCCGCGGAGGCCTACGCGGCGGCGCGGGAGTTGCGGCGATCCGTCGAGGAACTCGGCTGCAAGGGGGCCGTTCTTTTTGGGCGGGTCGGCGATAAAAATCTGGATCATTCGATTTTCGAACCGACATTCGCTTGTGCGGCCGAGCTCAATGTGCCGCTCCTGATCCATCCGCAAATTCCGCAGACGAACGTGCGCGGCTCCTATTACGCGGGCTTCGGCGCCCCCATCGATCTCGCCTTGTCCACATTCGCCCTCGGATGGCATTTCGAGGCGGGTATCCAGTTCGTGCGTCTGATCTTGGGAGGCGTCTTCGACCGCTATCCGAACCTTCAGGTGATCCTTGGCCACTGGGGCGAACTGGTGCTTTTTTACCTTGAGCGGTTGGCCATGCTTGATCGGGTGTCCGGGCTGCAGCGGCCATTCATCGAGTATGTCCAGGGCAATCTTTATGTGACGGCAAGTGGTATGTTCAACCCGGCCTATCTGCAGCAGGCGGTCAAAGCCGTCGGGATTGACCGAATCCTATTCTCGACAGACTACCCCTATCAATACCGCCCCGGCGGCGATGCACGGCGTTTCATAGACGCTCTTGAGCTCGACGATGTCAGCAAATCGAAATTCGCTTACCGGAACTGGGAGCGCTTGACCGGAGGTGGCAGCGGGGATCTTGGTACCGCCGCATTCAGGAGCCCTTGAGGAGCGGCAAACGCTCGCACTTTTTGCTTATCGACGCCACTGCTGGGACTGGGAGCCAGGCGTTTGAGAATGACGCAGTTTGGTCAGCGCATCGGCCCGAAAATCGGAATCGGTCTTAGGAAATCACGGTGCGAGAATTGAAAGTGCTAAAGCGTCCTACGTGCCCGACAGGACGCACGGCACTCCAGGCTTAATCGCCGGAGACAAAGAAAAACCCGCAGCGCGCGAAGCACCCCGCGGGTTTTCGATATCAGGCCTTATACCGTCAGGCGCGGATGTCGAGCACGTAGTCGCGGTGCGCGGGATGGGTGCTGTAGACGAAGATCTTGTTCAGCTCCTTTTGCGTCAGCAGGCGCAGGAAGCGGACTTCGACCGTATTGTTGGCGTTGACCTTCATCAGCAGGCAGCCGACCTTGGTGATGCGGGCATCCGGAATGTCCAGATAGAACTGCTTCGGCAGGTTGAACTGAGTGAGGATCGCGAGCGTCGCGCTGCTCATCGAAATCCGGACGATATCGCAGCGGCGCGAAGCCGCGTGCATGACGCCCTTTTCCGTATATTCGATGCGCGCGGCATTCATGGTGTCCTCCATCTTGAACCGCTGCTCGCGGTCATACATGAAGGATTCTTCCTTGCTCAGGAAATGAGATTTTGGCTGTGACGGATTGGAAGCGGCCACTTGCTTATCCCCCTCATAAATTAACGAGGAAAAGGTAGCAGCCGATCTTTAACAGAAAGTGAGAATTCGACCCGCCGCACACAATTCTTGGGACTATCACCCCAAAAATGGCCGTCTCATTTCCGGTACGTATGGCCGGTCGCGTCAAACAGGTGCAGCTTCTGCCGGTCGGCGGCAAACCGCATCCTCTGGCCCTTCTTCACATCATAGATACCAGGCAGCTTGACGACGATCGGTTCGCCCGGGACCAGGCCTTCGATATAGAGCAGCGTGACTTCGCCAAGCGCCTCGACGATCGACACCTCGCCCTCGAAAAGATAGTCGGCGCCGTCGGCGACCCTCAGATCCTCCGGACGAACGCCGAAGCTTGCCTGCTTGCCCTTTTCGGATGCGTCGGTCGCAACATCGAGGGTAACCGACATGCCGCCGGTCAGCGTCACGGTCGTCTGGATTCCGGTTCCGGCGACCGTCGCCGGGATGATGTTCATCGCCGGCGAGCCGATGAATTTGGCGACGAAGAGGTTGGCCGGGCGCTCATAGAGATCCAGCGGCGCGCCGACCTGCTCGATATTGCCGGCGGAGAGAACGACGATGCGGTCGGCGAGCGTCATCGCCTCGACCTGGTCGTGGGTCACATAGATCATCGTCGTATCGGCCATCTGTTCGTTCAGGCGGGCGATCTCGATGCGGGTTGCGACGCGCAACGCGGCATCGAGGTTGGACAGCGGCTCGTCGAACAAGAAGACCTTCGGATCGCGGCAGATGGCGCGGCCGATCGCCACGCGCTGGCGCTGGCCGCCGGAAAGCGCCTTCGGCAGGCGGTCGAGATATTTGGTCAGTTGCAGGCTCTCGGCCGCCGCCCGGACGCGGCGTTCGATCTCCTGCTTGCTTTCGCCGGCGATCTTCATGCCGAACGCCATATTGTCGAAGACGGTCATGTGCGGGTAGAGCGCATAGGACTGGAAGACCATGGCGATGCCGCGCTTGGAAGGCGGCACGTCATTGACGAGATGGCCGTCAATATACATCTCGCCGCCGGTGATCGCCTCGAGACCGGCGATCATGCGCAGAAGCGTGGACTTGCCGCAGCCGGACGGGCCGACGAAGACGATGAATTCGCCCTGCTTGATATCGAGGTCGATCCCGTGGAGAACGTCCACGGAACCGTAGGATTTGCGGATATCCTTCAGCGTCAGTCCAGTCATGTCTCTCTCCCCTCCTGATCCTTAAGCGAGACGGGCGAAATACGCCCCCCAGGCCGGAATATCGATCTTGTCGCCATAGTTGTTGCTGATAAAGCCATGCCCCGTCAACGCCTGCCATTCTCCCGCAGGCAAAGTGACGCCGGTTTCGGCCGGGCTCATGTTGAAGATGCAGAGCAGCTTCTCATTGCCGTATTCACGGGTGAAGACCAAAGCGTCGCCCTGCGGCTCCTCGAATTCGATCTCGCCCTTGGCAAAGGCCGGGTGCAATTTGCGGAAAGCGATGAAACGGCGATAGTGCTCCAGCACCGAAGACTCATCGCCCTGCTGGACGCTGACGGCGCGCAGGATATGCTCGACCGGCACCGGCAGCCAGGGCTTGACCGTGGAAAAGCCGCCCTGGGCGACCTGGCTGTCCCAGACCATCGGCGTGCGGCAGCCGTCGCGGCCCTTGAACTCCGGCCAGAACTGGATGCCGTAGGGATCCTGCAGATCCTGGTAGGCGAGATCGGCCTCGGTCAGCGCCAGCTCCTCGCCCTGATAGAGGCAGACGGAGCCGCGCAGTGTCATCAGCAGCGAGGCATAGAGCTTGGCAAAGGCGTCGTGATCGGCGACCAGCCCGCCCCAGCGGCTGACATGGCGCATGACGTCGTGATTGGAGAAGGCCCAGCAGGCCCAGCCATCCGGTGCCGCGGCTTCGAAATCCTGCATCACCTCTTCGACGCGCTCGGCCGTCAGCGGATCGGGCGCCAGGAATTCGAAGGCATAACACATATGCATCTTGTCATTGCCGGAGGTGTATTCGCCGACGATTTCAAGACCGCGCTGGCTGTCACCGACTTCGCCGACGGCGGCAATTGCCGGGAATTCTTCCAGAACGGCGCGGAAGCGCTTCAGGAAGGCAAGGTTCTCCGGCCGGTTCTTGTCATAGATATGCTCCTGAAAATTATAGGGATTGACCGCCGGCGCCGTCGAGGCGTTGCGGCGCTCGGGCGCAAGGGCCGGATTGTCGCGCAAAAGCGGGTCGTGGAAATAGAAATTGATGGTGTCGAGGCGGAAGCCGTCGACGCCGCGATTGAGCCAGAAGCGGACGACATCGAGCAGACGGTCCTGCACCTCAGGATTATGCAGGTTCATGTCCGGCTGCGAGGTCAGGAAGTTGTGCAGGTAATATTGCATGCGCGTCGGATCCCACGCCCATGCCGAGCCGCCGAAGATCGACAGCCAGTTGTTGGGCGGCGTGCCATCCGGCTTGGCGTCGGCCCAGACATACCAGTCAGCCTTGGCGTTGGTCTTGCTGGAACGGCTCTGTACGAACCAGGGATGCTGATCCGAGCTGTGGGAGATGACGAGGTCGATCATCACGCGGATGCCGAGGCGATGGGCCTGGGCGATCATCGTGTCGAAATCCACCAGCGTGCCGAAGATCGAATCGACATTCTCGTAGTCGGAAACGTCATAACCGAAATCGCGCATCGGCGAGGTGAAGAAGGGCGAGATCCAGATGGCATCGACACCGAGGCTTGCCACATGCGGCAGGCGGGCGGTGATGCCCTTCAGGTCGCCGATGCCGTCACCGTTCGAATCCTGGTAGGAGCGCGGGTAGATCTGATAGATCACCGCGCCGCGCCACCAGTCCTTGTCGGGGGTCGAGATCGATTGGGGAGCCACGTTCATGGAATATCCTGTTTGAAGTCACGGTCGAAAATGGTCAGCCTCCCTTGACCGAGCCCGCCAGCAGGCCACGCACCAGATAACGCTGCAGCCCGAAGAAGACGAGCAGCGGCACGATGATGGTGACGAAGGCCGACGCCGTCAAAATCTCCCAGTTGCCGCCGCGTGAGCCAAGCAGCGCGTTGAGGCTGCCGGTCAGCACGAGGTGGTCCTTGTCGGTGCCGAGGAAGACCATGGCGACGAGCAGGTCGTTCCATACCCACAGGAACTGGAAGATGGCGAAGGAGGCGAGCGCCGGGAAGGACAGAGGCAATACGATGCGGACGAAGATCTCGAAGTCGCTGGCGCCGTCGACGCGGGCGGATTCGATGATCTCCTTCGGCAGGCCGGCGATATAGGCCCGCAGGAGGTAGATGGCGAGCGGCATGCCGAAGGCGGTATGGGCCATCCAGATGCCGGGATAGGTTTTGGACGGCTGGCCGAGCATGGTGCCGATCTCGTTATAGAGGCGCAGCAGCGGGATCAGCGACATCTGCAGCGGCACGACGATGAGGCCGACGACGAGCGCAATCAGCAGCCCGCGGCCGGGAAACTCCATCCAGCTGAGCGCATAGGCGGCGAACGCGGCAATCAGGATCGGGATGATCGTCGCCGGGATCGTCACGGTCAGCGAGTTGATGAAGGACTGGCCGATGCCCTCGCCGGTCAGAACCGTCTTGTAGTTCTGCATCGTGAATTCCGGCGGCGCAGAGACGGATGCATAGATGCGCCGCGGGCGTTCGTCGGGCGAAAAGGCGGCGTTCTTCATATAACGGTAGCTGCCGTCGCCGTTGATCTGCAGGGTTTCGCCGTCGCCGAGATCGGCAGTCTCGCCGGCCTTGAAGGCGGCGGGCTGCTGCACCCGGTTGCCGAAGGCCTTCACCGAGCGGCCGGTCTGGCCTTCCAGCACATTGCCTGAAATGACGTAAGCCGCACCTTCCTGCTGCTGCTGATCGGCTGTGCCGAGGCGGACAGCGACCGTCTGCGTCGAGCCGACGAAGGATGTCCACCAGCCGGAGACGACGATCTGGTCCTTGTCGCGCAGCGCGCTGACGAAGATTCCGAGCGTCGGGATCAGCCAGACGATGACGATCAGCAGAACGGCGGCGTGAACGAAGAGACGGGCGGGGCCGATCTTGAAGTAGCTTCCGACAGCGGTCATCTCAGTGGCCCTTCAGTTCGCGATTGGCGCGTCGCACGTTCCAGACCATGATCGGCGTGACGGCGAGCATGATGATGATGGCGATGACGGCGCTTCGGCCGGAATCGCCGCCGCCGCGGAACAGCCAGTTGAACATCAGATTCGCCAGCACCATCGACTGCCACTGGCCGTTGGTCATGGTCAGCACGATATCGAAGACCTTGAGGACGAGGATGGTGATCGTCGTCCAGACAACCGCGATCGAGCCCCAGACTTGCGGCACCATGATGCGCCAGAAGATCTGCCAGCCATTGGCGCCGTCGATGACGGCGGCCTCTATCGTCTCCTCGGGAATGCCGCGAAGGGCGGCCGACAGAATGACCATGGCAAAACCGGTCTGGATCCAGATCAGGATGACCATCAGGAAGAAATTGTTCCAGAAGGGAACTGAGATCCACACCTCAGGTGTGCCGCCGAACGTCTGGACGATGGCGTTCAAGAGGCCGATCTGGACGTCGTTGCCGCCGCGATATTCATAGATGAACTTCCAGATGACCGAGGCGCCGACGAAGGAGATCGCCATCGGCATGAAGACGATGCTTTTTGCGATATTGCCCCACCAGATGCGATCGGTCATCACGGCGATGACGAGGCCGAAGAAGGTACAGGCGGCCGGTACGACGGCAAGCCAGAGGATGTTGTTGAAGATCGACTGGCGGAATTCGCGGTCGCCGAGTGCCCATTTGTAGTTCGCGACACCGACGAATTGCTCGCCGGCGCGGTCGTAGAAGGAGAGGATGAAGGTCGCAACGACCGGATAGACGAGATAGACAATGAGCAGGAATAGCGCCGGGCCGACGAACAACCACGGGCGCACGAGCGCACGGCGGTTGAGATTGCGCGATGCGGCGCGGATGTCGCCATCCTTCACCGGCAGAGCGAGATCCAGGATCTTGTTCGAAAAATAGAAATAGGCCGAGCACGCGAAAACGGCGACGACCACGACGGCCAAAGCGGACACTATCTGCGACAGCATTTCGTCCCTCCCCTGCTTCCCCTGATCTTATTGCGACCGGTTGTTATTCTGACGGGTCAGCGCCGGTCATCGTCAATCTGTTTGTATTGCCCAATCACAATAAATCCTGCGATGGCCGGGCTCTTTGCGAACCCGGCCAGTCATGCAAGCCATGCCGCCGGCAAGCCGGCGGCATAATTTTTGAGGATTACTTGATGCCGTCCCAGGCGCTCTGGATTTCGCCAGCAGCATCTTGAGCCGACTTGCCGCCGACGAAATCGACCATGCCCGTCCAGAAGGCGCCGGCGCCGATCTTGCCCGGCATCAGGTCGGAACCGTCGAAACGGAAGGTGGTGGCGGAGGTCAGGATCTCGCCTTCCTTCTTCATTTGCGGGTTGGCATAGGCCTCGGTGCTGACGCCCTTGTACGGCGTCAGGAAGCTCGACTGCGCCATCCAGACCTCATGCGCGATCGGGGTCTTCAGGAAGTCGATGAAGGCACGAGCCGCCTTCGAATCCTTGGTGATCGAAACGAGCGTGCCGGCGCCGAGAACCGGCTTGCCGAGTTCGGGATGGGAAGCAAAGGTCGGCATGTAGAAGAAGTCGGCATCCTGGCCGAGCTTCGTGCCCTCAGGGAAGAAGGATGGGATGAACGAGGCCTGATGGTGCATGTAGCATTTCGGCGGAACCGCGAAGAGGCCCTTCGGGCTATCGCGGAAATCGGTCGAGGCCACGGCCGCGACGCCGCCATCGACGTATTTCTCGTTCTTGGCAAACTTGCCGAACTCGTCGATCGCGGCAACGACGGCCGGATCGGTGAACTTCAGCTCGTTGGTCGTCCACTTGTCATAGGCTTCCGGCGGCTGGGTGCGCAGCATGATGTCCTCGACCCAGTCTGTGGCCGGCCAGCCAGTGGCGCCGCCTGAGCCAAGACCGATGCACCAGGGAACGCCGCCATCCTTGACGATCTGGTCGGTCAGGGCATGCAGCTCTTCCATGGTCGTCGGGATCTTGTAGCCGGCTTCCTCGAAGTTCTCCGGAACGTACCAGACCAGCGACTTCACGTCGGCCTTATAAGGGAAGGCGTAGAAGGCTTCCTTGCCGTCCTTGCCCTTATAGGTGCCGTAACCGACCCAGCTGTCGCCGGCGCCGTAATTGTCCTTGATCCACTTGGAGTTGTCGTCGCCGAGCGGCGTCAGGTAGCCCTTGCTGGCGAGGTCGGCGAGGAGGCCGGGCTGCGGCAGAACGGCGATGTTCGGTGGTGAGCCTGCCTGCGTGTCGATGACGATCTGCTGTTCGTAGTTTTCGGAAGAGGAGTATTTGGCTTCGATGCCGGTCGCTTCGGTGAAATAGGCAAGAACGCTCATGAAGAACGCCTCGTCCTCGCCGCGCCACGGCCCGAAGATCGTCAGGGGCTGCCCCTTCAGATCGGCATGAGCGGCCTTGAATTCGTCATAGCTCTTCCAGTTGAACTTGGAATCCTGTCCCGGGGCAAATTTCAGATCGGCCGCGGACGCAGCACCGGCAAAAAGCGCTGCCACGGCAACGCCCATCAAAAATGACTTTTTCATGTGATCAACCTCCCATCACAATCCCAACCGCGCCGAATTCCCTTTAAAAGGAAATTTCAAAGCGCTTTGACACCTAACTCATTCCACTTTCGGTGGAATGGAGTCAAGTCATTTCACGAGAACCCCGCCGTGAACGCGCCTGTACGGTGGCGCAACGGCGGTTATCGGGAAATATGGAGCGATTTTTCTTGAGTCAAGCGCACCAAATGCTACATAATTGAAAGCGCTTTGGATGCCACTGGGAGGCGGCAGGCCTTTTGAAGACGGCCGACGGGCGGGCCGGGAGGAAGCATAGCAGGTGAATCTCAAACAGCTATCGGAATTGCTGGGGCTGTCGCAGACGACGGTGAGCCGAGCGCTCAACGGCTATCCCGAGGTCAACGAGGCGACCCGGGAGCGCGTGCTTCAAGCTGTCAAGGAAACCGGATACCGGCCGAACAAGGCGGCGCAGAGGCTTGCGACCGGCAAGGCCGGCTCGATCGGCCTCGTCATGCCGACGGCGCCCGGCCACCAGTCCGACGTGCATTTCGGTGAATTCCTGGCCGGGCTCGGCGAAGAGGCCGTGCGCCACGACTTCCACTTCGTCATCATGCCGGCCGACCCGGACGACGAGGTTGCGGCGCTCAGGCGCCTTGCGATCAGCGGCAATGTCGATGCGCTGTTCGTCGCCTATATGCGCGGCCACGACCCGCGGCTCGCCATGCTGAAATCGCTCTCCATGCCCTATGTCGTGCACGGCCGATCCTTCGGCTCGGAGCCCGACTATCCCTATCTCGACATCGACAATGAGGGCGCCTTCTACGATGCGACGCGGCTCTTGCTGCAGCTCGGCCATACGCGCTTTGCGCTAATGAACGGGCCAATACATCTCGATTTCGCCATCCGCAGGAAGAACGGCATCATATCAGCGCTTGCCGAGCGCGGGCTGACGCTCGACGAGGATTGCGTCAGCCATGCGCTGATGACGGACGAGCAAGGTCTGCTGGCGATGGAACACTTCCTGCAGCTGCCGGAGCGGCCAACGGCCATCCTCTGCTCCAGCACGGTGCTGGCGCTCGGCGCCATCCGCGCGGTCAACCAGGCGGGATTGCGGCTCGGCGAGGATATCTCGCTGATCGCCCATGACGACGTGCTGCCGCTGTTGAAGCCGGAAAACTTCTCCGTGCCGCTGACGACGACGCGCTCCTCGCTCAGGGCCGCCGGCGTTCGCATCGCGCAGCGGCTGATCGGCACGGTGAAGCAGGCAGGCCCCTTTCCCGATCAGGAGCTCTGGAAGACGGAACTGATCGTCAGAGCCTCAACCGGCCCTGCCCCGCAGCAGCCATAATCAGAACTGCGGCGGGGTCTGTCCTGCAGCACGATGGGCGGCGATGACGGTATTGGCCATCAGCATGGCGATGGTCATCGGCCCGACGCCGCCCGGAACCGGGGTGATGGTGCTGGCGACCGCAGAGACCTCCTCGAAGGCGACGTCGCCGACGAGCCTGGTCTTGCCCTCGCCTCTTTCGGGGGCTGCCACGCGGTTGATGCCGACGTCGATGACCGTCGCACCCGGCTTGACCCAATCGGCCCTGACCATCTCCGGCCGCCCGACGGCGGCCACCAGGATGTCGGCATTGCGGCAGACCTCGGCGAGGTTCTTGGTTCTTGAGTGCGCGATCGTCACCGTCGCATTGGCGTTGAGCAGCAATTGCGCCATCGGCTTGCCGAACAGGTTGGAGCGGCCGATGACGACGGCGTTGAGGCCGGAGAGGTCCTCGCCGTGGGTGCGGCGGACGAAGACCATGGCGCCGGCCGGCGTGCAGGAAACCAGTCCGGTCTTCAGGTCGCCGATGGCGAGCTTGCCGGCATTGGCGATACTGAGGCCATCGACATCCTTTTCCGGCAGGATCGCCTGAATGATCGACTCACTGTCGAGCGGTTTCGGCAGGGGCAATTGCACCAGGATGCCGTGGATCGACGGATCGGCGTTGAGGGTGGCGACGAGGGCTGCCAGCTCCTCCTGGGTGGTTTCGGCCGGCAGCGTGTGCTGGACTGATTTGAAGCCGCATTCCTTGGCCATGCGGCCCTTCGAGCCGACATAGGCGTGGCTTGCCGGATCGTCGCCGACGATGACGACCGCAAGGCCGGCGGTGACGCCGCTGCTCTTTTCCAGCGCTGCCGTCGCGCTCTTGACCGTCTGAATGACCGATGCAGCTACGTTCTTGCCGTCGATTACTGTCGCCACGCGTCTCTCCGCCCTGTTTAGCGTCAATCTATGGATAGTCGGCGAGCGTTAAATGCCCGCTAACGCCCTATCCTGTCGGAAAGCAGCAATGCAATATCAAAAATGCAAGGAAGTGTTCGTTCAGCGCAGCGGCTGCCGCGCTTCGAACGTATGAACACGAAGCCGGTCGCGCAGGCCGGAGATCTCCGAGCGCAGCACCTCCATCTCGTCGACCGTGGTCGGGACCGCTTGCAGTGCCGGCGGCGCGGAAGACAGCGGTGAGGATGCCGACATTTCCTCTTCGGATGCCGCAATGGATTTGCGGAGGCGCAATAGGAAAGCCGCAGCAAGACCGGCGACGAGACCCGCGGCAGCGCCGGCCAGCGAGCCGCCGGTCAGGCCATCGGGCGCCGATACCGCCGTTGCCAGCGCCGGCTTCATGAGAGTGATATGACCGTCGGTGACCGTCCCCGCCGACGCGGAAGCCGAATCATCCAGGCGAGAACGCGCGGCCGCCGCCTTGTCGCTGAGCTCGGTCAGCCGGGAAAGATCGACACCGGTATCCCGGCTTTGAGCGATCAGCGTGTTGCGGCGGTCGTTCAAGGCCTTGCGCGCATCGACGGCGGCCTTGGCAGCGACGTTGGCGGTCTGGGCAAGACGGGTCAGCTCCTTGCCCATATTCTCCTTCAGACCATCGGTTTCGGCCTGCTGCTGCAAGAGGCGCGGATGGCGCGGGCCGAGCTCGGCCGAAAGCTGCGCAAGCGCTGTCTTGGCGACCGCATATTTGTCGCGCCAGTCCTGCAGCGCCGGCGAGAGCATATCGGAGGGGAACGAACCGTCGAGCACCCCGGCAAGTTTTGCGGCCTTGAGCCGGTCGGCCTGCGCCTTGGCGTCCAGGATAGTCTGGTCGGCCTCTTTCAGATCGGCATCGAGCCCGTCGATCTGACGGCGAAGATCGACCGCCACCTTGACGTTACCCTCGCCGCTCTTAGCCGTGAAGGCTGTCAGTTCCGCTTTCGCCTCGTCATAGGCCTTGCGCAAGGCGGCGTCGGTTGCGGCGTTCCCGCCGGATCCGTCCGGCGGGGAAACCGCTTCGGCAAGCCTTGCGGCAATGCGCATGGATTTGCCGCTGTCGCCGGTCGTCACCCTCACGAGGATCGTCCCGGCGGCGGCATCGGGCAGTATCTCGACCGCATGCTTCAACGTCGCCTCGGCGCGCGAGGTCGGATCGGCAGCAGCCCCGGTCGCAGAGAGGAGATCGAGCGCAACGCCAAACGCATTGGCTCTGGGGCCGGCAAATTCGGGATCGTGATCGAGTTTCAGGGCGGCGACCGTCGAAGCAACCACCCGCGCCGACATCAGCCCTTTCGCCGCGACCTCTGTGAAGGCGGCCCGGCTTGCGGGATCGGTCTTCACCGCAAGCGTCGCTTCGGCGCGGTAGAGGGTTGGCGAAGCCGGCATCAGTGCCGGCAGGCCCGCGCCGATCGTCGTCGCCGCGGCCAGCATCATTGCAACACCAATGCCGCCGACGCGCCGCCGTGGCACTACCGGGCGAGGCTCGGCCGGTTTCTTAATGATCGCGGTCAGCGGTTCGAGCGAGATCATCGGCTCGCTGGCCGGAGCAGCCGGTTCTTCACGGCGCGCCTGTTCCTGAGGAAGCGCATGGCCGACGTCGTTGGCGGCTCGCAGGCGATTGCCGAGGATGGTCTCGATGCGATCAACCAGCGGCGCCGTGGCCGCCGCTTTTGCGCGCTGTTCTTCCAGCGCGCGGCCGATGGCGCGCAGCAGTTCGGCCTCGGGCGGCGCGATATCGGGCCGGTTCGACGGGGGCGCTCCCCGGGGCGATCCATAGGGACCGTCATGGGCGCGCGCCAGTGCGGGCGCCGCCGGCCGGGCGGCTGCGCGATCGTGAAAACTGCTTCTGGCCCTGATATCGTACATTTGCGCCACATCTCATGCACATGATGGCCGAATTCGCTCATCCGCGCGGATGCAGATGATTAAACCAGTCTAAATAATCATGGCAAAGAAATGGTTAACCGCAGCGTGTAAGAATTATGCATCATTCCTTAAATCGGAATCGATCTAAGGATAAAATTTGCGCGCCTTAAAAGACGCGCAGCGCTGTAGCGTCAGCTCGCTTTCTTGTGGTCTGACCGCGGCTGCAGCGTGGTCACGACCTCTTCCGGATGGCTGAGTATCCTTTCGCGCCGGCGGAAGCGGTAGCGTAGGACATGGAAAAGAAAGATCGGGATGCCGACGATGTAGCGGCGCCAAAGGCGCGTCGGCTCCTGCAGCAGGCGATAAGCCCATTCCATTCGCATCATCCGCACCGTCTTCGGCGCGCGCGGGACGGCGCCGGAGACGAAGTCGAACAGAGCGCCGACCGTCAGCACCAGGCGCGCATGATCGGCACGGATATTGTCGTGGACCCATTTCTCCTGCAGCGGCGTTCCCATGCCGACAATCAAAATATCGAGCTTCTGGCGCTCAAGCTCGTCGGTAACGACAGTGGAATCGACCGTGTCGAAGTAACCGTCGGAAACAACGACGAATTCATGCCAGGGTGTATGCCGGCGGAAATTTTCCGCCGCCGCCTCGACGACCGAACGTGTGCCGCCGATGAGGCCGATGCGGCGCGGGGCCTCCATAAAGGTGAGGAAGGCCGGGACGAAATCGGTGCCGTTCAGATTGGCGGGAAACGGCGCACCATGGGCGATCTGCGATGCAATGTTGAGGCCGATGCCGTCCGGCAACACCAGATTGTGCGACATGATCCGGTAATATTCGTCGTCGTGAAGCGCGGTCAGCATGTTGTGGGCGTTGACGAAGCAAACCACGGTCTGGCCGACGGGAATGGAGGCCAGCTCGTTGATGAAAACGAGGGCGTCGTCCCAACCGAGATCGCAGACCGGCAGATCGAAGATCGTCCGCCGCGATGCGAGCACCGCGAAGTTTGCAATCAGATTCATTCCTACCTCCTGCCGAGGGTGCTGCATGCGCCCGACATCCCGGAAAACAAGCCCATAATCCCGCACCGGAGGTCTCGAAAGGACCGGCCGCGTCCAGCCCGGACGGCGCTGCCCCGATTTTGGGAGGCAGCATACGCCAAGCTGTGACATCTGATATAACAGGACGGTTTCAAACAACCCTTAGGAAAATTCCTTGAATTTTTATGCGCGTATAAGTGGTTTATTAACCACGCGCGCCAACGAAAAACGGCGCCTTGCGGCGCTGTTTTTCGTCGACGACAATATAACGCTTAGTGGGCGGCTGCCGCCGGCGCTTCGCCGGCCGGTGCGGTCTCGACGATCTTGATAGGTGCGCCCATCTTCTTCGGCTGCCCGGCGGAGCTTTGCTTGACATCTTCCTTGGAGAGATAGTCGAGCTGCTCCAGCATCACGTCGGCGACATACTCGCCGCCGAGGCGCTCGTTCATGCCCTTCTTGATCTCTTCGCGGAAGGCCTTCGGATCGAAGGATTTGATGTGGGCGATATCGACCGTCTTGTTGCCGACGAGCAGGCTGAAAAGCTCGTCCGTCGTCATCTCGGCCAGCGGCAGCGTCACGCCCTTCAGCATCTCCTTGTTCATCATGAAGGAAACGCGGCCAAGAAAGTAGCCGGTCACCGCGCCGTTACCGATGATCGGCACTGTGATCGTTTCACCCTTCACCAGTTCGAGCGCGCTCTGCTTGGAGTCCGTTGCCGCGGGCGCCGGCGCGGTCGCCAGGTACACCGAGAAATAGACCGATGCCAAGGTAATAGCGCAAACCCAGACACCGGTGAGGACGAGCTTGATCATCAGTTTCCACGCACGGCGAATTGTTCCTGGGAATAGGTGCCGTCGGCATCGGCGTCCTGAACGGCGTTCTTCAGGAGGTCGGCGACGGCGCGAACCGCTTCGAGGTGCGCCTCGACACGACGGGCATTGAGAACCAGCTTCTTCTTCAAGCCGTGCAACTGATCGAGATGGGCAGCGGCGAGCTCGGCCGGATCGGTGTCGCGGAACAGCATCGACAACTCGTAAAGGCAGCGGCTCTTATGCGCATTGGAGACCTTGAGATCAAACTGCGGGTCGTTGCCGATCCGGGTGTTCTCATTGTCGATGATCATTTCGAGGCGTCCGAGAACGGATTTGATCCTATATTCGTTCGAAACTATTTCCATGGTACCCCCGGTTATGCGTCGTTTGGAGATTACGCCGAAAAGTGTGCGCGGTTTTCGGACGATATAACGCTCTAACTATCTGATTGAGAACAGGATTCACATTTTAGGTCAATGGGCCTAAATTCATCCTGTTTTATCGGTCTTGGCTTCGGCGGTCGGCGTGCCAAATGTCTTGCGCTGGAAGTCGTCGATCATGCTGAGCGCAATGTTGCGGTCATCCTTATCGGTCGAAGCATTGACGATCTTGCCTTCCTGCCGGCGCAGCTGCTCGCTGTACATCTGCTTGGCGATGCCGATGCCGTCACCCTTGGCCATGACGTTGCCGAGCTGCTCGGCCATCATGCCTTTCCAGATATCGCCGGTCGCACCCTTACCGTAGACGTCGTCGCTTTCGCTCGGCAGCATGTTCTTGACGAAATTCTGCAGAACCATGGCCTCGAATTTCCGATAGCTTTCCGGCACTTCCTCAGCCTTGGTGCGGTTCTGGATATTGTTGACGCCGCTCTTCTGGCCGATATGGTCGAGAATATCGACCGTATTGGCGAAGCCCTTGCCGTTCTCGGCGAGGCTCGTTGCAGCAAAGGCCGCACGATTTGCCTTCAATTTTTCCTGGGCTGCCTGAACCTCCATGGGGTCGGCAGCTTTGACAACATCCAGGACCAGATCACTGGGGGGCGAAATAGCCACGTTACAATCCTCTAAATTAAGATCGTAACGACTATGGATTTCGAAGCTTGCTGGAGGCTGGCGTTGCGAATTGCTGATCGATGACATCGTAGACGGCATTGTCATCGGCCTCGCGGCGCTCGGCCTCAAGGGCCTCTTTCATGCCTTCTTCGAAACGATCCCCCTTGGCGCGTTCGCGCGCCAGCCGCATCTCGTGGACCTGCTGCATGCCGGTCAGCTGCTGGTCCTTGATGCTGAGCCTGCCGAATCGATCGGCGTAATTCTGCGAGAAGGCGTGGTGGACCGGGTCCATCGAGCCGAGCGCGAGGATGACGTCGTCCATCGCCGCATTGACCTCGACGCGCTGGCGGCTGGTTTCGGCCAGATCGTTCTCGGCCATCCTTTCGATATGCCGCTGCACCGAGAGCAATCGCTTGAGCTTCTGGGAGCGGTTCTTTTCGATCATGGCAGCCTCATCGCCCGATATAGATCGAGCCGAAGGACTGGCCGAACTGGCTGACCATCGCCGCAATCGAGAAATAGATCAGGAAGAGCCCGCCCATCAGCAGATAGGGCGTCGAGATGAAGTAAACCGGTATCTGCGGCGCCAGCTTGTTGATGAAGCCGATCGAGACATTGAAGATCAGGCCGTAGATCAAGAACGGGCTCGACAGCCGCAACATGATGTAGGTGGTCTGCTCCAGCGTGTCGGTAAAGGAGATCAGCGTCGCGCGCATCTGCATCAGACCGCCGAACGGCATGGTCGTGTAGGAATCGATCAGTGCGCGGAAGACGATGTGATGAAAATCCATGATGAACAGGATCATGATGCCGGCAAAGGTGACGAAAGCGGAAAGGCTGGTCTCCGGCGTATCTTCGAGGATGTCGGCGGAACCCGGCTGGGAGTAGCCGACCATCATGGCGAGGATCGAGGCGGCGAACTGCATGCCGAGCGTGTAGATCCTCGCCAGCATGCCGTACATCACGCCGATCAGCGATTCGCTGACGATCAGGCCGATATATGTTCCGGAACCGGTGTGAACGGCCGGATAGACAGTGTCCCAGAGCAGCGGCATGACGGCGATCGAGAGCGCGCCTGCGATGAAGACGCGCAGTTGGTCGGGCACGCGCGCCGAGGAAAAACCCGGAAGAGCCAGCACACACCCACCGATTCGGCAGAAAACCAGAAACAGCGCGAGAACGGTCCCTTGCGGGTCTGTTATCATGAAATGGAGCCCAAAATCTTTATCTCGATGCCCTTGGCCAGTTCGACATGCGACAGGACCGGCAGCGTGGCAAACAGCCGTTCGATGATCATGCGCACATAGGAGCGTGTTTCCGGCGACGTGACAAGTACGAATGGCAGGCCGCGATCCATGAACTCACGGATAACTTTGGTGGCTTGCTCGCTGAACTCCTCGAGGCTGCGCGGATCGATGTCGAATTCGATCACTTCGCCCTTGGCGTCGCGCTTCAATGCCTGGTGGAAAGCGAGATCCCATTTGCTACCCAACCTGAGGACGCGCAGCACGCCGTTGTCGGCGAGGTCGCCGCAAAGCTGCTGGGCCATGCGAATGCGGACATGCTCGACGATCTGCTCGGTCTTTCTGACATGCGGAGCGAGCTCGGCCACCGCTTCGAGAATGAGGTGCAGGTTGCGGATCGACACGCGTTCGGCAAGCAGAAGCTTGAGCACCGCCTGCAGGCCCGAATAGGACATGTGCGACGAGCAGATCTCGTCGGCGAGCTTCTTGTATTCGGGATCGAGCCGGTCGATCAGCACCTTGACGTCCTTGTAGGACAGAAGCTGCGGCAGGTTGTTGCGGATGACCTCGCTCATATGGGTCAGCACGACAGAGACGTTGTCGATCGGCTGGAAGCCCTCGCGTTTCAGATCGTCGGTGAAGTTTTCGAGGATCGAGACGGCAGGCATGCCGAAGGCGGGTTCGCGGATTTCATCGCCGGGGATGCTTGGCCGGCGGCCGGCACCGGTGACGACGAGGACTTCGCCGACGCGCAGCAGGTTGGAGGCGACCGTCGTGCCGTGAATGCGGATCTGGTAGGATTTCTCGGCGATGGCGATATCGTCGGTGACCTTGATTTCGGGCACGACGAAACCGTATTGCGTGGCGAACTTCTTGCGCATCTTGCCAACGCGGAAGGCGAGTTCCTGGTGGGCGCCGAGCAGGCGCGTCGAGACCATCTTACCGAGTGCGAGCTCGATCTCCGAGGTGCGCAGTACCGCCTTGACCGAATCCTTTTCCAGTTCCTTGCTTTGGACGACCTTATTTTCCTCCTGCTCGCGGCGAAGCTTGTTTTCAGCCTCGACCTTACGCGGTATGAACCAGGCGCCGAAGGCGAGAAGACCGCCGAGGATCGTGAAAGGGACAAACGGCAGGCCCGGCATCAGCGCCAGGATGAACATCAGCACGGCCGAGACGGAAAGCGCACGGGGGTAACCGCTGAGCTGATTGACGACCGCCTGGTCGGTGGAGCCGGTGGTGCCGCCGCGAGAAACGAGAAGGCCGGCGGCGAGCGAGACGATCAGGGCCGGCATCTGCGAGACGAGGCCGTCGCCGACGGAGAGCTTGACGAAGACGTCGGCCGCTTCGCCGATCGGCATGCCGTGGCGGAAATAGCCGATGATGATGCCGCCGAAGACGTTAATGGCGGTGATGATGAGGCCGGCGACGGCATCGCCACGCACGAATTTCGAGGCACCGTCCATCGCACCGAAGAAGGAGCTTTCCTCTTCGAGTTCTCTGCGCCGGCGCTGAGCTTCCTTCTCGTCGATGATGCCGGCCGAAAGATCGGCGTCGATCGACATCTGCTTGCCGGGAATGGCATCGAGCGTGAAACGCGCGCCGACTTCGGCGATGCGCGTGGCACCCTTGGTGATGACGATGAAGTTGATGGTGATGAGGATCAGGAAGACGATCAGACCGATGACGAAATCGCCGGACATCACCAGGCTTGCGAAACCGGCGATGACGCCGCCCGCCGCATCGTGGCCTTCATTGCCGTGGGACAGGATGACGCGCGTCGTCGCGATGTTCAGCGCCAGCCGGGTCATCGTTGCGATCAACAGAATGGTCGGGAAAGACGAGAAATCGAGCGGTTTCTGAATCCACAACGCGACCATCAGGATCAGCACCGAGAAGGCGATCGAGAAGGCAAGTCCCATATCGATCAGGAATGGCGGAATCGGCAGGAAGAGAATGCAGATGATGCCGATGATGCCGAGGGCAAAACCGACATCGCGCAGGCTCGGGGCGACTTTCGGAAGGGGGAGTGCAGGTGGTTGCGCCATAACAGTTCCGTCTCTTCATGAGAGGAGGCGGACTCGGTCCACCCAATTCGGATCGAGAGTTAAATGGCGAAGCTTGCGCGAAGGTGGCTCAAAAGCCGGACTGGATGCGCGAGAAGACCAGATTGGTGAAAATCGAGATCTGCGAGCCGACGAAGGGTGCTGTGACGCCGACGGTGATCAGCACCGCGACGATTTTCGGCACGAAGGTCAGCGTCGCTTCCTGCACCTGTGTCAGTGCCTGGATCAGGGCGATGACGAGACCCACCACCATCGCGGCGATGACCGCGGGACCGGCGGCAATCAGCACGGTCCAGATCGCGGCCTGGAACAGATCCAATGCATCAGCTTCATTCATCTGAAGGCAACCTCATATCGCCTCGAAGCAGCCCCGCCATTGCCGGGCCGCTTTTGGTTGGTATCACCCGACGCGTCTTCGCCGCGGTATCAGGTATCAGTGCTGTCGCTGGTCGTGGTCGTCGTGGCCGGCGCCTGGCTGGCAACAGTGATTCCCGCCTGCACGAGTATCTTACCCCCATCCTTGGTCGTCGCAATCACGCCGTCGGAATAAACTTTGACGGAATCGATGATGCCTTTGACGGTGCCGTCGGCGCTTTCCATGTATTTGCCGACGTAGCTGCTGGCCTGGGTAAGGCTGGAGCTGGACAGCAGCGTGTCCAGCTTGGTGTTGGTCTGGATCGTCTGCTCGACCTGCGAGAAGCTTGCCAGCTGCGACATCTGCTCGCTGGCATCGACCGGGTCGGTCGGATCCTGATTCTTCATCTGCGCGATCAGCAGCTGAAGGAAATTGTCGTAGTTCAGCGTCGCTTTTTGCTGGGCCGAATTCGTCGTGCTCGTCGTGCTCGTGTTGGTCACGCTTGATGTTGCATCTACCGCCATGGTGCAATCTCCCTGCGAATCTGCTCGACCATCGTCGGCGGCATTTCGTGGTTGTTGAGGATATTGTCTTCGATCGCATAGAGGCCGCGGATCGCCTTCAACGCATCAAAAGCGCGGCCGGTCGAGACGAGCGCATCGATGCGCTTCAGTTCCGCGAGGATTTCCTCGTTTTTGAAGCAGCTGAGCAGCATGGTGATCGACTTGCGGAACATCGCCGTCGAGTGGTCCTTGCCCTCGGGATTGATGAGGATCATCTGCGCGATGAAATAGAGCTGACGCAGGGGCGTGGTGGCCGCTTCCGGCTGGAGGACGTGGTTTTCGAGAAGGAACGTCACGTCATTCAGGAATTCCAGCGCGACCTTGCGGTCGACGCGCAGGACGGCGCCGTTGATGAAGATTCTTTCTCCGGCTTTCAGAGAAATGCGAAGTGTACTTTTCATTTAAGTCCATCCCTGATGATGGTGGTAACGTCGATGATGCCCTGGTAGTTATTCGACAGACGCTTTCGTATCCTGTCGCATTCCTTCAATATCCAGATCGCGATCGAGATGAGGTTGGCCCTGAGCTGGATCTCCAGCTGATTGTCGGGATGTTTCAGATCCTCGATGAAGCTGATCCACACCCTGCGCGTATAAAACAGGGCTTCGATGGCTTCCCGGCCGTATTTTTCCTTTTCGCGCGCCAACGACAGCAGGTCTATGGACCGGTCAAGAACCTGCCATTCCCGCTCTTTCGCGTCGGCCACCGAGTCCTGCATGACTTCGGCATATGAGAACTGATACATTCATGCATCCTTCTTTATACTGCGCGCCTTTGCTCATCAAAGGTAGTTTACGAGACTCAACTGCTGGATCTTCGAGACGATCGTGTAAGCCGTTTCAAGCTGTGTTTCCAAAGTCTTGACCAGGGTCGAGGCTTCGTAGGGATCAACGCCCTGAAGATCGACCAGCTTGTTCTTGATGATATTCGACTGGGCGTCGAGAGCGTCGTTGGACTTCTTGACGCGCTCCTGGGAAAGGCCGAGCTGGCTTGCCTGCGTCACGAGGCCGCTGGTCGCCTTCGTCGTGTAGGTAATCGCCTGCTTGGACACCGTGCTCATCGCATCGCTGCTGAGGTTCTGGCCGAGCAGCGCCGAGGTCATCACCGAGGCGAGCGCCATGTAGCGCATGCCTTCGGAATTGGCGTTGGTCGAGGATTCGATCACTTCGGAATTGCTGATGCGGCTCGTCATGTTCTGGCTGGATGCCTGCGACCAGCCGGTCGTCGGGTCGGTCCAGGCAGTTTCGCTGAACATCGGCTCCACCGTCGTCGTGATGAAGGTGCTCATCTCGGTGCCGGTGAGGTCGCTGACCGCCTTCGGCGGGGCGAGAGCGGCTGCATAGCTGTTCAATGCCGTAACGATGGCGGCACTCGTCGCGGTCGTCTTGTCGGTCAGCGGCTGCACATCGGTGTTGATGCCCGAGAACAGATATTCACCGTTCACCATGGTATTGGCCGTGTCCATCATGGTGGACAATGCGCTGGTTGCCGACTGGATGGCGACGGTGATGCTGCCGGGATCATGGCTGCCCTGGAGCGCTGTCAGCTTCGAAACGAGGCCGTCGCCGACGTCCTTCATTTTGGAAAGGCCGAGCTGCGAGGATTCCATCCGGGCGGTGACCAGGGAATTGCTTGCTTTGATCGAGTCGATCCTGTCGACTTCGCGGCTGAAATCGACGCTTCTCGCGGCATTGCCGCCGAGCGAGATGCCGATATCCGCATAGACTCCCGTCGTTGCTTCCATCGTCGCCTTGGTCATCTGGTTCTGCGCCTGACGGATCGTCAACCGCATCGCATTCTGAATGGCCGAACTTGAAATAAATGAGCTCTTCATGGCTTAACTCGCAATATCCAGCAATGACTTCAGCATTTCGTCGACGGCGTTGAGGATCTTGGTCGCCGCCTTGTAGGACTGCTCTATGTCGAGGAGCAGCGTCAGTTCCTCGTCGAGGTTGACGCCGGTCTCATTGGAATAGGCCTCATCGGAGCGTGACAGCGCCGCCGAGGTGTTTTCCGCCGCCGTCGTGGCGTTGCTGCGGTATTGTTCGAGCCAGCCGAGGGAATTGGTGGCGAATTCCATGATGCTGACGTTCGAATCGATGCCCGTTGTGGCGTCGAAACCGACCGCTGGTCCCGCTGCCGGGTCGAAATCGATGTCGGAGCCCAGTGCCGTATAGAGGCGATCGAGTTCCGTCGTATAACCGCTGACGCCGGTGGGATTGAGGACAAGGCCTGTAGCGTTGACGCCGCCATCGCGCAGGCGCATCGGATCGCCGCCCTGCGCGGTGATGACGCGGCTGCTGACGGTGATGGTCGCCGCCATGCCCGCGACCGCGGTGGCGCCGGTATCGACCGTGCCGCCGCTCCAGGTGAAGAGGCCGGGCACATAGGCCGGGCCGGCTGCCGTGTTCTGCTCCTTGAAGAGCGAGACCAGACCGCGGGCGACTTCATCGAGCTGCTTCTGGAAATTAGGGGCGATCTCGTCACGGACCTGGAGGAGCGACTGGAGGCTGCCCTGCCCCGTTGCCGTCGATCCGCTGCCGCGCGCAAGTGCGACACCGTCGATATAAACCGAATTGCCGGCGATGGTAGCGTTGTAGACATCCTGAGACTTGAACGTCACCTTGCGCGGGATCGTCTCGAAGAGGATCGTCCCGTCAGATGTGCTCAGCACCATGTCGTTATTGTCGCGCGTCGTCGTATTGACACCGACGATCTGCGAAATCTGCTTGAGAGCCTTCTCGCGTTCATCGAGAGCGCCTGAGGCATCCGCACCCGAGGCCGTGGCGGTCTTCACCGCATTGTTGGCTTTCTCGAAGTCACTGAGGAGCGTATTCAGCTTATCGACGTCGGTGGCGATCTGCTTGTCGGCGGTGGCGCGGACGTCCTGAACGGATTGCGAGGCATTGTTCAGCGAGTTGGCGACATCCTGGGCGGCAGTGATGGCGCCCTGAGCGGCGACGGTGCTGCCCGGCGTCGTGCGGAAGGCCTGAAGCTTCTGCTGGAAAACACCGAGATAGGTGGATGGCGACGTTTCGTAGTCGTTGCCACCCATGATCGACTTCAGGTCCTCGAGACCGCCCAGCAATGCCTGCTGGGCGCTGTCCTGCGAGGATGTCTTCAGATATTGGCGCAGCAGGGCATCTTCCTGTGCCCGGTCGATCTTGACGACCTGCGCGCCGTTCAAGGACGTGGTGAGCATCGCCTGTCGGCGCACGTAATCTTTGTTGCCCGCATTCGAGATATTGTTCGATACGACACTGCTCTGCGTGCCGGTATTGTTGAATATGTTCTGCGCGGTATTAAGTGCGGATGTGAGCGACATGGCTTACCCGTTACCCTGCTTATCTCTTGAGGTTGACGAGGACGTCCATGATGTCGGAACCCGTCTGGAAGACCTTGGAATTGGCGGTATAGCTGCGTTGCGATTCGATCATCTCGGTCAGCTCGCCGGCGAGGTCGACATTCGAACCTTCGAGAGCGCCCGATTTGATCGTGCCGAGACCGTTGGTCTGCGGGAAACCGGTGACGGTGACACCCGACTGGCCGTTGGCGCTGTAGACGTTGCCGCTCATCAGGGTCAATTTGTCCGGGCTTGCGACATTGGCAAGGGGAATACGGTACAGGGGCTTCGTGCTGCCGTCTTCATACTTAGCGTAGACAATGCCGTCGCCATCGATCGTGACGTCTTTGACCGGGGTCGCCGCCTGGCCGTTCGGCGTACCGGTGCCGGAGAAGTCGGCGCCGAGCTGGGTGAAGCCGGAGAGGTCCATGGCGATCGACTGGCCGGTCACCGTATCGGCGATCGTGACGGCGCCGGTTGAGGTCATCTTGCCGTTGGCGTCGAAGGTGAGCGTTCCCGTGCCGACAGAACCACCGGCGCTATAGGGGAAGGAGGTCGTGCCGCCGACCGCCGCATTGGCGTTGCGGAACATCGCCACTTCCCAAGTGGCTGCAGTAGCGGGAGATGCCGGTGGCGGCGTCACGACCGAGCTCTTCGTGAAGTAGAAGTCGTACATCACTTTGTTGCCGAGACGGTCGTAGGCGACCATCGAGACCTTCTTGGTGTCGGCCGTCGTTGTGGCAAGGTTGGCGCTCGGAGCCGTCGCGGGAGCGACCGGAGCGATCTTCGCATTGGAATCGAGGTTGCCCTTGAAGATGCCTGAGGTCGAAGCGATGGCGGTCAGGCCATCCTGGTTGACGTTGACCGGAACGAGACCGTCGAAGCCGTTGACGACGACGGCGGGGGCGCCGGAGTCGTAGGAATAGCCCATCAGCTGAAAGCCGGCGGCATTGACGAGGTTGCCTTCGTCGTCCTTGGTGAAGTCGCCGGCGCGGGTCAGAACCGGCGTGCCGTCAGCGCCCTGGACGATGAAGAAGCCGTCGCCCGAAATCGCGAGGTCGGTGCCCGAGGTGGTGTAGGAAATGTCGCCCTGGTCGGAGACGGCCTGGCGGACCGAGGTCTGGACGCCGCCGGAATTGTAATTGCCGCCCGAGGAAGGCAGGACCAGCGACGAGAAGCTCGTCGACACGGCCTTGTAACCGGTGGTGTTCACGTTGGCGATGTTATCGGCAACGGTGCTGAGGCGGTTCGCCTGTGCGTTCATCCCCGATACTGCCGTCTTCATGCTGCCGAAAATGCTCATCTGAAAACCTCGTTTTACCTGTTAAGCTCGAGAGTATTTGTCGGGCCTTGCGTGAAGCTGTCTGTCAGGGCGAGCTGCGAGGCCAATATCGAGGTTCAGCCGGGCGCCGCCGCCCGGCCGGAAAAATCAGGCCCAATCGATGCAGTAGCCAAGGAAGCGCTTGGAATCGACCGGATCGACGCCGAGCTTCTTGCGCAGCTTCTTGCGCAGCTTCGAGATGTGGCTTTCGACGACGTTCTCCTCGACCTCTTCATCGAAGATTCCGTAGATGGCGTTGAAGATCTGGGTCTTGGTGACCCTGCGACCGCGATTGGCGATCAAATATTCGAGGATGCGGCGCTCGCGCCGGGGAAGCGCGAAGACTTCGCCGTTGATCTCGGGGTCGCGGCCATCCGAGAAAACACGGATCCCGCCGATCTCGGTGTAGTTGGAGATCGCCTTCAGCCGGCGCCGGATCGCGGCCGCCCTTGCGAGAATTTCGCGGGGATGCACCGGTTTGCGCACTACGTCGTCGACGCCGCAATCGAACAGTGCAAGGGTGTTTTCCAACGAGTGCTGGTCGCTGACTGCAATCACCGGCGCCATTGACCGGTCCCGGATCGCCCGGGGCAATTCGTAGTTACGCTGACCCTGACCGATCAGGAAGGCCTCGACTGCCGCTATATCGGAATCGGCAGCGGTCTGTACCCACTCGCCAAATTCCGTCGGATCAAAGCCGGTGGAGGGAATGCCCTCACGGCCAAACAGAGATGTGTATCCATCTTTTACGAGCTCACGCTCATCAACCACGACGATCATTCGTCCGCCTCCGAATCAGTGTGGCACTTCGATGATCTATGGGTACGAATCGCAGGAATCGGCGACAACTCGTTAAAGTTAATGGCAGAAACTAATAATTGATTAAGATCCTTGGGGCGATTTGATCTATATCTAGTGGGTACTATTGTTTATGCACACCAAAATTTCGTGGAAAAGTTAACGGTCTCTTAATTATGACTTGCGCAGGTGATTCACGCCGGATTCCCGCCATATTGTGACACAGTTTCGTCACAATATGCCTACTCCATCTTTGGTTGAATCAATTTCGACAAAAGTTACTCGCATTGGGAGTCCACTTGCCGTAGCCCGTGGCGACCAGATTGGCGATGACGCGGCAGACATATTGCTTCTGCGCGGGGTCATTGTTAGGACCCGCATGGTATCTGGCTACCGCCATCGTCCATGTCTCGTGACGGTCATGCAGGTTGCGGAGGAATTTTGCCGCATACTCCACATTGCGATGCGGGTCGAACATATCTTCGGCCGAGCCGAAGTTTTCGCCATGATAGTAGTGGTTGATCTGCATGCAGCCGATGTCGATAAGCTTGGCGCCGCTGCTGCGGGCGACATCGAACTGTCTCATCGCGTCCTGCTCCGAGGGCGGAAAGACCGCCCTGCCTTCGACGTTCATGGCGTAGGGATAAAGCGAGCCCTTGCGGCCAGTCTCCGTCAGGCCGACCGAATAGAGGATGCCTTCCGGGATGCCGTACTTGGCAGCTGCCGACTGGATCTCACGCTCGCAGGCGCCGGTGGAAGCGATCGCCTCAGAGGTAAACGCCGCCAATGCCGCTGCTGCGGCCAGCAGAAACGTCTTCAATACCGGTCTCGCCTGCGCCATTGAAGCCCCCATCCGTCCGCTGTGCCGTCTGATTGTGGCGCTCGCGCGCCTCGCCGCCCTGCCCCTGCTGGGGGAGCGACTGCTGCTGAGAGGCCTGGCTTTGGCTGCCGGCCTGGTTGCCGGCGTCGCTACGCTCGACCGGCGCCATGCTGATGGTGACGTTGTCGACGGCGTAGCCCTGGCTGCGCAGAGCTTCGAGAATCTTGCCGTGATCTTCCTTCATCTGACGGTACGCCGCGCCGGTTTCGACCTTGAGGTCGATGTTCAGGGCGTCGCCGGACAGGCGCATAGTCGCCGTCACCAAGCCGAGATCGAGCGGGTTCATCTGGATCTTCAGCGTATTGACCACCTTGCCGGTGCTCGTCCATTCCGCCGCGTTGGAGAGTGCCGAGCTCGGCTCCATGGCGCGCGCCCATTCGGAATCGCCGGAGAGAGCGGCAGTGACGGAGGCGGAATTCGAATTCTGCATCAGGCCGATATAGCGGCGCGATTCAAGGACCGAAACATTTTCGACATCGGCCTTCTTCGAGCCGTCCTTCGGCCCGGCCTGATCGGTGCCGAGGTGAACATCCATAGAGACACCACGGCCATCGGCGCGGCTGATCCTGAACGTCCTGCCGTCGGCGGATTCGGCATTCTCCGATCCGGGAACCTTGACGTCATCCGCCTTGCCGCTGTCGACGTTGCCGCTGACGACCGCCAGGGCGTCCGACGCATGGCCGCCTGCCTTGGCGTCGATACCATCGAGTTTCTTGCCGTCAGGTTTGACTTCATCGGCTTTGGCGGAAGTGTGATGCGCGCCTGCTGCCGCCGATAAAGCGACCGCGCCGTCGGTCGGTTCCTGCTTCAGCAGGCCGAGGACATCGGAAATGCCGCCGTCATCAACGTCGCCGTCGTTGTCGGTGTCGGTTTCCAATGCGTCGGCCCTGGCGTGTTTGCCGCCTTTAGCCGCCTGAACGACCTCGTCTGCCGAGCGGTCCTTTGGGTCGAGCTTGCCGAAGGCAAGATCCGCCGGCATTTTGACCGCGGCCTTTCCAGGCTTTGCCGCGACCTTTTCGGCATTGGCGATCGTTTCCGGCTGCACCTCAGCCTGTGCCTTCAGCGCGGCGTCGCCGAGATCGATCAACGGTTTTGCGCCGTTGCGGCCGCGGATCGTCCGCGCCACTTTCTCGGCGCTGCCATCAGCAACCGCACCCTGATCCGGCTGCGCATCGTCGGCGTCGTCATTGGCGGTACCACCACTTGCCTTGGCAAGTGCGTCGGAGAAGCCATTCTTTTGGCCGGCCGTATCGTCTTTACCGGCCGGTCGCGCAGATTTCGTAATCGCGGCGGACTCCGCACCGGCGGCTCCGCCGGAGACGCTCATATCCATCATTGTTCGTTGCCTTCCTGCGCCAGAAGACCGTCGATCTCGTCGAGCTTGGACCGATTGGTCGTCACAAATGCGTTGAATGAGGGGTCGGTACCCTGGCTCTGGCCAGTCGATGCCACACCTCCCGGAACAGGCTCGGGAAGCGCGCCTGGCGCTCCCGGTTGCGTCTCTATAGCCGCAGCCTTTTCAGAAGTGATTTCTTGATTAGAAGTGTTAGGGTTCGAGGCTTGTGTCAGGCTTGCCGGATCGGGAGCGCGCAGGATCTGCTCGGCAATCGATCGCGCCGCCTCCTGCAGCGCCTGATCGCGCGGTGAAAGCGTGTTGCCAGCGATGTCGCTGACATTCTTCGCCGCCCGGTCGATATCCTCGGTGGGAAGGCCGGCCATGCCGCCATAGAAATTCGCCAGCGGACCGAAGGCATTGTCGGTGCCGCCGCCAAGCGACTGCACACGCTCGACCGCCATGTGGGCCAGCTCCGGCTTACCCGCGATCGCGGCAGCGCGGGCGATGCGCAGATAGACCTCGCGTTGGCGCGGCGCGTCCATGAAGGACAGGATGTCGATGACATCCTGCGGCTTCACGTCGTGATCGTGGCCGACGACGAGCGTGACGAAAAGATCGGCGAACTGGCTGGCATAGGGCGAATGCAGGAAGCGCCTGATATAACGCTGCGAATAGGCCATTCCCCGGTCGAGCATCCCCTTGTCGACGCAGATGGCGACCGAGCGGCGCAGCGCCGCTTCCTCGACGATCGTGCCCGGCGCCGCAAGGCGCGCCTGGTCGTAGAGATCGAGTGCGTCTGCCGGCTTCGTCGCGATCAGCACGTTGCCGCCGATCAATGCAAGGTAAGGGCCGATCTTCTTGTCGCGGTATTCCCTGGCGGTCTCCTCCAGCGTCTTGGCGACGAGCAGCCCCTTGCCGCTCAGATATTTTCTGAGCACATCGGTAACACGGTTGTCGAAATAGCCGTTGACGTCGTGGGCGATCAGATATTCCAGCGTCTGCGGATTGCCGCCGCTCATCGCGTAGATCAGCGCTGCGTCGACATTGCGGTCGTCATCGAAGACCGACGTATCGACGCTGCGCAGCCGCTCGTCGATCGTGCCCAGCATGAAGCGCTGCATCTCACCGGCCGAATGATCGCCGGAGACCACGGAATCCTGCACGAACTGCAGCGACCGCATCATCTTGTACGGCTCGAGATCGTCCGGATCCTGCGCCCTGCCTGCGGCCGACGAAAGCAACGCCAGGCCGAGGGCCACAAATCCGACATAGCGATACTGCCGACGCGCCATCCTGTTATCCTTGATCCGCCTGCACCAGAATCTCAATCCGGCGGTTGGTCGCGTTGAACGGGTCGGACGGCAGCTTCAGCCGACGGTCGGCGAAGCCCGAGACCTGGGAGATGCGCTTCTCGTCGAACCCGCCGCGCACGAGCATGTAATAGGCGCTCTGGGCGCGGTCCATCGAAAGCCGCCAGTTCTCATTCTGCCCGCCCTTGTACGGGCGCCCGTCCGTGTGGCCGCGGATGGCGACCGCGCCACCCCTCTCCTTCAGGATTGCGCCAATCTTTTCCATGGCGAGCACCATCTCCTGGCGTGGAACCGCAGAACCGATATTGAACATCGAATCGTCGTTCTGGTCGGAGATGCTGACCAGCAATCCGCCTTCGGATGCCGTCACGGTCAGGCCTTCGGCAAGCTTGCCGGCAACGCCGCCGATCTGCTGGGCGATCTGCTCCTGCAGCTGCTCGGCTTCCTTCTGCTGCTGCTCGGTCTCTGCCGCGCTCTTGTCGGCATCCTTCCGATGATCGGCGTCCTTTTGCGCTTCGGCCTTCTTATCGCCAGCCTTCTTGTCGCCGGACTTTTTGTCACCCGGCGCCTTGCCGTCCTTGGTCTCGGCCGCGGTCTTGGTTTCCTTGGGTTCCTGACCGGTGGCCTTCTGATCGGTGGTCAGCGGCATCGGCTTCATATCCTCGACCTTGGCGATCTCGGTTGTCCCGCTCTCGGCCGCCTGCTCGTCGTTCTTGCCCGGAGGGGTGGACTTGCCGGCTGTCGTGACCTCGACCTGCTTCGTCCAAAAATCTGGATCGAAGGGATCACGATAGGCCTCGCCGCCATCGGCGCCGGTGGCCGGGCCGGAATCGGCGGCACCGCCATCGCCCTTGGCGCTGACATTGGCCTGCTGGCCGACTTCCTGCGCGATTTCGGCGAGAACCGAATAAGGATTTTCGAAGAAATCGGCCTCGGAATAATTGGTCTGGTCACCTGATGTCGATGTCTGATCGTCACCATCCGCCGCCGATTTGCCGTCGTTCGGGTTTTCTTCCTTCTGTTTCGACTTTTCCTGCTTCTCCTCGCCTTCGGCGTTGTCGACGGGCTTCTTCAGTCCCTTTTCGGTCGGCTTTTCGTCGGAGAGCTTGATCGGATTGAAATAGGTCGCGACCGAGGCCTTGGTCTCCTCATTGGCGGCATTGACCAGCCACATGACCAGGAAGAACGCCATCATCGCCGTCATGAAGTCGGCATAGGCAATTTTCCACGCACCGCCATGGGCGCCATCGTGATCACCGCCGCCATGTCTCTTGACGATGATGATCTCGTTCTTGCCGTGGTGGTGGTTTTCGCCTTCGCTCATTCGAGAACTTTCTTCAAGCTGGCCGCCCAGGCGGACATACGGGTGACGATGACGGATTCACCGATTTCGACGGCAAGATCGATATCGTCAGTCTCAACGTGTCGAACCGCCCCGGCATGTTCGCCGAGTTCGGCCGTTAGGAGTTCGAAAAGCCGGGTCGGCCCGCGCACGACAATCGGGCCGGCGGCACCCTCGAGGATCGCGTCACGCAGCAGGACGGCGAGGCTTTCGGCAGCCTTGGCGGCCAGCGCTTCGGTCATCACAGGTGCTAAGGCGACGGCGGCGCCGGCGCTGACCAGCTGTGCGACCTCTTCGGCGATATCGCGAATGCGGGAGCCAATGACCGCCGCCGCCTCGACTTCGTAGCGAAGCTTCAGCTCCTCGAACTCACGCGCATGGACCTCGGCCAGCGCCCGCGCCTCGGCTTGGAATTTCTCGGTCAAATCAGCGGTGGCTGCGGCATGACCTTGCGCATAGGCTTCGCGGCGCTCCGCCTCGACGTCGATTGGCGGTTCGCTTGGCATTTCGGGAAAACCGTCGCCGCCGAAATCGTCGATGTCGATGATCGGCGCTGACGGTTCCGGTTCACCGAAGTCCTTCAAATACCGGGAAAGCGTAATGCTCATAAAAAACCATCCAGCATTCGGGAGGCATGCAGCATATCCACCCCCGCTCAAAACGACCTTGCGCGCCGGCATGTCGCTTCGAAACGGGCAAGGGCTTCACCTTGCGCCGGCACGGATTCGGACGATGCCTTCGTGCCGGAAACTAGGAAGTCAAACTTGCGCGAGGATGAATGGCGCCGCCATCCGCGATCGCGCTCACCTTTATTCCAGCAGAATCAGAATCTTGCTCGAAGCCGTGTTGAGGATCGAGATTGCTTCGACAGCCATCTGCTTCTGGGTTTCGATCGCCTTCTGCCGGATCGAAGCCTCGTCCATGTCGGTATCGACGAGCGCACCGACGCTCTTGTCGATCGAATCGGCGAGATCGGCAGTGTAATCTATCTGATCGTCGATACGCGTCTTCATCACGCCGATCGAAGCAGCCGTCGTCGTCAGCGAGGAGAGCAGCGAGTCGGTCACATCAAGCATATCGGTGAGTTGCGCATCGGTCGTATTCTGGCCGATCGCAATTTCCGTCCCTGTCGTCGGCGTGGCCGAGTTGGCGTTCAGCAGATAGTAGATGCGCGCCGTCGCGCCGTTGTTGTTGATCGCATTGGCGTCGACCGCCTTGGTGAACAGGCCACCGCTCGCATTGTTCTCGTCGATGAGGATGGTCTGCGACGACGGGAAATCGATGGTCCGGGCCTGATATTCGCCGGTCGGAGCGCGCACGAAGCTTGAGATGACCGACCATGTCGGGGGCGCCGTGGTATTGCCGTTCAGCAGCCAGTTCTCGCCCGCAAACGAGGTCGATTCAACGACCGTCTGCAGTTGCTGTTTGTATTCGCTGATCTCGGCGTTGATCTTGTCCTTGTCGGTGCCCGGCTCTTTCGCCGACACAAGCTTGGCACGAATCTGGCCCATGAGATCGATCGCCGAATTCATCGCCGTGTAGGTCGCGTCCACCTTGGCCGCGCCGAGACCGAGCGCATCCCCGATCGTCCCGAGATTGGTGCTGTCCGAGCGCATGACGGTCGCAACCGACCAGTAGGACGCATCGTCGGCGGCCGTCTCGATACGATATCCCGAGGACACTTGCTGCTGGGTCTGGCCGGCTTCTTTGTTGATGCTGCGCAGCACCGCAAGCGCATTCACCGCGGCCGCGCTGGTAATCTTAACGGTCATCGACAGGCTCTCGGAGTAAGGTAAAAGGGCAGGCCGGATTGCCGGCGGCGACTAAAGTGGCGTCATGCCTCCGGCAGCGTTTCTACCGGCGTGTCGCAAAAGCAAATCAACTCAAAGCGAGGTTAACTCGATATCAACCTGTTCGGCAAGAGCGCGGCGCTGAACTCGCCGCGCCGATCACGGCGGCAGGCAAGCTATTGATATAAAAGAAAAAACCGCGCCGTTTCGGGCGCGGTCCGGGAGGCTTTCTGCTTGCTGCCGAACGATGGCGCAAGATTCGGTCCAGCTTCAGCGCCTGGCTTAGCTGCGGAACAGCGTGAGGATGTTCTGCGCGCTGGAGTTGGCGATCGACAGCGACTGGATAGCCAGTTGCTGCTGCGTTTGCAAGGCCGTCAGCTTGCTCGATTCCTCTTCCATATTGGCGTCAACGAGGCGGCCGACGCCCGAGTCAATCGAATCACTGAGTGCTCCAACGAAGTTTTCCTGCAGTTCGATGCGCGTGGAAATAGAGCCGAGCTGCGAGGCAGCCTTGGTCATGGCATCCAGGCCAGCCTCGATCGAGGTCAGGGCCATGGAAATCTCAGGCGAACCGAAGGTGCTGATGTCCATCGAGTAGATCGAGCCGATAGTGCCGTATGATGTGCCGATAATGCCGGAGCTCGTGTCGATCGTGCCAGTCGAGGTCATGCCGAAGAGAACGTTGCCCATGGAGCTCGTGTCCAGGATGTAATCGGTCGTCTTGACTGAGACATTGCCGCTGCCATCGCGCACGAAAGTAGAAACGACGCTCTTGGTGCCGTCAGCACCAGCAACCCAGTTTTCACCGGAGAAGGAAGCCGACTGCGCGATGCTCAGGAGCTGCTGTTGCAGCTGGCCGATTTCTTCCTGGACCTTGGTCTTGTCGACGCCCTTTTCGGTCGCGGCGACGATCTTCGCCTTGATTTCGCTGATGATGTCGATGGCGCTGTCCATGGCAGAGTAAGCGGTGTCGACCTTGGCGGCGCCGAGGCCGAGGGCGTCGGAGACGGCGGAGAGTGCCTTGTTGTCCGAACGCATCGTCGTTGCGATCGACCAGTAAGCCGCGTTGTCGGCTGCCTTTTCGACGCGGTAGCCCGATGATACGCGATTCTGCGTAGCCTCAAGGCCGTCATTGATTCCGCGGAGTGTCTGAAGCGCGGCCATGGCCGCGACGTTGGTCAAAATGCTGGTCATGAAATGATTGCCCCTTGTCGGCAGATGGAAAAAAGGGACATTCCGGAACGCTACCGGGAACGGGGACCAGCCTCATGCCTGTTAACCGATTCTTAGATTTGGTTAACCCACCGTCTCGTTGACCTGAGAAAACAGCATTATGGTTAATCGATCGTTAACGGACATTAAAAAAACCGCGCTCCATAGAAGCGCGGCTCGTTGCTGGGGGCTCGCCGGAGACCGGCGGGCCGATGTTTTCTGCGGTTATTAGCCGCGGAACAGCGTGAGGATCGTCTGCGAAGAGGAGTTCGCGATCGACAGCGATTGCACGGCCAGCTGCTGCTGGGTCTGCAGAGCGCTGAGCTTGGAGGATTCTTCTTCCATGTCGGCGTCGACGAGGCGGCCGACACCGGAGTCGATCGAGTCGCTGAGTGCGGACACGAAGTTTTCCTGCAGTTCGATGCGCTTGGAGACCGAGCCGAGAGCAGCGCCGGCGCTGGTCATGGACTTCAGAGCCGATTCAACGTTCGTCAGAGCCGACTGGATCTCGCCGAGGGTGAAGTTGGTGATGTCCATCGCGTAGACAGAACCGGTCGCGCCATTCGACGTGCCGAGAATACCCGTGGAGGTTTCGACTGCCCCGCCGCTCATGCCGAACAGAACGTTGCCCACGCTGCTATCGTCGAGCACATAGTCGGTCATCACGACCGACACGGCGTTGGAGCCGTCACGGACGAAGGAGGCAACGACATTCTTGGTGCCGGAAGCGCCGGCCACCCAGTTTTCACCCGAGAAGGAAGCCGACTGAGCGACGCTCATCAGCTGCTGCTGCAGCTGGCTGATTTCTTCCTGGACCTTGGCCTTGTCGACGCCGTTTTCAGTGGCGGCAACCAGTTTGGCCTTGATGTCGCCGACGACGTCGATGGCGCTGTCCATGGCGGAATAAGCGGTGTCGACCTTAGCGGCGCCGAGGCCGAGAGCGTCGGAAACAGCCGAGAGAGCTTTGTTGTCCGAACGCATGGTCGTTGCGATGGACCAGTAAGCAGCGTTGTCGGAAGCCTTGCCGACGCGATAGCCGGACGAAACGTGAGCCTGGGTTGTCTGGAGACCCTGGTTGATGCCACGGAGAGTCTGGAGGGCTGCCATTGCAGCGTTATTGGTGTTGATGCTCGTCATAGTTTAATTGCCCCTTGTTGGCAGATTTTAAGAAGGGACATTCCGGATTTTCGGCCGGCCCACAGCGATCAGCATCATGCCTGCTAACCATTTTTTGTTAAGGTTAACTCGCCGTTTCGATGGGCCTAGAAAACACCAAGATGGTTAAGGAAAGCTAAATCCAAACTGGAAATTACTTAAAAATATCTGAGACTTAGAAGAGTTTTCATTAACCTTATGTTAAAACATTTCGCGGCCGGGGATGACCCGGCCGCGAAACTTGGAAACCTTGTGCCGACCGGTCTTAGCGGAACAGCGACAGGATGTTCTGCGAAGAGGAATTCGCGATCGACAGCGACTGGATCGCCAGCTGCTGCTGGGTCTGCAAGGCGCTGAGCTTGGAGGATTCTTCTTCCATGTTGGCATCGACCAGACGGCCGATACCGGAGTCGATCGAGTCGCTGAGCGCGGACACGAAGGTGTCCTGATTGTCGATGCGCTTGGAGAGCGAGCCGAGAGCAGCGCCGGCGCTGGTCATCGACTTCAGAGCCGATTCGACGTTCGTCAGAGCCGACTGGATCTGGCCGGCGGTGAAGCTGGTGATGTCCATCGCGTAGATCGAGCCGGTCGCACCATTCGAAGTACCGAGGATACCGGTGGAGGTTTCGACCGAACCGCCGCTCATGCCGAACATTACGTTGCCCGCGCTGCTGTCGTCGAGAACGTAGTCGGTCGTGGTTACCGAAACGGCGTTGGAGCCGTCGCGGACGAAGGAGGATACGACGCTCTTCGTGCCGTCAGCGCCGGCAACCCAGTTTTCGCCATTGAAGGAAGCCGACTGGGCGATGCTGAGGAGCTGCTGCTGCAGCTGACCGATTTCTTCCTGAACCTTGGCCTTGTCGACGCCGTTTTCAGTGGCGGCAACCAGCTTGGCCTTGATGTCGCCGACGACGTCGATGGCGCTGTCCATGGCGGTGTAAGCGGTGTCGACCTTCGCAGCGCCAACGCCGAGGGCGTCGGAAACAGCGGAGAGTGCCTTGTTGTCCGACCGCATGGTCGTTGCGATCGACCAGTAAGCAGCGTTGTCAGAAGCCTTTTCAACGCGATAGCCCGACGAAACGTGGTTCTGCGTCTGGTTTAGGCCCTGGTTGACGCTACGCAGCGTCTGGAGAGCGGCCTGTGCGGAAGTGTTCGTGTTAATGCTTGTCATAAATCTGTCCCCTGGAAACTAGATACAAAAAGGAGGACATACCGGACTATAGTACCGGCGATGACGGACCAGCTTCATGCTACTCGGCGCCTTTTTTGTTTGGCCCAAACCCGTCATGTCCAGGGCAATCTCGCAGCCAATGCTTGCCAACTTCTTAAAAATACTGGCCTCAAGCCGGCTCCTCGCAGGGCATAGTTAATGCTTGCTGAATATATTCCTCTACATTCTAATTCTCTTGGAAAGTAAGCGTTTTCCCTGCGGAAAAGCGGCCATTTCGCCGGGAAAACAGAGGTTCGTCAACTCACCGGTTTCAAGCAAGCTTCGAATGCCAATGTGGCAGGCGCCGGGATAGCACCATCGGACCGATCCACCCGTTTTCGGGGAGGACAAACCGTGCATGCGCCGGGCGATCGACCGCCATTGCCAGAACATTTCCTTCACGGAGTTGGGTTTTGAACAGCAAAGTTTCGTTCTCTGCGGCATCCAAGGATTACCAGATGGGCCGCTACACACAGTCCCTGGCGACGCTCAACCAGTTGATGGATATCCAGCAGGACGCCAAGACCTATGCGCTGCTGGCCAAGAACCTCGTGCAGCTCGGATTCAAGGCCGACGCCGCGAAAGCCTATGGCCTGGCCGGCAACTGCGAAGGACCGAACGCCTACGAATACCAGAAACAGGCCGCCAAGCTGCATTACGAGACTGGCAACGAGGACGAAGCGCTGCTGATCGCCATGCGCAACCTTGCCAAAGCGCAGGAAGATGCCGAACTCGCTTTCATCATCACCGCGATCTATCTGAAGCGCCAGCAGCGCGATATCATCCGTCCGTTCAAGACGGTGCTGTCGGAAAGCATGAATCCCGACCACATGCGTCTGGCGGCCCTGCTGCTCAGCGACGATCTCAACGATGCAACCAACCAGAAGCTGGCGCGCAACCTCTTCAAGCGTTTTCCAGGCAATCACGCCTTCCGCTTTCTCCACCTTGTTTTCGCCCGCGAATTCAACGAATTCGAAGAGGCAGCCAAGCATCAGGCGGTGATCGACGCGGCCCTTGCGAAAGGCGATATCGAGATCCTGCGCAAAGACAACCCGTTCTATCACCTGCACTGGTGCGGCAACGAGGACTTCAACCGCTATGCGACGATCGGCACCACACCTCTCAACCACGAACGGGTGACCTTCCGCCGCAACCAGCCGCACATCTGGTCGGACAAGATCCGCATCGGCTACATGTCGTCGGACTTCTGGGACCGGCACGCGACGATGAAGCTGCTGCAACGCATCCTCGAACTGCACGACAAGGATCGGTTCGAGGTGACGCTCTTCTGCCATACAGGCCCGGAATACCTAAAGCACAACGACACCGATCGCAGCCGTTGGGGCAGGATCGTCACCGTTCACGGCTTCTCCGACCGGGCGATGCTGGAAACGGTGCGCGCGCATAATATCGACATCATGGTCGACCTGAAGGGTCATACATCAGGCAGCCGCGCGACTGCTTTCAACCTGCCGCTGGCGCCGGTACATGTCGGCTGGCTCGGTTTTCCCGGCAGCACCGTCAATATCGACCTGGACTATGTCATCGGCGACCATTCGGTGTTGCCCGAGGTGGCCAAGCCTTTCTATCACGAAAAATTCTGCCGACTGCCGGAAAGCTACCAGCCGAACGATCCGATGCATCGTCCGAAGCCGCGCGCCGTCACCCGTGAGCAGCTCGGCCTGCCGGAAGATGCCTTCATCTTCGCCTCCTTCAACGGCAACCGCAAGATTACGCCTGAGGTAATCGACAGCTGGTGCCGCATTCTCAAGCGCGCGCCGAACAGCGTGCTCTGGCTGATGGCGAATTCGCCGCGCAACCAGGCAAATCTCTTGAAGCAGTTCCAGGCGGCAGCCATTTCGCCCAAGCGGATCATCTTCTGCCCTCGCGCTCCCTACGAACAGCACATCGACCGTCAGCAGGCGGCCGACCTCGGCATCGACACCTTCCCCGTCAACGGCCACACGACCACCTCGGAGCAGCTCTGGGGCGGCCTGCCGGTTCTGACCGTCAAAGGCACCAACTTCGCCTCACGCGTCAGCGAGAGCCTGCTGCGGGCCATCGACCTACCCGACCTCGTCGCAAGCGACCTGCAGGACTACGAGGATATGGCCGTGGAACTGGCCGAGAATCCCGGGCGGATCGCCGAATACAAGGCACATCTCAAGGAGAAGCGCTATATTGCGCCGCTCTTCGATGCCGAACGGTTCTGCGACCATCTGGAGCAGGCCTATGAAATCATGGCCGCGCGCGCCAAGCAGGGTCTCGCACCCGACCACATGGACATCGCGGCGCTGCCGCCGCGCACCGCGCCGTTCGCCGCGGAGTGAGGCTTTTAACGCCACGAAAGAACCCGCCGGGGCAATCCGGCGGGTTTTCACGTTTGGAAAAGGAAGAGGCCGCAGCCTGTCAGTTGAATGAGCGCACCAGGCTGCCGACAAGCAGGTTCCAGCCGTCGATCAGCACGAAGAAGAGAATTTTGAACGGCAGCGAGATCGAGGTCGGCGGCAGCATCATCATGCCCATCGCCATGGTGATGGTAGCGACGATCAGGTCGATGACGAGGAACGGCAGGACGACGAGGAAGCCGATCTCGAAGCCGCGGCGAATCTCGGAAATCATGAAGGCCGGGATCAGCACACGGTAGTCGATCGGATCGGTCGTCTGGATATTTTGTCCGCGTTCACGCGCCAGATCGACGAAGAGCGCCAGATCCTTGTCGCGGGTATTGGCCGACATGAAGGTGCGGAACGGTTCGGCGATCCGCTGGACCGCCTCGGTTTCGTTGATCTGATTGGCAAGCAGCGGCTGCACGCCGTTCTGCCAGGCCTGATCGAAGGTCGGCGACATGACGTAGAAGGTCATGAACAGCGACAGCGACAGAAGGATCATGTTGGAGGGCGTGGAGGAGAGGCCCATGCCTGAGCGCAGGATCGAGAAGGCGATGATGAAGCGCGGGAAGCTCGTCACCATGATCAGGATGCCCGGCGCGACCGAAAGAATGGTCAGCAGGCCGAAGGTGCGGATGATCCAGGCGGCGACGGAGCCATCGACCGGCACGTTCAACAGGTTAGTCGGCAGCTGCTGTGCCACCGCCAGTTCCGGTACCGCTATCATGGCGGCAAGGAAAACTATGAGACGAATCATTCGATGACAAATGTCCTGAACATGACCTTCGATACGCGCCCTTGCGAGCGAAGGTCAACACGTTCCTGTATGTCATCCTTGAGATATTGAAAGCCCCGCGGCCCCTCGATCTGCTGCAGGGAAACGGTCCTGATATATGCGAGGATATCCTGATGAATATCCTCGGAAACCTTGACATCCGGCGGCCCGTTGAAGAGCAGCGCGACCTCAAGTCGGACCCAGTTTTCGGAGGGGTAAGCGAGATTCGACGTGATCGGCTCGAGCTGGACGACGTTGTTGGCCTCGGTGGAGATGTGGGCCAGGCCTTCCTCACCCTTTTTCTTCGCTTCGGCGTCCTTGGCCTGCTCGGCCTCCTTGGCGCCCTTGATGTTGGGCGCGACGATCGTGCCGACCGCCCAGCCGCCACCGGCGCCGAGCAGCGTCAGGACGGCGACGCCGATGATCGTCATCAGCGTGCCGGATTTCTTCTTTGATTGATCTGCGCTTGCGTCTGGCTCTGCCATCGTCGTTCAGCCTCAAAGCGGCGAGAAAAGATCGACGGCCTGCTGGCCGCGCGGAGGCTGCTGCACTTCCATCAGGCGGCCGCGGCCACCGTAGGAGATGCGGGCTTCGGCGATCTTGTCGTAGGAGATCTGGTTTTCGGCATTGACGTCCTGCGGACGAACGATACCGGCGACGTTCAGGATACGCAGTTCCTGGTTCAATCGGACTTCCTGCGAGCCCGATATGACGAGGTTGCCGTTTTCGAGAATGCCGGTGACGACGGCGGCGACCAGCAACGTCAGCTTGTCGGTGCGCTCGATCTTGCCCTTGCCGTCGGTGCTGGTGTCGGAGCCATAGGTCAGGTCGGTCTTGGACTCAGGCGTCCAGCCGAAGATCTGGGCGTTGACGTCCCAGTTCATGCCGCTCGAATTCTTGCGGCTGCGGTTGGTCTCGTTGTCGAAAGAACCCTTGTCGTTGATCTGAATGTCGACGGTCAGGATGTCGCCGACGTTGAGCGCGCGTGCATCCTTGAAGAGCGCCGCCTGTGAATCGCTCCACAGCGAATAACCCTGCGCCACAGCGCGCGGCTGCTTCGGATAAAGCGCCATCTGCGGCGTCTGGCCGTAGGCAAGGCCGCTGCCGATCGGGCTCATGGCGGGCGCACGGCCGATCTCGCTGACTGCCGTCGGAGACTGGCAACCCGCAAGGAGTGCGAGGGCGGCAATCGCGGCCGGGAGACGCATATTCATGAAGGATCCTTCGACGTATTGGGATCGGACGCACTGGCGATGACGCTGGCGATGGCCGCGGCCTTCTTCGCGTCCATCTCGTTGAGGATGAGGCTCGACTGACGCGGTCCGAGCCGCATGATCACGGCGGAGGCCACCTCGATCTTCATATCCTGCAGCTGGAGTGCGGCCACATCCGGCTTCATCTTCTTATAGATCTCAGTGAGGCCGGCTTCAGCCTGCTTCAGGAAATCGTCGCGCCGCTTCAGCCAGTCCTGGTATTCGGCCTTGCGTTTATCCATTTCCGCCATGCGGGCGTCGATGTCGGCGCGAAGCTTTTCCAGCTCCTGCTTCTGCAGGAGGTAACGCTGGTCGCGGGCGGGGTCGGCGATGTTGGTGCAGAACTGCTTGACCTCGTCCTGGGAGATGATGTCTCCCGCCGGCGCATGCTCCTGCGCGAAGGCGCCCGGGATCGACAGAAGGACGAGGCCTGCTGCGGGCAGCGCCAGCCGGCGCAGCAATTGCAGGACCGTCATGTCAGGGTTGATGAACTTTATCATTGCAGCACAAGCTCCGCCTGCAGGGCGCCTGCCGACTTGATGCCCTGGAGAATGGCGATGATGCCATCCGGCTTCACGCCGATATTGTTGAGACCGGCGACGAGGGTCCTGAGGTCGGGACCGTCGATGATGGCGACGCGCCCGCCGGTCTGCTCAGCCGCGATATCGGTCTGCGGCTGGACGGCGGTCCGGCCCTGCGAGAAAGGTTCGGGCTGGATGATCTGCGGCGTCTCGGTAACCTGAACCGTCAGTGTGCCGTAGCTGACTGCAACCGGCGAAACGCGGACGTCCGAGCCGATGACGATCGTTCCGGTGCGCTCGTTGATGACCACCTTGGCCGGCGTATCGGTTTCGACGATGAGATTTTCGAGGTCGGCCATCAGCCGGGTGAGATCGGCCGTGCGCGGCTTCTGGATCACCACTTCCTGCGAATCCTTGGCTTCGGCGACCGGGCCGCCGAAGCGTGCCGAGGCATAACCGTTGACGATGTCGGCGATGCGGATTGCCGTCGAGAAGTCGGGGTTGCGCAGCTGCAGGACGAGATTGACCGAGTCCTTGAAGCGCGACGGAAGTTCGCGTTCGATGATCGCGCCGCCGGGCACGCGGCCGGCGGTCGTCACGCCTTCGGTCACCGTTGCGGCCTGGCCCTGCGCCTGAAATCCGGAAACGATGGCGGCGCCCTGCGCGACGGCATAGATCTGGCCGTCGGCGCCGGAAAGCGAGGTCATGACGAGCGTGCCGCCGCGCAGCGACGTCGCATCGCCGAGCGAACTCACCGTCACGTCGATGCGGCTGCCGGGGCTAGCGAAGGGCGGCAGGTTGGCGGTGACCATGACGGCCGCCGTGTTCTTGGCGTTGGACTGGCCGCCCTGAGTCGAGATGCCGAGATTCTGCAGCATCGCCCGCATCGACTGCTCGGTGAAAGGCGAGGCACGGAAGCCGTCGCCGGTTCCCTGCAGACCGACGATCAGGCCATAACCGATCAGCTGGTTGTCACGGCCGGCCTGAAGCGAAGCGATATCCTTGATGCGGGAGGTCAGCGCCCAGGCGGGCGCGACGTCGGCCAGGCTCATGGCGAAGACCGCGACAAGGGTCAAGAAACGGAAGAACAATTTCATTTTGCCCTCACATGGACCGTGCCGTCCGCAAGCACCGTGCCGCTGACGATAACCCCGGAATCCATATTGCGTGCGCGCACGACCTGCCCGGTCGAGCCGTCTTCGAGCGGCGAGCCGGCAGCCGAGATCGTCATCGCGCCAAGCGAAAAGACCAGGCGGATCGACGAGCCGCGGGTCACCGTATAGGCTTCGCGCAGGCCCGAAACCGAAATCGTGCGGCCCGGCAGCAACGTGCGCTTGGAGACCATGCCTTCGACCTGGGAAATGGATTTGGCAAAATCGCCGGCGAGGTTGGGGTTGGTGACCTCGACCTCCTGAAGCTGGCTGGCCGACAGTGTGTCGCCGGGGTAGATGATCGTCGTCGGGACGACGGCATAACCCATGCCGGCACCCGCGTCCGCGGGCAAGAAAATGCCCGCGACTGCGATCGTGGCTGCCGCCACCCATCCTGAGATGTGTCCTGCCCGGCAAAACATCATGTTTCGGCCCTTCCCTCTACTTCAGGTTCTTGCTGACGACGGTGGCCATTTCGTCAGCGGTGGTGATCACCTTGGAATTCATTTCGTAAGCGCGCTGGGCCGAGATCAGCTCGGTAATTTCCTTCACCGGGTCGACGTTCGAGGATTCCAGATAGCCTTGCTTCATGTAGGCGAAACCTTCCTCGTCGGGATTGCCGACGACGGCTTCGCCGGAGGCAGCCGTTTCCTGGAAGAGATTGTCGCCGATCGGCTGGAGGCCGGCCTCATTGACGAAATCGGCAAGCGTCAGCTGGCCAAGCGTGGTCGCGGTCGTCGCGCCGGGCAGCTTGGCCGAAACCTGGCCCGAGCGGCTGATCGTCAGCTCGGTCGAGCCCGTCGGAATGGTGATGCCGGGAAGGACCTCGTAGCCGTCGATGGTGACGAGCTGGCCCTGCTCGTTCTTGTTGAAGGCGCCGGCACGGCTGTAGAGCGTCGTACCGTCGGTCGATTGGATCTGAAAGAAGCCCTTGCCGATCAGCGCCACGTCGAGGTCGTTGCCGGTCTGGGTCAGTTCGCCCTGGAGATGCAGGTTGCGCACCGCCGAGGTCTGGACGCCGAGGCCGATATTGGCGCCTTCCGGGACGACGGCCTGGTTGGCGCGGTTGGCGACACCCTTGGCGCGTTCGGTCTGGTAGAGAAGATCGGAGAATTCGGCGCGAGCGCGCTTGAAACCCGTCGTATTGATGTTGGCGATATTGTTCGCGATGACTTCCAGATTGGTCTGCTGGGCATCCATGCCCGTTGCTGCGATGGCGAGCGCTCTCATGTGTTCGTCCTCAATTCAGTTACATCTGCATCTTGGTGACTTCGAGAAAGGCCGAGACGACCTTGTCACGGATGGCGATCGCGGTCTGCAGCGTCTGCTCGGCCTGGAGCATGGAATCGACGACTTCACGCGTCGTCGCCGTGCCCTTGATGCCGGCAAAGGACATGCTTTCCGCACCCTTCAGGCTGGTGACCGCGTCGGTTGCCATGTTGCCCATGACGGAGGCAAAGCTCATGCCGTTGGCCGCACCTGCGGTGCCCGGCATGGTGGCGGCAGACGACGAGGCGGAATTTTCGGTGTCGACGGCGCCAAGCGCTCGGGTCATCGAAAGGTTGCTGACATTCTGGACGCTGCTGATCATTATTATTGGCTCTTCAGGAGGTCGATCGTGGAGGAGATGAGATCGCGGGTCTGCTTGATGGTCTGCAGATTGGCGTCATACGAGCGGTTGGCTTCGCGCATGTCGGCCATCTCGACGAGGATGTTGACGTTCGGCAGTTTGACGACGCCCTTCTGATCCGCGGCCGGATTGCTGGGGTCGAATTCGGTGCTGAAGTCGCCTTCGTCGACGCCGACCTTCTTGACATCGACCGTCTCGACGCCGCTGGCGCGATCCATCTGCTGGCCGAAGGTGATCGTCTTACGGCGATAGGGGTCGGCTCCAGGCGTGTCGCCGGTCGAGCGAGCGTTAGCGATGTTTTCCGAAACGATGCGCAGGCGCGTCGACTGCGCCTCGAGCCCGGAACCGGCGATTTTCATTGCTGCTGAAAGCGGATCCATGAATTTTTACTTCCTGACGGTCATCAACATCATGCGGTTGAAAGAACTGACCAGCGAGGTGTTCAGATCGTACTGGCGCTTGATATCGCCCGACTTGGAGAGCTCTTCGGCCACACCGACGGTATTGCCAGATTCCTGGACGCCGATTTCCTGGTCGAGTGCGGCGTCCTTGACGTCGATATCACCGCTGGCGCTGAAATCATTGCCGCTGAGATGGGCCGGATTGGTGCGCGTCATGGTGATGTCGGACTTGTCCAGCACGGCGTCGAAGGGCGTGACGTCCTTGGCGTGGAACTTCGGGGTGTTGGCATTCGCGATGTTGCCGGCAACAACCTGCTGACGGATCGTCAGCCATTCCGCCTGTCGCGAAGCCAAGTCGAAAAGTTGGATCGGTTGCATGAGACTCTCCGTTTTTACTGTCCCGAACCTAGTGCGGTAATCTTGCGTGGGACTTACGGGAATTCAGGTTTCAAGGCGCTTTTCGGGCAGCGCTGCGCTCAAAAAAACAGGGGCTCCGGCCGGTTCGCGGCGGAGCCCCTGTTGCCTTCGGCGTTGGCCGACAGGTTCAATTATTCTGGTAGGTATCGCCCTTGGAGGTAACGATCACCCATTTGCCGTCGCGCTGCTCGAGTGTCGCTAGGCGGCTCTCGTCGGGCAGGATCGAACCGATGCGCACCACATACATACCCGAGGGATCCTCGATCAGCGCCCGGCCGTTGGAAACGTGCAGCAGGCGGAAGGAAGACTTGCCAGGGAAAGGCTGATCCTCGGGTATGGGGCGGCCATTGCGTTCCTTGCCGAGGTCGGAAACCGTTGCCGTCGTCAGCGGATCGATCGGCGGGGCCTTTTTGTCCGGCTCGTTCTTGTTGATCATGGCAAGCGGCGAGACGCTGAAGACGTTGCGGGCCGGCCAATCCGGCAATTCGCGCGAATTGTCGCTGGCGGCGACGTTGATGCCGAACTTATCTTCGTTGAAAAATACATACCACGGAAAGAAGGCGGAAGCGCCGGCAAGCGCCAGGCCGGTGAAAGTCAGAAGCCGATCCAGGATGACGGTCTTCCGGCGCTGCTTCAGAGAAGCGATGCGTTCGTCGTCGAATTCAGCCACGTCTATCTCCTCTGAATGGGTGCGCCCTGATTGCCCATACCGGCTGCAGCTTTGAGCGCGCCGGCGAGATCGGCGAAGGCATCGGCCGAGTCGCGGTCGCCCGGCGACTGTTTCAGGACGTCGTAAATGATCGGTACCTGCTTGACCGCCATATCGAGATCGGGATCGGCACCCTGGCGGTAACCGCCGATTAGGCGCAGGTCGCGTGTTTCCTCGAAGCGATGGATCAGCACCTTCAGCCGCGAGACCAGCTTTTCCTGGTCCGGCGTCCAGGCCTTGCGGGCAAGACGCGAAATCGAGGCTAGCGGATCGATCGGTGGGTAACGCCCTTCTTCGGCGAGGCTGCGTTGCAGGACGATATGACCGTCGAGGATGCCGCGCGTCGAATCAGCGATCGGGTCGTTGTGGTTGTCGCCGTCGACGAGAATCGAGATGATCGCCGTGATGGTGCCGGCGCCCTCGGGGCCGGGACCAGCGCGCTCCAGCAGGCGCGGCAGCTCGGTGAACACGGAAGCCGGGTAACCGCGTGCGATCGGCGGCTCGCCGGAGGCAGTCGCCACCTCGCGGATCGCATGGGCGAAACGCGTGACGCTGTCGACGATGAAGAGAACATTCTCGCCCTTGTCGCGGAAATGTTCGGCGATGGTGACGGCCGTCAGCGGCGCCATCTTGCGCAGCATAGGGCTCTCATCGCTGGTTGCAACGACGGCGATAGCCTTCTTCATATTGCTGCCGAGCGTATCCTCGATGAATTCACGCACCTCGCGGCCGCGTTCGCCGACAAGCGCAATGACGACCTTGTCGAAGGCGTCGGCGCGGGCGAGCATGGACAAAAGCGTCGACTTGCCGACACCGGAACCGGCGAAGATGCCGAGGCGCTGCCCGAGGGAGAGCGGCGAGAAGATGTCGATCGCGCGTACGCCGGTCTTGAAGCCGGTCTGGACACGCTTGCGGGTCATCGAGGGCGGCGCGGTATTGGCGATCGAGCGGCGATCGAGGCCCTCGGTGATCGGACCCAGCCCGTCGATCGGTTCGCAGAGCGAGTTGACGGTGCGCCCGCACCAGCTGTCAGACGGTGAGATACGAAACGCGCCCTTGCGGATGACCGTATCGTTGATGCCGATCGGCTCGCCTGGTTCGATCGGGCAGACATAAATCAGGTCCGGCTCGACGCGAACGACCTCACCCAGATGGACGCCGGTCGCCGATTTATGGGCGACAAACTCACCGAGGCGAACATGGCGGGAGAGACCGCGAACCGTGTAGTGGCCTGCGGCGATGGTCTGCACGCGACCGCCATGGGCAACCGCGAACTCCGGCGATGCGTATCGGTCGACGAGATCTGCCAGATGCGCCAATTTTGGGGAAAGACCGTCCTCGGACAGTAGTGTGGTGCTCATGCTTAGCGGCTACCCCCGAGCGTCTGCACGGCTTCCTTGAAGGAATCCTCGCTGTCGCGCATCAGCGACGAGACGCTTTCGAAGGCGCGGTTGACTTCGATCAACTGGGTGATCTCGCGCATGGCGTTGACGTTGGAGTTTTCGAGATAACCCTGCTCGACGCCGACATTGAAGCGGTCGACGACGGCGCGCGGCTGGTCAGTGGTCATGATGCCGCTGTTTTCGTAGCGTAGGTATCCCTTGCTGACATCGGCCTCGAACAGCCCGAGCGAGGCGACCTGGCGGTCGCCCTGGTAGATGATGCCGTCGGTGCCGACGGCCGGCTCGCCGCCCTTCGAGTTGAGCTGGATGGGCGCGCCGCCGGCGTCGAGAACGGGATATCCGCGGATCGACACGAGTTCGCCGGTATCCTTGAGCGTGAAGCGGCCGTCCCTCGTCAGGACGCGGCCTGCCGGCGTATCGAGCGAGAACCAGGCATCACCTTTGACGGCGAAATCGAGCATGTTGCCGGTGTGCTGCAATTCGCCATTTCCCTCGTTCAGATAGTCGTTGCCCTGGGAAACGAAGGCGACCTTGGTGTTGAGCTTGTTCTTGGAGTTCGCCACCATCTCGTCGAACTTCACCTCGGTGGCGCGAAAGCCGGTCGTGTTCACGTTCGCCATGTTGTCTGCGATGGTGGTCAGGCGCTTTTCGAGCGCCATCTGCGACGACAGTGAAACATAAAGACCGGATTGCATGTCGGTAAGCTCCAAGCATTGGCGATGAACGGAACGAAAAGCCGGGCGTCGTCTTTGTGATTCGGCCGGGATTTCGCTGAGGCGGCATCTCAGAAACGGGTGCGGACACCCATTCGTCTCCTTTAGCCTGACGGCAGATGCTTGCGCGAAGCTGGCACGCGGAAATGCCCCGCGACCAGCCCTTTCATCAGCCTCACGCAAGGCAGAAATCCTATCCGTCTCAGAGAAAAGCAACGTTCAGATTGGGCTGACGATGAATATTATTATCGGATTTATTGTTGTCTGCGGCTGCATCGTCGGCAGCTTCATGGCGATGGGCGGCGAAGTGAACGCGCTGTTCCAGCCCTTCGAATTCCTCATCATCGGCGGCGCCGGCCTCGGCAGCTTCATCATGGCGAACCCAATGAAAGTGGTGAAGGATTCCGGCAAAGCGCTCGGCGAAGCCTTCAAGCACGCTGTGCCGAAAGAACGCAATTATCTCGACACGCTCGGCGTGCTCTATTCGCTGATGCGCGACCTGCGCACCAAGTCGCGAAACGAAATCGAAGCCCATATCGACAATCCGGTCGAATCGACGATCTTCCAACAGGCTCCGACAGTTCTGAAGAACAAGGAACTGACGGCGTTCATCTGCGACTACGTGCGTCTGATCATCATCGGCAATGCCCGCAGCCACGAGATCGAGGCGCTGATGGACGAAGAACTCAACACCATCATGCATGACAAGATGAAGCCTTACCACGCGATCCAGATCATGGGCGATTCCTTCCCGGCGATCGGTATCGTCGCCGCGGTTCTCGGCGTCATCAAGGCGATGGCTCACATCAACGATTCACCTGAGGTGCTCGGGCACCTGATCGGCTCGGCGCTCGTCGGCACCTTCCTCGGCATTATCTTGTCCTATTGCGTCTGCTCGCCGCTGGTCTCCCAGATCAAGATCGTGCGCAACAAGCAGCACCGACTCTACGTCATCGTCAAGCAGACGCTGCTTGCTTACATGAACGGCTCGGTGCCGCAGGTCGCTCTCGAATACGGCCGCAAGACGATCTCGGCTTACGAGCGTCCGTCCATCGACGCGGTCGAACAGGAAATGATGAACCCAGGCGGCGAAAACAAGGCGGCTTAAATGACTATGAGCAATGCTTCGCATGACAAACCGGCAATGGATCCTGCCCTTCTCGCCAAGCTGACAGGCGGGCTTGGCGATAGAGGCAGGGTCGCCAAGATCTGCAGTTCCTTCGGGGAAGTCTACAGCGAATTCTTTCCCGACGTCATCAAGAGCGAGACCGGCCTCGACGTGACGGTCAACTATCTCGGCTGCGAGATCGGCTATAAGAACCACCTGATCGACGACCTGAACGCGAACGTCACCCTCGTCGACGTGACACTGCGCAACTGGTCGCAGAACATCACGCTTGCCTGCGGCAACGGTTTCGTCATCACGCTGATGGAGCACCTGCTCGGCGCCACCGCCGATACGATCGAGGAGCCGGCCGACCGGCTGCTGTCGGTCATCGAAATCGACCTGGCGGTGATGGTTTTTGACAAGATCGCCAAGGTGCTGCGCTCGGCCGTCAACGCGCCCGGCGGTTTCGAACCGAGCCTTTCGGCCCCGCACGCGCTCGAGATGCGCGCCCGGCCGCCGGAGGACCGCCCGGACGAATTCGCCGCCGCCATCAATATGTCGATCACGCTTGCCGGCATCGTTTCGGAATTTTCGTTGATGGTTCCGCAGACCGCGCTGCTCAAGACCAAGGTGACGCCGCCGAAGCCGAAGCGCCAGGCGACCGGCAAGTCGGCGGAGTGGACCGAACAGCTGGGCGACCAGGTCCGCCGCTCGCATGTCACACTCGAGGCCAAGATCAGGCTGCAGGACCTGACGCTGCGCACGATATCGAAGCTGATGGTCGGCGACGTCATTCCGTTCCGCGACAGCGGTGACGTGCGCGTCGAGGTCAGCGCCAACAGCAAGGAATTGTATGTGTGCGAGTTCGGGCGTTCAGGCGAAAACTACATGGTCCGCGTCAGGGATACGATGAACTCGGATGACGAACTCATCCGTCATTTAATGAATTAATCGGTTCTCTGGCTTTTGGGCTGCAAAGGCAGTTTGAGGCAAGTTTCAACTGGAATAGTGATTTCATGGCTACGAAGAAAACACAGCAGAACAGCGACCTCTCCCTGGATCTTCCGGGCAGCGAAGCGGATCTCGACCAAGCGATCGACGATCTGCGCGGCGTGCTGAAGCAGGATGCCGATGGCGACTTGCCGCAGTTTGGCGACGACCTGCAGAACGACGCCTTCGCAGCAGGAACCGATCTGGCGGCCTTCGGCGGCGAGATGTCGGACACCCCGTTTGGCGGCGACGATTTCGGCGGCGATTTCGGCGCCGGCAATGCCAGCCCGGCCGCCGGCATGGATTTCGGCGACAGCCCCTCTTTCGACGCATCGCCGGCTCCGCTCGGCAGCGCGCTGAATTCGAACTTCGACCTGATCATGGACATCCCGATCGACGTCCAGATCATGCTCGGCACCAGCCGCATGCAGGTCTCCGGCCTGATGAACCTCAATGAAGGGGCGACGATCGCCCTCGACAAGAAGATCGGCGAACCGGTCGAGATCATGGTGAATGGCCGCAGGATTGCGCGCGGCGAGATTACGGTGCTTGATAATGACGACACGCGATTCGGTGTGAAACTGATAGAAGTTTTGAGTACGAAAAAAGCCTGATCCCTGTGTGGGACGGAGAGGTTAGACCATGATGGACTTTGACGATTTCGGCGGCGCGCTAGCCGGGAAACCGTTGACCCAGGCTGAAAAGGCGGCGGCTGTTCTTCTCGCTATGGGAAAGGGAGTCGCCGGCCGGCTGTTGAAATATTTCACCCAGGCCGAACTGCAGACCATTATCTCATCCGCTCAGTCGCTGCGCGCCATCCCGCCGGACGAACTCTTGATGCTCGTCGGCGAATTCGAAGACCTCTTCACCGAGGGCGCCGGACTGATGGACAATGCCAAGGCGATCGAGGCCATTCTGGAAGAAGGCCTGACGCCCGACGAGGTCGACAGCCTGCTCGGCCGCCGCACGGCATTCCAGGCCTACGAAACCTCGATCTGGGATCGTCTCAGCGAGGCCGAGCCGACCTTCGTGGCACAGTTCCTGCTGCGCGAACATCCGCAGACCGTCGCCTATATTCTTTCGATGATGCCTTCCAACTTCGGCGCCAAGGTGCTGCTGCAGCTCCCAGACAACCGCCGTGCTGACATCATGAACCGAACGGTCAACATGAAGGCCGTCAGCCCGAAGGCTGCGCAGATCATCGAGAACCAGGTCATGACGCTGCTTGCCGAGGTAGAGGCAGAGCGCAATGCCGCCGGCTCGACGAAGGTCGCCGATCTCATGAACGAACTCGACAAGCCGCAGGTCGACACGCTGCTCACCTCGCTGGAATCGATCAGCCGCGAATCCGTCAACAAGGTCCGTCCGAAAATCTTCCTGTTCGAGGACCTCATGTACATGCCGCAGCGCAGCCGCGTCATGCTGCTCAACGACATCTCGACGGATGTGCTCACCGTCGCGTTGCGCGGTTCGCCGCCAGAGATCCGCGAATCGGTTCTCTCCGCCATCAGCCCTCGCCAGCGCCGCATGATCGAATCGGATCTGCAGAGCGGCATGGGCGGCGTCAATCCGCGCGAGATTGCCATTGCCCGGCGCGCCGTGGCGCAGGAAGCGATTCGCCTGGCCAACTCAGGCCAGATCGAGCTCAAGGAGAAGGAAGGCGACGCTTCGGCAGCCGCCTAAAGCGGGGCGCGCATTGACCTTCGTTCGTGCGACCCGTTTTCGTTCCAGGTTTTATGCGTATCGGTATCCCGGATACCGCTGCCCGCTTCCGAGCGACATACATAGCACTCCGAGACTGTTGACAAATCCAGCCGCCTGCAAAGCGGCTGTTGATCGCCATGCGACAGGCGACTACCCTTCCAATACAGGCCGCGCTCTAAAGCGCGTCGCAGGGAACCCGGTTTCCGCGGCGCGCTTTAGCTCTTTGTTTTGATGCATGTCGTCATTCCAGAACCGCTGCACACTTTTGGGCGACATGCAGTAGCTGCTGCCTATTTCTTCGACGGAGGGCCGCGACTTGGCAGACGATGACAAGGACAGCAAAACAGAAGCCCCGACCGCGAAAAAGCAAACCGACGCGGCTGAGAAAGGCAACGTGCCGTTTTCGCGCGAGCTGTCGATCTTTGCGACCATCCTTGCCACCTATATCTATCTGGTGTTCTTCCTCCCCGACAGTGTCGGCCGCATGACTGAAACCCTGCGCGACATCTTTGAGCAACCCGACCAGTGGAAGATCGAGACGGGTCCCGACGTCCTTTCGCTGTTCGTCAAGCTCGGCTGGGCATGTGCGGCGCTGCTGGCGCCGGCCTTCATCCTGTTCATGGTGTTCGGCATCGCCTCCTCCGTCTTCCAGAACCTGCCGACGCCGGTGCTCGAACGCATCCGGCCGCAGGCCTCGCGCATCTCTCCCGCCAAAGGCTGGGAACGGCTCTTCAGCCTGCCGGGCCTCGTCGAGTTCGGAAAATCGCTGTTCAAGGTCGTCGTCGTCGGGGTGATCCTGTTTTTTGTGCTCAGAAGCGAATATTTTAGCTCGATCGACGCGATGTTCTCCGATCCGCAGACGATCCTGGTGCGGATCTCGACGGCGATGCGCAAGATCATCATCGTCGTGCTGATCGCCACCGCGATCGTGGCGATCGTCGATGTCTTTTGGACGCGCCATCACTGGTTCACCGAGCTGAAGATGACGCGGCACGAAATCAAGGAAGAAAACAAGCAGGCACAGGGAGACCCCTTCGTCAAGGGGCGGCAGCGCTCGCTGATGCGCGACCGCGCGCGCCGGCGTATGATCGCCAATGTGGACCGGGCGACGCTCGTCATCGCCAACCCGACGCACTATGCGGTGGCGCTACGCTATGCCCGCGAAGAAAACGACGCGCCGGTGGTGCTGGCCAAGGGCCAGGACCTTATTGCGCTCAAAATCAGGGAGATTGCCGAAAAAAACGGCATCCCGGTGTTCGAGGATCCGCCACTTGCGCGCTCCATGTTTGCGCAAGTCTCGATCGATAGTGTCATACCGTCAGTCTTCTATAAGGCCGTTGCGGAGCTCATCCACCGGGTCTACGCCGCAGATGCCAAGAACAAACGGGTAAGATAAGCCGAATGAAAAAATGCCCTCACTCTACCCAGCGTGAAAAGATCCTCGCAGTTGCGATCAGCCCGGTCGCCACGGAACTGCGCCTTCTGGATGCTTCTGACCTTATTTCACTGCTGCGCTTCGAGTATTACGGCAACCTTTCCGATCTCGTCGCTTCGGCGGCAGAGCTTTTCTTTCATCCGGGCACGGTGAATTTCGGCCTGGGCGGCAACTATACGCTGGAATGGGGCGGCAAGCCCGAAGTCGTTCTCGATCTGGAAATCAAGCCGCGCGGCGTCACCGTTTATGCACAGCTGACTCTCGCCGAAGATCACGCCGGCATCGAGATCAATCATATCGCTTTCCAGGATCCCTCGGCCGATCCCGACGAAAACACCGTCTTCCTCGAAAAGAGCCTCCGGGAAGCGCGCTACAACGTCAATCAGTCGCCCCGGTCGCTGGCGGGCTGACATCTCTCAGGACAATCGCGCTTTCATCCGTCCTTCGACAGCGCATCGCCCCACAATCGGAAACGGTTTTGACTCAAGCGCGTCGCATCAAACTTGATTCATGCGACGATGCGTGTCGTAGGCCCGGAACCACTGCACAGTTCCGGGCGACACGCATCAAACGCAATCTTAAAATGAAAGAGCCCGGCCCGCAGGGCCTCAGCTGATGTAGCCGAGCCGGATCGCCTTGGCGATCGCCTGGATGCGATTGACGGAATCGAGTTTGATGGTCGCCGAGCCGAGATAGGCGTTCACGGTGTGCACGGACAGGCCGAGCTTGTCGGCGATCTCTTCGCTGATGCGGCCGTCGCCGGCGAGCTGGAGACAGGCGATCTCGCGTTCGCTGAGCGCCTCGGCGGTGGCCGTGCGGCGTTCGTCGAGCGAGAGCAGATCCATCATAATATGGCAGCAGCGACCGTGCAGCTCGACGATCGTATCGCTCGAGGGATCAATCTCATCGCCGGTGAAAAGGATGAAACCGTTGCCGACCGTGCCGAGCCGCACTGGAAAGGCAAGGCCGGAAAAAGGCACAATACCGTCCTGCAGCCGCGTCATGAACGGGGCGAAGTCCGCAGGACCAGGTGCCGCACGGTCGTAACCGCCGGCCCATGAGAGCGGCAACAAAGACTTCTCGATATGGTCGAGAAGGATATCGCCATAGGCATCTGTGAAGGCCTTGCCGAAGCCGGCATTGGAAGACCCCCAGTTCTCGAGTTCGCAGACAAGGCGCTGCTTTGCCGGAAGACCCGAGCCGCTGACGCGGAAGATCGCAAACCCTTGAGCATCGGCGAGCTTCTGCATCGCAATCAGCCGCGGGAAAAGATCGGACCGGCTGGAAATCCTGTTCACACGCACCATGCGCAGCTGTTCGGCGCTGCTCATCGTCCTGGCTGATGGATGCCCCATAGATCCCCCTATACGAGATTATTGCGGACGGCGAAGGCAATCGCCTCGGACCGGGTCTTGGTCGCCGTCTTGCGCATCACGCTGGTGATGTAGTTGTTGATGGTATTGCGGGAGATTCCGAGGATCATGGCGATCTCGTCGCTGGTCTTGCCCTCGGCGATCCAGAAGAGGCATTCCAGCTCGCGGTCCGTCAATTCGAAATCGCGGTCGACCCTCGTACCACCGCAGCGGAGGAAACTCGCGACATAACCTGCAAGCAGGCCCACATCTCGCAGGCGCTCAGGCGAAAGGATGAACCCCTCGCCGAACAGGAACATCAGGGCCAGCCGCGACCGGCCGACATTGAAGGTGAGAGAACAATATTGACGGCTGGCGCCGTCGGGCACGTCGGCAGTATCAGGCATAAGAGCAAAATTCGGCTGGAAGACCTGCATGCATTTTTCCAGCTCCGTCGAACGGGCATAGCCGCGAACCAGATCATTGGCGATATCCCTGACCAGGTCAAAGGGCCAATCCGACGAAACAATGAAATCGAGACCGCTTTCCTGAAGGAGATCGCAGCGCGCCAGAAGGTAGTGCGAAGCACCCACATACTCGGTCAGCGCCCGCAGACCGGACTGCAACCTGCCAGTGTTGGCGACGCCGTGCAGGCGCTGGAGGAGTTGATCGCGCGGCAACAGATCCGGCATCACCGCGCTCGCGAAATTCGCCATCTGCCTCTCGCCTTTGCTCGCCTGAATTACGTTCATATCCATTGGCAATGTCCTGCGGCTGAGAAACGATCGAACTCGGTGCAACAGCAATTTTTCTGTAAGGGATTCAATTCAAGTTCCGCTCGAATCCCATTTCGAATCACCCAAGGGTAAGCCAGCCGATGCAAATCACCATCTCCGACTTCTAGGGATTTACTTTCGCTGTCGCCCATGCGCTGATTCGATGATCAATTCCACCCCTCAAGATATAGGGGAGGCTAAGGTGATTCTGGGGGTATCGCAACTTCATTCGCGTTTTACGCGAGTTCGCCTTATTAAATTTCTCGACAGCGACACTTTTCGGCATCATGCGCTGGTGCGGTCGGATCTGTTCCTGGTCTTCATGCCGAATGCCCGACATTTACCGTCACTGCTTCCAGAGCGGTTCGTCATTTGTTTGCGGGAACTGACAACGATCCCGTTACAGGAAATCAAGCGTGGTACCGACATGAAAAAGGCCGGTTGCCCGGCCTTTTTTCTTACGCTGCCTCGTCGATCGCCCATTTCCGGAGGATTTTCGCGGCGCGTTCCTCGTTGATCTCGACCATGCGGGAGAGCTTGCGCTCCGGGCCTTCCTTGACGCGACGATTGAAGTTTCCGTCGTCGTCGCCGAGGCTGAGCAGATCCTCGGTGCTGTCGAAGCCGAAGTCGGAGCCGAAGCCGTCCATGAGGGCTCCTCCGGGCGCGCCTGCGGAAGGCGCGAAGTCCGGAAGCTCGAGGCCGGCCGCCTCCGGCGTGGCGTCGCCGAGGACCGACGAGCTGCCATTGCCGCTGACGCTGCGCACTAGAGGCCGCAGGCCCATCCAGACCACCACGAAGGCGACCGCGACGAAGGCGAGAGAGTTGATAATGCCGGCGAGGTTGCGGCTCAGCATATCCATGACGCGCACACCACCGGTGGCGTCTTCGAGCAGCTGGTTCTCGAGGAAATCCATCGCCGTAACGGTGACGACGTCGCCACGCTTGGCGTCGATGCCGGACGCCGAAGCGACGATCTTCTGCATTTCGGCAAGATAGGCATCGATCTTGGCCTGGTCGGCGGGCTCGCCGACCATCTTGGCGATGCGGCCCTTGTTGACCACCACCGCAATCGACAGCTTCTCGACCTTGTAGCTGTTGCGGGTCGTCGCCGTCGTCCGGCTGTTGATTTCGTAGTTGGTCTGCTCTTCGCGCTTGTCGGACTTGTCCTGCGATTCGGGCCCGGCGGAACCGCCGGCCTCGGGAGCCGCCTGCGGAATATTCTGCTCGACCGTCGTCGCGCTGTCCGACTGTTTCTGCTGCGACTGCTGGGCTTCCTTGGTCGAGCGGACCGAGCGTTCGACCTTGGACTCGGGATCGTAGGTCGTTTCCTGGATCTGCTGGGCGTCCGTGTTGAGATCGGCGGTCACGCTGGAACGGAAGTTGTCCATGCCGAGGAAGGGTGCCAGCGCCTTGTCGATGTTGGATTCGACTTCCTGCTGGACGTTCTGGACGATGGTGAGCGAGCGGTTCAGCGAGCTGTTGCTCGCTTCGTCGCCGGAAGCGAGCAGTTGACCGGCGGAATCGAGGATCGTCACGTCATCGACGTCAAGCCCCGGCACGGCCGAGGCGACGAGGTGGCGGATCGAGGTCGCGGCACTGCGCCCGGTGGTGGCGCTGGCACGAATCATGACGGAGGCGGTCGGCTTCTGCTCCGCCTTTCGGAAGTTTCCAACCTCCGGCATGACGATATGCACGCGCGCGGCGGTGATCCCGGAGATCGACTGGATGGTGCGGGCGATTTCGCCTTCCAGCGCTCGAACCCGCGTCACCTCCTGCATGAAGGAGGTCAGGCCGAGGGAGCCGACATTGTCGAAGAGTTCGTAACCGGCATTGGCGCTGTTCGGCAGGCCGCGCTCGGCAAGCAACAGCCTGGCTTTGCCCGTCATCCCTGCGGGGACGCTGATACTGGTGCCGTCCGTACCGACCTGGAAATCGACGTTGGCTTCGGCAAGCGCCATGCTGATCTGGTTGAGATCCGGCGCATCCAGACCGACATACAGCGTTTCCTGTGCCGGCTTGTTGACGAAAAGAGCGGCCGCAAGGACGATTGCGATAGAGACGGCGCCGACGCCTCCGAGAATCATCAGGCGTGTTCGGCCAAGGGAACTGAAGTTCTTAAAGATCTGAACTAATTGATTTAACAGATTCATTCTGTTCTCGCACGATTCGTCAAAGACAAAGCAGGCTTATTGCCTCATCTGACGAATAATCGGCGAAACTTGTGCGAGCGTTTCGTGAAGCGCCGGCGGGAGCAAAAAAGGCCGAATGAATGCGCCCCAAAACTTCGCAGCGGTTTTGGGAAACGACATGCATAAATCAAGACTTGGAGCGCCGCATGAATCCGGCTTGAAGCGATGCGCCTTAGAAGAAGTCGAAGTCGCCGGCTGCCTTGCTCAATGGCTGGGAATGGCCGTGGCGTGTGGCGCCGCCCAATGCCTTCTGCATTTCTGCCAGCTTGACGAGGCTGAGCGCGGTGGCGACGTCGACTGCCCAGCCGTGCGGGATTTCGCCGGTGATGGTGTCGATGAACTCGGCAAGGCCACGCGATTTCTGCACGGCGAGGTCGATGCCCTGCATGACCTTCATGGCATCCGGTGAATTCAGAATTTCGGCGCCGCCGAGATCGAGAAGCTGCGGCTCGATGCGCTCGATGAGATAGGCGACATCGTGCAGTTCGGAAACGATGCGCATCAGGATGTCGCTCAACGCCTCGACAGGCGCAGGCGGCTCCATCACCGGGTTAAATGTCATATGAAAATCCTCGACATCAAAAAAATTCGATACTGGTTTCGACGGGCTTCGGCGGAGCGGCAGGGCGCTGCTCGAGAGCGACGGTTCTCTGCGTTTCGGCGCCGGTCAGGGGGTATTGCCGGGCACGACCGGAGACGGGCCAAAATTCAAGCTTGCGTCCGTGGTCTCCGCCTGTGGAGGAACCGACCACCGGAATGCCTTCATCCTTCAGGAACTGCATGGCGAAGGCCGCGTTCTGCTCACCGACATTGGAGAATGTCGAGATCGTCTTGGCGCCGCCGAAGATCTTGGCCTCCAGCCTGTCGCGCCGGGCGCCCTGTTTCAGGAGACCGTTGATCAGCAGTTCCATCAGATGCACGCCGTAACGGGTGGCATCGCCGCCTGAGGTCGGCGACGTCGCCGAACCGGGCAGCAAGAAGTGGTTCATGCCGCCGATGCCGGCGATAGGGTCTCGGAGGCACGCAGCCACGCAGGAACCGAGAATGGTCGAGAGGACCGCATTCGGATCGTTCAGAACCTTGTACTCGCCCTGAATGATGTGCACGCGGCGGGCTGCCCCCTCAGTGATCATTTCAGGGCTCCAAACACAGCTTCGATGGCCGCTTTCATCTTCTCGATCGTGAACGGCTTGGCGAGCACGTTGTTGGCCCCGAGCTGGGCTGCCTTCTGCACCAGTGCTCGGTCGCCCTGGGCGGTGAGGATGATGAAGGCTGCCTTCTTGGTGTTCGGATTGGTGCGCACGGCCTGAAGGAAGCCGATGCCATCCATCTTCGGCATGTTGAAGTCCGAGATCACCAGGTGGTGCGGCTGCTCGGCCATGATTTTCATGCCCTGCTCGCCGTCGCCTGCGGACGTGATCTGCTTGAAACCGAGCTGGGTCAGCGCGTCACTGAGCAGCAACCGGCTCGTTACCTGATCGTCGACGATCAGAACTTTGATTTTCTCCGCGATCGACATTTTATTCGGTCCCTTCCTTTCGGGCGGCTGTCATTTTCAATATTTCTTCCCCGATGGCAGACAGGGGCAACTGCTGCTCAACGGCGCCAAGTTCATGGGCAACCCTTGGCATTCCGTAAACGACACAGGTTTTTTCGTTCTGGCCGAGTGTTCTGGCGCCGGCGTGGCGCATTTTCAACAATCCGGCGGCACCATCGCGGCCCATTCCGGTCAAAATCACACCGACGGCGTTGCGACCCGCCAACTCCGCGACCGAATCGAACAGCACGTCGACCGATGGCCGGTGACCGTTGACCGGCGCCCGGTCAACGAGACGGCAGCACGGCGCCGAGGCACTGCTGACCTGGAGATGGCGCTCGCCGCCGGGCGCCAGATAGATCTTGCCGATTTCGAGCCGGGCACCGTCGGTTGCTTCCTGCACCACCGGCGCACAGAGGCGGTTCAACCGTTCGGCGAAGCTCTTGGTAAAGGTCGGCGGCATATGCTGGGTGATGACCGTCGGCGGGCAATTGGCCGGAAACTTCTGCAGCACGGCGATCAGCGCCTCGACGCCGCCGGTCGACGAGCCGATCGCGACGATCTTGCGGCCGACGCGGAAATCGGCGACGGAGGGCGGGGGTGCTGCGGGGGCAACCGGATGGGAGAACTGGCGCTGCGTGCGCGCGGCAGCCTTGACCTTCTCGGCGAGGTCGCCGAAGGGCCGGAGTTCGCCCGGCCCCGGCTTGCCGACGCAGTCGAACGCACCGATCTCAAGTGCCGCAAGCGTCGCCTCGGCGCCGCGGTGGGTCATTGTCGAGACCATGATGACAGGCATCGGACGCAGCGTCATGATCTTTTCGAGGAAATCGAGACCGTTCATGTTCGGCATCTCGATGTCGAGCGTCACCACGTCGGGGTTCAGCCGCTTGATCGCCTCGCGCGCTTCCAGCGCGTCGCCGGCCTGGCCGATGACGTTGACCTCGGGGTCCGAACTCAAGACGGCGGTGATCAGACCCCGCATCGTCGGGGAGTCGTCAACAACGAGAACCCTTGCCGGCGCGCTCATGCCTTCCTCCCGAGACCTTTGGCCGTATAGCGATAGGTCGTGATGCCGATATTGTCGAAGACGTGTTTTGCCTCGCCCGACACACGCTCGGAATGGCCGATATAGAGATGCCCGCCCTCCGGCAGCAGGCCGGCGAAACGCTGCCAGATCTTCATCTGCGTCGGCTCGTCGAAATAGATGACGACGTTGCGGCAGAAGATGACGTCGAACTTGCCCTTGAACGGCCATTGCGCCATCAGGTTCAGCTCGTTGTAGGTGATCAGCCGCTTGACCCGGTCGTCGACCTGGAACTTCCTGCGGCCCTGGATCTCGACTTCGCTGAACCATTGCTTGCGCATGGCGGGCGAAACGGTTTCGAGCGCGCTTTCGTCATAGGCGCCGGCCCGGGCGATCGCCAGGATCTTCGGGTCGATGTCGGTTGCCAGGATCTTGAAGTCGTAATCGGCGACATTCGGCATCAGCGAGAGCACCGTGAGCGCGATCGAATAGGGTTCCTGCCCGTCGGAGGAAGCGGCCGACCAGATGCGCACCCTGCCGCCCGATCTCGCCCTTTGCAGAAGTTCCGGCAGGACATGGTCGCGCAGGTGGTCGAAATGATGGTTTTCGCGGAAGAAGCGGGTAAAATTGGTCGTCAGATGCGAGAGCATCTCGCGGCGCGGCGCAGCTCCCGCCGGCGAAGCGACGAGGTCGCAATATTCCCGGAAGCCGGACAGACCGAGATTACGGATATGTTTCGACAGGCGCGAATAGACGAGCGACGCCTTCGTCTCGTTGAGGAAGATGCCGGCATCCGAATAGATCATCGCGGCAATCTCCGTGAGGTCGCGGCGTGTCAGCGGATATTCACCGCTCGCCAGCACCTCGTCGGATCCCTGCCTCTGATCTTTTGCGCCCATTGCGTTCATGCGGCTTCGCTTTCGGTCTCGGGAAAGAGGGATTCGAGTTCGATCAGGCAGATCATGCGCTTGTCGATGGCAAGAATGCCGCGGGCAAATTGACGCTCGAGCTCGGAGGAGATCTCGGGCGTCGGCTGGACGGTCTCGTCGGTCACCGTCAGGATATCGGAGACGGCATCGACCAGCAGGCCGACGACCTTGCGCCGGACCTGGGCGACGATGATGACATGACGGGCAGTCGGATCGGCCGGCTTCATGCCAAGCCGGGCAGCAAGGTCGATGATCGGCAGCACCGCGCCGCGCAGGTTGATGACACCGAGCATATAGGCAGGCGAGTGCGGCATCGCGGTCGCCGGGGTCCAGCCCCGGATCTCACGAACCGACATGATGTTCACGCAAAATTCCTGATCCCCGATGCGGAACGCGATCAGCTCGCGATCCCCCTCGTTCAGATTTTTTACGGCGTACGACATTGCCTTACCCTACCGCTGCTAACGACATTTCCGCTTTGAGCGACTGGCCGCGCGAGGCGCCGACGACCGCGTCGACATCGAGGATGAGAGCGACGCGCCCGTCACCGAGAATGGTCGCGGCGGCAATGCCCGGCACATGGGTATAGTTCGCTTCCAGGCTCTTGATGACCACCTGGCGCTGACCCTGGATGGCGTCGACCATCAGGGCGCGCTGGCCGCCGCCTTCGGATTCCACCAGAAGCGCCACGCCCTCGACCGGGTTGGCCTGGGTGGCGCGGAAGTTCAGGATGCGACCGACATCGACCAGTGGGCAGAAGCTGTTGCGGATCGAGATCAGCCGGTGGTTTGCACCGAAGGAGTGGATCGCGGCCGCTTCCGGCTGCAGGGTTTCGACGATCGCAGTCAGCGGCACCACCAAGGTCTGGCCGGCGACGGTGACCACCATGCCGTCGAGGACGGCGAGCGTCAGCGGCAGGCTCATGGTGAAGACCGAGCCGTGGCCCGGCTTGGAGGTGATGTTGATACGGCCGCCGAGCGCCTGGATCGAACGCTTGACGACGTCCATGCCGACGCCACGGCCGGAGATGTCCGAGATCTTGTCGGCCGTCGAGAAGCCCGGCAGGAAGATCAGGTTGTCGATTTCTTCGTCCGACAGGTTGGAATCGGCCGGGATGAGGTCGTTGTCGATCGCCTTCTGGCGGACCTTCTCGCGGTTGATGCCGGCGCCGTCATCGGCAAGCTCGATCAGGATGCGTCCTGAACGATGCTTGGCGGTCAGGCGGACCGTGCCTTCGGTGTTCTTGCCGGCGGCTGCACGCTTTTCAGGCGTTTCGATGCCGTGGTCGACGGCATTGCGGATCATGTGGGTCAGCGGCTCGGCCAGCTTGTCGATGACCGTCTTGTCGACTTCGGTATTTTCACCTTCGGTGATGAGGCGGATCGATTTGCCGGTCATGTCGGCGATTTCGCGGACGATACGCGACATGCGCTGGAACACCGGCTTCACCGGCTGGGCGCGAATCGCCATGACCGAGTCCTGGATCTCGCGGGTGAGCTGCTGCAACTCCTCGAGACCCATGTTGATCGAGGAGGTACCGGTCGTGTCGTTCTCGATGACGCTCTGCGACAGCATCGCCTGGTTGATGACCAGTTCGCCGACGAGGTTGATGAGGCGGTCGACACGGTCGAGATCGACGCGGATCGTCTGGCCGGCGCCGGCGGCGGCGTTGTTCTGGGCGGCAGCACTTGCAGCGGCTGCTGCGGCGGCGGCCGATTCCTTCTTCTCGACACGGGCGGCGGCTGAAGCCATCTGCGTGACGTTGGAGGCGGTCTCGGCGGCGGCAACGGCGGCGGCCGTCTCCTCGGCCCTTGCGTTGGCGGCGGAAACTTCTTCCGTTGCGCCGCTCTCATCCAGGATCGACAGATCGAAGGGAACCGGCACCATCGGCAGTTCGTCGTTGCTGGTCGCGTCGGCCCTTGCTTCCTCGACCGGCTTCACCGTCAGTTCGCAATCCCACTCAGCAAATTCGAAGACGGTACGAATGGCGTCCTCGCCCTTGTCCGTCTTGATCGTGACGTTCCAGAAGAAATAAGCGCCTTCCGGATCGAGTTCCTCCAGGCCCGGCAGGTCGTCGGTATTGCAATAGATGGTCATTTCGCCGAGGCGCGAGAGGTCGCGCAGCAGCAACGTTGCATCATTGCCCTTGGAATAGAGTTCGTAGCGCGGCTTGAAGATGACTTCATAGGCCGGCATGCCGGAGTCCGCACCGCCCTCGCCGCCAAAATCGTCGAAGGAAAAGGGGACCGGCTGGAAGCCGCTGTCGTCGGTGGGCTTGACTGTCGGCGCCGCAGCGGCCGGAACGGCCTTGGCCACGGGCTTTGCTGCGCCCTTCGGGGCCGGCGCCTCGGCCAATGCCGAGGGAGATGGCAACTCACCGTTGGCCAGCGCCTCGAGCTCCTTGACCAGGCTTCGGCTGCGGCTTTCATCGACGCTGCCGCCGTCACGCGCAGCATTCGTCAGGTCGGCGAGCACGTCGGCCGACTTCAGCATCACCTTCAGGACGTCCTGGGTCGGCTCGAGCTTGTTGGATCGAACGCAATCGAGAGTGGTCTCGAAAACATGGGCGAAGGCGACCAGATCATCAAGGCCGAAGGCGCCGGCGCCACCCTTGATCGAATGCACGGCACGAAACACCGCATTGACGGTTTCCGGATCGCGATCGCCATCATTCAATTTCAGAAGACCGGATTCCAGCTCGGCGAGCTGTTCCTCGCACTCCTGGAAAAAGATCTCTTTGATTTCGTTCATATCCATCGGTGCAAATCCTGGGTTTAAGCGGTTACACGCTCAATGGCATCGATCAGTTTGGCCGGATCGAAAGGCTTGACGATCCAGCCCGTGGCACCGGCCTGGCGGGCGCGGTTCTTCTTTTCCGCGTCGCTTTCGGTGGTCAGGACCAGGATCGGGATCGCCCGATATTTTTCGTTGCGGCGGACACCTTCGATGAAGCCGAAACCATCGAGGCGCGGCATGTTGATGTCGGTCACGATGACGTCAGGATTGGACTCTTCGAGAATCTCGAGACCCTCGATGCCGTCTTCCGCCTGAATCGTCTCGAAGCCGGCATTGTTCAGCGTCACGAGAAGCATGTTTCGGATGGTGCGGGAATCATCCACGGTAAGAACTTTTTTCTTCATTGCCGAATCTCCTTGGCAAGCAGGTGATCAATATTGACGCCCGCCAGCTGCATGGTTTTCTGAAATGCGTCGGACACCTTGGAGAAGGTGAATGGCTGCTTGTCCTGCACCCAGGTCTTCTCGGCGGACATCAGAACCTGGGCACAAAGAGCACCGATCCGTTCGACGCCGGAAGCGTCTATTGACAGGCCGCTACCCCTGAGGGAGAGAAGTTTGTCGCGCAAGGCGGAAGCCTCGTTGAGGTCGAGCACCGCTGTCAAATCCAGCGTCTTGCCACTCTTCTTTGCTGCCATCAGCTTTTCCTTGTCCCCTTGTCCCCGGCCCGAGAAGACGAGCTGAGGCAATCATCCGATAGGTTAGTAAACATTCCGCCCACCTCCGACGCTTGCGAACGGCCGCGGAAGGCTAGAATCATCATTTTCGTATTCGTCTTCGGCCACAGCCGGACGAGCGGCGGCTTCGATGGCGCGCGGCGACGTCACACGAACCGGCGCCGGGCGTCCGGCATTGGCGTTTTCCCGGGCGATGCGGAATTCGCGAATCGTCTGACCGAGTTCGAGAATGACGGTATGAAGGTGGTCGGCGCCTTCGGCGGAACGCTCCACAAGGCCGGCGCTGTCCGCCACCTCGCTACCCAGGCCCTTGATGTCTGAAGTCACGATGTCGAGGCTTGCGGCATGTTCGCCGGTTCGGGTGGCGATGCCCGCGATGGCGGCATTGATGTCGGTGACCTGACGCACGATGCTGCCGATCGAATCCTGTGTGCGGCCGACCATCTGCACGCCTGCGTCGACCTGGGCCTTGGTCGTCGTCACCAGCGTCTTGATCTCGCGGGCGGCTTCGGCCGAGCGCTGGGCCAGCGCGCGGACCTCCTGGGCGACGACGGCAAAACCGCGGCCGGAATCGCCGGCGCGAGCGGCCTCGATGCCGGCGTTCAGCGCCAGAAGATTGGTCTGAAAGGCGATCTCGTCGATCGCGCCGATGATCTGGCCGATCTTTTCGGCTGACTGCTCGATGTCGGCCATGGCGCTGATCGCGCGGCCGACGACCTCGCCGCTTTGTTCGACGGCGGCGCGCGTCGAGGCGGCGGCCTGTTCGGCAGTGCGGCTGTCGGCAGCACCGTCGCGGACACTGCCGGCGATACCGGCAAGGGCAGCGGCAGAAAGCTGCAGCCGGTCGGCCTGGTCCGAAGCCGTGCCGGCGAACTGCCTGGACAGGCCGGCAAGCGAGCCTGTCGCCGCTTCGGCCTTGAGCGTGCGCTCGGTGATGGCGGTGAACTCGGCCTGGAGGCCATCCAATGCGCCGTTCAGCGCGGCGGCGATCGCGGCATGGGCTCCATCGACGGGCGCGCGCCGCGTCAAGTCGCGTGCCGACAGGCCTTCGATGACATCGCCGAAGATCCTGACGATCTCGGCCTCGTTATCGGCGCGCTGATCGGCAAGCGCGCGCTGTTCAGCGGCGCGCTGCGCGTTGAAGCGGAGCGAGACGGCGATTTCCACATCGACCATGACGATGCGGATGATCGCTGTCATCAGATCGGAGATTTCGCGGGTGCGACGCTTGGCGGACGGCAGCAACGATCGGCCGGCGATCTGCTCGGCGAGACCGGAAACAACATGCTCCAGCACGACGCCATGGCCAGCCACGTGCCAGCGCGGATCGAGGCCGATCTTGCTTTCGGTATCGGAGAGAACCTTGACGCGCTCGGCATAGAGACTGTCGAACCGCGCATCGGTCAGCACATCCCAGTGCGAGGACTGCAGATCATGCAGGCGCTCGACTTGGCGCTCGCTCTCGAAATTACGCGCGGCGTCGGGGAATGACTGGAACCTGTGGAAGAGATCTCTGAGACCTGCCTTCAAATGCGCTTCGAGGGCCGGTCGATTGCGGCGCACCAGCTCGCACTGGTCGGCATCGAGACCGACAAAGCGCAGGCGGTCGCGCAAGCTGCCTGCCTGCGCTCCACGAGCCTGATCTGATGGCATATCCTGCCTCAACGCCTGTCCCCGACCACATTCCGAGCGAAAGCCCGGCCAAAAACTTTTGCAGCATCCGTCGAAACGCAGGTCTGGAGACGGTCCTCACCAACCGGTTACAACCGGCGGATCGAAGCCCCTTGATCAGCTATGTTTCGGAGCTGTCTGAAGAGATGGATACCGGATCAACCCGGTACGGCGGGACGGCGTCATGCCTGGTGGGAACGAGTGAATCTTCCCATTCCGACGTGTAAACCAATGTTTATGGTTAATTCCTTGCTTGAAGGTTAATAAGCCTTTGGCAGCACCGGCTTTTGAAGCAATTCAAGGCCGTTCACAGCAAATACTGCTGCGGAGTTGCACGGCTGCTACAAGGCACACGCAAGCTCCGTGATATACGCCGGTCGATAACCAAGACATGACGTCGACAAGGACAGAGCAATGATTGTTCTCGGATTGGGTTCCTGCTTGATTGCAATGACGCTGCTCGCCGCCGTCGCCCGCCTCGATTTTCTCGCCGCAAACCGCGATATCCGCGCGCTTCGGGTGTTCTAAAACCCATCCATCCCCGTTGGCAGTCCGGCACCTTTGGTGTATCGCACTGGCGCCTTTCATGTCAGCGGAACACTCGCTTATGTCCCCCAGATCTGGTCTCCTCATCGTTCTTGGCTTCACGCTCTGGCGCGTCGTTACGCTGCATTTCGATCAGACGGACCTGTTCGTCGACGAGGCGCAGTACTGGTTCTGGGCGCAGAATCTCGATCTCGGCTATTATTCCAAACCGCCGATGATCGCTTGGGTGATCCGGGCGATGACCGAGCTTTCCGGCTCCAACGCCATCTACTGGATCAGGCTCTCCGGACCACTGATCCACATGGCGGCGGCACTGGTTCTGATGAAGGTTGCAAAGCGTTTCGTCGGCCCGGAGATCGAAGGGTGGACAGGCGCCACCTACATTACCCTCCCGGGCGTCGCACTTTCCTCGGTATTCTTCTCGACCGACGTGATCCTGCTGTTCTTCATCGCGATCAGCTTGTTTGCCTATTTCGGCTTGACGCAGCGTCGCTCGGTGGGGCTCGCGCTCGTCATGGGCCTCGGCGTCGGCCTCGCCTTCATGACGAAATACGCCGTGCTGTTCGTCGTTCCGGGCGGCGCGCTTGCTCTCCTCTTCATTCCGGCGGCGCGCATCGCCATCCGGGATTTCATCATTGCGGTCGCGATCGCGACGGTGGTTGCCTTGCCGAACCTTTGGTGGAACCTGCAGCACAATAATACGACGGTGCGGCATACGCAGGACATCGCCCACTGGAGCGAACTCGGCATCAATCTCCGTCGCGGGTTTGAATTCTTCTCCGCCCAATTCGGCGTCGTCGGGCCGATCATCTTCTTTGCGATGCTCTGGGCAGTCTATCGCATGATCAAGGGCAGGAGCGACGATCGGGAAAAGATGCTGGTCTGGCTGTCGATGCCGGTGGTGGTGCTGATCACGCTACAGGCAACGGTCGCCAAGGCCTATGCGAACTGGGCGGTGACCGCCTATATCGCCGGGACCATCCTTGCCGTCTGGCTGCTTTATCGGATGTGGCCGAGGGGCCTGAGACTGTCGCTCACCATCAACGGCATCGCCAGCCTGCTGTTTCCGCTGGCGACGGTCTTTCCGCAGCAGTTGCTGCTGCCGAACGGCGACGAACTGATGAAGCGCTATCTCGGCCGCGCCGAGGTCAGCCGCGAGGCCGCCGCACTCGCGGCTCAGGCCGGCACCGACATCATCGTCACCGACAATCGCGACATGGTCGCCGATCTTTTCTATACGCTGCGCGATGCATCCTACCGGATCTATGCGCGGGCGCCGGCCGGCCTTCCGGAGAGCTATTACGAACAGGAATTCGCTCTACCTGCCGACATCACCGGCAAAGTGCTTTTCCTGACGGATGGGTCCCTGACCTGCGCCGCGGAGACGCCCGAGGTTCTGAAGAACTGGCAGCCGACGGAGGGCTATTACAGGGGTAAGTCGCTCTCCGTCTACAGGGTCTCCGCCACCTGCCTGGCGCCCTGAGTCGATCGATTCCGATTTGAGGAATTATGCCGTGGACAGGCAGAGGCCGGTACCCGCCCCATCGATCTCGACGAATTGGACCCCGCCTTCCTCGAAGGCGAGGCGCAGCTGCGCCTCCGTCGCGCGGTGGATGTCGTGGAGGCGACCCTCATAATCGCGGATGGTGCTGCGCGAGACGGCGGCCCTGTCGGCAAGATCGGTCTGGGTCCAATCGAGCAATCCGCGCGCCGCGCGGCAGAGTGCGGGAGTGAGAATTGTTTCCCTTGCGCCTTGACCCATAATTTCAACTTACCCATATTGGTCGATATAGACCATATATGTCATATTACGAACGGGATTTCCAGATCGGGAGACAGCAATGCCACACGATACGCCCTTGATTTCGACAATCGTCGGCGGCCTCGTGCTGGCTTTCGTCTTCGGCGCGCTTGCCCATCGGCTGCGGATGCCGCCGCTCGTCGGTTATCTCATAGCCGGCGTGCTGGTCGGACCACACACGCCGGGTTATGTGGCGGATCAGAGCCTGGCGCCGGAACTTGCCGAAATCGGCGTCATCCTGCTGATGTTCGGCGTCGGCCTGCACTTTTCGCTGAAAGACCTGCTGTCGGTGCGCGGCATCGCCGTGCCAGGCGCGATCGCGCAGATCGCCTTCGCGACGCTGCTCGGCTGGGGGCTCGGCGCCTTCATGGGCTGGCCGACCGGCGGCAGCCTGGTCTTTGGCCTGGCGCTTTCGGTCGCTTCAACCGTGGTGCTGTTGAAAGCGCTGCAGGAGCGGCGCCTGGTCGAAACGGAGCGCGGCAGGATCGCCGTCGGCTGGCTGATCGTCGAGGATCTCGCCATGGTGCTGGCGCTGGTGCTCATCCCGGCCGCAGCCAGCATCGGCGGTGACGGTCACGCGCCTGTCGAGCCGCTCTCGGCCGGGCTGAACCGCCTGTTGGGCCTCGATCTCGGCATCGGCGGCATGATCGCCATGACGCTGGTGAAGGTCGCGCTGTTCGTGGCGCTGATGCTGGTCTTCGGCCGCAAGCTCATTCCATGGACGATGCACCGCATCGCCCATACCGGGTCGCGCGAGCTGTTCCGGCTCGGCGTACTGGCGATTGCGCTCGGCGTCGCTTTCGGAGCGGCAAAGCTCTTCGGCGTGTCGCTGGCGCTCGGCGCCTTCTTTGCCGGCATGGTGCTTGCAGAAAGCGAACTCAGCCATCGCGCCGCACAGGAAAGCCTGCCGCTGCGCGACGCCTTTGCCGTACTCTTCTTCGTCTCGGTCGGCATGCTGTTCGATCCGAACATCCTGATCGACAAGCCGCTGCCGATCCTCGCCACCATCTTCATCATCGTCATCGGCAAATCCGTCGCCGCCCTGCTGATCGTGCTCGCCTTCAAGAAGCCGCTTAGCACGGCGCTGACGATTTCGGCCAGCCTCGGCCAGATCGGCGAATTCTCCTTCATCCTCGCCGCCCTCGGCGTCGAACTCGGGCTGCTGCCGGAGGAAGGCCGCGATCTGATCCTTGCCGGCGCCATCATCTCGATCATCCTCAATCCGCTGCTGTTCTTCCTCTGCGACCGCGTGCGGCCGCTGCTGGACGGGGCAAAGCGGGAAGAGGTGGTGGCGGCCCCTCTCGCGGCAGCTGCGATCGCCGCCCAGGAGGAGGTTTTGCCCGAAGACGACGAGGTGCACCCGACCGCTCTCAGCGGCCACGCCATTCTCGTCGGCTACGGGCGGGTTGGCAGCATCGTCGGGCAGAATCTCAAATCGTCAGCCACACCTTTCCTCGTCATCGAGGATTCCGACAAGCGCATCGGCGAGCTGAAAGCTCAGGGTATCGAAACCCTGATGGGCAATGCGGTGATGCGGGAAACGCTCGACCTCGCCAACCTTTCCGCCGCCCGCAGCCTTGCCATCGCCATCCCGAACGCCTTCGAGGCCTGCCGCATCGCCGAGCAGGCGCGCAGCGTCAATCCGTCGATCCTCATCGTCGCCCGCGCCCATTCCGACGCCGAGGTCGATGAATTGAAGCACTATGGCGCCGACACCGTCATCATGGGCGAGCGTGAAATCGCGCTGGGTATGGTTGACCGGCTCGCCCAAGTGCATCATGAGAGTGTGCCCTATGAAGACGAGCGTGGGCCTGATACAATTATCCCGGCGGATGACGCTCCGCCGCAAAGAGAATGAGATTGGCGCGCTTTTGAGCCGATACGGGAGTGACATCGCCGGGACGGAGAAGATGGAGCTGGACCAGCACCGTCTGACCAACCGTGTCGCCGCTTCTCTCCTCGTCGCCATCCTTGCCTATCTCGGCCTGCTTTTCGGCGGCAATCTGGTCATCTCGCCGGCCGCTGCCGGCAATACGCTTTCCTCCTCCGGCCGTGATCCGCAACCGCCGCAGCTGACTGCGCGCGATGCCGTGCGCGGGTTGCTCGCCACCGAGCGCAAGCTTGCGCCGAAGCAGGCAGCTCATGATGCCGGATCGCCCGCCCTTGTCGCTGCCCCGGTTGTCGATTTCGCCGGATGGAACATATCGGCCGCTTTTCCGGCATCCGAAGCTCTGCTTCATGCCGTGGTCTCCAGGACCCATCAGCCGCGCGCACCGCCGGCTGCTGCCTGACGTTTGCGCCGAGGCGCTTCCGACATCTGACGACATGCCGCCAGCGCCCGAGCGCCGGCCCCCCGATTATCTAAGGAATACAACATGCGTACTTCACCATGGCTGGTGTTCACCTATACCGTGATCATCTTTCTCGGCCTATTGATCGCCCTGCCGAACGTCCTGCCGCAATCCGTCCTTCAGCGCGTGCCAGCATGGCTGCCGCATGAACAGGTGTCACTCGGCCTCGACCTTCGCGGCGGCTCGCATCTCGTTCTGGAAGTCGACGAAGCGGACCTGACCAAGGAGCGGCTGCAATCGCTGCTTCAGGACGCACGCCGCGTGCTGCGCGAAAAGGGCATCCAGCCGAAGGCCGTCGTCCGCAGCCAGAACCAGATCGTCGTGACGCTCGCCGATGCCGCGCAGAGCGATGCCGCCGTCACCGACCTCAAGACGCTCGCCAATCCGATCAGCACCGGCATCAGCGCCGGCCAGACGGATCTTGATGTCACCGCGAACGGCGCCACGATCACCATCGGCTTCTCGCCGGCCGGCATCTCGACCAATGTCGATAATGCCGTCCAGCAGAGCCTTGAAGTCATCCGTCAGCGCGTCGACCAGGTCGGCGTCTCCGAGCCGACCATCCAGCGCGTCGGCGCCAACCGCGTGCTCGTCCAGCTTCCGGGCGCCCAGGATCCGTCGCGCCTGCGCGAGCTTCTCGGCTCCACCGCCAAGATGTCGTTCCACATGCTGGCGCCGAACAACGAGGCGGGACCTGGCGTGACCATGCTGAAGGACGAGGAAGGCAGGTCCTATCCGGTCCTCGACCGCGTCGAAATCTCCGGCGACCGGCTTTCGGACGCCCGCGTCAGCTTCGATCCGAACACGCATGAGCCGGTCGTCAGCTTCCGCTTCGACAGCGCCGGCGCCACCCGCTTTGCCGAAATCACCCGTCAGAACGTCGGCAATCCGTTCGCCATCGTCCTCGACGACAAGGTGCTAAGCGCGCCTGTTATCCGCGAGCCGATCACCGGCGGTTCCGGCCAGATCTCTGGCAGCTTCTCGGCCGACAGCGCAACGACGCTTGCCGCCATGCTGCGCGCCGGCGCCCTGCCCGCCAAGCTGACGGTCATCGAGGAACGCACCGTCGGCGCCGACCTCGGCGCCGACGCCATCAAGATGGGTATTTATTCCGGCCTCGTCGGCTTTGCGCTCGTCGCACTGTTCATCTTCGTTCTCTATGGCACTTGGGGCGTTCTGGCGAATATCGCGCTCCTGATCCACACGATCCTGACCTTCTCGGCCCTGACGCTGGTGGGTGCGACGCTGACGCTGCCAGGCATTGCCGGTGTCGTGCTCGGCATCGGTCTTGCGGTCGACGCCAACGTTCTGATCAATGAGCGCATCCGAGAGGAAACACGCAAGGGCAAGAGTGCCTTCGCCGCCATCGATACCGGCTTCCGCCGTGCCTATTCGACCATCATCGACGGCAACATGACGGCCCTGATCGCTGCGGCCATCCTGTTTTATTTCGGCTCCGGGCCGGTTCGCGGCTTCGCCGTGACCATGGCGCTCGGCCTGATCATCTCGATGTTCACCTCGGTCGCCTTCGTGCGCGTCGCGATGATCGAGATCACCCGCCGCAGCAAGCTCAAGGTGCTGAACATCCGGCCGCTGATCCCGTTCAGCCCCTATGACAAGCACATTCAGTTCATGAAGGCGCGCTTCTTCGGGGTCACCGTTTCGGCGCTGCTTTCGATCGCTTCGGTCCTGCTGTTCATCCATCCGGGTCTGAACTACGGCGTCGATTTCCGCGGCGGCATCCAGATGTCCGTCAAGACCAGCGGCCCGGCCGATCTCGGCACATTTCGCGATGGCCTGAACACTCTCGGGCTCGGCGAAATCACATTGCAGTCCTTCGGCGACAAAAACAGCATTCTTGTGCGTGCCCAACGGCAGGAAGGCGGCGAAGAGGCGCAGACGGCAGCGGTGACCAAACTGAAGGCCGAAGTCGCCAAGATTGATCCGGGCGCCACCGTCGAAGGCACAGACGTCATCGGTCCGAAGGTCAGCGGCGAGCTTGCCTGGGCCGGCATCCTGTCGGTGGTGATCGCCAGCTTCGCGATGCTCATCTACATCTGGGTGCGGTTCGAATGGCCGTTTGCCGTCGGCGCCATCGTCACGCTGGTGCTCGACGTCACCAAGGCGATCGGCTTCTTCGCGATCACCGGCCTCGACTTCAACCTGACAGCCATCGCCGCCATCCTGACGCTCGTCGGATACTCAGTGAACGACAAGGTTGTCGTCTACGACCGCATGCGCGAAAACATGCGGCTCTATAAGTCGATGCCGTTGCGCGAGATCATCGACAAGTCGATCAACGAGACCCTGGCGCGAAGCCTCTACACCAATGCGACGGCCTTCCTCGCGCTGGTGCCGATGGCGATCTGGGGCGGCAGCGCCGTCTCAAGCTTCGCGATCCCGATGGTCTTCGGCATTCTCGTGGCCGGCGCCTCTTCGATCTTCATCGCGGCACCGATCCTGCTCTTCCTCGGCGACTGGCGCCGCCGCCATGCGAAGGCACCGGCAACCGACGGCGCAGTCGAAATCATCCCGCCGGAACAGGGTCGCCCGCGCAAGTCAGCGAGCTAAAATCCGCGTGTAAACGCATCTTGAAGAGGGCGCCGGTTGCAGAACCGGCGCCCTCTTTCTATTGTCGACCAAAGCGCGATGGCGAAAAATGTGAGCGTTTTCGGCATCATGCTCAACTTCAATAAGTTAGATCCGGATTCCGGTTTCGGAATTCTCCGCCAAAAGATCGGGGAAGCGCCAATGTCATCCAACCCGACGAGACCGCAGGAAACCAACGTTGCCGGCGATAGCGAGGAGCGCATCAAGCGTTTTCTCGCAACCGCCTCGCACGACCTGCAATCGCCGCTCCGTCATATCGCCATGTATGCCGAGCTGCTGCTCGACGATCTCGAGGAGACGCTGGACGGCGAACAGCTTCAGAGCCTCAGGATGATCATGGAAAAGGCGCAAGTCGCGCAGCGCCTCACCAAGGCATTGATGAGCCTTGCCGGCGGAACACCTCAGGTGACGCCTGAAGAGGTCGATCTGCAGGCGCTGGCCGAAAATGTCTGGGGCGAACTGACCGACGAGACGGCGACCCACGACGCGACGCTTGAGAGCCAAGGCCTGCCCTCCATCCGCACCGACCCTGCCCTGCTCGGCCTGGCGCTGAGGCATCTGCTGACCAATGCCCTCATCTATCGCAGCGAAGCGCCCCCGCATGTGGGCATTGCGGCGGAGCGAGAGGGGACCGATTGGTTGATCCGGATTTCCGACAATGGGATGGGCATCGATCCGGCTTATCGGGAGCGGATATTCGAGCCGTTCTGGAAATTGCCCAAGGAGGGAGCGGTCCAGGGCGCCGGTCTCGGATTGACGACGGCGCGGGAATTTCTAACAGCGCTTGGCGGCGATATCGGCCTTGAACATTCGGATGCAAGCGGCAGCCGCTTCGTCATCCGCCTTCCCATCGCTTGATCGTTAGATACTGTAGTCGTCCTTCCAAAAATCCGGGACGTCGTAGGTCACATATTCGCGGATGATGTGCTGCAGCGTCTGGGCATCGATTTCATCCTTGCCGATGCGGAAATCGACGCCGTAATTCGGGAATTCCTGGAAATAGCCGCCCGATATATCGGTCGAGACGACGCCGATCGGGCCGGTGTAACCGATGCCGCGCAATTCCGGTACCGTTTCGCGGAAATCGGCGTTCGGCAGGAGGCGGTTGTCGAGCAGGATCAGATCGAAACGCTCCAAGCGGATCTTTTCCAGGGCGTCACCGATCGATGGCGAATATTCAACCTCGACGGCCGGCTCGGAGAGATCGGCGATCTTCTTCTTGAGCGCACGGAATTCGATGAATTCGTCGTCGACAAAGAGAACTTTTACGGCGTTCCTTCGGCCCGTTTCGGTGATCATCTCATTTCCCCAATCCCGAAACCACCGTCACGAAACCAAACCATTCCTCAAGGCGATCGCCACCATGTGAACGCGGTTGACAGCGTCAAGTTTGCGTGCGGCCGCGGTGATGTGCGAATTGACCGTGTGTTCGGAAAGACCGAGAATGATGGCGATCTCAGCCGACGTCTTGCCTTCGCTCGTCCATTTGACAATTTCCTGCTCGCGCTGGGTCAGCCGTCCGGACATTTCCTGCGTCAAGATTTCCTCATAAAGCTTGTCGAAAATGCGCATGGCGTCGAGAAGCATGTCGGCGACTTCGCTCTGATCCGGCTCCTGGCGCTCGCCGCTGAGCACGAGGCAATAGCGCCGCCCTTCCGGCGTAAACAGCGGGATGAACAAAAAGACGCCACTCCGGAACTCGTTGAAAACGAGATCGGAGCGATAGTCTTCCGGCTGTGCGCTTCTGCCATGAACCGGGGTTGCCAGAAACTGGGCGGACTTTGCCCGGACGGTCCCCAGCGCTTCCTTCAACGTCGTGATGAAAAGGCCGACACGCCGCTCGGCGACATTGGTGATGACGACATCGCGTTCAGCGAAAGGGGCCGAAGCCTCGGAGATGCGGGCCAGCGCGAAATGATCGAAGTTGTAGTGCTGCGCCGCCGACTTCAGCAGCCGGAAAAAATCGGTGCGATTGATCGCCCGGCTCAGTTCCGGTCCGGCGTGAAAGGGAATTGCCGGGGCATTATTCATTCCCACTCTTCCTCTCCTCCCGCCAATACCTCCAATCCCGAAATCTTGGGATATACGTCTTTAACGCGAAGAGCTACAAAAATTGCGAGACGGTTGATGACGAATATCGAAAACGGGGACTTTCGATATCTAAGGCGGAAATCATCAATTATCTCAACGACAAGTGATGCACGGGCAGATTTTACTGAGGGCAGTAGTTCTTACCTGGGTATCGTATTCTTCCTGCATTCAACATCCATGAATGCGAGAAGGCAGTGCCAGACGTAAGCGCGAGAGAGCCGACAGGCCCATTCAGCTAAGGGGTTGGCTGATGTTCGTGGCGGCGAACGCGGGTTGATCGGTTCTCTCAACGCTTATTTTGCGTACCATTTCCTTCGCGTCGGTTGCATCTTGTGATGCGTCCTCGACCTTGTCAATTGCGGTTCGTCATATGGCTTGGACAAAGAATGGAGTATGGGTTACCGGGCGCTCGCCGTTTCCTACATCTCAAGATTGAGAAGAATCCTGGCGAGGTCAAGCGGCTTTTCCAGATAGGCATCGGCGCCGGCCTTAAGTGAGCGCGCACGATCCTCGGCAGCATCCGAGCCGCTGCAGACGGCAAGCCGCATCGCTTTGAAACGATCGTCCCGACGCAGCGTGCTCACCAAGGCAATGCCGCTGTCGAGCGGCATGTAGAGATCGGCGACCAGCAGCTCCGGCAGGGCCCAGCCTTCCGCCGCACGCTGTTCCAGCGCCGCCAGCGCCGTCTCGGCGGTCGAAAAACAGAATAGATCAACCTCTATCTGCTGCTTCCTGCGGATATAGTCGAGATAGAAGAGATCATCCCTGCTGTCATCGACGTAAATTATGGTAGGCATTCAGCACCATGATTTGGATATTGTTCGAATGAACTTCGCTGTCCTTCAACGTCACGATATCGCGGTTTCACGAAAATTCGATCCATCTTATCGAAAAATCATTTCGCAAAAAGCGCAGCACCGCCCTCCCCTGCCTATTGAGTATTCCTCGATTTCGGAAAAAATGGCCGCGCGAACCGAGGAGGACACGACGAGTGCAGGATAAGTCCAACGTGGACCTGCAGGACCAACGGAGGCGGTGGCGCTACCGTGGCTTCGCGATTGCGGTTGGCGGCCTGATGGTCCTGCTCGGAATGAGCGCCGTTGCCGGTTGGCTGCTGCAGATCACGGTGATCATTTCGCTCGTTCCCGGCTTTCCATCGATGGCCTTCAACACCGCGCTCTGCTTCGTGCTTTCCGGCGTGGGACTTGCCGCCTCGACGCTGGCTGTCCGTCGTTTTCGGATCGCGGCAACGATCATGGCAGGGTTTGCGGCGGCAATCGCCGCGGCCCGGCTCGTCGAAATCGCGACGCTCGGCCGGACCTTCCACAATGTCGACCTGCTGATCGCCCGCTTCGTCATCCCGCCCGATTTCATCGCGCAGATCGGCGGCGGCATGGGGCCGAACACGGCGTTGGTCTTCCTGATCGCCAATCTTTCGCTGCTGCTCTCTCTCCACGCGGTGAGGAAAAGCCAGGTGGTGCAGGAACTGACGAGCTACGTCGTCATCACCCTCGGCATGATCGCCCTGGCCAGCTATATCACCGATGCCGAACAGGGTTACCGCTGGGGGCCTTACGCGGCGATGGCGGTGCATACGGCGGTCGGCATCGTGATCTTCGGCTCGGGGCTTCTCGCCCGTTCCTGGTGGTTGCTGCCGGCAAACCGAGCGCAGATCCCGCTCTGGATCCCAGCTGCGGTTTGCTTCACCGGCCTTCTCGTCGATCTTTATACGCCGCTCGGTGTTGCGAACGGCATTCTCTATGTGCCGCTGGTGCTGACGGCGCTCTGGTTCGGTAACCGGAACGCGCCGCTTTTCTTCGCCTTTGCCTGCACCGTGCTGCTGATGCTCGGCTTTTTCGCCGTCAAGCACGACGAGGCAGCATTCTGGCAGGAGATCGCCAACCGCACGATCACGGCCGCGACGCTGTGGCTGATCGCGATCCTCATCTTTTATTTCATGCGCAACAATCACAACCTCGAAACCGAGCGGGTCCGTTTCGGCGCGCTGGTTCGCGGCACGCCCGATGCCGTCATCGTCATCGACGAGAGTGGAGCGATCAGGAGCTTCAACCCGGCGGCTGAAAGCATGTTTGGTTACTCCCCGCAGGAGACGATCGGCCGGAATATCAAGATGCTGATGCCCGAACCCTACCATTCCGAGCATGACGGCTATCTCGCCCATTACCGGCGGACCGGCGAGGAGCGTATCATCGGCAAGACGCGCATGGTCTCTGGACGGCGCAACAGCGGCATCGTCTTTCCGATCGACGTTTCCATCAGCGCCGTCGCCACCGGCGATACGAAGATCTTCGTCGGCATCGTGCGTGACATCAGCGAGCGCTCCCGGCAGGAAGAGCGGATGAAAACGACACTTGCCCAGCTCGAGGCCTATACGGCCGAACTCGAGCGCAGCAACCACGACCTCGACGAATTCGCCTATATTGCCTCGCATGATCTCAAGGAACCGCTGCGCGGCCTGCACAACCACTCGCGTTTTCTCCTCGAAGACTATGAGGACAAGCTCGACGACGATGGCGTGCGCCGACTGAACCGGCTGGTGCGCCTCAGCCAGCGCATGGAAAAACTCGTCAACGACCTGCTTTATTTCTCCCGGCTCGGACGGCAGCAGCTGGCGGTCAAACGCACCGATATCGGTCTGATCGTCAAGGATGTCGTTGCGACGATGGAACTCCTGCTGGAGGAGCGGCATGCCAAGGTCATTATCGACGGCCAGTTGCCTGATGTGGTCTGCGACGCGCCGCGGTTGACCGAGGTGTTCCGCAATCTCATCACCAATGCGATCAAATACAATGACAAGTCGGCACCGCTCGTTTCGATCGGCTATCTCGATCGGTTCGTAGGCGAGGACGGTACCGTTGCCCGCAACGTTTTTTTCGTCAGGGATAACGGCAAGGGCATACCCCAGGAATTCCATGAGGACATTTTTCGCATTTTCAAACGGCTGGAAAAGTCGCAGGATTCCGACGACGGAACCGGAGCAGGCCTCACCTTCGTCCGCAAGATCATCGCGCGGCACAACGGCGATATCTGGCTGGAATCCGAGGTCGGCGCCGGCACGACATTCTATTTTACTCTGGGAAAAAAGCGCGAGGGGCAGAATGCAGCAGCGTGACACGCAACCCATCCTGATCGTCGAGGACAGCGAAGACGATTTCGAAGCGACGATGCGCGCCTTCAAACGCACCAACCTGCGCAACTCGATCCGCTGGGCGGCCTCCGGCCAGGAAGCGCTCGACATGCTCGGCGCGATGGTGCCGAAACCGGGGCTGATCCTGCTTGATCTCAACATGCCGGGGCTTGACGGCCGCAAGACGCTGGAGGCGATCAAGTCGAACGCCGGCTGGCGCAAGATCCCGGTGGTGATCCTCACCACCTCCGACGACGAACGCGATATCGAAGGTTGCTATGCGCTCGGCGCCAATACCTATGTGCAGAAGCCGGTCGATCTCGACGGGCTCTTCGGGGCGATCCAGCGGCTGAAGGAATACTGGTTCGAAATCGCCATCCTGCCGCTTGAGGACTGACAGATTGGCGGAAAACTGCAGCATTCTCATCATCGACGACAATATCGACGATCGCGAGGCGTATCGCCGCATATTGGGCCGCGTCTCCAGTACCGCCTATTCCGTCCTGGAAGCGGAAACGGGTGAGGAGGGCCTTGCGCTGAACGGCCGGAAACGGCCGAACTGCATCCTGCTCGACTATTCGCTGCCGGGGCGCAATGGGCTCGGCGTTCTTGCCGATATCCTGGAGAACGATCCCGCCGCCAACGTCATCATGCTGACCGGCCAGGGCAACGAAACCGTTGCCGTCGAGGTGATGAAGAGCGGCGCGCGCGACTATCTGACGAAGGATTCGCTGTCGCCGGAAACACTGCATCGCTGCATCCAGAACGCCATCATGCACGGCATGCTGGAAGCACGGCTGGAGCAGAAGCGGCAATCGCTCGAGATCTTCACGCGCGCCATGGCCCATGATCTGAAGGAGCCGCTCCGGACGATCAAATCCTTCAGCCGCATCCTGCACGGTTCTGCAGCGCTTCCGGCTGAAGACCGGGAACTGCTCGATTACGTGCTCAGCGCCGCCGACCATATGGAAGATCTGATCGTCAAGGTGTCGGGTTTCACCAGACTCGAGGCCTCCGGCGGGCCAGTGCTGACGCCGGTCTCACTCTTTGATGTGCTCGATCAGGTGGAGAACAATCTGCGCCAGCAGACCGAAAGCCGCGGCGCCGTCATCATCCGCGGGGCGCTGCCGGAGGTTATGGGCGATGCGACGCTGCTGACCCAGCTGCTGCAGAATCTCGTGTCGAACGCCATCCGCTACTGCGAGCAGAAGGTTCCGGAGGTCACGATCTCGGGCGAAGCGCATGGCGATTTCTGTCGCCTCACCGTGCGTGACAACGGGCCGGGCATCGATCCTCAGCATCGCGAACTGATCTTCCAGCCATTCAAGCGCCTCGTCGGCCGCGGCATCGAGGGCACCGGGCTCGGCCTTGCCATCTGCCGCCGCATCGCACAGCTGCACGGCGGCTCGATCTGGTGCGAGGCGGAAAATGGGCCGGGCGCCACCTTCATTCTCGACGTGCCGCTCTCCGAGACGAGGCCCGCGCCGCCTGCTGTTTCGGCCATCCCGCACAGCAGCAAGCCGGCGGAGCAGCCAGGCGAAGGTGCAGGCCGGCTCGCCGAAGTGCTGCTAGTGGAGGACAGCCCGGCCGACATCCAGCTTCTGAAGATCAAGCTGATGCGGCGGGAGAAGGTGGATTTCCACCTGCATGTCGCCACCAACGGACGCGAGGCGATGCGGCTGCTCGAAGAACGCGCCGGTAGCGCCGATGTGCCGCAAATTGACCTGATGCTGCTCGACATCAACATGCCGATCATGGATGGCTTCGAGGTGCTGCGTGCGCTTTCCGCCGATATCCGCCTCAACCAGATTCCCGTCTGCATTCTCAGCACGTCAGGCGATGAGAGCGACCGACAGCGGGCCAGAAATCTCGGCGCGCGCGCCTATATGGTCAAGCCGCCGACCCTGCAGCAACTCGAAGAGGCACTCGAAGATGTCGAACATTTGGAGTTGCTGCAGCGCGGCGATTCGCTTGCGCTTTGTGCGGAACAAAACTAAGCGGTGGTCATTGGCAACGGTATGACCTTCGCAGCTCTCATACTCGCGCTCCTGACGACACCGCTTCAATCAGGACTGCTTCCGATGGTATCAGGTATACATCACGTGACGGCCGTCACCCGAAAGGTGCAGGCGAACGTGGACTTTTACGTCGGTTTTCTCGGCATGCGGCTCGTCAAGCAGACGGCCGGCTACGAGGACGCGACACAACTTCATCTCTTCTACGGCGACGCGGCAGGAACGCCGGGTTCGCTCCTCACCTTCCTCGCCTGGGAAGATGGCGCGCCAGGCCGGGCGGGCTTCGGCCAGATCAGTGAAATATCACTGTCGATCGACCCCGCCAGCATCGGCTACTGGCTGACGCGAGCCATGAGTTTCGGCCTGCGCTCGGAAGGGCCGGCCGCTGAATTCGGCGAGCCTGTGCTGCGGCTGAAGGATCCGGACAACATCATCCTCAAGCTCGCGGGCGCAAAGACCCTGGTGTCGCCGGCTGCCTGGGACCGCGCATCGATCCCGGTCGAACATGCCGTCCAGCGCGTGCGCGGGGTAACCATGCTGACCGAGAAGCCTGCCGAAAGCCGCAGCTTTCTCGAAAGCCATTTCGGTTACCGCTTGCAGGCGAGCCGCGGCACGATCGACAGGCTGATTTCGCAATCCGGCGACGTCATCGACGTGCGCGATGCGCGTGGCTTCTGGTCCGGCGCGCCGGGCACCGGCACGGTCGATCACGTCGCCTTCCGCGCCGCGGACGAGGAGACGCTGCTTTCCGTCCGCAAGGCACTCGAGGCGACCGACGCCTCGCCGACCAGCATGCACGACCGCAAGTATTTCCGCTCGCTCTATGCCCGCGAGCCCGGCGGCACGCTGATAGAACTGGCGACCGACAAGCCGGGCATGACCGTTGACGAACAGCAGGCCGCCCTTGGGTCGAAGCTGTTCGCGCCGCCCGAAGCGATCACCAATCTCCACGACCTGAAGGTCATGCTGCCGCAATTTGCCATGCCCGGCCAACCGCGCATCAATTACCGCGAATTGCCATTCGTCCATCGCTTCTATACGCCGCCGGACCCCGACGGCAGCGTCTTCGTGCTGCTGCACGGCTCCGGCGGCAATGAGACGACGCTGATGCCACTGTTGAACAAGGCGGCACCGCGTGCGACGCTGCTTGGCGTGCGCGGCCGCGCGACGGAGGAAGGCTTTCCGCGCTGGTACAAGCGCCTTACCCCCTTCTCCTTCGATCAGAACGACATCAAGACCGAGGCGGAGGCCTTCGCTGCCTTTATCGAGGGTGCCGTCAAATCCTACGGGCTCGATCCTCAGAAAGTCGTCTATGTCGGCTATTCCAATGGCGCCAACCTATTGAATTCGCTGCTCTACCTGCACCCGAACCTGGTTCACAAGGCAGTGCTGCTGCGCTCCATGCCGGTTCTCAGCGACTATCCGCATGCCGATCTCAAAGGCACCGACCTGCTCGTCATCAGCGGCAAGACCGATGCCTACGGCAAATATGCCAGCGAGTTGGAAGCGCGGCTGAAGAGTTCGGGCGCCACCGTCGATTCCGACGTCATTCCCGGCGGCCACGATCTCGGCGATGCCGACGTGCCGATCATCCAGAAATGGCTGCTGCAGGAGAATCGCTGAGCGTCGTTTCCGAAAACGGCTAAACCTGAACGCGAGAAGCGCGGGCAACCATGATGCCGGCGAGCACGACGGCAGCGCCGAGCGCCTGCATCGTCCCGATTGCCTCGTTCAACAGTGCCCAGGCAAGGATTGCCGCGACGACCGGCTGCAACAGCAGCGTCAAAGAGGAAAAGGCCGGCGGCAGATAGGCCAGCGCGTAGGTGATCGCCACCTGTCCGCCGGCGTGGCTGATAAAGGCAAGACCGAAGAGGATCGACCAGCCATAGACGGTCCCGGGCAGCATCTGACCTTCGTAAAAGAAGCCGATCGGGAAGATGAAAATGGCAGCGGACGCCGTGCTCCACAGCATGATTCTGATCGTATCGAACCGGCTCCGCAGCCTGCCGATCGCCAGGATGTAGCAGGCGTAGAAGAAGGCAGCGATCATCGCGATGCCATCGCCGCTGAGATCGCCATTGCCGATGGCTGCCGGTCCGCCCTTCAGAACGACGACGCCTGCCAGCGCCAGGGCAAGCCCGAACAGGAAAACGCCGCTGATCCTCGCCCCCAAAAAGACGAAGGCGATCACCGTGACGAAGACCGGTGCGAGGTTGGCCAGCAGCGTCGCATTGGCAACCGAGGTCATGGTGAGCGAAAGGTGCCAGGCGGCGAGGTCGAGCGACAGCATGGCGCCCGGAAGGATCAGCATGCCGTAATCGGAAAGGCTCTGCGGCTTCGGGCCTGCATCCTTTTTCATGAGCGAAACGATGAAGATCGCGATCAGCGCCAGCGCTACGCGCCAGAAGGCCGTGGCCATCGGTCCGACTTCGGACAGCCGGACGAAGATCGGCGAGCCGCCGATCGCTGCCCCGCCCAGAATGAGGGCGGCGAGGGCGAGGCGATTGGAAGGCGAGGCTTCGGAAAGGGTGGAGGCAGCCTGCGACATGATCTTGATGCTTCTTCTAAGCCACCCGGATGCCCGGCGGCGGGACAATACCGCGAGGAACTATCAGAAGTCGGTCGTCGGCGACAGCCAAGGAGCGACAGATCGATCGAAAATCAGAGCGGATGGATATTTTTAGAGGTTGCCCGCAGCTTGACGGCGATCTCGGACGCGACGAAGAAGGCATGCTCGGTCACCTGCGGCAGGCCCATCAACTCGCCGAATGTACCCCGCGCCAGCGGGCCGGAGATCAGCAGCGAAGGATCGCCCGTTCCCGACGGGCCGATTGCCTCAGAACGCTCGGTGCAGGCAAGGCCGAGGCCGGTCGGATCGAGCGACAGGTGGCCGCTTGTCGCGAGGGCTGCAAGCCAAGGCTGGGTGTCAAGGATGCCGCCATGGGCCGGGCCGGTGGTGACGATGACGGCGTCATAGCACCGCTCCAGCGGCAGGCGCTGATGACGCGGCTGCAGGGCGCACAGAATGAGTTGGCCTTCGATGCGTGCATCCGCGACCGAACCGGCCAGGATGTCGAGGCGGCCCGCGGCAATCGCGGCGTCGAGCACAGCCTCGACCTGCGGCGCGATGCGGAAACGGTGCACATCCCAATAGGGACGCAGATGGCGGACAAGACGGCGTCGCTCAGTGTCCGGCAGCGCCTGCCAGAGATCGTGTCCCTGCGCCCGCACCTGATCGATGACGCCGTGCCAACTAATGCCCTCAGCCTTCGCCGCTTTTATGGCGGCGCGGATCCTTGCCAGCAGCGAGCCGGCAGAATGTGCCGCATCCACGACGAAGTCGCCAAAGAGCGGCTGCGGCACCGGCGCGTGCCCGCGCGAACGCAGACCGCGGCGCGAGATCGCGGACACCGGACCGTCATGTCCGCGCTCAGCAAGCGAGGCGATGACATCGGCGGCCGTCAGGCCGTTGCCGATGACCAGTACCCGGTCATGCGGGCGGATCACCTCGAGCGCGCCCGGCTTCGTGGTATCGGCGACGAAACGGGGATGGGCCGCAAGCCGGCTCGCCAGCCGGCCGGGGGCTGCGGGCGGCGGATGGCTGGTGGCGATCGCGACGATATCGGCCTCGGTCACGCCGCCCTTATCATCGCGGATGGTCCAGCGGCCGGCACGGCGCTCGACACCGGTGACCGCCGCCCGGCAATGACGCACGCGACCGTCTTTCACGAGCGGCTTCAGCAGGGAGGCGACATAATCTCCGAACAGCCGGCGCCGCGGGAAGAGCGAGCCATCGGGCTGTCTGGCCTGAGGGTCGCCGGCGACGGCGTCGCGGGCTTCGATCCAGGCCTGGAATTCGCCCTGGTCGTCGGGCTGCAGGCTCATCTTGGCGGCCGGGACATTGATGCGGTGGGCGGGATCGGCCGTGTCGTAGGCAAGGCCGCGGCCGAGTTCGGCGCGCGGCTCGAAGACCAGGATGACGGGAGGCTCGCCGTAGTTCGCCCGGGCGAGGTGATAGGCGACGCCGGCGCCGGAGACGCCGCCACCGATGATAGCGACGACGGGCCGTTCGGACTTCGGGAAAGGCTTAGACTGCATGGTGGCCGGATCATCGCTTTCGATGCCCAAGCATAGAAGCCGGGCATGGGTCGCGCAATCCTCCCCGGCAATTGTCTATAAGTATTGTGTAGATTCAATCTATGCCGATATCGTCATCGAAAAATCGGGGTTGCCGCGGATCGTGTTGCTCACCGTGCAGATTTCATCCTCGGCTGCATGGACGATCTTCTGCCGGGTTTCCTCGTCGATGTCGCCCTTGATCGAGAAGGCGATATTGAACCTGGCAACACGCGAAAGACCTTCCGTCGCCTTCTCGCCGGTGACCTCGGCAGTGATCTCGCCGATCTTGTCGAGAACACCCATCTGGCTGGCGGCCATGCGGGCGCTAAGCACGAGGCAGGCCGAGAGCGAGGCATAGAGCAGATCGAGCGGATTGAAGCCCGGCTGCGAGGGCGAGGTGACGATATCGATCTCACCCCCGGTGGCGGAGGTGACATGCGGAAAACCGGTGCGGCCGAGAACGGCGGTGGCACCGGTCGGGCGGGGACGGGCCTTGAGATCGACCATGATGAAATCCTTTTGACGAACTGTCTGCAGATGGCAATTTCCGCCCGGCGCCGCAACGGGCAAGGGCCGCCCGGCGGTTTCGGAACCTTTGCATTCCCTATCAGTTGATTACACCTGAACGAAATCAGCGACAAAGGTGAATTGCGATGCCTGATGTCCGTAGCGTGGACCGTCAAAGCGGGCGCATGGACGCGCGCGATCGGCTGATCGTTGCGCTCTATGCGCAGCTGAAAGCCGAGCGGGAAACGCGCGAAACGCTGGAATGGGCGATCCGCAACGGCGCCGTCTCGAAGGAAGTGCTTGAAGCGATCGCTGCCGATCCGGTTCCTGTCGTCACCAGCGAGGATATCGCTTCGCTGGAGAAGATCATCGCCCTCGACGAGCGGCGCAAACCAAATCGGAACTAGGCGCAATTCCAGCAAAGTGTGCAGTGGTTTGCATTCGGAATTGCGTGAAAACGAAAAGAGAGGAGATCCGAAATGGCCGATATCACCTATCAGGTCGTGCCGCACGACAATGGCTGGGCCTATAAGCTCGGAGACACGCTTTCGGAAACCTATGCAACGGCCGATGAGGCGATAGTCCATGCCAAAGACGCTGCGTCACGCCAGAAGATCGGCGATGGCGACGCGCTGCTCGCCTATCCCGCGGCCGATGGCGGCGGCTGGGCATTTCAGGAAATCGAAACCGATAAGAGCAACAGTCGGCTCTGATTTGCAGCGAGGATGGAATGGCCGCGCGGGCAGGCTGGAAAGGTCATCTGAAAGTGGGTGACCTTGCCTGTGCCGTCGGGCTTTACACCGCCATTTCTCCTCCGACCGCGTCTCCTTCAACATCATCAACCGCAGGACCGGCCATCGGGTGGAGCGGCAATTCGTCGACGGCGAGACCGGCAAACCGGTCGAGCGCGACGAACAGGTCAAGGGCTATCCGCCGGAGAATGGCGATTACATCGTCATCGAGGGCGACGCGTGCCTTAAACCCGTCGCGAGACAATTTCTCTTTGGCTACTGAATGGACAGTCAAACGACGCGACATCATGACGTGATTTTATCGGCTGGATTCGCGGAATGAGTTCGCTTAAAGTCGCGCCGCATAGCGAAGTGAGACGTGCCGCTTCAACAGGCTTGGGCCACTGGGCAGGTTTGCCCTGGGCAGTTTGCGAAACTAGGACGACGTTATCGAAACGCCCAAACGAATTCGTTCTTCGCGAGCGGAAGCCGAGGAATGCAGAAAATCAGTTCCTGGCTCCGTTCAATCGAATACCGGCATGCCTTGATCGTGGCGAACAGCCGGAGTTTTCCAGATTGATCTATGTGAGCCTTTGATGACGATAGAAGATGCAGCTTTAGCAAGACACCACTATCCGGCGGGCTACCACCGGCAGTCTGTGCCCCGGTGGCGGGTCAGACGCGATGTGCTGGCAAAACTTGTTCTTACAATAGCATTTTATGCTGCTCTTTGGCGGGCCACAAGCATGTGGTACGGCCTGCCCGCAAACTTCGAAGACGGCGCATTTGTCGATCCACTTCCGATGAAGCTCTTGCTCTACAGCCTTATTCCTTTGTCGGGCTTGTATTTTCTGTTGGAGCAAAAGCAGTTCCTGCGGGTCTTTTCAAGGATTTCACCGTTCATCGTCGTTGTTGGCATTTCGTGCCTGACATCAATAGTCTTCTCCATCGACAAGGCCGCGTCCTTAAAAGGATTGGCCGCGGTCATCGTTCTCGCAATCCCACCTCTTCTGTACCGTGCGCGCTACGGCAACGTCGAAGCGTTCCGGATACTCGGGCGTTTTGCGATAGCGGCGGCATTTATCAACGTTCTCTACACAGTCGCTTTCCCACAATTCGCCATCATGCGTGGCAGCTATGCGGGCATGGTCAAAGGTGCTTTTTATCATAAGAACACGTTGGGACAGTTTTGCTCGGTCAGCTTTGTCTGCCTGTTATCGACGGAAAAGCTCGGCCGGCTTCGTTACAGCACCCTGATACGCTGGGCTGCGATGCTTTGCCTTCTTGCCTTGATTGTGGCAACGAAGTCCTCGACAGCAGTCGTCTTGACGATGTTCGGCAGCATGATGCTGTACGGCGTTCGCATTATTCACATCTACCCGAACCGTCTTTTTCGTTCCTTCGTCGTTTTCCTGTTGTTCGTGATCGTCGGCTTCGGCGCCAGCTTCGTTTATCTCGGGGTGGCCTCGGCAGTTGCAGAAGCATTCGGCAAAGACATTACTTTCTCAGGCCGCACCAACATCTGGGAACAGCTATTGCCATTGATATGGGATAAGCCCCTAACCGGTTATGGCTTTGCGATGTTTCGTCAGCCCGAGGTCATGGAGCAATATGTCAAGGTTACCTTCGATGCCCGCTCGACCCACAACACCTATCTTGAGTTAGCGCTGAATATCGGCATTCCAGGCATTGCCGCATGGAGTTTGTTTTTGCTGACCCGCCTGTTCAGGAAGATGACCATCGTCGACGCCGATCCGGCCGAATCCGGCGCCAGGCGAAAGGAGATTGCCATCATCATCCTCATCATGCTTGGAGCCATGACCGAGGCAGGCATGATGCTGGCACCGTTCATTCTCTGGCCCCACATGGTCATGGCGCTCTCCGAACTGCGTCCCAGGTTGCGGACAAACCGGAATCTACACCAGCCCTGAGGGGAGGGCTCGACGTCTGGCGCGCCTCCGGGATGGCTTGTATGGCGTTGGCACGCGCCCCAGTTCCAGCGCCGCCAGCGATAGGTCGATCTAGATCGAGAGATAGCGCTTCTGCCAAGGCAGCCTATGCTCCTGCCATGCGCGCGGCGTGAAGTCGTCATAGGCCGTCTCGGCGATCGCCAGCATCCAATTCTGCGCCTTGCGGGCCAGCAGCACGCAGGACAATTCCATGCCAGGCGCAACGGTGACGGAAGGCCGGTTGGCGCCTGGAATATCGATCCCCTTGTCCCGCCACTGGATGCGGATCTCATCGGGCTCGGATGACCATTGGCCAGACGAAACGGACGCTTTTCCGTCGGGCTTGAAGGCAAGCGGCGGCGGGGTGATGTTCAGGAAGCTGCCGTCATTGAAATAATTGCCATCGATATCACCCGCGGTCGCTTTGCCCTTTCCCTTCAAAACGATATCCTGCTCGCAGCGCAGGAATATGTTGCGCCGGAAGCTCCCGGACCACGGACGGTTGGCGAAGAATGCGATGTCGCATTGGCTGATGACGTTGTCGTGGATATCAATGTCTTTGCGAAATGCCTGTTCCTGATCCGAAAAACCGCTCAGGCTGACGCCGCGATTGGTGTTCTCGATCCAGTTGTCATAGACGTGGTGGCCGGCGTGGTCGGCCTTGTCGCCGATGCCGTAGCCGAAGGAATAGTCATTCATCCTGCCGTCGCGCATGATGTTGCTGCGGACGACGGCTTCGTCGCCGATCGACGAAAAGGAAAAATTCTTGCCGCCGATGAAGTTGTATTCGACAAGGTATCGTCTTGTTTTGTCGCAGACCAGTGCACCCTTGTTGGATGTGCTCGTCGGCGACTGAAGGAAGAGGTTGCCGCGGATCGTGACATCGGAGCTGATATTGTCGTCGCTGTTTTGATAGGCAAACTGGCAACAATCTGCGCCCTCGCCCGGCGCCTCGCCCATGCGGTTGTTCTCCAGCAACACATGCGCCGTCTTCGTGAGATAGATGCCGTCGCCCCTGACATTCTCCGTTTCGCATCGCCTGACGGTGAGATTTTGGCCGTTGTGAAATTTGAAGCCGCGAGGCGAATTCTTGACGATCACGTCCTCCACCACCGTATCGGAAAACACCTGATAGGCGACGCCGATATCGTCAGCCCCGTCGATGACCTGTCCCCTTGTCGCGGCGCCGTGAATTTTCTTTCGCAGGATGGCGGGCATGGCATTTCCCTTCGATAGCGGTGCAGCGGGATTTAAGCAGAGGAGGTGTGGCGGATGTTTGAATATTCGGAAATCATCTACTCCCGATCATATCCTGTGTCAGCTTACGAAGCGCCCATCCCGGAGAAACGACATTCACGACGCGATAACCGTTTCCGGACAGGAAGACGGCGAGCTTCTCCATGCTTTTCTTCGTTCGGGCAATGCCGTGAAAAAGGATGACTGTGTCGTTCATCACCTGTCCGCTAAACCGGCCGCTGTCGATCAATGCCGAATAGCCAAAAATTCGAATGGCTTCGTTGTGGCGTACGAATTCCTTAAATCGGAGTCGATTTAAGGATAAGTTGTGCGGCATTCAAAGTGCTACAGCATCTGAAAAGACGTTTGCGCTGTCGAGAAAGAGAAATGCGAGCACGTGACGACCAGCATCAGACATATCGCTAAACTCGCAGGAACGTCAGTCTCGTCGGTCTCGCGTGTGCTCAACAACAGCGGTTACGCCTCGCCCGAGCTCAGGGACCGCGTCGAGGCGGCAATCCGAACACTGAACTACACCCCCAGCAAGGGTGCCCGTATGCTGCGCGGTGCACCAAGCCGGATGATCGGACTGATGCTGCCGTCGATTGACGTGCCGTTCTTCGGCATCCTCGCCCATGCCATCGAACAGGAGTTGTTTCAGCACGGCTATCAGACGCTGATCTGCAGCACGGCGGAAAATATCAATCACGAGGCACGCTATATCTCCATGCTGCTCGCCCAGCGCGTCGATGGGGTCATCGTCGCAAGCGCTTTCGGCAGCATCGAGCATTTCGGGGCACTGCGGGACGCCCACATTCCGATCATCGCCATTGACCGCGAGCTGAAGGGCATCGCCGACGACGCGGTGATGGCCGATCATGAGGACGGCGGTCGGCTGATGGCGCGCCATCTCATCGGCCTCGGCCACCGGGCGATCGCCATCGTCGGGGCGCCGGCACACAGCCAGCCTATCCAGCTGCGCCTTCAAGGCATCACGGCGGAAATGGCGAAAGACGGCATCACGCCTGCCGCCGTGGCAATGGCGGAAGAGCACAGCTTTGCCGAGACCTACCGGCTGGCGCGAGAATTGCTGGCGTCTCGACCGGAGGTCACCGCGATCATCGGCACCACCGACGTTTCCGCGATTGCCGCAATTCATGCGATCCAGGATCGCGGATTTTCCGTTCCGAACGATTATTCGGTCGTCGGTTTCGACGACCTGCCAGAGGCAGCCTACGTCTTTCCACGGCTGACAACGGTCGCGCAGCCGATCCGCAATGTCGGGCAGCAGGCAGCACGGCTGCTGGAAGCGCTGATCGGGGACCAGCAAACGGGGCACGGATCTCGACAGGGTTCGATCGTCAAAGTGCCGGTCACGCTGATCGCGCGCGATTCCACCGGCCCCGTCCGCAGCGGAAAAAACCCGCTTTAGGGCCGGACGATGACCTTGATCTCGCCTGGCAATGGCGCGTTGCCCACCGCGTCGGCGACCTCCTCGAGACCTATGGTTTTGGTGACCAATGCGTCCAGTTCCAATGCCCCGCTTGCCACCAGTGCCGCGGCGCGCGAATGGGTGAAGGGGTTGAGGTAGGCCGGCCTTATGTCGACTTCATTGATCAGAAGATCGAAGGGCAGAACCGGCACCTCGACACCTGTCGGCGTCACCCCGAAAAGCACAAAGGTACCACCGCGCCGCGCCATCCTCAGGCCGCTTTGCAGAGTTTCGCTCACGCCGGCGCACTCGATGACCACGTCTGCGCCGACTTTGGTGATCTCCCGAACACAAGCGATTGTGTCCGAAGAGGTCGGGTCGAAGGCGTGGGTGGCCCCCAGGCGCAGAGCGGTTTGGCGTCTCGATTGCTGGCGCGTGATCAAAATGACCTTGCCTGCCCCAGCCAGACGAGCCAGTTGCACCATCAAGAGGCCGATCACTCCCCCGCCGAGGATAGCGACGCCGTCGCCGGGACGGATCCTTGCCTTGTCGATGGCATGGATACAGCAGGCCAGCGGTTCACAGAAGGCGCCGTGAACGGGATCGAGGTCGGCCGGCAACAGGAATGCCTGCGCGTGCGGCACCGCCACGTATTCCGCAAAGCCGCCATCCCGTGTCACTCCGATGGCGGTCAAGCTCTCGCACAGGTTCGGCCGCGCTTGCGCACAAGCCGGACAGGTGCCGCAGGCGATATTCGGGTCGACCGTCACCAACTCGCCGCCAGTAAACCGGGCGACTTCATTGCCAATCTCTTCGACTATGCCGCAAAATTCGTGGCCCATGGTGACGGGGATAGAAGTCGGGTATTCGCCCTTGCACATGTGTCGGTCGGAACCGCATATGCCTGCCGCCGCGACCCGGACCAGCAGCTCGCCAGGTCCGGCAACCGGTTTCTCAACGCTGCGCATGGTCAAAGACCCGATCGACTCCAAGCGTACAGCCCTCATTCCACTCCTCCAGACCTCAAGTTCGATTGCCTATTCCTGCTGATTAGGCCAAGCGCTCAGCTCATGACATTGCCGCCGTCGACATTGTAGCATTGCGCCACGATATATGCTGCATCAGGCCCGGCCAGGAAGGCTGCCATGGCAGCCTGTTCCGCAGCGGCGCCAAATCGTCCGGCGGGGACGGCGGCGGCCACGCGAGCCTTCACCTCGCCGGGTTTCAAACCTTCCCGGCTGCCGAGTTTTGCATCGACGACGTCCCACATCGGCGTATCGACGACGCCGGGAGCGATGGCGTTGACGTTGATCCCGTAACGGATCAGCTCCAGAGCGCAGCTTTGCGTGATGCTGATGACGGCCGCCTTGGAAGCGCAGTAAGCCACCGCCGGTCCTTCGCCCCGACGTCCAGCCTGAGACGAGAAGTTGATGATGCGCCCACCTTCTCCTCTCTCCACCATGTGCCGGGCAACGGCCTGTGTCATGAAAATCAGGCCTTCGATATTGACCTGAAACACCTTCGCGGTTCGCTCCCGGGTTATTTCCAGAATAGACTCGACGTCGTAAATGCCTGCGGCGTTGACCAGGATGTCGATCTTGCCGGCGGCGGCGATGGAAAAGCGCAGGGCTTCTTCGATGCTGTCCTGGCTGGTCACATCAAGTGCTAAACCCCAGGCATCAGCGCCGATCGTCTCGGCCACCCGCGCGCAGCGTCCACCGTCGAGATCCGCGACGACAACCTTGGCGCCGTCAGCGGCGAAGCGTTCGCATACCGCTTTGCCAATACCGCTGGCGCCTCCGGTGACCAATGCCACCTTGCCGGAGAGCCGCGCGTTTTCTGTATATGTCATCGCGCTGCCTCCCCGATCGTCGCTAAACCGGCAAAGTCGCCATGCACGGCGGCCATTATGCATCGCTTCATGTTTGCTCCTCCCTTTTTGACTGGACGCTCGTCGGAGCCGCCCTCTGCCGAGGCGACGCCTATCGGCTAGGCCGGGTTAGGCTCCTTCGCCTCCCGCAGCAGAACAGACATGTCGGGGATACCGTCGGTGGCCGTCGCACCCGTCAGGCAACGCGCAGCAGCAGCATGGGCGACGGCGCAGATATGCTCGACAGGCCAGTTCTCATGCAGGCCGTAGAGCACGGCGGCACAGAAGGCGTCTCCCGCGCCGACAGTACTGACGATGTCATTGGGATCGACGGGTCGTGAACGCGTCATGATCGGGGAGGCGCCGGGCGCGAACCAGAGACAGATTTCCGGCGCGTGGATGATCGCTCCCTTCGTGACGCCCGCGGCAAGCAGGCGCTCGCCCGCCTTCAAAAGCCCCGCCTCGATCAAATCTCCGTTCGCATCGCGAACGATAGTGCCGGTTGCCCGACCCGCCTCCATCTCGTTGATGATCAGGAAGTCGCAGAAGGGCAGAGCGACGCCGACCTTGGCTGCAAATTCCGGGTCTTCACTCGAGACGAAATCGACGCAAGTCGTAAGCCCAGCGCGGCGTGCGGCTTCGAGCAGGCGCGAGGCGCCCGAAAGACCGTCGGCCCCTATTCGGTCGAGACCCGGCAACAGCATGAGATAACCGAGGTAGAACAGCCGATAGCCGGCTTCGGCGAAGGTCGCGGGTGAGATGCGCTTGTCCGTGACGGCATCGTTGGCGCCGCCATGATAAAAGAAGGTCCGGTTCTGACCGGGCACATTCATCACATGCGTATGCGCCGTCACCCGGTCGGCAAGCGCTGTGAGACCATCGACATCGACGCCGGCCACTGCAAGCCTGGATTTGACGATCTCTCCGTCCGGATCGGCGCCGATGCATCCCGCCGCCGCCAGTCTTCCGGGAAATCCAAGCGAGGCAAGATCGGTGACGACATTGGCAGCCCCGCCCCCAACGCCCAGATCCTGGTGCAGGATATGCGCAAGATTGCCCTGTTCTGGCCAATAGGACAGGGTGTGGACGCGATCGACAATGAAATTTCCGGCGCAAACGATGCCGCCCTGCTTGCGACTGTCGCGCTGGTGAACCTCCTCCCCGGTTCGCATCAGCAGACCCCTTCGTTCCACAAGGGCCTGAGCGGCGGCTCGTCTTCCTCGATCGCGGCAAAGCGCCCGATCGGCTCCAAAAAGAAATTATCGCTGTTGTCGTCGTTGACCTGGCTGACCTCGCCGACAAGGACAGGTCCGCCGCCTTTCCTGCCGTAAAAGCGGTGGTAAAGCCCGGTGCGGATGGTCACGCTCTGGCCAGGTCGAAGAACCAGCGGCTCCCATGCAGCGAGCCGGCGCGGCAGCCCGTCGACCGGAACCGTCACATCATCCTTCAGCAGATGGCCATCGGTATCGGTGGCGGCGAATTCGATGACGAGATCGCCGCCGGCGCGATTGATGATGTCTTCCATCTTGGCTGCATGACGGTGTGTCGGCGTGAGCTGCCCTTCCTCGACGAAGAGCAGCTTTTCGGCATAGGTCCGTTCACCCTCGACATCAACGATGCCATTGCGCAGGCAAAACAGCACGAGGCCGCATTCGGCAAATCGGTTCGAGCCGAAATCGGTGACATCCCACCCGAGTTGATGGGCGCGCAAATAGGCCGATGCCTCGGGATGAAGGGCAAAATCCGCCGCTGTCCAATAGCCCCATGCCGGCAAGGACCAGTGCCAACGTTTAAGGGTCGCGATTGCTCGCTGCAACGCGGCATTGATCTCGGAGCGCTGCATCAGAGGGACGCCCCCTCATACTCGACCGGCACGACGACGTCCTCACGGCCGGATTTCAGAGCTGCCGTCAGGACCGCATGATGCGCCTGCGCCTCCGCCGGCGTCGCACAGCCAAACCCGTTCGCATTGCCTCCGGCAAGCTCGTCGAGGAAGGCCGCCCACATCTGCTGGATGGCGTCGGCAAAACCGAATTCGAAGATCTTGCCGGTTATGGCTGGAAACAGCGAGCCGTATCCGAGATCCTCGGTGCTCCAAGCCTGCGCGCCGCCGTTGTAATCCATCCACTGCCACTGACGCGGCGACTTGGTGCTGAAGAATGCGCTTTTCTTCATGCCGAGAACGCGGATGTACCAGGTGTTGGATTCGCCGGGCGCGATGCGCCAGGTTTTCAGCACCATCGGGAAATCCTGATTCCCGGCGCTCACGCGGCTGCTGATCGTCGCATTGTCCCAGGTGGTGCAGGGCAGCATGCCGCCCTTGCCGTCCGGACGTTCGGTGACCTTTTTGACCAATTGCGCATGCAGGGTCGTCGGTCGCCAGCCGAGACGCAGCGGCACGTGCAGCACATGCATGCCGAGATCACCCATGCAGCCATAGTCGCCGTTGATCTCGGCCATGCGCTTCCAGTTGATCGGCTTTTGCCGGTCGATATCCGAAGAGTGCAGGAAACCTGCCTCGACTTCGATTATGTCCCCCATCTCGCCGCGCTTTGCGAGGGCGATGACCTTCTGTGCGCCGGGAAAGAACGGCATTTCCGACGAACAGCGGACCAGGAGTTCGGGGTGCTCGGCGAGAACCGCCATGATCTCCCGGTTCTGAGCCGCGTCCATGCCGAAGGGCTTTTCGCCGAGAAGATGCTTTCCGGCCTTCAGCACGTCGACATAGAATTGCTGGTGCAGCACATGCGGCAGAGCACAATAGACTGCATCGACCTCGGGATTGGCCAGAAGCTCCTTATAGTCGGCGGTGACCTGGCGAACGGTCGGCACATGATCCCTGAACCAGTCGAGCAGCGTCGCATTGGTATCGCAGACGGCGACAATTTCCGGTCGCGCCTTCACATCGGCCAGATGCAGCCAGCGCGCCGCGGCACTCGCGAACTCGCGCCCCATCAGACCGCAGCCGATGACGCCGAAGCGGAATATTTTCGTCATGACATGTCCTCCCAGACGCGTCAGCCAAGATGCAGCGAGGCTTGCTCGACGGAAGCCTTGTCATGGACGATCGCCATCAAGGCCTGCGTCATGCCGCCGGGATTCTTGTGTTGAATGACGTTGCGGCCATAGACGATGCCACGGGCGCCCTGCTCCATCAACTGCTTGGTGCGGGTCAGGATTTCCTGATCCGTAACGCGGCCGCCGCCGCGCACCAGCACCGGCAGGCCCTGGGCGATCTCGACCACACGGTGATATTCCTCGACATTGTCGCATGGGTCGGCCTTGATGATATCAGCGCCGAGTTCGGCCGCCTGGCGCACAAGCGGCAGGATCTTGTCGATCGCACCATCGACCATATAGGCGCCCTTGGAATTGTCCTGCATGACGAGCGGCTCGACCATCAGCGGCATGCCGTAGATCTCACATTGGCGCTTCAAGCTGTTCACATTGCGCACACAGGCACGATAGACTTCCGGCTGGTCCGGCAGCATCAAAAGATTGACGACGACACAGGCAGCATCCAAGGCAACGCCCTGTTCCACCGGCCTGTCGATCATTTCGGAAAACAATTGAGATGGCAGGGGATTGCCATAGATATTTGCGATGTCGGTGCGCAGCACCAGCGCCGGGCGATGCTTGCCGGGAATGGCCTGCAGAATGGGTGCGGTCCCCGGCGGAAGCTGAATGGCATCCGGCGCCGCCTGCGCGATCACCTCGATGGCTGTCTTCATATTCTCGATGCCGGCAAGGAATGTTCGTTCATTGAACATGCCGTGATCGATAGCGACGTCAAAACAATTTCCGGACACGCCGAAAAGTCGGTTCAACCGTGCGGACTTCATCAAGCTCCTCCCTGATATGGCAACGTTTCCACATTCAAATAAATCGGGCAGGAATGCGAGTCAACAAGATGTGGTAACGTTTCCATACCCGCTGATTATCGCGCCAGGCAGTTTTCCAATTCGGACGAGGCGCTGCTCGCGCCTCGTCCCGAAAGCGCTACCAGCAGGTGAACCCAGCATCGACGTTGACGATGGCGCCGGTCATCAGGCTGGCAGCGCCTGAGGCGAGGAAGAGGACCGCGCTTGCGACCTCCTCCGGCGTTCCCATCCTGCCCATCGGCGTGTCGGCGAGCCAGATTGGAATCCGCTCGCGATTGGCTTCGACGGCCACCACCATCGGTGTCTCGATGTAGGTGGGCGCGACGGCGTTTACCCTGATGCCATGCTGCGCCCATTCGGCGGCCAACGAGCGCGTGAGGTGATGGACTGCCGCCTTGGAGACGTTGTAGGCCGTCTGCGGCTGCGGCCGGTTGCAGATGTGCCCCGACATCGAGCCGAGGTTGACGATGGCGCCCCGCTTCATCGAGATCATGTGACGACCGAAGGCGCGCGAGCACCAGAAGACGCCGTTGAGATTGACGTCCATCATGCGCAGCCAATCGGCATCGGTGAGATCCTCCGCCGCGATGCCGTTCTGACCGATCCCGGCATTGTTGACGAGGATCGTCGCCGGCCGGGCTCCGCCGGCAAGCTCATTGGCGATTACATCCATTCGGCCGGCGTCGGTGACGTCGCCCACCCGGACTTCGATATCGTACCCCTTATCGCGCAACGCAAGCGCTTGCTGGGCGTCGGCCTCGCTGCGTTCGATGACGACGACAGCGGCGCCTGCCTCCGCCAGCGCCTCGGTGCAGCACAGCCCGATCGCACGCCCTCCCCCCGTGACCACCGCACGTTCACCGTCGAGGCGAAATTTCTCCTGGTAGCTCATATCAGGCTCCTTCAGATGTCGAATGCGCTTGGAAGTACCACGATATCGCGGATGGTGACGTTGCGCGGCCGGGTCAGCATGAAGATGATCGCGTCGGCGACCTCCTTGGGCTCGATCAAAGCTCCAGCCTCCTTGGCCTTGCGAAGGTTTTCCTCCGGCCAATCCGCGAGCAAAGCGCTGATCACCGGCCCGGGAGACACCGATCCCACGCGAATGCCGTTTTTCAGAAGCTGGCGTCGCATCGTCTGGACGAAGCAGGTCATCGCCCACTTCGATGACGAATATACCGGTTCCCATGGGATCGCCGAATGTCCAGCGACGGAGCTGGTGACGACAATGTCGCCAGTGCCCCGTTCGATCATGTGAGGAATGACATTGTGAACGTTCTTGATGACGACATTCACGTTAAGATTGAGCATCCGATCGATCGTATCGAGGTCGGTTTCCACAAGGTCGCCGCCGATATAGGTGCCCGCATTGGCATGCAGAATATCGAGTTTGCCGGCCTTCGACAGGACTCCCTCGAGCAGTCCCGCACACTCGTTCGGATTCAGTAGATTGATCACGAGCGGAATAGCGCGCTCGCCAAGCCGATCGCAAACCGTCTCAAGTGCCTTCTCATCCCGGTCCACCAGCACGACGGTGGCGCCCGCGGCGAGCATTGCCTCCGTCGAGGCCAATCCTATGCCGGACGCTGCGCCCGTGACCGCCGCGATCTTCCCCTTCAATTCCTGCATCGATTTCTCCTCCTGCTTGATCCTGATTGCTAATTCTTCCCGACGCCGCAGGCGGCGTGATAGTCGGCGAGACTGTTCATCACTCTCCAGATCAGAACCTCATCCGGATCGAGCGGCGCGTCTGCAAAATCCTGCGCGGCCGGCATATACTGCCAAAACAATGGCAGCGGGACGGATTGCCCTCGAAGGGCCCTGCACAGGCGCCGGACGGCATCTTGCCCTTCAGCCGACGCCCAATAATAGCGGATGCGGTCGGACAGCGAGTAATGTCGCAACCAACGCATCTCGGCTTTTGTCCCTTGGTAATGGCGGCTCCAATTGCCCGGCTGATCGAGCATCAGCGCTTCCATCGCCGCATAGAGCGGACGCTGGCCGTAGTCGGGCAAGAGGTCCGAAGCGATCGCGTCGAGCGCGTAGAGCGCTTCACGCAGGACGAAGGTCAACTCGGGACCGACCTTCAGAATGGGGAACCCGTCCTTCACCAGCGCGGTCAACGGCCTGGTCCGCTGATAATCCGTCGAGTGGGCCTCGAACACAAATTGCGGCTCGTCGATGAGCACCGATTTCAAGCCGTCTATCTTGCTGCGGTCGTAGAAGATGACATTCTGATTGCCGAACTCGACGCCCGGCTGAACGACCAGCCCGATCGCCCGTTCAAACGCTTGCCCGAGTCCAGCCTCCGCAAATATCCGGCGGTGGACGTCGATCGTCTTCAGCGCCGCCGCGGCAGCCGTCGGCTCGATCGTCGTCAAGGTATGGTCGGCCCCGCCGGGCGGCGGCACTTCGGTGCCGATGACGTAAGCCGGCATTGCGCCTCCGGTCTTCCTGGCCGAAGCCTCGGCGACCGCGGCAAGCCGGGCGGCGCGATGGGCGGTGGTTTCGTCGTCGAGCGCCGTCGGCTCGCCCTTGCAGCCCATCGAGGCGTCCAGGTGAATCTTGCGGAATCCGGCGTCGACATAGGCGGCAACCATCTTCTCCGCCTCGGCCATGGCCTCTTCCGCCGGGCGGTCGCGCCAGGGATTGGGGCCGAGGTGATCGCCACCGAGAACGATCAGTTTTTCGGGGCAACCCTCCTCCGCCGCGATCGTCATGACGAGGGACGCGAAGTCGCTTGGCGTCATCCCGGTATAGCCGCCGAGATGATTGACCTGGTTGCAGGTCGCTTCGATCAGCACGGTGCTCTCCTGTTGCCGCCCGTGTCGGAGCGCAGCTCGAAGCACGATCGGATGGGCGGAGCACACGGAGGTCACGCCTCTCGGGTGGCCTTCCATCCTCTGCCTGGCCAGTTCGTTGAGATGCACCTGCATTACCGCCGCCTTTCCGTTGAAGCGATAAACGCATCGAGTTCTGAGCGGCTGCCGGCGCCTTCCATCGGACCCAGCACCATGACGTTGCGGGCGCCGGCGGCCGAGGCATAGGTCAGAGCCTGCTGCGGAGACATTCCGAGCCGCCGGCAGGTGAGATAGGCACCGCCGAAGCAGTCGCCGGCGCCCGTAGGGTCGACCTCCTGAACGACAAAGGCCGGAGCATCGACGCGGTCTCCCTGGCTGCCGAAGTAGGTCGCGCCGTCGGCTCCGCGCTTCAGCACGATCTCCTTGACGCCAATCTCGAACAGGCGCCCGATCGCTTCTGCCTCGCCTTCGACACCTGCGGCACGCTCAAGCTCCTCTCCGGAAGGCAGAAGGAGATCGGCGGCGGCGACAAGCTTGGAAAACCGGCGCTCGGTGTCCTCGTCCAGCTTCAGCTCCTTGCGAAGGTTCGGATCCACCGACAGCGTTCCCCCGCGCGTCTTGACGATGCCGACCGCCTTGTCGATCACCGCGCGCGCACTCGGAACCGACAGGGCGGAGCCCATCACGTGAAGATGTCCGCTCCGGTCAATGAGATTGCCGACCAATTCAGACCAGCCGAAGCGCGCGGCGGCCGAGGTGGCGATGTTGTAGACGAAATCTCTGGAGCCATCCTTCCGGTAACGAACGAAGGCGCTTCCCGTCGGATAGTCCGGATCAATCGAGATCGCCGAAACATCGACGCCGTCGCGTTTGAGGCGATCGGTATTGACGCAGCCGAAATCGTCATCGCCGACGGCGCCCACCATTGCCGCCTTACCGCCGAGGCGGCCGCACTGCGAAATGAAGATCGCCGGCGCTCCGCTCGCAAACGGACCGACGAGCGGCTGGGCTTCGAGGAACCCGTCTCCAACCGTCGTGGCGACGATCTCCACGAGGATCTCCCCCACGCAAACCGTGGGACCAAGCGCGTCCGGAGCCAGTATTGAAGCCATTTGCAATCCTGCTTTCGATCCCTGTTGTCGTTAACTCATCGCCGATGGGACCGGCACACCGTCCTCGCTGCCGAACTCCTCGCTTTCCAGCGACAGAAAGCGCCGGTGCAACATGCATGCCGCCCCGAAGGCCGAACGAAACTCCGCATCATCGTCCACGACGATCTCCGGCGTGGGGAAAGCGATGTTCTGGCCTTCCGACATATGGACCGCTACGCGGGCAGCCACCATCGGGTAGAGGGATGCAACGGAGCCGCCGAGTACGATCCTGTCCGGGTCGAGCAGACGACAGGCCTGCAGCAATGCATATGCGAGATGGCGCGACCAGGTTTCGGCGATATTGACCGCGGCCGGGACGCGATCACGAACGCCGCCAAGGAAATCCTGCAGATCCGCGTCGTCGCGTCCAATAGCCTCGCGATACTGCTTGATGAGCACCTCGCGACCGATCAGTTGTTCAAGCTTCTGACCGCCGCTTCCCGGCACCAGGGTGTGGCCGATTTCTCCCGCCAGACCGTGGCCGCCACGAAACAGCTTGCCATCGATCATGATGCCGCCGCCGACGCCCGTTTCCATCAGCAGAAACAGGGTCACCCCTGCGACGCCGTGACGATAGCTGTCGCCGATCGCAAACGCATTGGCATCGTTTTCGACCGCGATCGGCACGGCGGCCGGGAAGGCTGACCGGGCAATCTCTTTCAACGGCACGTCTCGCCAGCCGATGATCGGCGCCAGCGTGACAAACCCATCCGGACGGACGTGGGACGGCGTCGATAGGCCCAAGCCTTTGCACCTGTCGATCATCCTCTTAGCCATTGCGCCGATAATCAGTTCGATACCCTGCGCCACGGCCTCCTCCACCGTCGAAGACGGTGTGTCGAACGCCATTTTCCGACATGCCCGAACCTCGGCGGAGAGGTCGACAACCACAGCCGATATATGTTCGACGCCGATCTCGATCCCGACGAAGAATGCAGCATCCGGAACCAGTTCGAGCATGATACCGGGACGACCGGCACGGGAATGCTCCAGGCGCTGCTTGCCGCTCTCCTCCGACTCCTGAACGAATCCGCCCTCCGTCAGTTCGGCGACGATCTCTCCCGAGGATGAGCGGTTCATGCCGAGCTTGCGGGCGAGGTCGGCCCGGCTGAGGCTTCGGTGGGCGTAAATCGTCTGCAAGGCGGCGACGATATTGTTCTGCCGGATCCTGCGCGGCGAACTTCCGATGGAGACGGTGTCGTTCATATTTCAGTTCCCTCCAAGTCGCCCAACCCTTACACGACTGGAACAGGCTGTCAGAAGGATATTCAGGGCCGCGCGCTTGTGGCGCGGCGACGCTTGGCCTCGTCATATTTCAGCTCGATGTAGCGCTTCGCGTGCGCCGCAAGCAAATCATTATCCTCCCAGGTATCGCGCCAGATCGCGCAGGCGAGCGACAGGCCTTCATCGACAACCGTCGTCGAGAAGCTCTCGAACACGACGTCGCCGTTGTAACCGATGTCGAGCAGCGCGTCGAAGATCAGATCGAAGTTGATGACGCCGTCTCCGAGATAGCCGCGATTGCTTTCGCCGATGTGGAAGTAACCGATCTTATCGCCGGCAAGACGGATCGCGGCGGCCGGATTGGCTTCTTCGATGTTCATGTGGAACGTGTCGAGATGGAGACGGACATGCTGCGATCCTGTCTCGGAGATGAACTTGAGCCCTTGCGCCGTGGTATTCAGCAGGTTCGTCTCGAACCGGTTGACTACCTCCAGCACCAGGTCGACGTTCGCCTGCCTGGCGACTTCGCCGGTCGCGGCGATCGCGGCGACGCTGTTGTCCCAGCCCTTCTTCGTCGGCTGGCGATTGTACTTGGTGTGCGCGGAATAAAGAATCCCGCCGAGCTTGTTGCCGCCGATATCGCGGACCGCACGAACGGCGTCGGCCAGCGTCTGCTTGCCGGCGGACACCGCAGAAGCATCCTCGCTCGATACGTCTTTGTCGAGCGGCAGGCCCATGGTCACGCCAATCTCCAGATCGAGAGATTGTGCAAGCTTTGCCAGTCGATCGAGATTGAATTTCTCGGGGCGCAGATAGGCAAATTCGATGGTGCGATATCCGTGTTCCGCCGTCTTGTTGAGGGCCATTTCCAGGCCTTCCTGCGTTTGGCCGCCCGTCCATACAAATGAATGGATACCCAATCGACGCATAGGTTTTTCCTCCACGATATGCCAGTGATTTCGCCCAGTGCTATGCCATTTAGTTTGGCAAGACAACAAATAAATTTCGACACGCTCCTTTTATTGCCTCGCAAAATTACTTTGCAATGCAGCATTTTATGCCCATTGCCATCGCCTCACATTCGCTGGGGAAATTTGTTCCTGCGAAAATCAATGGGATAGACCATCTATTTGCATGGTTAGACAACAAATGTTGCGCTGTCAGTTTTTTTGGCCTACACAAAGCACCGGCGAAATGATCTCGCTGCTATCTGGGAGGATTGGAAATGCACTATGCTTTGAAGGCTAGCGCGCTTGCGCTGACGCTCGGCCTCGCGACGACCGCTTCGCCGGCCTGGGCTGACTTCTGGTCCGACGCCGGCGCAAAATTCAAGGGTGTGACACTGCACGGCGTCACCGAAAGCACCCCGCCATCGAACTACATCAAGAACGTGCTCGCTCCGGAATTCGAAAAGAAGACCGGCATCAAGGTCGAAATCGAGACGACGTCCTGGGATCAGATGTACGACAAGGCCATCAAGGACATGGAAGCCAAGACCGGCATCTATGACATGGTCTATATCGAGCAGGACATCATCTACTCCTATCTGGCCAGGAATTTCCTCGTCGACATCACCAAGACGCTGAAGGATCAGCCGGATCTGAAGGCGCCGACCTACGACGACTCGAATTTCACCAGCTTCTCCGACTACTTCAAGGATGCGAGTGGCGATCTCTTCGGCACTCCGATGGAAGCTTTTCTGAAGACATATCTCTATCGCAAGGACCTTTTCGACGATCCGAAGATCAAGGAGGCCTTCAAGAAGGAAACCGGCAAGGACCTGAAGCCGGCGACCACACACGAGGAATACACTCAGATCGCCGAATTCTTCACGAAGTACGGCAAGGACAATGGCATGGAGCTCTGGGGCACGACCGCTCAAGCCCATACGGGCCATCCGGCGTCGTGGTATGAATTCTTCGAGTCCATCGTACCGACGTTCGGCGTCTACAATTGGGGCATCGACGCCAAGAACAACTATGCGGCGACGGTCGAACACGGCGGCACGATGAACGGCGACAAGGCGAAGGCCGCGTTGAAGTATTGGCTGCACCTGCGCGACATCGCTCCGCCTGAATCGACGCAGTCGACCTGGACGGAAACCGCAACGACCTTCGCCGCCGGCCGTGTCGCCCAGGGGCTCATCTACGGTGAGAATGCTGCGTGGATTGCAAGCGATCCCGCGCAGTCGAAGGTTGTGGGACAGGTCGGATTCGCTCTGCCGCCGCTCGAGCCAGGCGTGTTGGACGATGCGAAAGCCGGAAAGGGCTACATCGGCTACTACGATGGCGGCGCCTTCGGCGTGCCGATCACGTCGAAGAACAAGGAAGCATCGCTGCTGTTCCTCGAATTCATCGGCCAGAACGAAGTGCAGCCCGACTGGGCCATCGCCGCACCACGCATCACCAACAAGGCGACGTTCGACGATCCGAAGGTGAAGGAGATGGATATCAAGCTCGGCGGCTTCTACACGATGCTGAAGGACGAGGGCAAACTCTTCGCCGGCGCTCCTCCCTACCCCTTCCATGCGCAGGTGCGTGAAGCGACCGCTCCGATCTTCTACGACATCCTGACCGGCAAGATCGCTCCCGATGAAGGCCTCGACCAGATGGCGGCCAAGGCCGAAGAGGAACTGACATCGCTCGGCTATCGCAAATAAACATCCTCCCCAACTGACGGGTCGTGTCCTACGACCCGTCATCTTTCGCTCCGGGATGGGGCGGACGTCGACACAACGTTCATGGGGGATAGGCGATGCATTCACAGAAGCTCGGGTGGCTGTTGCTGTCACCGACCATCGTGATCCTGGGGCTGTTCGGGATCTTTCCGTTCATCTACGTCCTCTGGGTCTCGTTCCATGCATGGAACCCGTTCGCAGCCAACCCGGGCATGGTCTTCAATTGGGCTGACAACTATCGGCGGCTCGTCTTCGATCCCCAATTCCTGGCCTCGCTCGGCATCACCCTCACATTCGTCTTCTTCGCGGTCGTGTCGGAGCTGGTCCTTGGCTACATCCTCGCCCAGGCGCTGCTGAAGGACTTTCCTGGGAAAGCGGTGTTTCGCACGATCCACACCCTGCCGCTGATCATGGCGCCGATCATCGTCGGTTCCGTCTGGAAGCTGATGACCACACCGTCCATCGGCATCATTCCCTATCTTCTCAGGAGTTGGTTCGGCTACGATCTGAACATCGGCCAGAGTGCTGCCGCGGCCTTCACCGTCACGGTGATCATGGACATCTGGCACTGGACGCCGCTCGTCACCCTCTCGCTGATCGCCGCACTGGTCTCGCTTCCGTCAGACCCGTTCGAGCAGGCGCAGATTGACGGCGCGGGCAAGAGCCAGATCTTCTGGCACATAACGCTCCCCTTGATCCGCCCGGCCCTGCTCGCCACGGTGTTCATCAGGCTGATGGACGCGCTACGCACCGTCGACGAAGTGCTGATGCTGACCGGAGGCGGCCCGGGTTCATCGACACGCTACATCGGTGTCCATATCTTCAAGGAAGTCTTCCCCAAGACGAATTACGGCTACGGTTCGGCGATCTCCGTCATCGTCCTATACCTGACGATCGTCGTCTGCTGGCTGCTCTACGTCGGCTTGATTGCGCCCCGCGTGAAGAGAGGTTGACGCGATGAAGACCCAGAACCCCTGGCTTCCGGTCGTACTTTGGACTTTGATAAGCCTAGCGACCCTTTTCCCGATCTACTGGCTGTTCGTCATATCGGTGAAACAGCCCTTCGATCTGTTCTCGACGCCCGATGTTATTCTCCGCAGCTTCTTCTGGAAGAACTACCAGGACGTGCTCACAAATCCGACCTTGCGCGGATACATGCTGAACTCGATGATCATTTCGTCAGGCAACGCGCTGCTCGTCACGACGCTCGGCTTTTTTGCCTGCTACGCGCTGACACGCTTCGACCTCGCCGGCAAGGAGAGCATCTTCTTCTGGACGATCACCAACCGCATGGCGCCTCCGGCGGTCTTCCTCCTGCCACTTTTCCTGCTGTTGACGCAGGTCTACAGGATCGGCGACTTCTCGCTCGCCGATTCCCGGCTGGGCATGATCCTGGTCTACTGCTCCTTCAACCTTCCCTTCGCCATCTGGACGCTACGCCCGACCGTAGAGGGAATTCCGAAGGAGTTGGACGAGGCGGCCTATATGGATGGCGCCAGCCCATGGACCGTCCTCTACGACATCGTCTTTCCTTTGGCGCGGCCCGGACTTGCAGTGACGCTGATCCTGACCTGGGTATTTGCGTGGAACGAATACCTCCTCGCTGCGACGCTCACCAACTTCAATGCGCGGACACTGACCACCGGCCTGTCGGAATACGTGACGACCACGGGGACGGCCTGGGGCATCATGGCCGCGATCTCAATGCTGACACTGGTTCCGGCGCTCATCGTCTTTTCGGTGGTGCAACGTCACATCGTTGCCGGCCTGACCTTCGGCGCAGTGAAAGGATGAAGCAATGACGTCTCAATCAGGAAATAACGAACGCAAGCCGGGATTTCTGCCGATCGAAACGAACTGGTTCGACCGGCTCTTCATCTCGGTGGTGCTCTGGGTCGCGCTCTCGCTGTTCTGGATGCGGTTCATCGAGCCGTTCGGGCTTTCGGTATGGTTCGCGGCGGCAATCGCGGCAGTCCTCGGCGTCTACGTCGTCTGGAAGGGATGAGCCGATGAGTAACACCACAGAGACAAAAGCCGCGCTGCTTTAGGGAGGAACGACATTGGCAAACGTACAGGTAAGCGACGTCACCAAAAAGTATGGCGCGCTTCAGGTCATGCACGGCGTCAGCGTCGACATCGAGGACGGCGAATTCGTCGTGCTGGTCGGGCCCTCCGGATGCGGCAAGTCTACCCTGCTGCGGATGATCGCCGGTCTCGAGACCGTCAGCAGCGGTGACATCCGGATCGGCGGCCGTGTCGTCACCAACGCTCCTCCGAAGGAGCGCGACATCGCGATGGTCTTCCAGAGCTACGCGCTCTACCCCCATAAGACCGTCGCCGAGAACATGGGCTTTCCGCTGAAGATGGCCAAGCGCCCCAAGGCGGAGATCGACGAGAAGGTCGGCAGGGCGGCCGAGATCCTCGACCTGACGCGTTATCTCGACCGCTATCCGAAGCAATTGTCGGGTGGGCAGCGTCAACGCGTGGCGATGGGCCGTGCCATCGTCCGCGATCCGAAGGTCTTCCTGTTCGACGAGCCGTTGTCGAACCTCGACGCCAAACTTCGCGTCACCATGCGCGTCGAGATCAAGGAGCTTCACCAGCGGCTGAAGACCACCACCGTCTACGTCACCCACGATCAGATCGAGGCGATGACGATGGCCAACAAGATCGTGGTGATGCGCGACGGCAGGGTCGAGCAGATCGGCAAGCCGCTCGATCTTTACGACTTCCCGGTCAACCTCTTCGTCGCCGGCTTCATCGGCAGCCCATCGATGAATCTTCTTCAGGGCCGCGTCGCCACCCGCGACGGCAGGAAGTTTGTCGTCACCGACCAAGGTGTCGCCCTTCCCATGGAAAACACCAAGGTGGATGAAGGAAGGGCCGTGACCTACGGCATCCGACCGGAGCATATCACCATCGGCGACGACGGCGTTCCGGTAGAGGTATCGGTGTTCGAGCCCACGGGTTCGGAGACATTGATCTTCGGCCGCGTCGGAGGCGTGCCCATCGACGCGTTGATCCGCGAGCGCATCGAGGTAGATCCCGGACGGACGATGTACTTCCACATCGATCCCCGACGTGCACATATCTTCGATCGGGAAACGGGCCAGAGACTGTGAGGGAGACCACCATGGACTTCAAAGGAAAGACGGTCATCGTTACCGGTGCTGGAAAAGGCATCGGACGCGAAATTGCGAGGATGCTCATCGAGCGTGGTGCTGAGGTCGTCGCTCTGACCCGCAGTGCGAGCGACGTCGACCTGCTGCGAGAGGAACCCGGCTGCCGCGCCATACAGGTCGATCTCGCGGACGCCGATGCGACCAGGGAGGCGGCGATCGCGGCCCTTCCGGCAGATTTCCTCGTCAACTGCGCCGGCACGACCGAACTGCAGCCTTTCCTGGATACGACAGTCGAAGCATTCGACCGTCTTGTTGCGGTCAACACGCGTGCTCCGATGATCGTGGCGCAGGAATATGCTCGTTCGCTGATTAAGGAGGGCCGCAAGGGCGCCATCGTCAATGTCTCATCGGTCGCGTCGTTTATCGGCATCCCCGACCACGCTGCATATTGTGCGTCGAAGGGTGGATTGGACGGCTTGACGCGTGTCATGGCAAAGGAACTTGGGCCGCACGGCATACGCGCGAACGGCGTCCACCCAACGGTGACGCTGACGCCAATGGCGGTGAAGGCATGGAGCGATCCCGACAAGGCCGCCGGGATGAAGCAGCGAATTCCCGTCGGCCGCTTCGCCGAGCCGAGTGACATCGCCGACGTCGTTCTTTTCCTGCTCTCAGATCAGGCTGCGATGGTGAACGGGATATCGATGCCGGTGGACGGCGGCTTCATGATTGCGTGACGTTGACGGCGCCGCGCGTCTTTTCAAGGATCTACTGCACCAAACGGCGCAACTGGTCCTGATCAACAAAATGATCCGTCACGCCGGCCTCTTTATCCGGATGACTGAAAACAAGACCGTCGGAATCCTCAAGCTCCAGGGCTTGCTCCGTATTCATAATCCCGAGCGGCTGGCGCTCATACTCGGACTCGAGCGCCGCCTCGACGATGGCTTTCTTCTTGCGCATATTCATGTCCTCCGTTGCTCAATGGATAACGGATGGCCGGACTCGCAGTTCCCATTAGGGATTCACGATATAAGACCGGGTGAAACGAACGCTCGCATACACCACGGCCGCCGCGCGGGCGGTGGTGTTTCCCTGGTGTAGACGCTTTCGTTGAGACAGCTCCCGGTACTGGCGACACTGCCTAATTCGGCAAGGCGTCACGCCCGTCGGCGGCTCTTTGAACCAAACGGGCAACCACTTCAGTGCGGTTCTGCGCCTGCAGCTTGCGCATGATGTGTTGCACATGCATCTTTACCGTATGCCCCGACAAATTGAGTTTTCCTGCAATTACCTTATTTGAGCATCCACATTGCAACTCTGCGAGGACATCCGCTTCGCGAGGAGTGAAATCGGCAATCGCCAAGTACTGCGTCCTATCATCCAATCTTTTTTCAGCCTCGTTTCTGGCCGGACTATGTTCGTTTGAGCCGTTTGTGACCGCTCCCAAAAGCTGCGGGAAAAAGGTTCCTCCTGCCAGAACGAGACCAAGACCGGCAAGGGCAATGTCAACGGGAAGTGAAGTCGAGAAAAAGCCGCGGATGCCCACCTTGAGCGCTTGACGCGCTATGATGGCGTCATCCGTACCTGAGAGCAACGTGATAGGAGCCTCAGGAAAACGTGCCGTAATCGCCGCGAGGTCATCACGCAGGCTGGAGCTCTCAACACCTCTTCCGGCCAGATCCAATGCAATCAAACGCACCTCGGCTCCAAGTGCTCGATCGAGACTCTCGGTCGAGATCAAATCGATAAAGTTCCAGCCGGCGAGTTCACGCTCAAGAAGCTTCACTACGGTCGTGCGCGCCAGTGTAGAATGCCCAACGATGATCACAGTTGGTGCATTGCGCCCCATACGGCGCTTAATTCCAGCACTGTCGGACACTTGCGTGCTCCCCAGAATATTTGCAACCAACAGGCATTCATACTATGCCTGTTCTCACTACATGTCATGATAAAAAGAGAGTCTATTGTCGATATCGATAGTCAGATCTCTCATGATAATTCTTATAGCTAAGGTTTCAGCGAGAGATGACTGGGGCCTGCAGAGCACATTGAAGAGCTTGTTCATGATGACATGCAGATTCGACTTGTCGCTTCAGACTTACCGGTCTTCTCCGAGTTCACGTACGGCAAGCAGGTCAACAGAGCTTTCAAAGGCACTGAAAAGGCAACGTATATAATGAAGATCCATTCAGAAAAGATCTACTTGATATAACTAGATTCCGATCATCTTGGCTTTGTTACCATATCTCAATTCAAAATTGTCGCAGACCCGACAGCAAAACAGCAAACGCGAAAAGCAACAGACGGACAAGATCACCGACTACCCATTATGATTACTAAATGATTCGGCTCTATCGATGCATTATTACCCAGTTGGGCATCGTTTTCACTTAGGCAGCATCGCGCCGGCACCAGCCAGATGCCGGACAGAGGTCACGGCCTCTGACGGCCGAATCGGCGACAATGCGGATGCGATCATGGTGGATTGTTCGGCATCCCAGTGAGCCGGCCGTTCGGGGGTCATGTCGGATGCAGGTGGGGAGCTATCCGCTAGCGAGCATGTCGCGCAAAAAGTTTTGCGATAACGACATGCGTAAAACCAACGACCTCAAGCGCGAGGAGCGAAACTGAAAGATCGCGGCGCGCTCTAGCCATGCATGAAGCTCAGAATGTCGTCTACCAGAGCGGAATGGGCGTCGGTGAGGTTACCGTCTCCGCCGTGGCCTGCGATGCCGGCCAATTGAAGCGCATGCTGATCATAGAGAACATGATCGATCTGTTGGGCGTCCGCCGTCCCACCGGCGGGAACGGCAATGTTGATGGGATGGAAATAGCCGACATTGACGTCGACCATGCTGCCGGTTGACGATCCGTCGCCGCCACCGCCACCCGCATGGTTGCCGGTGAAGATCGTGTCCGACGACAGGTTGAAGCCACCGCCGTTGCCGCCGATGCCGGCGATCTGCACAGTGCCCTGATCGAAAATGACATTGTTTGTCTGATGAGCCTCCGCCGAGCCGCCTGCGGCGCCGATGGCGATGTTGATCGGCGAGAAGATGGCTATACTTATGTCGACCATGCTGCCGACGAAATATCCATCGCCGCCGTGGCCCGCATAAAAGTCGCCGGTCAATGTCAGCGCCGTTCCCGGGCTCATCGACGAGCCATGGCTCGCGACGTTATGGTCTCCGCCCGAGCCGCCCATGCCGCCGATCTGGGTTGCGCCCTGCAGAAACAAAGCATTGTTCGATTGCTCGGCGTGCGCCTCCGCGCCAGGGCCCGCAGCCACAGCGGTATTCACGGGGGCAAACAGCGCGACTTCGGTGCTTACGAGTCCACCGTAGAAGACGCCATCTCCCCCAGTGCCGGCATGATTGGCGCCATCGCCGCTGCCCACGGCAACATTGCCGCTTCCGCCATTCCCGCCTATCCCGGCCATTTCGGTGGGATGCTGATTGATGAGCGCATCGTTGCCCTGGAAAGCGTCGGCGCTCGAATGAGGTCCCGCAATAGCGGCATTGGACGGCATGAAGACGGCCAATGCGTTGCTGCTGATCACGCCTTCGCTTATCCCGTCACCGCCGCTGCCGGCTGAATTGGAGCTCGAACCGGAAGCAACATCCAATGGAAGCCAGGTCGGCACCAGCGCCAGATGCCCCGCGGCCAGACTGGAGGCGAGGTTTTGATCGGTGCCCGCTTTGGGCGAATCTTCCAAGAAGGGACGAATTTCCGTCATTGCCGTCTCCATCCGCGGTCAACCGCACGTCCGCCAAGCGTGTCGCGCATGTAGCCTGAATTATTCAGCCATTGTGCCTCTGAAGTTAAGAAAAGCAGAGCCTGCAATTCGTCTACATCCCGTCGGCTAGGTCTATAGCCATTTGGCTATCATGGCCGTAACGCCCCGTTGTGCAGGTTTGACAGCACTCAACCCGCCTTCGGGCTAGAGTCCTGCATTGGCCTCCGTTTTCGTGGCGGGTTGATTTTTCTCGCCCCAAACAGAATCTCCTCCGCCAAGCGCAGCCTGGTCAGGACCTCGGAATACGGCCGGTTCGCTTCGGCGGCCGTTTGGGAAAAACGACGTCGCTTCGACGAGGCCGCAGACATGATCATGCTCATCCCATCCGGCGCAAGATCACCAAATACCAATCCAAAATAACGCTCCGCCACCTCCAAGCATACGCCCGAAGGAATGTCGCCGAATATCTAGATAGTACGCAGATTGAATCGCGGGCAATATTCGCCTGCGGCTGTATTGTCTGGCGGTGACATACTAATACCCACGCCGTAGGGGGAACGCCGTAGAATTAAAACGGACGAACCAAAGTAGAAGGAGTGACTGAAATGCCTATCCCACAAATATCTGACACGATTCACCTTAATCACCCAGATGCAGGTGACGCGAATGCCGGCAACGGCGGTGATGGCCACAATAATGGGAATATTGACTACAACCCGGTTGCATATGTAGACCCCGTGCAAACGGTCGACGGGGCATCTACCCATCTGCACAACGGCGATCACGTTTGGCAGACGGCAGATTGGGACGCCGGCAATGGCGGACCCGGTGGCTTTACCCAGGCCCAGAACGGCTTCCTGGCGGCAATCTCAAACAGCGGCGCCGGCGGCGCGGGGGGAGATTCCGACTCCAACGGCAGTCAAGGAAACTCAAGCGGCCACGACACGGCTGCGGTGGCTGCGGCTACGACCGCGACACAATATACGCAGCTCGTGGCCGATCAGCATGCCACCATTCTCGCAGGCGTCGGCGGTAACGGCGGCAACGGGAACTACGCTCTGGGCGGCGACATCTCGTCAGCATTGGTTCACACCAATCCAGAAACGACGACGGTGCACAATGATCTCGATCATTTCATAAACGCCTTCGGCCATATCGATGTCAGCCATCTTGGCTCATGAACTCATCTCCCTTGAGGGTCGCTCGTTTCGACTGGCGACCCTCAGGCTTACTGAACCAGCCCGCAGCCTCTTCTTGTCAGTATCCAGTGCAGCGAGATCTGACGATGACAACGATTTCGATAAAGCCATCGATAAAGCCATCGCGGCCGCAGACACACCTCGTTGCGGCGCTCCGGGCTTGTGCCGGAGCCTTCGGGTTGGTCTTCCTCTATAGCTGCGGCTATAACCTCTTTCTTCTGACGCCTTCCATCTATCTCCTGCAGATCTATGACAGGGTCCTGTCGAGCCGAAGTGCCGACACGCTGCTGATGCTGACGATGATCATCGCCATAGCAGTGTTGGTCGGGTCCATGCTGGACATCGTGCGCAGGGCAGCTCTTTCGCGCATCGGTAGCTGGCTGGACCACAGGCTCCGGCCCATGGTGCTGACCGCATCATTCGAATATGCCGCGCTCGCCGATGCGGGAGCCGCCACGGAGTGTTACAGGGACCTGGCCGCACTACGCCAATTCCTCGATTCACCGGCTAGCGCCCTTTTTTTTGACGTTCCCTGGGCGCCAGTATTCCTGCTCCTGCTGTTTCTTGTTCACCCGCTGCTTGGGACCATCGGTCTTCTATGCGCATTTGCACTTCTGCTGTTCGCGTTCCTGACGGAACTGGCGACGCGAGAGCCGCTTGCCCACGCCAACCTTGCCCTTTCGAGGAGCTATTTCCGATTTGCGACCGCCCTCAAAAACATCGAGGTGATCCGGGCAATGGGCATGCAGGATGGCGCAGCGATGATGGTCTATCGCGAGGCGGAAATGGCGAGAAGAACGCAGGACATCGCGATGCATCGCACGGAGATCATTCTTGGATTCTCCAAATCGATCCGCACACTCGCGCAGATCCTCATGATGGGATCTGCTACATGGCTGGTGCTCGTAAACAACGGCAGTCCCGGAATCATCTTCGTTGCGAGCTTGCTGCTCGGGCGCGGGCTTGCACCGATCGAGGGCGCAATAGGTGCATGGCGCTCCTTTACCTTTGCACGCAATGCTTTCAATCGCTTGAACAGAATGCTGATCGCCGTTGCATCGAACCAGGATGCCCGAATGGTGCCGGTACCGGAACGTAACGGCCTCGTTCTCGATGACGTCAGCTACATCCAGCCATTCGCCGATCGGCCGATATTGACAGGCGTCACGTTGCGCCTCGCGCCCGGCGACTGCATAGCGCTCATCGGTCCGTCGGGATCGGGGAAATCGACTCTCGGTCGCGTCATGGCAGGCGTTGTGCAAGCAACGAGCGGCTGTGCTCTTCTCGGCGGGGTCGATATCACGGCTCTGCGCCTTTGCGGAGGGACCCGCCACGTCGGATACCTGCCGCAAGACATCGAACTTTTCGGAGGAGCGATCAAGGATGTGATCGGCCGGCTGGACGGAGGAGATCCCGGCAAAGCAATCGACGCCGCGAAGCTGGTTGGATTGCACGACGCGATCATGCGGCTGCCCCAGGGCTACGAGACCGATATCGGTGAGGGTGGGAACCTGCTCCTTCGAGCTCAGCGTCAACAGCTGGGACTGGCACGCGCGGCTTATGGAAATCCATCTCTGATCGTTCTCGACGATCCGAACTCGAGCCTGGATTATGACGGCGAACGGATGCTGTTCACTGCAATCGAGCGCATGAAATCCAGGGGGATGACCGTCGTTATCATAACGCACCGGATGGGGATCCTGCCAGTCACCAACAAGATTGCCATCATGCGTAACGGGACTGTGGCTGCCATCGGCGACAGTGAGCGGATTTATGAAACCTATCTTCAACCACCGTCTCGAACAGGAACGTAGGGAGGGACGCCGCCATGACCCTGGTTCAACTGGACGCAACGCCGGCGAGAGTTTCAAATTCGCCAAGGACGGACCAGCGGTTCGCTCAACGATCGACAGCGACAGCCAGGCAACAGACGGTCTATTCGCCGGTGATCGAACAGAAACAGCGCGGACCGGCCCCGTCTTCGCCCATGCCGGGGCTGAGAGGCGTTGTTTGGACGGGTAACCTGTTGATCCTGGTTTTCATCGTCGGATTGGGAATCTGGTCGGTTCTGGCGCCGCTGAAAAGCGCTGCGATCGCATCGGGCGTTATCGAACCGGAGTCCAGCCGCAAGACCATTCAGCATCTGGAAGGCGGAATTGTGCGACGGATCCGCGTCAGAAACGGCGATGCCGTCATGGCCGGGCAAATCGTGATAGAACTCGACGACACGAAGTCTCGCTCGGAGCGCGACAGCATCCAAGGGCAACTTTGGGACGCCGAAGGAAGCCGCGCCCGCCTGCTTGCGGAGCAGACGGGCGACGACCATGTCGCCTATCCTGAGGATCTCAGGGCAGCAATCGACAAATATCCTTCGGTCAGCGCGATTCTGATCGGTCAACAGAAAATCTTCGAAGCCCGTCGCCGGGTCATGCAGGCGGAAATTCAGATCGCCAATGAAAAAATCGCGCAGGTGCGGCAGGAAATCGTCGGACTTGGCGCGCAAAAGGCAGCATTGGCCGACAGAGCCGCAATCTCGAGCCAAGAACTGGATCAGGTTACGGCCCTCAACGCCAAGGGACTGGAAACAAGGAGCAGGCTTCTCAACCTCCAGCGGGAAAAAGCAGACCTTGACGGCCAGCAGGGTCAAGTAGAGGCACAGATCTCTCGCGCCTACCAGGTGATCAGCGAGTCACAGGCCGATCTCGCAAAGCTTGAGAGCGACCGGTTGAGCGAAGTCGCCCAGGGCATGCGTGCTACGGAAAGCCAGATCATGCAATTGCGCGAGCGCTTGCGGGCGATCGACGACCAGCTTTCAAGGACCGATATCCGTGCGCCCGAAGATGGAACAATCATGAACCTGCGCATCCACACAGCCGGTGGGGTAGTCGGCGCGGGCGAACCGCTCGTCGATCTTCTGCCGCGCTCCGATCGCCTTGTCGTGTCTGTCCACGTCAGGCCGGAAGATATCAATGTCGTTCGTGCCGGGCTCGCGGCACAGGTTCACCTCCTTCCATACAATCAGCGGCGCGTTCCACTCCTGAAAGGTCGGGTCGAGTATGTATCGGCGGACCGTCTCACCGATACGGCAAGCGGCCAACCCTACTATGCCGCGACAATCCGCGTAACGGACGAGCGGTTGGCGAAAATGAAGGATGTCGAAATGGTCGCCGGCATGCCCGCACAGACCCTGATCGAGACCGGCAAAAGCAGCGTGGCACTCTATGCACTCAGACCTCTTCTCGACAGTTTCAACAGAGCATTTCGTGAGGACTAAAGCGGTGATGGGCAAGAGAAAATTCGACGACGACCAGATTACGGGCATTCTGAAGGAGCACCAAGCCGGGGTGACGGTGGCAGATGTTTGCCACAGGTACGGCATCAGCGAGCCGACCTTCTATCGGTGGCAATCCCTGCAGTTCGGAAATGTCGGTCTTCATGTCAGAAGGGTGAGAGCCCTGGAGGAAGAAAACCAGAAGCTCAAGAAGCTTTTGGCCGAATCCATGCTCTCGGCGGCAACGCTGAGCGAGATGCTGGCGAAGACATCGAAAGGGCGAAACTAAACTGTCAGCAGAGGGGTTTGTTGGCCGCCTTCTGGCTAAGGCTATCCGATACTATGCATACGATTAGTAGGGAAATGTGTGGTGCCCAGGACCGGAATCGAACCAGTGACACGCGGATTTTCAATCCGCTGCTCTACCAACTGAGCTACCTGGGCTAACCAGCTTCCGATGGACCTTTTTCAGAAAAAGAACCGCGGGGCTTTGGTGCGCCCCGGAAGCGAGCGGGGTTATAGCATCTTGTTCGGCCATGGCAAGCGGTCAAATGACTCTTTTTTGACGGTCCTGCCGGTTTTGCCGATTCATGAGGAAAAATAATAGCTTCGCGGGCGCTTTAGCTCGTTGTTTTATGCATGTCATACTCCCGGAATCGCTTCACGCTCCCTGATGACATGCTTCAGTTTTCCTCATCCGGATATTCGGCCTTGGTCTCGTCGTCGGCAACGGGAATCGCATAGGCGCCGGTCAGCCAGCGGGAGAGATCGACCTCGCGGCAGCGGTTGGAGCAGAAGGGGTAATGTTCGCGGTGAGAGGGCTTGCCGCATTCGGGGCAAGGGCGCGCCTTGCGCAGCGGTTCGACCTTGGCGGCGGCTTTTTTGTCTTCAGGCACAATCGGTCCGTCCTAATTCAGGAATTGGCCGCGGGCTTCAACCCTCGGGCCACCGGCTATGCACATCGAAGCCTTCGCCGGTCAGAAGCACAATGGTTTCATAAAGCGGCAGGCCGACGACATTGGTGTAGGAGCCCACCATCTTCTGCACGAAGGTGCCGGCAAGGCCCTGGATGCCGTAGGCGCCTGCCTTACCGCGCCACTGGCCGGAGGCCAGGTAGTTCTCGATCTCGAAACCGGAGAGGCGCTTGAAGCGCACCTTGGTCTCGACGATCTTCTGGCGGATCTTGCGATCCGGCGTCACCAGACAAACGCCGGTGTAGACGAGATGGTTGCGTCCCGACAGCAGATGCAGCGAACTCAACGCCTCGTCGGCAAATTCGGCCTTGCCGAGAATACGCCGGCCGACGGCGACCACCGTATCGGCGGCGAGGATATAGCTGCCCTTCCAGGTGATGTCGCCCTTGATGGCGGCGAGCGCTGCCTCGGCCTTCTCGGCCGAAAGCCTGCGGGCGAGCGAACGCGGATGCTCCGATTTCTTCGGCGCCTCATCGATATCCATCGGCATCAGGCGCGCGGGCTCGATGCCGGCCTGGTTGAGCAGGTCGACGCGACGGGGCGAGCCCGAGGCCAGAATGAGCTTGTATTTCAGCGCCATGGAACCTCGACCATCGGCAGGCGGGGGAACACCCCTTGCAAGACCTTTGGCAAATTTACTTGAAACGGTAGGTGATGCGGCCCTTGGTCAGATCGTAGGGCGTCATTTCCACAAGCACCTTGTCGCCGGCGAGAACGCGGATGCGGTTCTTGCGCATGCGGCCGGCGGTGTGGGCGATGATCTCGTGTTCGTTTTCGAGCTTCACGCGGAACGTCGCATTCGGCAGAAGTTCGGTGACGATACCGGGGAATTCGAGGACTTCTTCTTTCGGCATATAAGTGTTTTCTTCCTGTGGGTTGAATAGGCAGCGCAGCGCGCGCCTTTAAAATTTGCGCGGAAACTACACAATCAACGCAGGTTTGTGAACCTTGTTGGACGGCCTTTCCTTTATTTGTTTTCATGCCGTTTGCGCGGCAATGCCATTTCGTTTGAGTAGCCGGCTTTCGATGAGGCCAGCCAGGTGATCGCGGACCTCGCGATAACTCTCCAGAATCTGCTCGCGTGTTCCGCTGACAACCGTCGGATCCATGGTCGGCCAGTAGATGACGTCGATTGCATTCGATCGCGTCAGCTCGAGTGCGGCATGATGGGCCGGCGGCGACAGCGTGATGATCAGATCGAAATAATCGTCCTCGAGCTCTTCCAGCGTCTGCGGCAGGCGGCGCCCGAGGGAAAGCCCGATCTCATCGAGCACGACATCGACGAAAGGATCGCGCTCGCCGGCGCGTACGCCGGCCGACCTGATATAGGTATTACCAGGCAGAATACTACGGGCGATCGCTTCGGCCATTGGCGAGCGGATGGAATTCATCCCGCACATGAAAAGGATGGCGCCCGGCCTCTTTCCCTCCTCGATGTCGGCGGCGCGATCCATTGCCGTCATCCGCGCCAGTAGAGCACACAGACCAGGGTGAACAGGCGCCGGGCGGTGTCGAAATCGACCTCTATCTTGCCGGTCAGCCTATCCTTCAGCGTCTGCGAACCTTCATTGTGGATGCCGCGCCGACCCATGTCGATCGCCTCGATGCGGCTCGGCGTCGATGAACGGATCGCCTCGTAATAGCTCTCGCAGATCATGAAGTAATCCTTGACGATCCGCCGGAAGGGTGTGAGCGACAGGATATGGGTGGCGACGTCGCCGCCCTCTTCGGTGGTGACGGCGAAAACCAGTTTTGAATCGACCAGCGAGATCTTCAGCCGGTAGGGCCCGCCGGAATGGCCGAGCGGCGCAAAACTGTTCTCCTCGATCAGATCGAAGATGGCGACGGCGCGTTCATGCTCGACATCGGGCGTCGAACGGCCGATCGTATCGTCAAGGACGACGTCGCAAAGCCGGAAATCGCCCTTCGCCATGCCCTCACCTTTCGAGGTTGAGGCGGATCGCGACCGATCGCGCATGGGCATCGAGGCCTTCGGAGACGGCAAGGGCGATCGCCGCTGGGCCGAGGGTGCGCAGCTGCTGCGGACCGAGGCGCAGGATCGAGGTGCGCTTGACGAAATCGAGCACCGAAAGACCGGATGAGAAGCGCGCCGAGCGCGCCGTCGGCAGCACATGGTTCGAACCGCCGACATAATCGCCGATCACCTCGGGCGTATGGGCGCCGATGAAGATCGCGCCGGCATTGCGGATGCCGTCGAGCAGCCGGTCCGGATCGGCGACGGCGAGTTCGAGATGCTCGGCAGCGATGCGGTTCGCCAAGGGAATAGCCAGTTTCAGATCGGCAACGAGGATGACCGCGCCGAAATCGCGCCAGCTTGCCGCCGCCGTCTCGGTGCGGTTCAGCGTCATCAGCTGGCGTTCGACCGCCTGTTCCACCGCCTTGCCGAAGTCGGCATTGTCGGTGATCAGGATCGCCTGGGCGCTGACATCGTGCTCGGCCTGCGCCAGGAGGTCGGCGGCGATCCAATCCGGATTATTGTCCTTGTCGGCAATCACCAGCACCTCGGAGGGGCCGGCAATCATATCGATCCCGACGGTGCCGAAGACATGGCGCTTGGCGGCAGCGACATAGGCATTGCCGGGGCCGGTGATCTTGGCGACCGGGGCAATGGTCTCAGTGCCATAGGCCAGAGCCGCGATCGCCTGGGCGCCGCCGACACGATAAACCTCCGTGACACCAACAAGCTTGGCGGCGGCAAGCACCGCCGGATTGACCGCGCCGCCGGTGGCCGGAACGGCGATCACGATGCGATCGACGCCGGCGACCTTGGCCGGCACGGCATTCATCAGCACCGAGCTCGGATAACTCGCGGTGCCGCCCGGAACATAGAGCCCGACCGCTTCGATCGCCGTCCAGCGCGAGCCGAGACCGACGCCGAGGTCGTCCTCGTAGATATCGTCCTTCGGCAGCTGCCGGCGATGATGGCTCTCGATGCGCAGTGCCGCGAGCTTCAGCGCACCCAGCACTTCCGACGGCACCGCCTCAACGGCGGCGTCAAACTCTTCCGGCGTGACACGCATCGGCACGGTGGCGAAATCGATGCCGTCGAACTTCAGCGAATATTCGGCAAGCGCCACATCGCCGCAGGCCCTGACATCATCGATGATGGCGCGAACGACCACGTTCACATCCTCCGAGACTTCACGCTTCGTCGTCAGAAAGGCGGCAAAATGCTGCTCGAAACCTTCCGATGCCTGATCCAGCCAGATTGCCAAGGCCGATTTTCCTTCTCAACTCGAAACTGCGATGTTCAAACGTCAAACGTCAAGCGTCAGCGGCGTCAGCGATGGCGAGGCTTGGAGGAGGCCTCCCAGGCACCGCCGATATCGGCGAGCTGCACCTCGATGCATTCGACATCGAGCGCAATCGAGGCGGTGCCGGACAGCGACAGCTCGATCGTACCTTCCGGTCCGTCGCCCTTCTTATCGAATCGCAGCGCCAGCAATGACAGCACCTCGTCGCGTTTGCCACGATCGATGCCGAGCGACCGGACGGCCAGCACGCGCTTGAAGACCAGGGCGGCCCGGCGGCGCTCGAAACCCTTGCGCTTGCGTTCGGCGCCTTCCCAAACGAAACGATTGACGGCCAGGGCGAACTGCGCGTCGCGCGGCGACCAGTCGATGTCGCCGACCTTGAAGACGCTGTCCTGCATATGCGCGGAGATGATCGCGAGGTCCTCGTCATCGAGCGCAACAAGCTTCAGATCGGTCATTCAGTCTTACCCCAGCAGGCACCGCCGGAATGGCGATGCGTAGACAAGGGAAATAAGATGCTGCGGCCAATTACGCAACCGGGATGAGTGCCGCTTACTCGCTGATGCGCTCGACGACGGCGCCGCAGCGGGTCAGCTTCTCCTCGAGCCGCTCGAAACCGCGGTCGAGGTGATAAACGCGGGAGACCGTGGTTTCGCCCTCGGCGGCAAGGCCGGCGATGACGAGCGAGACGGAGGCGCGCAGATCGGTCGCCATGACGGGCGCACCGCGCAGGCGTTGGACACCCTCGATCTTCGCCGTCTGGCCGGACAGCGTGATCCTGGCGCCGAGGCGGGCAAGCTCCTGCACATGCATGAAGCGGTTTTCGAAGATGGTCTCTGTGACATGCGAGATGCCGGACGAGCGGGTCATCAGCGCCATGAACTGCGCCTGCAGATCGGTCGGGAAACCCGGGAACGGATCGGTGACGATATCGACCGGCCTGATGCCGGCGCCGTTGCGCTTGATGCGCATGCCGTTGTTGGTTTCAGAGATGTCCGCGCCGGCGCGGCGCAGCGTTTCCAGCGCAGTTTCGAGCAGCGCCATATCGGTATTCTCGAGCACGACGTCACCGCCGGCCATGGCGACGGCCATGGCATAGGTGCCGGTCTCGATACGATCCGGCAGCACCCGGTGTCGGGCGCCGGAGAGCGAGGTGACGCCTTCGATGGTGATGGTCGCTGTGCCGGCGCCCGAGATCTTGGCGCCCATGGCGTTCAGGCAGTTGGCGAGATCGACGACCTCAGGCTCGCGAGCGGCATTGCCGATCACCGTGGTGCCGCGGGCAAGCGTTGCCGCCATCATCATCACATGGGTGGCGCCGACGGAGACCTTCGGGAAGGTGTAGCGCGCGCCGATCAAGCCGCCATTCGGCGCCTTGGCGTTGATATAACCGGCTTCGATCTCCATGGTGGCGCCGAGCGCCGTCAGGCCGTCGATGAAAAGATCGACGGGACGCGTGCCGATGGCACAGCCGCCCGGCAGCGATACGCGGCAATGGCCTTCGCGCGCCAGCAGCGGGCCGATGACCCAGAAGGAGGCGCGCATCTTCGAGACCAGCTCATAGGAGGCTGTGGTATCGACGATGGTGCGGCAGGTGAAATGGATGGTGCGCGAATAGGAATCTTCCTGGCGTTCGCGGCGGCCGTTGACCGCGACATCGACGCCGTGATTGCCGAGGATGCGCATCAGCAGTTCGACATCGGCCAGATGCGGCACGTTTTCGAGCGTCAGCGTATCGCTGGTCAGAAGCGAGGCGATCATCAGCGGCAGTGCGGCATTCTTGGCGCCGGAAATCGGAATGATACCATTCAGCTCATTACCGCCGACGATTCTGATACGATCCATGTGCGCTTACGGGCCGCGCCCGCCTTTCCTGAAAGTACTGCCTTGGAATAGGAGTGGGGTGTTTAAGGGATTTTTGGCGACGCTTCAATTCGCCGCGGACGGAACATTACGATTCGTCCATTTTTGCGGCAGGCAGTCCATTTGTTTCGTCGGCTTGCCCGGAACGGCGGGCGCGCACCTGCTGTTTGCGTTTTGAAAGATTTTCCCGGAGTTTTTCGGCGGCGCGCTCGCGGCGCAGTTTCGCCTGTGCCTCGATCGCCTCTTTGCGGCTATGCTGGCCGGTTTCGGTCTTTTCATTCATGTGACAGGATTAGCCGAATTCGCTCCGATCCAAAAGGCCCTTGCATCCCAATCCACGCAAAGTTGGAATTTGCTGCTTGCGCTTGCCGCCAAGCTGTGGCAATAGCCGCCCCGTTCCCGCGATGTGAGCCACACGGCTCGCACGGGTACTGGTCCTGCTGCCGTAGCTCAGTGGTAGAGCACACCCTTGGTAAGGGTGAGGTCGGTGGTTCAATCCCACTCGGCAGCACCAGTTTTTCGGTAAGAACATGACCTCCCTTTGCGCCCCTCGGCAAAGCTAGTAACAGCTGGGAAGCAGCACGCTTTTGTTTGCGCAGTCGGGAATCTCGGTTACCTCGAGATAGTAAGGTATAAACGGCGAAAACTGCCACAGTTCAATCAGTTCTCTGGTGACTGTCACTTCGTCCTTAATTGGCGCGTGAAGCCACGAAAAAGTTCCATCGAATATACCTTCGACATCCCACCGATCAAAAGCCTTAGACCAAACATAGGCAGCAACATCTATCGCCGTGCCTTCATCCTGGGGTGTCAGGGTAGCCCGCAAATATTCCCGCTGGAGTCTTGGGACGGTTTCAATGGAGAGACGCGTCAGGAGAGCGTCTTCAGCAGACACCTCTGCCCCGCGGGCGAGGACCGGCATAGCCAGGGCTCCGCAGAGAAAAGCAGCCTGAATCAGATTTCGACCTAAACCCATGTGGAGCCCTCGGCTTCACAAGCATGGTAGCGATGATGCCGCGCCGGCGCCATAGGAGTGGTTGCACCTTCCAAAAATTCCCTTCTCCTTATTCGTCATGCTTACAAATACCAACGAAATTTTGGTTCTCGCCGGCCCGATCGCTCCGCGAATCTCACCAGCGGAAATTTCGCCTCACCGGCTGCAATCCATTCCGCCCATTGCTGACGGCAAAAATCACGCTAGAGTATTAACTATCGCAAAGTCTCCCCGGAGGAACTGGGAGATGCTGCGCTTCGTTTCTGTCGACAATCGTGGAGGAGCGTCAATGGCAACTGAAAGATGGAACAGCCCGGTCAAGGTTGGTTTCGAAGGTGCGGATGCGCGAACGGTCAATGGTCCGTTCGATGCGCTGAAGTGCCTGGCGGATCTCTGGCCGAGTATGCGCGGGCTTCGTTATATCAAGGCCCGCAGCACCTGCCGGGCAGCGCTCGACGGGCGCAAGAGCGTGGAAGAAGCAAGAGCCGAGTTTCTGGCGGCCGCCGAAGAGGCGAAGCTGAAGTTGCATTAGCACTTCGGCAAGGAATTTCGGGCGATTTTCGCCTTCTGGGCGCGCAAGCGTGCCGGAACGGGATAATGCTTTAATTTTGGGCTTTAATTTTGGTTTAACCCTGCAACAAATGCTTTCCGGGATTTGATGCAACAGGCGTTGCGCCTGGTACAGGTGTCTTCACGGAAGATGCCCAGCCATCATGATGATGGTTAGAGGCTCGTACTCTCTGCGGAAACGCAGGCGAGCCTCGTCCGAGCAGGACCGCCTTTTTTCAGCAATCCGCGCCGCTCTCATTCGCGATCTCGACATAACCGACACCGATGATGGTACCATCTGCCGCGCGGATGAAGGAGGGCAGATAGTGAGGCTCTACCGGTGTGCAGGCGACGGCCCCGGTATATTCGTTGAGGGCGATCTGGTCCTTCGGCAAAGCGGAGTAATTCGTGCCGGTTTCCAGCGAGGCATGGGCGGAGCCGGCAAAGACACCACAACCCACTATCAAGGTCGTTGCCCACAGGCGAGGAAGCAACTGCATGAGAGTCTCCAGCGGTTAGGTCCGGCCTTTCAACACGCGAGAGAGCATTTTGGTTCCCTTCATGCATCGCAAAGAGATGAGCGCGCAGATCGGCGGAGCATCTCCTTCACCGGACTTTTATTTGATGCAGGTCGTTGTCCTAAAACCGCTGCACACTTTTAGGCGACATGCATTAGCGTCGCAGCAAGCGAGCACGCACATAGCCTCGGCCGACGACGCCCTCGGCGATCTCGATCGCCCGCTCGACATCGCCCCGCCGGCGCACGAAGCCCTCCAGGATGACATAGGAGCCCGATAGGCTGACGGTGATTTCGCCGGCTTCGATATCGGCGGCCGCATGAAGGGCGCTCTCCACCGAGGCGCGCGTCGCGGCATCGCTGTGGCCCTGCCGGCCGGGCTCGCCATGCCCCGTGAATGCTGGAAAGCCGAGCACCGTGAACGTTTCCTAATGTTGGTTGATGACTGTTAACGCCGCAGCGACGCATTCGTTGCGTCCCCGGGAAAAGAAGAGCCTGCTCGACAGCGATACCTGCGCGGTGGCATGGGCACCCCTTGGCGAAAGGCGCCGCGGCTTCCATATCTGGCTGCAGTCGAAAGAGGGATGATGACGATGAAAGCGCTTCTGTCCGCCTTATTTGCCGGGGTATTGCTTGCCGGCTGCTCGTCGGCCGATACGCCGGCGCTCGACCCCATTCCCGGCAGCATCACCTATGGCGGGCAGCCGCGAACGAAGCTCACCAAGTCGCCGGTCGGCAGCGCCGTCTATAACCAGTTCTACAATGGGACCGGCCAGCGCGTGGAGGAAACCTATATTCTTCAGCCGGACCGCAGCCTGAAGCTGGTGCGGCGCGTGATCGGACCGGATTTCCCCGATTGACGTTGCGTTGGAGCGGCAGGCTTGACAGCGGCTGAAATCGCGAACATTCAAGGAACATCTAATTTTCCGCAGTGATTCTGCGAGAGCCCGACCGGACGGCTGGATGTATCTCGAAAAGCTCAATCCCCAGCAGCGCATGGCCGTCGAGCACGGCACGCTCATCGACGGCAGTCATATTGCCGGGCCGCTGCTGGTCATTGCCGGCGCCGGCTCCGGCAAGACGAATACGCTGGCGCATCGGGTCGCCCATCTCATCGTCAAGGGCGCCGATCCGCGCCGCATCCTGCTGATGACTTTCTCCCGCCGGGCCGCCGCCGAGATGATGCGGCGTGTCGAGCGCATCTGCCGCGACGTGCTGGGCTCGAATGCCGGGGTCATGGCCGATGCGCTGTCCTGGTCCGGCACCTTCCACGGCATCGGCGCGCGGCTGTTGCGCGATTATGCCCAACAGATCGGCCTCGATGCCGACTTCACCATCCATGACCGCGAAGACAGCGCCGATCTGATAAACCTGATCCGGCACGATCTCGGTTTCTCAAAAACCGAAAGCCGGTTTCCGACCAAGGGCACCTGCCTTGCCATCTATTCCCGGGCGGTGAATTCGGAAACCGCGCTCGATCAGGTGCTGCGCGACGCCTTTCCCTGGTGCGCGGCCTGGGAGAAACAGCTCCGTGAGCTTTTCGCCTGTTATGTCGAGGCGAAGCAGAGCCAGAACGTGCTCGACTACGACGATCTGCTGCTCTACTGGGCGCAAATGGTCGGCGAGAGCGTGATCGCCGAGGATATCGGCAGCCGCTTCGACCATGTGCTCGTCGACGAATATCAGGACACCAACCGGCTGCAGGCGTCGATCCTGCTGGCGCTGAAGCCCGGCGGCCAGGGGCTGACCGTCGTCGGCGACGATGCCCAGTCGATCTATTCCTTCCGCGCCGCGACGGTGCGCAACATCCTCGATTTTCCCGCCGCCTTCAGCCCGGCCGCCAATATCGTCACCCTCGACCGCAATTACCGCTCGACGCAGCCGATTCTGGCGGCGGCCAACGCCGTCATCGATCTCGCCTCGGAGCGCTTCACCAAGAACCTGTGGACCGAGCGGCAATCATCCGAGCGGCCGCGTCTGGTTTCGGTGCGCGACGAGGCCGACCAGGCGCGTTATGTCGCCGACATGGTGCTCGACAACCGCGAGGAAGGCCTGACGCTGAAACAGCAGGCCGTGCTGTTCCGCGCCTCGCATCACAGCGGGCCGCTGGAGGTCGAGTTGACCCGGCGCAACATTCCCTTCGTCAAGTTCGGCGGGCTGAAGTTTCTCGACAGCGCCCATGTCAAGGACATGCTGGCCGCCCTTCGTTTCGCGCAGAACCCGCGCGACCGGGTGGCGGGCTTTCGGCTGATGCAGATCCTGCCGGGCGTCGGGCCGTCGACGGCGCAGAAGGCGCTCGACCTGATGGCCGAGGATGCGAGCCCGATATCGGCGCTTGCCGCCATGCCGGCGCCGCCGCGCTCCGGCGAGGACTGGACGTCCTTCGTGTCGACGCTGCAGGAGCTGAAATCCGGCAAGGCCGGATGGCCGGCGGAAATCGGCCTGGCGCGGCAATGGTACGCGCCGCATCTGGAACGGCTGCACGAGGACGCAGCGACCCGGCAGGCCGATCTGCTGCAACTCGAGCAGATCGCCGGCGGTTATGCCTCGCGCGAGCGTTTTCTCACCGAGCTCACTCTCGATCCGCCGGATGCGACCAGCGACCAGGCAGGCGTGCCGCTGCTCGACGAGGACTATCTCATCCTGTCGACCATCCATTCCGCCAAAGGCCAGGAATGGACGAAAGTCTTCATGCTGAATGTCGTCGACGGCTGCATTCCGAGCGATCTCGCCGTCGGCGCCACTGCGGAAATCGAGGAGGAGCGCCGGCTGCTCTATGTGGCAATGACCCGCGCCCGGGATGGTCTCGACCTCGTCGTGCCGCAACGCTTCTTTACCTATGGGCAGAATTCGCAGGGCGACCGGCACGTCTACGCCTCCCGCAGCCGCTTCATTCCGGCAACTCTGCTGCAGTTCTTCGAGGCCTGCAGCTGGCCGCAGGCAAAGTCCGGAGCTGCCGCGCAAGCGCAGGCGCGGCAGGTTCGCATCGATGTCGGCGCCCGCATGCGCGGCATGTGGCGATAACCAGATAATCCATCAAAGCGAAAGCGGCGGCTCGGCCGGTTTCAGGAAGCGCTCGACCGTTGCAGCCCCGACAGCCTCGATACTTGCCGGCGACCATTTCGGATTGCGGTCCTTGTCGATGACGGCGGCGCGGATGCCTTCGAAGAAATCGGGATTATCCAGCATCTGCAGGCAGGCGCCGAGTTCACGGCCGAGGCATTCGGCAAGTGAAGCGCTGCGGCGGCCGGCTCTCAGCAGCGCCAAGGCGAGTTTCAGGCTGGTCGGCGAGCGGGTCATCAGCACCCGGCGGGTCTCGGCGGCGAAGTCGCCCTCCTCCCCGGCAAGTGCTGCCAGGATCTCCTCGACGCTGTCGAAACAGAAGACGCGATCAATCACCGATGCGTTCTGCCTGAGCCGGCTTTCACCTGCAGGCTCCGAAAGCGCCTGCAGCACCGCATCGACATCGCTGGGGGAGCCGGCGCGCGGCAGGACAGACAGCGCATCGATCACCGCGCCGAGCCGCGACGACGCAATCTGAAGGTCGGCAAGGCTGGCGTGGATTGCGTCGGCAGCACCGATATCGAGCCCGGTCAGGCCGAGCCATGTTCCGGCTTCGCCGGGGGCGCGCGGCAGCAGCCAGGTGGCGCCGACATCCGGGACATAGCCAATGCCGGTTTCGGGCATGGCAAGCCGCGTGCGCTCTGTGACGATGCGGTGGCGGCCGTGCGACGACAGGCCGACGCCGCCGCCCATGGTGATGCCGTCCATCAGCGCCACATAGGGTTTGGGGTAGGCGGCGATCTGATGGTTGAGGCGGAATTCCTCGCGCCAGAAGGCGCCCGCGAGACCATCGCCGGCGCGGGCGCTTTCATGCAGGGCGCGGATATCACCGCCGGCGCAGAGGCCGCGTTCACCCTCCCCGCTCATGACGACGCTCGCCACGTCGGCATCCCCGGCAAAACCATCAAGAGCGTCAGTGATCGTCCGGATCATCGGCAGCGTCAGGCTATTTAGCGCCCGCGGCCGGTTGAGCCGGATGATGCCGGCAGTGCCCTGCTGTTCAATGATGACTTCGCCGTCTTGCATGGTTCACCTCCGCTGTCGAAGTCTTTCCTGGTCAGATTGAAGCATTCTGCCCGGGAAAGGCTCGAGACCATGAATAGACGACGATGCAACGTCGCTCCAGTCGATTTAAGATCGGCCGGGGATCGACCGGTCAGGCAGAGAGCGAATTGCGGGCGGAGGCTGCGGCTTCGCACCGGGCGGCATAGTCGATTGCAAGTTCCAGCGGCAGCGGCCGCGAGAAATGATAGCCCTGCGCCAGACGAACGCCCGCCGCCTTCAAGCCCTCGGCGATCGCCTCGCTTTCGACGCCTTCGGCGACGGAGGCAATGCCGAGATTCTGGCAGAGATTGGCGACCGAGCGGGTGATGTTCATGCAACGGGCGTCGCGATCGAAATTCATCACGAAGGCCTTGTCGATCTTCAGCTTGTCGAAGCCGAGACGGTGGATATGGCTGAGGCTGGAATAACCGGTGCCGAAATCATCGAGCGCGATCGAGATGCCGGCAGCCCGCAGCATTGAGATGACCTGGTCGGCGGTGTCGAAATCGGAAAGCAGCGCCGTCTCGGTGATCTCGAATTCGATGCGCCTGGGATCGATGCCGGAGCGGGTGACCATGCCAAGCAGCGCCATCGATGTCTCATGGTCGCAGATATCGCGCGCAGAGAGATTGAAGGAGAGCCGGAGATGGCGTGGAATGATCGCCAGCGCTTCGAGCGCCCTGGCAAAAAGGATGCGTGTTATCCGGCCGATGACCGCCGTGCGCTCGGCAGCGGGAATGAAGGCGTCGGGACTGATGCGGCCGAAGCGGGCGCTGTCCCAGCGGGCAAGCGCCTCGTAGCCGACGACGCGGCCGCTCTTCAGTTCGACGATCGGCTGATATTCGAGTTTCAATTCGCTGGCGAAATCATTCGCCTGCAGCTCGAGCTCGATCAGGTGGCGCTGCGTCAGGATCTTCTCGTGCTCCGCCGAGAAGAATTCGACGCCGCTGCTGCGCTTGCTCTTGACCTGGTAGAGGGCAAAATCGGCTTTCTCGTAGAGATCCTCGGCGGTGTATTTGCCGATCTCGGGATAGACGATACCGCAGGAGCCGAAAACGCGAACTGAGCCATCAGGGATTTCGTAGGGATCGCGAACGGCGGCGCAGAGCGCCTGGCCGAGATCGGCGATCGCCTGGCGTGTCATCGAACAGGGGAAGATGATGCCGAACTCGTCGCCGCCGAGACGGGAGACGATACCCTCTTCGCCGACCAGCGCGGTGAAGCGGCGGGCGGTCTCCTTGAGCACGAGATCGCCGGCGGCATGGCCGAAAACATCGTTGACCGGCTTGAAACCGTCGAGATCGAGAATGCCGAGGACGGGCGGCGCGGACGGATCCTTCTGCAGCCGCTTTTCCAGCGAGAGAAAGAAGCTGCGGCGGTTGGCGAGGCCCGTCAGCTGGTCATGCAGGGCGTTGCGGCTGTTGACGAGGTTCAGCTCCTCGGCTTCCGCCCGCTTCTGCTTCAATTCCTCGGTCAATTGCACTAGGCCGACGAAATTCTGGAAATAGCTGTTGATCACCCTGAGGAAGGGCAGGATCAGGAAGAGGCCGCTGACGGCGGTCGCCACGAAAACCGGATTGCCCGAGAACATGAAGGTCGCCACCATGGCCGAGAAGGTGATGACCGTGGTGAGCGCTGCCGCCATCGGCAGATGCATCAGGCAGAAGATGCAGGAAATGCCGGTGACGACGAGGAAGTAGGCGATCTGGCCCTGTTGGGAAGCATCGCCGTATTGGTAAAGCGCGATCGCCCAGCTGCCGAAAGCGATCGTGAGGATACCGGCGCCCGATATGGTGATCTTCATCAGCCTGTAAGCCCGCTCGGCTGTGACGTTTTCCTTGCCCCTGATCTCCCACCAGCAGAGACGGAAGACACAGACGATGCTCAAGGCGACAGGAATATAGAGCGAGAGCCAGAGCGGCGCGGATTTGAGGTGGGTGATCGCCACCGCAAGGGCGTTGATGACCAGCAGGATATAGAGAATGGGGATCTGAGACGACAGGGCCCGGAACTGCGCCGTCAGAAGCGTCGGATTGTCTTTTTGCAGCTGCAGTGAGGCCAGAAAGTTCTTCATCTTCCCTTTTCCAAGCACCACTCAGAACGAAGCGGCTGCCAGTGCCCGGTGGATGCTGTGCAGGTCGTCGACGTTTCTGTTCGACAGGAAGATTTCCCAGTCGAGCGAACTCTGGACGATGGTTTCGAGCGAATCGTGCCGGGGCCTCCAGTCGAGCACCTGCCGGGCGAGCGAAGCATCGGCGACGACGCTGGCCGAATCGCCGGCGCGCCGCGGCGCCATGTGGATCTTGAAGGAATGTCCGTGCAGGCGCGTGATCATGTTCAGCACGTCGAGCACGGAATAGCCGCTGCCATAACCGCAATTGGCAACGAGCGAGCCCTTGCCCCTGCGCAGATGCTGCAGCGCCTTCAGATGCGCATCGACAAGATCGGTGACATGGATGTAGTCGCGCACGCCGGTGCCGTCATGGGTGGGATAATCGATACCATAGACGCTGACGCTGTCGCGCCTGCCGAGCGCCGCCTCGCAGGCAACCTTGATGAGGTGGGTGGCGCCTGAGGTCGACTGGCCGGCCCGGTGATCAGGATCGGCGCCGGCGACGTTGAAATAACGCAGCGCGACGTAGTTGAAATCATAGGCGGCGGCGGCATCGCGCAGCATGAACTCGGTCATCAGCTTCGATTGGCCGTAAGGATTTTCCGGATTGAGGGAGGCCGTCTCCTTCACCGGAAGGTCGGTCTTTTGCTGACCGTAAACGGCCGCCGTCGAGGAGAAGACGAAGTTTCGGATCCCGGCCTCGACCGAGGCCGAAAGCAGCGCCCGGGTCTTGCCTGAGTTGTTGTCATAATAGGAGAGCGGATCGGCAACCGAGACCGGGACAACGGCGGAACCGGCGAAATGGATGATCGCCTCGATATCGTTTTCGATGAAGATCTTCTTCAATATGTCGGCATCAGCGACGTCGCCGAGATAGAAGCGCGCCGCCGGCGCCACGGCCCAGCGAAAGCCCGTGGAGAGGCGGTCGAGCACGACCACATCTTCACCTGCATCGAGCAGCGCCCAAACCATGTGACTGCCGATATATCCGGCGCCGCCCGTCACCAAAACCGCCATGACCCGCATCCCTGCTTTCGTTTGATAAGCAGGGGCATCAGGCCCGGTTTTTCTTTCCAATTTTCTTATCGAATGGCCGTTCGAGGCCCTTTGAACCGGTATGTTTGGACTTGTGGTTAGAGGCCGATTTCGGGCTTTGTTCAAGTTTTATCGATCGGGCGATTCCGGCACGAAATCGCCCGATCGAGCCGCTTCTCAACGCTTGAGGATATAGTCGCAGAGACGCTCGGCCGCGACCGCCACCTGCGCAGGGTCGCGCAGGAAACAGGCGCGCAGGAAGAGTTCGCCGCCAGCGCCGAACGCGGTGCCGGGGGCAAGGCCGACGCCTGTCTTGTCGACGATATCGATGGCGGCGCTGCGGCTGTCGGCGACGCCGTCGATCTTGAGGAAGGCGTAAAGCGCGCCGTCCGGTTTCAGCGTCTCGACGCGGTTGGTGGCGACAAGCGCGTCGCAGAGAATATCGCGGGAGCGGGCCGCCTTGGCGATATTGGCAGCGACGAAATCGTCGCCTTCATTCAGAGCTGCGACGGCGCCCTTCTGCATGAACTGCGCCACGCCCGATGTCGAATACTGGATGAGGTTTTCGAGCACCTGGCCCATCTCGGGCGGGGCGACGATCCAACCGACGCGCCAGCCGGTCATCGACCAGTTCTTCGAGAAGGAATTGACGAAGAGGATCTTGTCGTCCGGCTCCATCACATCGAGGAAAGAAGGCGCCCGACCGCCGGCAAAATAATAGAGAGCGTAGATTTCATCCGCCATGATCCAGAGATCGTGCCGGCGGGCGAGCGCCAGGATGTCGGCAAGATCCTTCTTCGTCGCCGTCCAGCCCGTCGGGTTCGACGGCGTGTTGACGAAGATGCCCCTGGTCTTCGGCGTGATGGCAGCTTCGACGCGGTTCAGATCGACCGCCCATTTGCCGCCTTCGAACTGCAGCTCGACGCCGACGGAGCGCGCGCCCGAGATTTCGAGGGCGGCAGCGATATTCGGCCAGGCGGGGGTGAAGTAAACCAGTTCGTCATCCGGCGAGGTCAGCGTCTGCACGGCGATCTGGATCGCCTGCATGCCGGAACCGGTGACATAGAAATGCTCGACCGGAAGCCGGATTCCGAAATGTCTGAAGTAATAATCCGAAAGCGCCTGGCGAAGCTCGGGAATGCCGCGCTGCCATGTGTAGAAGGTCTCGCCTGAAGCAAGCGCGGCCATCGCCGCTCTGCTGATGAAATCAGGCGTCGGCAGGTCGCCTTCACCCACCCAGAGAGGCAGCAGGCCTTCGCGGCCACGGGCATAGTTGACGACTTCGACGATCCCGCTTTCGGGCGCCGCTATGGCGCGCGGGCTGAGGCTCTTCACGATCGACATGCATATCTCCGGTTTCCGCCTTCATAGTGGATTTGCGTCGGCAAATCCCATGATATCCAGTGATGGAATATCGATTTTCGTGATGAATGGTCGGGCCGCGCCGGCGTGGTGAAGCACGCCAGGAGATCCACGCTCGCCCTTCATCCGCCTGCCGGCCCCTGCTCCCGGTAAACGGAGCGAAGGGGGTGTGCCGCGACCTCTCCGTTCCTCGGTAAGCTCTCGCAGGGCACGTCCCCTCTCCCCGTTTTTTACCGGGGTCCGAAGGACGGGTCGAGACCAGCGGCTCGACCCCCGGTTGGGCTAGGGTGAGGGGCAGCCTTCAGCCACGATCAGGCCGTCGGGCGCTTGGCGAGGAGATCGCGGATTTCGGTCAGCAGCTGGACGTCGGCGGGCGGCGGGGGCAGCTCTTCCGGTGCGGCCTTTTCCTGGCGCTCGACCTGCAGGCGCAGATAATTCACGCCCCTGACCATCAGGAAGATGATCCAGGCGAGAATGAGGAAGTTGATCAGAACGGTGAGGAAGCTGCCATAGGCAAAGACCGCCCCTTGCGCGCGGGCGGCGGCAAGCGTCGGCGCGTTGACGGCCGACGCAAGTGGCAGAAAGTAATTCGAGAAATCGAAGCCGCCGAAAATGGCGCCGACAATCGGCATGATCAGGTCGTCGACCAAGGATTTGACGATGCCGCCGAAGGCGCCGCCGATGATGACGCCGACTGCAAGATCCATGACATTGCCGCGGGCGATAAAGGCCTTGAAGTCGTTGAGCATCGGATCCGTCCCCCTTCGATCCATTTCAGAGAGTATACGATGGATTTTATTAGCTACATCTTCACTGCAATTAATCAATCGGCAATCGCAATTATTTGGCGATACCTCTGGCGGTCTTTGACTTAAGGCCTAGACGGGCAGGAATTTTCAAAGCACCTGAAATGACTTAAGCTGCTCCAAGTTGCGGGAGGTCCCGGCGGGTTTTCCGCCGGCGGAGGGTCAATGCTTCCAGGCTGGGTCATATTCGCGTCTGCCTTCGGCTATCTGCTCCTGCTTTTCGCCGTGGCAAGCTATGGCGACCGCAAGAAGCGCGGCCAGGGCGGGCTCGAAGGCGGATGGCCGGTGGTCTATGCGCTGAGCCTGGCGATCTACTGCACCTCCTGGACCTATTTCGGCAGCGTCGGGCTTGCGGCGCAGCGCGGCCTGGAATTTGCCGGCATCTATATCGGCCCGATCCTGGTCTTCACGCTCGCCATGCCGCTGCTTCGCCGGATCATCGAGCTCGCCAAGGCCGAGAAGCTCACCTCGGTTGCCGATTTCGTCGCCGCGCGCTACGGCAAAAACCCGACGGTCGCAACGATCGTCGCGCTGATCTCGCTGATCGGCACCATTCCTTATATCGCGCTACAGCTCAAGGCGATCTCCAGCACCGTTAGCGCCATGGTCAACCCGTCCGATTACGGCATCGGCAGCGGCAATCTCTACTTCCTGGACCTGCCGCTCATCGCGACGCTGGTGCTTGCCTGCTTCGCCATCATGTTCGGCACGCGGCATACGGATGCGACGGAACACCAGGACGGCCTGATCCTCGCAGTCTCGATGGAATCCGTGGTCAAGCTCGTCGCCTTCCTGACCGCCGGCGTCTGCGTCATCTGGTTTCTCTTCGATGGCCCGACCGATCTCTGGCAGAAGACTGTCGACAACGAGCTGGTCATGTCGGCGCTCAACTACCATACGCCGATCAGCCGCTGGATCACGCTGATCCTCCTCTCGGCCTTCGCGATCATCCTGCTGCCGCGGCAATTCCACGTGACGGTCGTCGAAAACCGAACGCCGAAACAGCTGAAACTCGCCGGCTTCCTGTTTCCCACCTACCTCATCGCCATCAATCTCTTCGTGTTGCCGGTGGCGATCGGCGGACTGCTGACCTTCGGCGGCGCGGGCAACGCCGATTTCTACATGCTGTCGCTGCCGCTTGCCGGTGAGATGCCTGTGGTGTCGCTGATCACCTTCATCGGCGGCTTCTCCGCCGCAACGGCGATGGTCATCGTCGATTCCGTGGCGCTGTCGATCATGGTGTCGAACGATATCATCATGCCGATCTTCCTGAGGCGCAAACTCGCCGGCCGCGCCAGCCAGCGCGACAATTTCGCCAAGACGCTGCTCAACATCCGCCGCAGCGCGATTTTCGCCGTGCTGCTGTTCGGCTACGCCTATTACCGCTCGACCGACAGCACCGCCGGCCTGGCCTCGATCGGCCTTCTTTCCTTTGCCGCGATCGCGCAAATCGCCCCTGCCCTCATCGGCGGGCTGATCTGGCGGCGGGCGAATGCGCGCGGCGCGATCCTCGGGCTTTCCTCCGGCTTCATCATCTGGATCTACCTGCTGTTCCTGCCATCGCTCGGCGGTCCCGATTATTCCTATGTGGCGAGCGCCGTGCTCGGCTTTATCTTTCCCGGGACGACATTGTTCAGCGCAGCCGACGCCGATCCGCTGGTCAATGCAACGGCGATGAGCCTGCTCGTCAACACCGCCTTCTTCGTCGTCGGCTCGCTCACCCGCAATGCCCGGCCGCTAGAACGCATCCAGGCCGGCATCTTCGTCAAGCGGCATTCGCGCTCGCAATTTGCCACGCGCGGCTGGAAGACCCGCATCAGCGTCGGCGATCTCAAAGCGGCGATCTCGCGCTATCTCGGCGAAGAGCGCATGCAGCGCTCATTGACGACTTACGAACAAAGCTCCGGCCGCAAGCTAGGGGACGAACAGCCGGCCGACATGGCGCTCATCCATTTCAGCGAGCAGCTGCTCGGCAGCGCCATCGGCTCGTCCTCGGCCCGGCTCGTGCTGTCGTTGATCCTGCAGAAGATCGAGGATGCCTCTTCCGACACCGCCTGGCTGCTCGACCAGGCAAGCGAGGCGCTGCAATATAACCAGGATATGCTGCAGACCGCCCTTTCGCAGATGGATCAAGGCATTGCGGTGTTCGACAGTTCCAACCGGCTGACGATCTGGAACCGGCGCTTCCGGCAATTGCTGGACCTGCCGGAAAGTGCCGGCCAGGTCGGTTTTCCCCTCGCCGACATTGTCACCACGCTGAGTGAGCGCGGCGACATCGCGCCCGGCGATCTCAATCAGACGGTACGGCATTTCCTGACACTGGACAAACCCTTCGCACTGGTGCTCAGCGGCGGCGAGCGGATCATCGAGGTCCGCTCCAACGCCATGCCCGACAAGGGCATTGTCGCGACCTTCACCGACATCACCCAGCGCGTCAGCGCTGACCAGGCGCTGAAACAGGCGAATGAGACGCTGGAGCAGCGTGTCGCCGAACGCACCGCCGAGTTGACCCGCGTCAACCACGAACTCGCCGAGGCGCGCGCCGCCGCCGACGAGGCGAATATCGGCAAGACCCGTTTTTTCGCCGCTGCCGGCCACGATATTCTGCAGCCGCTGAACGCCGCCAGGCTTTATTCCTCGGCGCTGGTCGAGCGCATGGCGCAATCAGACAACAGCCCGATCGTGCGCAACATCGATTCCGCGCTGGAATCGGTCGAAACCATTCTTGGCGCCGTGCTCGATATATCCAGGCTCGATACCGGCGCCATGCGGCCGCGGCTTGCCGCCGTGGCACTTTCCGACCTGTTGGAGCGGATCGAGACCGATTTCGCGCCGATTGCCCGCGAGAAACAGCTGAAGCTGGTGGTCATGCCGACATCGCTTCGGGTGCGCTCCGACCCCAATCTTCTGCGCCGGCTGGTGCAGAACCTCGTTTCCAATGCCATCAAATACACGAACACGGGCAAGGTGCTGGTCGGAGCGCGGCGGCGCGGCAACCACGTGATCATTCAGGTAATCGATTCCGGAATCGGCATTCCGCCGTCGAAATTCCGCACGGTGTTCAAGGAATTCGCCCGGCTGGACGAAGGCGCCAAAACCGCCTCCGGCCTCGGGCTCGGTCTTTCGATCGTCGACCGCATCGCCCGCGTGCTCAACCATCCGGTCGAACTGCACTCGACGCATGGCAAGGGCACGGAATTCCGCATCTCCATGCCGCTCGACATTTCGCGCCCCGCGGAGGCTACAGCGGCAACCACTGCTGCCGACCGTCCGGGACAGCCGCTCAAGGGGCTGAAGATCCTCTGCATCGATAACGAACCAAAGATTCTCGAAGGTATGCGGCTGCTGCTCAACGGCTGGGGCTGCGAGGTGGAGGCGCTGGATAGTCTCGCCGAGGTGATATCGAGCGACGGCCATGGCGGGCCGCCGGATCTCGTCATCGCCGATTATCATCTCGACGACGGCACCGGGATTGCCGCAATCCTGCATCTTCGCCGGCAGTTCGGCGCCGACATTCCTGCGCTGATGATTACGGCCGACCGCACGCCGGAGGTGCGCAGCGAGGCCGAGAAATACGACATCGCCGTTCAGCACAAACCGGTGCGGCCGGCAGCACTGCGCGCCTATATTACCCAGATTTCCGGCTTGAAGCGCGCGGCCGCGGAGTAAGAGTCAGTCCGCAGCGTCCATGACGCGCGCGATGAGATCACGGACCCGCGCCGCATCCGGCACGTCTCCGAACAGGATGCGGTACATGATCGGCGCCACGACCTGATCCATGACGCGGTCGAGATCCGGAAAGACCTCACCACGAGCCTTCGCCCTTTCGGCGATGACGACGATCTGCTGGCGGGTATATTCGCAGCATTTGCAGGCATTTGCGCCCGTTTGCGCCGCCAGCACGTCGCGGATCATCTCGCGGCCCGGCCCGGACGACATTTCCTCGGCATATTGCTCGGCCCAGGCTTCGAGGTCCGCCTTGCCGCTGCCGGCATCGACCGGCTGCATATCCGGCCGCAGCCGCTCGACGGCAACGTCGGCAAGAAGCGCCTGCAGGTCACCCCAACGGCGATAGATGGTCGACGGTGTCACACCCGCCTTGGCAGCGATCAGCGGGATCGTCACCTCAGCGCGGATCATCTCGGCCAACAGCTCATGGACCGCCTTGTGAACCGATGCCTGAACCCGCGCGCTTCTGCCGCCCGGACGGAGATTCTCTTTTACCGCCATGCCTGCAATCCAACTTTCGTTTCTTTGTTTTATGCATGTCGTTATCCCGGAACCGCTGCACACTTCCGGGCGACAGGCATACCATGGTTCAAAATCTTTGACAGAACCATGAACGCAAAGAATTTGCCTTTACCATGCATTCGCCCTACATGGAGCTAACGCAACGGCTTAGCTTTAAGAGGGCTTATATATGGTCGCCGCAGCCAAATCCACCGGGAATGCGCAGAGGCCCTCGATCGGTTTTCATGCGCTGACACTCGCCACCTTCTTCGGCGCCTCCGCGGCGCCGACGCCGCTCTATCGGATCTATCAGCAGAATTTCTCGCTCTCGCCTGTGCTGATCACGGTGGTCTTCGCGATCTACGCATTCGCGCTGCTGGCGGCGCTTTTGACCGCCGGTTCGATCTCCGACCATCTCGGCCGCAAGCCGGTGATCTTTTTCGCCCTCGTGCTCGAAATCATCGCCATGGCGCTCTTCGTCGTCGCCAACGGGCCCGGCTGGCTGATCGCGGCGCGGATCGTCCAGGGTATTGCAACCGGGATCGCCGGCGCCTCGATCGGCGCGGCGCTCGTCGATGTCGACCGGGCAAAGGGGCAAATCGTCAATTCGATCGCGCCGCTTTGCGGCATGGCGGTGGGGGCGGTCGGCACCAGCGCCTTGATCCAATACGGCCCCTTCCCGATGCATCTCACCTATGCGCTGTTGCTCCTTGCCTTCACGCTGCTGGCAGCGGGCATCTGGTTGACGCACGAGACCGGCGGCACGCGGCCGGGCGCGCTCGATTCGCTGATCCCCAGGGTCGCCATTCCCCAGCAGGTGAAACGGCCACTGTCGCTGGTGACGCCGATCAACATCGCCAACTGCACGCTCGCCGGCTTCTATCTCTCGCTGGTCCCGTCGCTGGTCGCCAGCACCACCGGTAGCGGCGCGCCGCTGACCGGCGGGGCCGTCGTGACTGCGCTGATGGCGAGCGGGGCGAGCGCCGTCTATCTCAGACGCAGCAAGTCGGCCTCGGCCAATCTCGGTTTCGGCGTGTCGGCCAAAACGCTCGGTATTTTGACGGTCGTTGCCGGCGTGCATCTCGCCAATGTGCCGCTGCTTCTCATCGGCACGGTCTTCACCGGCGCCGGTTTCGGAACCAATTTCCTCGGTTCGATCGGCACCATCATGCCGCTCGCCAAGGCGGATGAGCGGGCCGGGCTTTTGTCTGCCTTCTATATCCAGAGCTATCTCGCCTTCAGCCTGCCGGCGATCCTTGCCGGGTTCCTGGCGAAATCGGCCGGATATGCGCTGACGACGGATATCTATGCGACGGCCATCCTGTTGCTGATGGGCGTCGGACTACTGGGGCTTCGCGCCGGCCGTCGGAAGGCGGCCGCGTGAGGGCATGACGGCGACCAGCCGTGGCGAGGGAACCGTCTCCGTTCCGCTGAACCGAACGGATCAGAAGTCCTCCCAGCCGTGGTCGGCCGGAGCGGTTGCCTTTGAGCCGCCACCGAGAGCGGTCGCCAGCGTCTTCTTCAACGCACGGGCCGGAGAGGGAACAGGGATGGACGTGTGCGATGATACGATTTTCGGAGCGGCGATCGAACGCGGCGCATTCGAACGCGATATTGCCGACGTCATGCCCATGCCGGTATCGAGGCGAAACTGGCCCAACCGTCCGGACAGGGCAGAGACTTCGGTCGCGAGCGTGTGGGCTGCCGCATTCGACTCCTCCACCATGGCCGCATTCTTCTGCGTCGCCTGATCCATCTGATTGACGGCGGTATTGATTTCCTGAAGGCCGGTCGACTGCTCGCGTGCGGATTGAACGATCGCGTGGACATTGCGGTCGATCTGCTGCACCTCTTGAACAATCCCGTCCAAGGCATCGCCGGTCTCGCGCACCAGGGCAACACCATGTCGCACCTGGCCGCCCGAAGCGCCGATCAGCGCCTTGATCTCCTTGGCTGCGCCAGCCGAGCGCTGCGCCAGCTCACGGACTTCCTGGGCGACGACGGCGAAGCCCTTGCCGGCTTCACCGGCGCGCGCGGCCTCGACGCCGGCATTCAGCGCAAGCAGGTTTGTCTGGAAGGCGATCTCGTCGATGACGCCGATGATATTCGAGATCGACTTGGACGACTGTTCGATGTCGTTCATCGCTTCGACAGCCCGCTGCACGATCTGGCCGGACCGTTCGGCATTTTCCTTCGTGCGAACAACCATCGATCCTGCTTCTTCGGCACGCGCCGTGGAATCCTTGACGGATGTGGTGATCTGCTCGAGCGCCGCGGCAGTTTCTTCAACGGAGGCAGCCTGCTGTTCCGTACGCCGCGCAAGATCGTCGGCCGCAGAACGGATCTCCTCGGTGCCGCTTTGGATGACCTCGGCATTTTGCGAGAATGACACCAGCGCCGAACGCAATTTGACGACCGACTCGTTGAAATTGATGCGGGTCTCGTCAAGCGTCGCAGCGAAAGGATGCTCGAGTGCGCTCGTCATGTCGCCTTCGGCAAGCTTCGCCAGGCCAAGCGCCAATTCACCGACGGCGAATTTGACGTCGGCTTCCTGGGCCTGGTCGATCCGAGCGCGCTCTGCACGCTCCTTTTCCTGCAGCGCGCGGTTTTCTTCTGCCGCGGCCTCCAGCCGCGCCTTTTCGCGATTGCCCTCCAGCAGCGCCTTCAGCGAGCGCGACAGGTCGCCGATTTCGTCCTTCGCGTCGCTGTCCTTCAGGTTCACATCGAGTTTACCTGCGGCAATCTCGGCAGTCTCGCCGATGACGCTGGAAATCCGACCGACGAACCGACGTGCGATCAGCCAACCGGCGACGCCGAGCAGCAAGGCCGCCAAGCCTGTTGCGAGAATGGCATCCCGCACCACCGCATACAGAGGCCCGAAGAGTGTTGCCTTCGGGACCGAAACGATCGCATACCAATCCGAGCTCTCGGCAAGCTTGACCGCGACCGCAATCGCCAGCGATACGCTGCCGTCCTCATTGGTCACCTCACGCTCAACACCGGGATTGGCGATAAGACGATCCCACTCCGCAGTCTTTGCTCCCGTCTCGGAAAGGCTCTTGCCGATGAGGCCTGCATCCGGATGGCTGACGATCTTGCCGGCACTGGTCACCAGGCCAAGGAAGCCCGCTCCCATCGGTCGAACGGCTGACAGCGCCTTGTTGGTGTCCTGAAGCGAAAGGTCAAGGCCTGCAACGCCCACCGCCTTGCCGTCGATGACAATCGGCTTGGTGACAGAGGTCATCAAGACGTCTTTTCCATCGATCGCATAAGAATACGGCTCGATGACAACGGTTTTGCGCTGCGTGAACGGCAGCTGATAGTAGTCGCCCGCTCCAGCCACGGTATAATCGGTCAACGCGGTATTGGCAATCTGCCCCCCGCTCCGCACCCAATAGGGCACATAGCGGCCCGTCGCGTCGTGTCCTTCCTTGCCGACATAATCCTTGTCCTTGCCGTCGAAAGCATTCGGCTCCCATCCGGTCCAAGTCCCAAGGACGGGGGGGTTGGCTTGCAGCAGGTTGAGCAAGACCTTGTCCGCCCTGGCACGATCGGTGTCGCCCATCTGCTTCATCGTGGTCAGCACGACATCAAGTCCGTCGACGATATGCACGGTACCGCCGATATTCTTTTCGACTTTCAGCGCTTCGGCCGTCGCGATCTGGCGCATCTGTTCGATGCTGCCGCCGCGAATTTCGGTATAGGACCGATAGAAAATGACGCTGGAAGCGACAATAACGGCGATGACGCCACAGGCCGCCACAGAAAAAAGATTGCGACTTGTCGTAGACTTGAAAAGCATGTTCTCCGCCCGCCTTCGCTGCTGTACTGACGCACGCCTTAAGTCCAATTCGCCGGCACGTATAAACAACCGTCATCCAGCAGAAACTGAAGGCCTCCCAATCTCCATGCTTGCAAAATTTGATTAAAACAAAGTTCTTATTCTCTAAAGCGCGTCGCGATCTTTCAGATTCGCTCCTCGCGCTTTAGGTCTTTGTTTTTTGCGTATGTCTTTGCCGTAAAACCGCTGCGCGGTCTGTGCGACATGCTTGACCGGCAACGGAATTATTCAACAGGGTCTGCACTTTGCGGTTTCAGATCGAGCAGCGCGCGGCCGCTGCCATCCATGGCGAAGGGCACCGAGGCGTGCTGATGGGCAACCAGCCAGCGGCCATCCCGCTTGACGAGGCCGAGGGTCTGGCGGAACCAGAGATCGACCTCGGCCCCATCGGTCTTGGTCCCGGTCATGCGCAGGAGACCACTCCAGAAGGCGACATCCCCGCCGACCGTCAATCTGGCATCGCGCACTTCGCCGCCGATCGGGCCTTCCCAGGTATCGAACCAGGCCTGTAGGCCGGCCGCGTCCTTGCCATTGCTGACGAGCGGCGGCGCCAGCGAGAACTCGACGGAATCCTCGACCTCATAGGACAGCGCCTCCTCGGCGTTCTTTTCGCTGAGCGCCTTGGCCCGCATCATCAGCATGGCGATGATCGCCTCTTCTTCGTGCCTGACATTGGCTTCGTCTTTCACAACCGTTCTCCTTTTCCGTTATAGACAGAGGACGAACGGCAAGAGGACGATCCGACAAGGATGCATTTCCGTTTTCGTAATTCCGGACGCAAAACCGCCGCGCAGTCTTGCCGGAATCGCCTCAGAGATAACTCGTCACCGCCGGTTCGTTCCACCAGGCATCATGCCTGCCGTCGTAATAACGGACCGGCAGTGCTGCCAGTTCCTCAGGGGTGATATCGTCGAGGCAGGCGATGTTGATCGAGACATAGGCGCCGCCGATCGCCTCGACATAACCGTCGCCAAAGGCGGGCACGCCGCAGGTGCGACAGAAGCGGTGGTGACCGCTCATCGTGTTGAACTGGTAGTCAGCCGTTTCCGCCTCGTCGCACGTCAGACGAAAATCCTCGGGCTTGACGTTGGCGCCCCAATAGCGCCGCTTGGCGCAGATCGAACAATTGCAGCGGCCGGTGCCCTCCTCGAGGTCGATATCCACCTCGTAGTGCACTCTGCCGCAGTGGCAGCTTCCCTTGTAGGTTTTCTTCATGGCGCGCTCCTCCTTCAATATTGCGTTCAGTGCCTCGATATGACAATATGTTGTCACTATGAATGAGATACAAAATAGACAACATGTTGTCAAACAGAATCGACCGGAGCGGACGATGGAAGGGAATGCCTTTTCCGCTTTCGCAATCACCGCCCTTCGCCTGGCCGGCCATCTGACGGCGGCGGGCGACCAGCTGGCAAAGCCTGCAGGACAGACAAGCGCCCGCTGGCAGGTGCTGGCCGCGGCAAGGCGCGGCGACATGTCGGTGGCGCAGATCGCCCGCGCGCTCGGCCTCGCTCGCCAGGGCGTGCAACGGCTTGCCGATGTGCTGGAGGGTGAAGGGCTGATCGCCTATGCGGAGAACCCGCAGCACCAGCGGGCCAAGCTGGTGCGGCTGACGGCGGAAGGGACCGCACGGCTGGGGGTAATCGAGGTGGCGCAGGCCGGATGGGCGGACGGGCTGGGTGCTGCGTTTACGTCAGCCGAGCTCGATGCGGCGCGGGCGGTGATGCTGCGGGTCATGGAGATGCTGGAGGCTGACGGGGCGCCCGGAGGCTGATTGGCCTTGCGGTGATACGGCCGAGGCTGACGCAAATAAAAAAGGCCGGGCTAACCCGACCTTCCCTGCCATCTCAACGAACCGTGCCAGTACATCCGTGGTCACGATCCGGAGATGATATTCAAAGCTCCACGCGTCCGAGAGGACGCGCCAAACTTAAGCCGCCTGGAGGCGGTCTGCCGACATTTTGCCGGACTTGTTGTCGCGGACGAGCTCGTAAGACAGCTTCTGGCCATCCTTGAGGTCACGCATGCCGGCGCGTTCAACGGCCGAGATGTGGACGAAAACGTCGGCAGCGCCGTCATCCGGCTGAATGAAGCCGAAGCCCTTGGTTGCGTTGAACCACTTAACGGTACCTGTGCTCATGACGATATCCTTTTCGAATCGTTCATAGAAGATTGCCGCCCGGGCAAATGCCGAGCGGCGATGAAAACCGATTTTGGAGGAAGTTCGCCAGGAACGACGCGAGCGTCGTTTCAAAGTTCATCTAGCAAGATCGATGCGTGAACGTTTAATCGGAAATTGTGTCCGTGACAAGGCCGCAACACGGAAAAGTCGAGTTCGTGCTCTTGGGGCGAAAGGGTCTTTGCCGTCGTGCCGCGGCGGCACCCTCTGCCCTGCCGGGCATCTCCCTCACAGGTGGGGAGATCGGCAAGTAGCCCGCCCACCGGACCTCTCCTGCGACTAGCCGTGACGGACAAGATTCGGGGAGATCCTCGCGCCCAGCCAATCTCCCCACTTGTGGGGGAGATGCCCGGCAGGGCAGAGGGGGCGGCCACGGTATGACGGTAAAGATTGCCCCCTCAAAACCCACACCGCGAAACGGCTTACGCCGCTGCCTTCGCCCCTGCATAGGGATCGAACCGTCCGTAAAAAGTCTCACCATTGGCGGCCAAGTCTTTCAACAATGACGTCGGCTTGAAATGGTCTCCGTAAGCCTCAGCTAACTTCTCCGCCAGTTCCACGAAGGCCTTCGCGCCCATCCCGTCGATATAACTCAGCGCCCCGCCGGTATAGGGCGCGAAGCCGAAGCCGAGGATCGAGCCGACGTCGGCCTCGCGCGGATCGGTGACGATGCCTTCCTCGACGGTGCGGGCGGCTTCGAGCGCGATGGTGACAAGGAAGCGTTGCTTGAGAACGGCGATGTCGACGTCATCCGCTTTCTTCTGCGGGTAGAGGCTCTTCAACTCGGGCCAAAGCGATTTCTTGGCCGGTTTCGGCGGATAATCGTAGAAGCCCTTGGAATTCTTGCGGCCTAAGCGGCCCTCCTTTTCCACCATGCGGGAGATCAGTTCCATATGCCTGAGGTCGATCGCCTTCTCGCCGAGATCGGCGGCCGTGGCCTTGAGGATTTTCAGCGAGAGATCGATGGCGACCTCGTCGTTGAGTGCCAACGGACCCACCGGCATGCCGGCCATCTTGGCGGCATTCTCGATCATCGCGGGCGGCACGCCTTCGATCAGCATGTCGTAGCTTTCCGACATGTAACGCAGCACGCAGCGATTGACGAAGAAGCCGCGGGTGTCGTTGACGACGATCGGCGTCTTCTTGATCGCCGCGACATAGTCGAGAGCGACGGCCAGCGCCCTGTCGCCGGTCTCCTTACCGAGGATGACCTCGGTCAGCATCATCTTTTCCACCGGCGAGAAGAAATGGATGCCGATGAAATCGGCCGGGCGCTTGGAATTCTTCGCCAGCCCGGTAATCGGCAGGGTCGAGGTATTAGAGGCTAAGATCGCTCCTTGCGGCAGCACGGCTTCCACAGCCTCGATCACCGCTTTCTTCACCTGGCGATCCTCGAACACCGCCTCGATGACCAGATCGGCATTGGTGAGGTCGGCGTAATCGGCCGAGGGCGTGATGCGAGAGAGCAGGGCTGCGGCCTCGTGCTGCGTAAATCGCCCCTTACCGACGGAATCCTTGGCGAGACCTTCGCAGACGGCCTTTCCCTTGGCAGCAGCCTCCAAGTCACGGTCGATCAGCGTCACCGGAATGCCGGCGGCGGCCGTAACATAGGCGATCGAAGCGCCCATGAAGCCGGCGCCGACGACGCCGACATGTTTCAGCTCGGTCTTCGGGTGACCGGCCGGACGGCGCGCACCCTTGCCGAGTTCCTGCATGGAGATGAACAGCGAACGGATCATCGAGAAGGCTTCGCGGGTCTGCACCACCTCGGTGAAATAACGCTGCTCGATCTTCAGGCCGGTGTCGAACGGCACCTGAAGGCCTTCATAGACACATTTCAGGATGGCAAGCGCTGCCGGATAATTGCCCGATGTCTCCCGACGCAGGATCGCCGGCGCCGCCGGCCAGAGCTGGGCTGAAGCCGGCGTCCAGATGCCGCCGCCGGGCGCCTTGAAACCCTTCTCGTCCCAGGGGGCGACCGGTTTCAGGCCATCCTTGATCATCTGCTTGGCGGCGGGGATCAGTTGGTCCGGCTCGACCACCTGATGCACGAGGTTCATCGCCTTGGCGCGGGAGCCGGTCAGCGACTGGCCCGTCGTCATCATCTGCAGCGCATCCTGGGCGTTCGCCAGGCGCGGCACACGCTGTGTGCCGCCGGCGCCGGGGAAGATGCCGACCTTGACCTCGGGCAGCGCGATCTTGACGCTCTTGGCATTGGAGACGACGCGGCCGTGGCAGGCGAGCGACATTTCGAAGGCGCCGCCCATGCAGGTGCCGTTGATGGCGGAGACCCAGGGCTTGCCCGATGTTTCGAGCTTGCGAAACAGGCCGGTCATGCTGCCGACCATGTCGAAGAGTTTCTGCACGGCCGTTTGCGGGCTCTTTTCTTTCTCATCCTGGTAGAAAGTGAACGTCGACTTGACCATCGACAGATCGGCGCCGCCGGAGAAGGAGGACTTGCCCGAGGTAATGACGACACCCTTGACGGCGGCGTCAGTGGTGGTGGCATCGATGATGGCGTCGAGCTCGGCCATCACCTCCGCGGTGAAGACGTTCATCGATTTGCCGGGCATGTCCCAGATGACGAGAGCGATGCCGTCGGCGTCGGTTTCGAGCGTGAAATTTATGTAGGTCATTGGGTTTCCTCCCCGATCAGGCCGGCAAATGGCTGCGCTGCGCGTCGACTGTCTTCGTCTTTTCGGTGACTACATCGCCGATATGCTTGGTCTGCGATGGCTCGAAAAGCACGATCCAGCATTCCTCCTCCGCCACCGGATTATGCTCTACGCCCCTCGGCACGACATGAAAATCGCCGGCGTTCAGGTGCACATGCGGGCGGTCGCGATATTCGATGGTCAGCGCGCCCTTCCAGATGAGAAAAAGCTCGTCCTCGTCGCGGTGAGAATGCCAGGCGAGCTGGCCCCGGACCTTGGCGAGCTTGACGCTCTGGCCGTTGAGATCGGCAATGACGCGGGGCGACCAGTGCTCGGTGACCTCGGCATATTCGGTTTCGATCGTGCCGGTGTTGAAGCTCATCGTCAGACCCTTTCGATAACCGTCGCGGTACCCATGCCGGCGCCGATGCAGAGCGTCACCAGCGCGGTGTTGAGGTCGCGGCGTTCGAGCTCGTCCAGCACCGTGCCGAGGATCATCGCGCCGGTGGCGCCGAGCGGATGACCCATGGCGATGGCGCCGCCATTGACGTTGATCCTGTCGTGGTCGATGTCGAAGGCTTGCATATAGCGCAGCACCACGGCGGCGAAGGCCTCGTTCAACTCGAAGAGATCGATGTCGGCAAGGCGCATGCCGGTCCGTTTCAGCAGCTTCTCGGTGACATCGACCGGTCCGGTCAGCATCAGGGCCGGATCGGAGCCGATATTGGCGAAGGCTTTGATGCGGGCGCGCGGCTTCATGCCCATGCTCTGACCGCCTGCCTTGGAGCCGAGCAGGACGACGCCGGCGCCATCGACGATGCCTGAGGAATTGCCGGCATGGTGGACATAGTTGATGCGCTCGATTTCCGGGTGCGCCTGGATTCCGACGGCCTCGAACCCGCCCATCTCGCCGGGCATCTGGAAGGAGGGATTGAGGGAGGCAAGCGCCTGCATGTCGGTGCCGGGGCGCATATGCTCGTCCTTATCAAGGATCGTCAGGCCGTTCTGATCCTTGACCGGCACGACCGACTTGTCGAACCAACCCTGCTGCCAGGCATGTCCAGCGCGCTTCTGGCTCTCGACGGCGTAGGCGTCGACATCGGTTCTGCTGAAACCATATTTGGTGGCGATCAGATCGGCGGAGACGCCCTGCGGCATGAAATAGGCCGGGAAATTCACCGAGGGATCCATGAACCAGGCGCCGCCGGACATGCCGAGGCCGACGCGGGACATGCTTTCGACGCCGCCCGCGATGACGATGTCGTCGGCCCCTTGGGCAATCTTGCCGGCGCCGAAATTGACGGCATCGAGGCCGGAGGCGCAGAATCTGGAGATCTGCATGCCGGGCGCCCTGGTGGAATAACCGGCTTCGAAGGCGGCTGCCTTGGGGATGACGGCACCGGCATCCATGACCGGATCGACACAGCCCATGATGATGTCGTCGACGGTCGTGGTATCGAGCCCGTTGCGGTCGCGGATCGCTTCCAGCGTCTTGGCCGCCAAGCGCACGGAAGGCACCTCATGCAGGGCGCCGTCCTTCTTGCCGCGGCCGCGCGGCGTGCGAACGTGGTCGTAAATAAAAACCTCGGTCATGTTCTGCTCCCTATCGGCGGCGAGGCCGGTGAATTTCAACTCCCCTTCTCCCCTCGGGGAGAAGGTGGCCGAAGGTCGGATGAGAGGGCGCTCGCGGCAAACTCGACCTTGCTTGCGCGCGGCCGTTCGCTCCTTCGTCGCTCACCCCCTCATCTGTCCTTCGGACATCTTCTCCACGCAGGGGAGAAGGGGGAATTCGTCAAAACGCTTCGGCGGCAAGTTCCATCATCGTGTCTGCACCGGCTTCGATACGGGTCTTGCGAAGCGCGGTTTCCGGCATGATGCGTTCCATGAAGAAGCGGGCGGTCACCAGCTTATTCCTCAGGAAATCCTCACGGGTTCCATCGCCGGATGCAAGGCCGTCCTCGGCGGCTTTCGCCATCTTTGCCCACATATAGCCGAGAACGACAAGGCCGAAGAGGTGCATGTAATCAGTCGAGCCGGCGCCGGCATTGTCGGGCTTGGCCATGGCGTTCTGCATGAACCACATGGTCGCGCCCTGGGCGTCGTTCAAGCCCTTCTTCAGATGCTTGGTGAAGAAGGACAGTTTTTCATTGTCCCGATTCTCTTCGCAGAAATCGCCGATCTCCTTGAACAGCGCCATGGCGGCACGGCCGCCGTTCAAGGCGAGCTTGCGGCCGACGAGATCGAGCGCCTGAATGCCGTTGGCGCCTTCATAGATCATGGCGATGCGGGCATCGCGCACATACTGGCTCATACCGTGTTCTTCGATATAGCCGTGGCCGCCGAAAACCTGCTGGGCCATGACAGCATGATCGAAGCCCTTATCGGTCATCACGCCCTTGAGGATCGGGGTGACGAGGCCGAGAATATCGTCAGCCGTCTGGCGCTCCTTCTCGTCAGTGGCACGGTGAGCAATGTCCGACTTGAGCGCGGTCCACAGCAGAAAGGCCCGGCCACCCTCGTTGAAAGCGCGGATGGTCATCAAGGTGCGACGAATATCGGGATGAACGATGATCGGATCGGCCTTCTTATCCGGCGCCTTGGGACCGGACAGCGAGCGGCCCTGGATACGGTCGCGGGCATAGTTGGCGGCGTTCTGATAGGCGATCTCGGAAATGGCGATGCCCTGCAGGCCGACCATCAGTCGGGCCTCGTTCATCATCACGAACATGGCGTTGAGGCCGCGGTTTTCGGCGCCGATCAGGAAACCCGTCGCCTCGTCGTAATTCATGACGCAGGTGGCGTTGGCGTGGATGCCCATCTTGTGCTCGATCGCGCCGCAGGAGACAGCATTGCGGTCGCCGAGGGCGCCATCCTTGCCGACCAGGAATTTCGGAACGATGAACAGCGAGATGCCCTTGGTGCCCTCGGGCGCGCCTTCGATGCGGGCAAGCACCAGGTGGACGATATTGTCGGCGAGATCATGCTCACCGGCAGAGATGAAGATCTTCTGGCCGGAGATCCTGTAGCTGCCGTCGGCCTGCGGCACCGCCTTGGTGCGCAGCATGCCGAGATCGGTGCCGCAATGCGGCTCGGTGAGGTTCATGGTGCCGGTCCAGGAGCCGTCCACCATCTTCGGCAGATAGGTGCTCTTCTGCTCGGACGAACCATGGACGAGGATCGCGGCGATCGCGCCTTGCGTCAGGCCCGGATACATCATCAGCGACATGTTGGCGGCGGAGGTATATTCGCCGACGGCGGTATGCAGCGTATAGGGAAGCCCCTGCCCGCCGAATTCCTCGGGCACGGCAAGGCCGATCCAGCCGCCTTCGCGATAGGCCTTGTAAGCCTCCTTGAAGCCCTTCGGCGTCGAGACGCTGGCATCGTCGTGGCGATGGCAGCCTTCCTGATCGCCGGAATAATTCACCGGGAAGAGAGCCTCCTCTGCAACCTTTCCAGCCTCGCCGAGGATCGCCTCGATCATGTCAGGCGTCGCGTCGGCAAAACCGGGAAGATTGTTGTAGCGTTCGAGGCCCAGCACGTCGTTCAGGACGAAGAGCGTATCGGTCACCGGGGCCTTGTAGACTGGCATCTCTGGATTTCCTCCCATTCGACTGCGCGGGTCGCGACGGCCTCGGGGACTGTCTTACAAAATATTGACGTTTGCGTAAACGTCAAATTCTGCCGCTTCGCCGCCTTTCATGAAAAAATTTGTCATGACGAGTCTGCGGGCGATGAAGGGCCCGAAAGGCACGAGACGTCGTCTCCCCTTCCTTGTCCATCGTGGAACGGCGTATAAACGCAAGCGTCTTTCAACCCGCAATTCGGGAATGCCAGGGGAGGATGGTCGGGATGATCAGTTTCGAGGCGATAAGGCAGCGTGCGGAGCAGCGGAAGGGCGGAGCCGCCGCTTTGCAGGCCTTGCTGGAGAAGCATAGGCCGGATCACAACCGGCTGCGCACCATGCCCGACGACCGCATCCTCGCAGACATGACCCGGCGCATCTTCTACAGCGGCTTCGTCCAGAAGGTGATCGATGCGAAGTGGCCGGGTTTCGAGGCGGCGTTTTCCGGCTTCGAGGCGGCTATGCTGAATATCGCGCCCGACGATTATTGGCATGACCTGACTTCGGACGAACGGATCATCCGCAACGGTGCGAAGATCATGTCGGTTCGCGCCAATGCCGCCTTCATCCGCGAACTGGCACGGGAACACGGCAGTGCCGGCGTCTTCTTGGCCGACTGGCCGCGGGAGAACCAGATCGGCCTTCTCGACCTGTTGGGGAAACGCGGCAGCCGGCTCGGCGGCATGACCGGGCAATATTTCCTGCGGGGCATCGGCCGTGACAGCTTCGTCAGCACGATCGACGTGCTCGCCTGCCTGAGATCGGCCGGTGTGCCGCTCTCCTCCTCCGGCATGGCGAAGAAGGACCAGCCGCTGATCCAGCAGGCCTTCAACGACTGGGCGGAGGAGACTGGCCTTTCCTTCATCCTCCTGTCGCGCATCAGCGCCTATTCGATCGATGCGGCGCACACGCACGGAAATTCGCACGGGCAGTAGCGCAGGCCGCTCGGAGTTCCTACGTCTTCCGGACGATTCATCGAGGAGGATATCATGACCGACTTTCCCTATGAGAGCGCCCTCATCGTCGGCGCGGGCTCCGGCATCAGTGCGTCGCTTGCACGGCAATTGTCGGCGCTCGGCGTCAAGGTCGGGCTTGCCGCCCGCAATGTCGAAAAGCTCCAGCTGCTCATCGAGCAGACCGGCGCCAGCGCCTTTACCGCCGACGTCTCGCAGCCGCAAAGCGTTGCAGCGCTGTTCGAAGAGGCTGCCGGCGCGATCGGCGGACCTGACGTGGTGATCTTCAACGCCGGCGCCCGCCTGCGCGGACCGCTGGCCGAACTCGATCCCGCCGATGTCGAAAAGGCGATCGCGACCACCGCTTTCGGCGGTTTTCTGGTGGCGCAGCAGGCGGCGCAGCGGATGATACCGCGCGGCCGCGGCGCCATCCTGTTCACCGGCGCTTCGGCGAGCGTCAAGGGTTATGCGCAATCGGCCCCCTTCGCGATGGGCAAGTTTGCGCTGCGCGGCCTTGCCCAGAGTGCGGCTCGTGAACTTGGGCCGATGGGCATCCACGTCGCGCATTTCGTCATCGACGGCGCGGTGCGCTCGCAGATGCGGCCGGACCGGGCGGAGAAGCCGGATGGCACGCTTTCGCCGGAGGCGATCGCCCAGACCTATATCGACGTGCTTCGCCAGCACCGCAGCGCATGGTCGCTGGAGGTCGAAGTCCGGCCCTGGACGGAGAATTTCTGAGCTGCCATCGGCGGAGAAGGCAGCTATCGCGGCGACGATGGACAGACTATGTTTCGTCGCCGGAGCTGACCAGGATGATTTTAGGCCGGATGGCCTAAAATCATCCTGGTCCAGATTCAATGGTTAGAGCATGATGCCGTCCGAAAACCGCTCACACTTTTCGGCATCATGCTCTCGGAGGACACCGATGCAGCGCCTGGACCATGTCACGATCGATACCCGCGATGCCTCTCGTATGATCGGCTTCCTCAACGCCGTGCTCGGCGTCGAGGAAGGCTATAGGCCACCCTTCGACTCGCCCGGCCACTGGCTCTATCTGGACGAACGCCCGGTCATCCATCTCAGCCTGACGTCACGCAGCACCGATTTTCCGCCCGGCATCTTCAATCATGTCGCCTTCAGCCTCTACGAATTCGGCGCGGCGCTGGAGCGCATCAAGGCGAGCGGCTATCGCTATGAATATTACGATATTCCCGACACCGATCTCGGCCAGATCTTCGTCTATGGCCCCGAAGGCGTGAAGATTGAGCTGCAATATAAGCGGCCGACCTAAGCGCCCCACCGCCATTCGATGTGACGAATTCAGGGGCAATTGCCGCCTAAAACGGCGTTTGGAACACAAACGTTAAAAAATTCTCATCGACATTAACGGCTTGTTTACCACGTTTCGTGAAAGGTGCGGATTGAGCAGTAGCAATCCGCATTCCTTTTCCCAGTGTCGCGTTTCCCAGGGATGCCGCTACATCGTCCAGCTTGAGGAAAGCCTAATTGACTAACCTCTTATGAATGATGTGCTCCGGTCGGCGTGAAGACGCTGGCCACAGACGGAAAAGCCAATGATCGAGCTCTGACGAGGGGTCGAGCAGTCGAAGCGAGCAAGAAGATGAACGGATCGCGATCAAATCCTTCCCGACAGTCCGACAGGACCTCGCTCGATGCGCTGAACCGCACGATCGAAGGGCTGGAGGCACGCATCGAAGGGCTGATAGGCAGCGGGCGCGAACAGCGGCCGCGCACGGCAACAGCCGAGCGCGAACCCTACCCGGCCTCCAATGCTCCGCGCCCCGCAAGGGCGCCGCTCGAGCCGCGGCCGGATCCGCTCGCCGAAATCCGCCAGCGCCAGCGCGCGCTTGAAGCGGGCCGCGAGCGACCCTACACACGCGAGCCGGCCCCGCAGTTGCGCGAACCAGCCCCACAGTTGCGCGAACCCGCGTCGCGCGTCGCCACACCACAACCGGCACCCGCCCTCCGTGCGGGCGACGACACGATGACCGAGATCGCCCAGGCGCTCGTCAATCTCAGGCATGATCTGAAGCGCGATATTTCCGAGGGCGTCACCCGCGAGATGAACGCGCTGCGCGCCGAGCTGCGCGAGATCAAGGCGAATGCCGGCGATGGCGGTTTCGCCGATGATATGCGCGCCGATATGGGCCGCCTTGCCCAGAGCATTACTCAGTTGACCGGCCGCTCGAGCGGTCCGGAGGCGACCGGCCTGCGCGAGGACTTCGAGGAGCTGCGCTCGCTGATGGACGGGCTGGCGCGCGAGGATTCGCTGCGCCATATGGAAAACCGCTGGGACGGCTTCGAGAGCCGGCTTGCGGCGCTCGATACCGAGGGGCTGCAGGAAGAGCTGGTTTCGCTCGCCTATAGGCTCGACGACATCAAGCGCCATATCGGCGGCATGGGCGAAAGCCCGGCGGTCCGGGCACTTGAGGACAAGCTCATCGCCATCGCCACGGCGATGGAGCAGTTCGGCAACATGATCCAGCCGCACGACCGGGTCATGTCGGAGCAGTTCGCCGCCATGGACACGCGGCTTGACGAGATCAGCCGGGCGATCGCGGCAAGCGGGCGCGCGGCTGCCACCAACGATCCGGCGCTGATGCAGCGGCTGGAAGGCCGGCTTTCGGCGCTGGCCGATCAGATCGATCTGATGAGCCATGATGCGGCCAACCGCGCAACGCCGGCCGACGAGCTGGCGATGCGGCTCGAAGCGCTGACATCTCGCGTCGAGGAGTTGACGAAGGCGGAAGCGACGTCACGGCTCGACGAACGGCTGGAGCATCTTTCCTATCTCCTGGAGCGCACGCAAACGACGGCGCAGCCCGACCTCACCGGCACGCTTTCCGACATTTCCCGCAAGATCGACGCGCTTGAGAACGGCGCGGTCAACGACGTGCTGGCGCAGCGGCTCGACGGTCTCGCCCGGCGCATCGACGAGATGGCCTACCAGCAACCGGCACCGGCCGCCGCGGTTGACGACGGCGCCTTCCGGCGTCTCGAAGGGCGGCTGAGCGACATCGCCGCCCGGCTGGAAGAGAGCACATCGGCAGCGCCGACCGATCCACATGCGCTGAAGAACCTCGAAGACCAGATCGCCAATCTTTCGGCACTGATGAACACGCCACGCGAAAGCGCCGCGATCCCAGCCGAATTCGACCGGCGGATGGGCGCGATCGAAGACTATATGGCGACGAGCGACGAATATATCATCGAGGCGGCGCGCCAGGCGGCAGAAGCCGTCGTCGACGCCTATTCGCGCCATGGCGGCCCGCAGGGCGCCGTGGCTGCTGCCGATATGTCGGCGCTGACGGCGCTGGCCGAGGATCTGCGTCACCTCGAGGAAATCAGCCGCGACAGCGAGGAGCGCACGCACAAGACTTTCAAGGCGCTGCACGAGACGCTGGTGCATATCGCCGACCGCCTCGACGGCATGGAAGAGCGCGGCGGGCGGGTGAGTGCCCAGATGCCGGTGGCCGAGGTCGATTTCGATGTCGATCCCTACGCGCTGATGGTGGCCGAGGCCGAGATGGACAGGACGCCGGCCGCTGTCCTGGAAGCGAAGGCCTCTCCTGTTATCCGCACGGCCGAGGTTGCAGCCGAACCTGCCGCCCCGGTGCAAGCCAATGCCATGAGCGGAACGAGCGCGATCGCCATCGAAGCCGCGACCAGGACGACTGAGAACGTGACGCCAATACGGGCACAGGCACCGGCAAAGGCCAGCCTGCTTGCCAGCCTCGGCAAGCGGCTGCTGCCCGGCAGGAAAGCCGAGAGCCGGGCAACCGAACGCCCGATGATCGACCCCGCGCCATCGATCGATCCGACCGACGTGGTGCCGACGGATGCGGCAAACGAACTGCTCGAACCGGGCTCGGGCGCGCCCGACGTGAAGAAGATCCTTGAACGGGTCCGCGCCAGCCAGAGTGCCGCACGCGGCAAACCTGCCGCCGAAACCGATCGCGCCGATTATATCGCCGCCGCGCGTCGTGCAGCGCAGGCAGCCGCGATGGAAGTGGACGCCAATCCGAAACAGGCAGCCGTCAAGGCCGAGAAGAAGGGCGCAAGCGTCGACAAGGCCGGCAAGACCGATAAGTCTGACAAGACGGGCAAGACCAGCGCCTTTTCGCGCTACCGGCGACCGATCCTGCTGGCCGTCGGCGCCGTTCTGCTGGCGATCATGGCCTTTCCGCTTGCCCGGACGCTGACGAGCGGCGAGAGCGCCCCGCAGGCGCCAGCCGAAGTCTCGGCGCTGACCGGCGCGACGGAAAATCCACCGCCGGCCTTGCCTGAGGCAACACCCGCCCAGCCGGACACCGGCGCGGCAGAAACGGCCGCTCCCACAGCGCAGACGACACCCCCGGCCGCCGAACAGGCTACGCCGGAAGCAACCCCGCCGGTTGCTGGCGATCATCTGACCGATGCCGCGCCGCTCGACGGCGAAGGGGCCGCGACGTTTGCGCCTGCCGCGCCCTCCGGCACAGCGCAGGAGACATCGGGCTTTGTTGCGAACATGTCGGCGGCCGCATCCGCACCGCAGGCCGCCATCACGATTCCCGATGCCATCCAGCCGAAATCGCTTGCCGATGCGGCGCGAACCGGCGATGTGTTGGCGCTGTTTGAGATCGGCGCGCGTTATTCGGACGGCCGCAACGGCATCACCGTCGATCAGAAGCAGGCGGCAGGCTGGTACCAGCTTTCGGCCGACAAGGGCTTTGCACCGGCGCAGTACCGGCTCGGCAGCATGTACGAGAAGGGCAATGGCGTCGAACGCGACATCGCGAAGGCGAAGAGCTTCTACGAGCAGGCGGCAAACCAGGGCAATGCCAGCGCCATGCATAATCTCGCCGTGCTCTACGCTTCCGGCGCGCTCGGCCAGCAGGACTATGCCACGGCCGCCTCATGGTTCACCAAGGCCGCCAACCTCGGCATCACCGACAGCCAGTTCAACCTGGCGATCCTTTGCGCGAGGGGCAACGGGGTTCCGGCGGATATCGAAGAATCCTACAAATGGTTTTCGATCGCCGCCAAGGCCGGCGACAAGGACGCGGCGCAGAAACGCGACGAAGTGGCCAAAGCCATGAAGCCGGACCAGCTCGAGCGGGCCCGCACTAAGGCCGATCTCTGGAAGCCGGAGCCGGTCGACCACCGCACCAACGCTATCGACATTCCCGACGAATGGGCCGGCACTGGCCTCAAGACGGCGACGGTCGACATGAAGAAGGCGATCCGCAATATCCAGGCGATCCTCAACAATAGCGGTTTCGACGCCGGCTCACCGGATGGCGAAATGGGCGCAAAGACAGTGACCGCGATCAAAAACTTCCAGAAGTCGGTCGGCCAGGAGCCGGACGGCAAAGTGACCGACGCAACCGTCAAGGCGCTGCTCGAACGCAACAAGCAGGGCAGCAAGGCCATCTAGAACCTTTCCGCTCTTTTCGGGTGCGGAAATGGCCGATGTCTCGTTTGCGCCAGCCCGGGCGCAAACCGCACGGCCCTTTTGCTGTAATTGCCCTACAAAAGGCTTGGCGGCCTCAGACATTTTTCGTTTTTTCCGCCGCCTGTCACGCAATCTGAAAAAAGCCGGATTATGCGGGACAGATCGATCGTCGCACCTGCCGAATCGTCCGCTTTCGATCTCCGTCGCCACAGGGGCCGATCGAAAGCCTCTGGCAACGATTTCACAGTATGGTGCGCATTCGAACGGGGTCGTGACAGAAACCGCCCGGCAGGGGCGGTCATCATTCGGGGTCGGCTGTGACAATCTATCTGCCCATCGCAGAATTGTCGGTGAACATCTTCATCATTCTCGGCATGGGGGCGGCCGTCGGATTCCTGTCTGGAATGTTCGGCGTCGGTGGCGGCTTTCTGATCACGCCGCTGCTGATCTTCTACAATATCCCCCCGATCGTCGCGGTCGCAACCGGCGCCAACCAGGTGGTGGCGTCGTCGATCTCGGGTGCGATCACGCATTTCCGGCGCGGCACGCTCGACGTCAAGCTCGGCACGGTGCTTTTGGTCGGCGGCCTCTCGGGGGCGACGGTCGGCATCTGGATCTTCTCGCTGCTGCGCGCCATCGGCCAGCTCGATCTGATCATTTCGCTGATGTATGTCATCTTCCTCGGCACGGTCGGCGGGCTGATGCTGCTCGAAAGCATCAATGCCATGCGGCGGGCGGCGCGCAACGAGCCGCCGGCACCACGCAAGCCCGGCCACCAGCACTGGGTGCACAGACTGCCGCTGAAGGTGCGTTTCAAGAAATCGAAGGTCTTTCTCAGCGTCATTCCGATCGTTGCGCTCGGCTTTGCGATCGGCATCCTCACCTCGATCATGGGTGTCGGCGGCGGCTTCATCATGGTGCCGGCAATGATCTATCTGTTGCGCATCCCGACCAATGTCGTTGTCGGCACCTCGTTGTTCCAGATCATTTTCGTGACCGCCTATACGACGATCGTGCAGGCGGCGACGAACTTTTCCGTCGATATCGTGCTCGCCTTCATCCTGATGGTCGCAGGTGTCATCGGCGCGCAATACGGCGTGCGCGTCGGCCAGAAGCTGCGCGGCGAGCAGCTGCGCGCCCTGCTCGGCCTGCTGGTACTCGCCGTCGGCGTGCGTCTGGCGATCGCGCTGGTGGTGACGCCGGCCGACATCTATTCGGTGGTGATGGGAGCGGGCAACTGATGCGCCTGCTTGCCGCCGCCATCGCGCTTCTTTGTCTGCTGCCGGCGGCTGCCGGAGCGCAATGGCTGCCTGGGCAGGCAACCGAAGCGGTGCGTGAAGGGCTGGAAATCGGCACGTCGACCAGCGAAATCGCCATCACCTCGGATTTCCACGGCGCCGACCTGACGATCTTCGGGGCGCTCTCGAACACCGACCAGCTGCTGCTCGCCATCGGCCAATATGACGTGGTCGTGGTGCTGGAAGGCCCGCGCCAGGATGCGACGGTGCGCAAGAAGGAGCGCGTCTTCGGCATCTGGGTCAATACACGCTCGATGACCTTCGAGGCGGTGCCGCACTCCTACTCGATGTCGAGTTCGCGGATGATCGACGACCTGACGACGCCGCTCGAGCTGACCGATCAGGGGATCGGCATCGATCACATTCCGCTGACGCCGGTCGGCTTTGTCGGCGATGGCAGCAATCTCGGCGAATTCCGCGATGCCTTCCGGCGGCTGCAGCAGGGCGGCGGGTTCTACGACCGCAACCCGAGCGGCGTGCGCTTCGTTTCCTCCAACCTCTTCAAGGCGAGCCTGCGCCTGCCGGCAAACATTCCGAACGGCGTCCACACGGTGCGCGCCTATCTCTTCAAGAGCGGCAATCTTATCACCCAGGAATCGCTGCCGCTGCGCGTCATCAAAACCGGCATCGAGCAGACGATCACCGACGCCGCGCATGGTCAGCCGATCCTCTATGGCTTCGCGTCCGTGGCTCTTGCCGTCATCACCGGCTGGGGCGCCAGCCTGATCTTCCGCAGGGACTGATCTGCGATAAGACGCGGCATTCACGCGAATTTCTTCCTTGCAACGGCGGGCGGTCAAGCGGCCGCGTCGCGCCGATGCGGTCATTCTCACCGCTGAAAACCGCTTGCATATTGCTATCAGTTGCATTAGGTTTCAACCAGTTGTGATATGCAATCTGTTTTGATCGTGGCTGGCAAACCCGGAAGGAGGATGGAATGAGAAAGCTTGTCGTCTGGAACCTGATGACCCTCGACGGTTATTTCGAAGGCACGAAGCCGTGGGATATCGACTTCCACAATCTCGCCTGGGGACCCGAGCTGCAGCGCTTGGCCGAGCAATTCGGTGAAGAAGGCGATCTGCTGGTCTTTGGCCGCAAGACCTATGAGGGCATGGCCTCCTACTGGCCGACCGCCGAAAGCGAAGACAAGATCAAGGCCTATATGAACGGCATCGCCAAGATCGCCGTGTCGCGGACGATGACCGAGCCCGGCTGGAACAATGCCCGCGTCGTCAGCGATCCGATCCCCGAATTGACGAGGCTGAAACAAGAGGACGGCAAGACGATCTTCATCTTCGGCAGTGCCGAGCTTGCCGACAGCCTGCTGAAAGCCGGCCTCATCGATGAAGTCAGGATTTGCGTCGTGCCCGTCATTCTCGGCGGCGGCAACCCGCTTTTCAAGCCTGCAGGGGAGCAGGTCGCGCTAAAGCTCATCCAATCCTCAACGACGGAAAGTGGCGCAGTGATCTTGCGCTACCAGCCCGTCAAAGCGTAGCGGGTTAGACTATCTGATGACGACGGCGGTCCAATCTATGGCCGCATTCGGCTTTTCCTCCTCAAATCCCGCCTCTATCATCGTCGCCGAACAGAGGGCGACGGAGCATGGCAAAAGGCGCAGACCCACCGTTTGCGGAAGAACAAGATAAACGGCCGGCGGTGGGTGCACCGGTGGAGATCCGATGCAGCGACGGCGTGATGCTCGGCGGCCATCTCTGGACCTCGGGCGAAGCGAAGGCTCGCGCCAGCGTCATTATCAATCCGGCGACTGGCGTGCTTGGGCGTTATTATCATCGTTACGGCCACTTTCTCGCCGCTCACGGTTTCGACGTCCTGACCTATGACTACCGTGGCATCGGGCTTTCGCGGCCGGTGCGGCTCCGCGGCTGCGATTATCGCTGGCGGGAGTGGGGCGAACAGGATTTCGACGCGGCGCTGTGCTTCATGGACGGACGGGCAGACCAGCCGCTCTATGTCGTCGGCCACAGCATCGGCGGTTTTCTGCCGGGCCTCTCGGAACATGCCGGCCGGATCGACCGCATGCTGACGATGGGCGCCCAATATGCCTATTGGCGCGATTATGCGCCGGCGCGCCGGATGCGGCTGCTGATCAAATGGCACATCGTCATGCCTATGCTGACGGCGCTCTTCGGCTATTTTCCCGGCAAACGGCTCGGCTGGCTCGAGGATCTGCCGGCGGGCGTCGCCCATGAATGGAGCTTTCGCCGGGCGCGCATGGAGATGAGCCACCCGGCCGCGGAGCGGGACGAGGTGCTCAAACGTTTTGCCGCGGTGACCGCACCTATTCTTGCCGTCGCCATGTCGGACGACGAACTCGGGACCGTGCCGGCGATCCGTCGCACGCTTGCCTATTACCGCAACGCCAAGATCGACGAAGTGCTGCTGCAGCCCGCCGATCTCGGCTTCGAGGCGATCGGCCATTTCGGCCTGTTCCATGCACGCCATTCCGAGGGCTTCTGGCGCGATAGCGTCCTCTGGCTGCGCGACGGCATCCATCCCTGGCCGGCGCAGGCAGCTATCCAGGGAAGTTCGTATTCGACTAAAAACCGGTCCTTAACATTTACGAGTTAGTAATCTCTCGGAAACGAGAGGTTTTGTCATGCGTACTCGTATCGTTCTGACCGCCGTGGGTCTCGCACTGCTTGCCGGCTGCGCGACGGCACCGAAGCAGACGAGGAACATCTGTGCCGTCTTCGATGAGCGCGACGGGCTCTTCTCCAGCTGGCAGCGTGCAGCCGAGCGGACGGAGAAGAAATACGGCGTGCCGGTGCCGATCCTGATGGCGACGATGTATACCGAATCCGGCTTCCAGCCCTATGCGCGGCCGCCGCGCACCAAGCTGTTCGGCTTCATTCCCTGGACCCGGCCCTCAACCGCCTATGGTTATTCGCAGGCGCTCGACGGGACATGGGATCACTATCAGTCGCAGACCGGGAACTGGACAGCGCGGCGGGCAAACTTCGCCGACGCCATCGATTTCATCGGCTGGTATCACGCCCAGAACAGCGCGGAGACCGGCATTCCGCTGAACGACGCTTATAATCTCTATCTCGCCTATTATTCCGGCCCGACAGGATACAAACGCGGCGACTGGCGCTCGAACGGACAATTGCAGCAGACGGCGCAGAAATTTGCGCGGATGGCCGGGACGTATCAGCAGCAATTGCAGGAGTGTGATTGATTTCAGGGTGTGCCGTGTAAGTCCCGTATCCGAGACAGCAATCGCTACCCCCGCAAATTCCCGTATCTGACCGAATAGATCCGATCCCGGCCCAGCAGATGCGCCATCAGCGAAGATGTGTCGAACAGGCCCTTCATCGCCTGATGGGCGAGATCCAGGCCGCCGCTCATGACGCCGAAGGCCGGCATCAGGAGGCGGGCGCCATCGGTGGCGAAACACGGACGGCGGACGGATTTTTCGCGGCGGCGCACGGTCGCGGAGGGGTGCAGGTGGCCGGCGATTTCGCCGCTCTGCAAACCGCTCCGCGGCTCGTGGCGAAAGGTCAGTCCTGCATAATGCATCTCGTCGACCGAGGCGCCGGGCAGATCGACGACGCCGTCGGGATCGTGATTGCCATTGACCCAGATCCATTCGCGGCCGCGGGCCATGGCGACGATCAGCGCCCGGAAATTCTCCGGCAGATGCGCAGAACCGATGCGGTCGTGGAAATTGTCGCCGAGCGAGACGACGAGCTTCGGATCATAACGAGAAATGACGGCGGCAAGCACGGTCAGCGTCGCCAACGTATCATAAGGCGGCAGCATCATGCCGCGGCGGGCGAAGGCCGCGCCTTTTTCCAGATGCAGGTCGGAGACGACGAGCAGGCCGGCATCCGGCAGATAAAGCGCGCCGAGCGGGTCGCAGACGGCGGCAATGCCATGGACCGATGTCTCGATCCCCGGCATCGCGGTCTGTCCCGATATGTCGCGCGCAAGCGCCAGGCGGTTGATCACGGTCAATATTCCCAAACAAGTCTCAAGCGAGCGCCTCGGCGATCAGATCGTCGGCCGCTTCGGCGAGCAGCGCATCATGCGCCTCGCCTGGCACCGCTTCACGGCCGATTTCCAGCATCACCGGCACGGCGAGCGGGGAAATATGGTCGAGAGCGCGGTGGGTGATGTGGCCCCTGATTCGCCTCAGCATATCGCCAAGACGGCCAATATCCAAAAGTCCCGTCGCCGCATCCTGCCGCGTCGCCTGCAGCAGGATGTGATCCGGCTCGTGGCTGCGCAGCACGTCGTAGATCAGATCGGCCGAGACGGTGATCTGGCGGCCGCTCTTTTCCTTGCCCGGATGACGGCGCTCGATCAAGCCTGCAATCACGGCGCAATTGCGGAAGGTGCGCTTCAACAGGAAGGATTCGTCGAGCCAGGCTTCGAGATCGTCGCCAAGCATATCCTCGTCGAAGAGGTCGGAGAGGCTGAGCCTGCCATTGCCGATCATCAGTCCCATATCCTCGAGCCCCCAGACGGCCAGCGAATAATCGGTGGCGACGAAGCCGAGCGGCTTGGCGCCGGCCCGCTCCAGCCGGCGGGTGAGCAGCATGCCGAGCGTCTGGTGGGCGAGACGGCCTTCGAAGGGATAGGCGACCATATAGCCGCGGCTGCCGCGCGGGAAGGTTTCGATCAGGAACTCGTCGCGCTTCGGCAGCATCGACTTGTCTTTCTGCAGCGACAGCCAGTCGCGCACTTGATCCGGCAGTTGGCGCCAGCGGTGGGGGTCGGCGATCATCGCGCGCACCTGCTCGGCGAGATAGGTCGACAGCGGGAACTTGCCGCCATTGTAGGAGGGGATCTTCGGATCGAGCGAAAAGGCCTGCGATGCCAGGCATTCGTTTTCGCGGATGCCCTCGAAGCGCAGCACCTTGCCGGAGAAGACGAAAGTATCGCCCGGCGACAATTGCTCGAGGAAATATTCCTCGACCTTGCCCAGCGTGGCGCCGCCGCGGCCGATCCTGCCGCCCTCGCCGCGCTTGACCATGCGGATGTTCAGCATCGGGCTTTCGACGATGGTGCCGAGATTGAGGCGGTATTGCTGGGCGACGGCAGGATTGGAGACGCGCCAGCGGCCCTCCTTGGTCTTGCGGATGCGGGCATAACGCTCGTAGGTGCGGAGCGCATAACCGCCGGTCGCGACGAAATCGACGATGCGCTCGAAGGTTTCCCAGGTCAGATCGGCATAGGGCGAAGCGCTGATGATTTCATCGTAGAGTTCCAGCATGTCGAAAGGTTCGGCGCAGGCCATGCCGAGCACGTGCTGGGCGAGCACGTCGAGCGCGCCGCGGCCGACCGGCGGGGTGTCCTGGGCACCGATATAATTGGCGTCGAGGGCCGCCTGACACTCCATCACCTCGAAGCGGTTGGCCGGCACGAGGATCGCCTTCGACGGCTCGTCCATGCGGTGATTGGCGCGGCCGATGCGCTGGGCAAGCCGCGAGGCGCCCTTCGGCGCGCCGACATGGATGACGAGATCAACGTCGCCCCAGTCGATGCCGAGATCGAGGGTGGAGGTGGCAACGACGGCGCGCAGCCGGTTTTCGGCCATCGCCGCCTCGACCTTGCGGCGCTGGGCGACATCGAGCGAGCCGTGATGGAGGGCGATCGGCAGATTGTCGTCATTGATCGTCCAGAGCGCCTGGAACAGCATTTCCGCCTGGCTGCGGGTGTTGACGAACAGCAGTGTCGTTTTGTGTTCGACAAGCTTGTTGTAGACGTCGGGAATGGCATAGCGAGCGGAATGGCCGGCCCAGGGAATGCGCTCTTCGGTCGACAGGATCGAGATATCCGGTTTGGCGCCACCCTCGACGACGACGAGACCGGCATGATGCTCGCTGCTCTCCTGCCCGCTGCCCTCCTGTTGGGCGACCAGCCATTTCTGCAGATCCATCGGCTCGGCGACGGTCGCCGACAGGCCGATGGTCTGGAGGCCGGGGGCAAGGCGGCGCAGGCGGGCAAGGCCGAGCGACAGCATATGGCCGCGTTTGGAGGTGACGAGCGAATGCAACTCGTCGAGCACGACATATTTCAGGTCCTTGAAGAAGCGCTCGGCCTCGCGGTTGGCGAGAAGTAGCGCGACCTGTTCCGGTGTCGTCAGAAGAATATCCGGCGGGTTGAGCTTCTGGCGCTGGCGCTTGGCGTTCGGCGTGTCGCCGGTGCGGTTTTCGACGGTAACCGGCAGGCCCATCTCCTCGACCGGTTTCATCAGGTTGCGCTCGATATCGATGGCAAGCGCCTTCAGCGGCGAGACATAGAGCGTATGGATGCCGGTGAAGACGGAGCCTGGCGGAATCCGGCCGCGGCGGGTGAGATCGGTAAGCGACGGCAGAAAACCGGCGAGCGTCTTGCCGGCGCCGGTGGGCGCAATCAGCAGCGTGCTTTCACCGGCCTCGGCGCGGGCGAGCAATTCCAGCTGATGGGCGCGCGGCCGCCAGCCCTTTTCCGCAAACCAGCGGGTAAAGGCGGCAGGCAACAAAGCGCGGGCTTCGGCATCGATCTGGTCCACGCCCTGAAACTAGTGAAATCCTAAGGAAAAAGAAGAGCGGCAGCTTTTCACATGGCGATATAGCGGTCTTTGCGATGGTTGATGGCAATCGTGAGGTTGAGCACGACCGCGCCGAGCACGGAGCAGGCAATGATGAAGGGGCTGGCGACGAAGAAGGAGAGCGCCAGGATGATGCCGTCGAAGCCGAGCTGGACGAAACCGGCGCGCCAGCCGAAACGATCCTGAATATAGAGGGCGAGAATGCCGATGCCGCCGAGGCTGGCGCGGTGGCGAAAGAGCGCCAGCATGCCGGCGCCGATGACAAGACCGCCAAAGAGCGCCCCGGCGAAAGGATTGACATGGGCGATGCCGATGAATTCCGGGACGAATTCGGACAGGACCGATGTCAGGGCGATGGCGGCGAAGGTCTTGATGGTGAAGGCAAGACCCAAGCGGCGAAAGGCGAGATAATAGAAGGGCAGGTTCACCGCGAAGAAACAAAGGCCGAAGCTGATCCCGGTCGCATAATGCGCGAGGAAGGCAAGACCCGCCGTGCCGCCGGCGAGCAGCCCCGCGCCGGAGAGAAGCGAGACGCCAAGCACGGCGAGCATGCTACCGGCGACGATGCCCTGGGCGTCGTCGAACGGCGAGTGGCGATCGGCGCTGGTATTCAGAAGGCCTGCGAAGGCGTTGGATGCCATGATGTTCCCCTGTCGGCTTTCTCCGTTTCTATCCGGCGCCGGGAGAAAGGCAAACAGCGCCCTGTTGACAACCGGTATAATCATGGATATTTTTTATCCACGAATTGGAGAGATGCTTCGATGAAGATGAGCGATGGAGTCGAGCAGGCCATTCACAGCGTCGCGATGCTTGCCGGCCTCTCCGAAGGCGGCGTGCTTTCGGCCGCAGCACTGGCGGAGTTCCACGGCGTCTCGACGAGCTATCTGCTGAAACATCTGCAGGCGCTGTCAGGCGCCGGCATCCTCGATACCGTGCCGGGGCCGAAAGGCGGATACCGGCTGGCGAAGGCGGCCGAGGAGATCTCGCTGCTCGACATCCTGCTTGCGGTCGAGGGACAGGCGCCCGCTTTCCGCTGCGCCGAAATCCGCCAGCGCGGGCCGAACCCGGTCGCCGATCGCTTCTTCGCCAAGCCCTGCAACATCAGCGCGGCGATGCTCCGGGCCGAACGGGTCTATCGGACCGAACTCGCCAAGACCAGCATTGCCGACCTCGGCATCGAACTGACGGCCCTCGACGACGGATCGATCGCAGCCCGAGGCTGCGCCTTCCTTGAAATCCATGAACGCAAGACGGCTCGCTGAGCCATAACCAAGGAGAAGATCATGCAACCGCGTTTCAACTTCGCAAAAGCCGCCCCCGATGCCTACAAGGCGATCGTCGCGCTCGAGCAGTACGTCCAGTCCTCCGGGCTCGAGCGCCGCTTCATCCACCTGATCAAGCTGCGCGCTTCGCAGATCAACGGCTGCGCCTATTGCGTCGACATGCATGTGAAGGAAGCCCGCCATGATGGGCTCAGCGAGCAATGGATCAACCTGATGTGTGTCTGGCGGGAATCACCAGTTTATGACACCCGCGAACGGGCGCTGCTCGGCTGGGTCGACGCCGTGACCAACATTGCCAGAACCGGTGCACCGGATGCCGATTACGAGACGCTGAAGGCGCATTTTTCCGAGGAGGAAATGACGAAGATCACCGTGGCGATCGGCGCGATCAATATCTGGAACCGACTTGCCGTCGGCTTCCGCTCGCAGCATCCGATCGATGCCGCAGTCAAGGCAGCGTGATCAATTTCTGCTTAAGGGAACCATCCCGGCGACCGACCCGAAAATCTCGGGTCGGTTGAATATAAGGTCACTCGTAATTCGGAGTGGCCCGCACGGCAACGGCATCAGGCGATGGGCCTGAGAGGTCGATGCTATTGAAGAGGTCGCGGACAACTTTCGCGATTTCCTCTGCGGAAGCGCCCTTGGGGTATTCTTCCTGCATGCGGCGTCTTACAAGCTTTTCCAAATCTGACATAACTCACCTCATCAAATCCGGCGCGGGAAGAAGTGTCGCGTCATGGCTGAGCAGAGGCAAGTTACGTTTTGTTTAGAATGGCTTACCGATTTGTAATGTTAGAGTGCGATGTAGCGGTCGGCACGGTGGTTGATGGCGACGAAAAGGTTGAGGACGACGGCGCCGAGCACGGAATAGAAGACGACCGGCGGCGTGGTGACGAGGAAGGCGGCGGCGAGCACGCAGAGGTCGATGGCGAGCTGGACGAGGCCGGCGCGGATGCCGAAACGCTCCTGAACGTAGATACCGAGAATGCCGACGCCGCCGAGGCTGGCGCGGTGGCGATAGAGCGCCAGTACGCCGAAGCCGAGCAGCAGGCCGCCGAGAAGGGCCGCCCAGGCCGGATGGATGCTGGAAATGGAGAAGAAGCGCGACTGCACGTCGGCAAGCACCGAAGTCAGGCCGATGGCGATGAAGGTCTTGATCGTGAAACCCATGCCGAGACGCTTCCACGACAGCCAGAAGAACGGCAGGTTGAGCAGGAAGAAAGCAAGGCCGAAATTGACGCCGAAGGCATAATGCAAAAGGAAGGCCACGCCGGCCGTGCTGCCGGTAAGAAGCCCGGCGCTGGCGAGCACGTAGAGGCCGAGGGCTGCGACGAGGCTGCCGGAGAATATGCCCTGCACGTCTTCGATCGGGGCATGGCGCGTGGCGCTGGCATTCCAGAAGCCGCCAAGGGCATTGATGAGCTGTGTCATGTCGCCAGTCTCCACGGCAGACGAGTTCAAGAACACGCCGGAGAACACCGGGCGCGGCGAAATTTTGCGTAATGAAATGAGCTTGAGCGCCTTGGCGTTTATCGCTGGGCTCGCTGCCGATGCGGTGCAGTATCGGGTTTTTCAGTGAGCCGATCAAGCGAAATAGGTAAGCAATGCTGACCTATAAAAACATCGCAAGAAATGTTCGCTCACGCCGGCTTGCGCGTAAGAAACAGAATGCCGGCAACTGGTTTGCCGCCATCTTTGCGAATGACCGTCTTGGTGATTTTGAGGATTTCGAGGCCGTGACGGGCGAGCAGCTTCCGCACATAGGCTTCCGAATGGGCGTAACGCAGCGATGGCGCGAGATGAAAGCCGTCGCCCTCCCCCGCATCCTCGACGGAAAAGGCGATGTCGGCGCCGGCGGCGGCGAGGTCTTCGACGATGGCAAAGACGCTTTCGAGATTGCCGAGATACATCAGCACATCGGCTGCCGTCACCAGGTCGGCGCGATGTCGCGCCGCATCGGTAAACAGGCCGGAGAGATCGGGCGCGAGCGACAGATCGGCCTGGGCGAGACTGTCATAGACGTGTTTCTCGGCGGCCTTGGCCAGCATGTTCTGCGAGAGGTCGAAGCCTTCGAGACGGGTGACACGGCCATGGATTTCCGAGCCGAGCAGACCGGTGCCGCAGCCAAGATCGACGGCCAATTGGTAATGCCTGCCGGTGGAGTTAACGAGGGCTGCGAGCTTCTGCGGGACGCTGTAATCGAGTTTTTCGACCAGTGCCGATTCGAAACGGTCGGCATAGTCGTCGAACAGGCGCTCGACATAGCGGCTCGGCGGCCGGTCGGGTGTGGCGCTATCGCCGAGCAGGGCGAGCTTGAGTGCGGCGCCGAAAATGTCTTCGGGATCGAGGGCAAGCGTGCTGCGATAGGCCCCGATCGCGGCTTCCCCCTTGCCCGCCTTTTCGCGATAGGTGGCGAGGCGATACCAGCCGGCGGCCCAGCCGGGCACGAGTTCGAGCGCCTGCTCCATCAGCTCGGCCGCCGCCTCGGGCTCACCGCCTTCGTCGAGCATGCGGGCGTAATCGGCACGGCGGTCGGCGATGACATCGCCTGAGGAAAGCTGGTGGGGCTGCATAATTAGACCTGTTGACTTTTACGCATGTCGTTATCGCAAAACCGCTCCACACTTTTGCGCGACATGCGTTACAGCGCCGCGCGTCTTTTAAGACGCGCAAAGGACGCTGTAACACTTTCAATCCGCGCATCGTGCTTTCCGAAAATCGATTCCGATTTTCGGGCCGATGCGCCAGCCCGCATTTGGCTGCGGCCACAAAAAAACTCAAGTCCTATTTCACAGGCGAAGCGGCCAATCCCGGAAAGGGCTTGCGGGCGGTACGCCGCAACCTTATTCCAAGGGCAAACAGGAGATGGCGCATGTCCGATCAGGTGAACAAGTTCCTCGGCGATTCCTTCGCCCGCACATTGATAAAGCTTATCGTCGTGTCGCTGATCGTCGGTTTCGTCATGACAGTCTTCGGCCTGACGCCGTGGAACATCATCTATGGGTTCCGGGATTTCATCCTGGAAATCTGGCATCGGGGTTTCTCGGCGCTCGGGCGCGTCGGCGACTACCTCATCGTCGGGGCGACGATCGTCATCCCGCTCTTCGTCATCCTTCGCCTTTTCAGCTATCGCCGGTAACATGACATCGATCGACCTTTCCAGGCGCAGCCTGCTCATCCTTTCCGGACTCACGTTTGCCGCCGGCATCGCCGGCTGCACCACGACCCCGCACCTTGCCGGCACGCCGTCCAACGGCGAGGACGAAACGGCGAGCGTGCTGCCGCTCGTCAACCAGTTGAGGGCGAAGAACGGTCTGCCGCCGCTTAGCCCCGATCCGGCGGCGAGCACGGCTGCTCTCTTCCAGGCCAAACGCATGGCGAGTGCCGGCAAGATGGCGCATCTGATGGGGCTAACCGACAGTTTCGGGGCGCGGGTCAAGGCGAGCGGCGTCCAGCTGCCGGCGGCTGAAAATATCGCCGCCGGCCAGCAGAGCGTCGATGCCGTGGTGACGGCCTGGATCAACTCGCCGCATCATCTGGAAAACATGCTCGGGCGCTATGACGGCCTCGGCGTCGCCGTCGCCCATAATGTATCTTCCAGGAACCTGCCCTATTGGGCCATGGTGTTGTCCAGCTGAGGCGATTCGGCCTCGAGATAAGGCCATCATGGATACGCGCAGCAACGACAACAGGTTCGCTTTCGATGTGACGCACCGGCTGGTGCTGTCGATCGCCATTCCGATGACGCTCGGCTTCATGACGACGCCGATGCTCGGGCTGACGAATACCGCCGTCGTCGGCCGTATGGGTGACCCGGAAGCACTTGCGGGGCTGGCGATCGGCGCGATGCTGTTCGATCTGATCATGGGCAGCTTCAACTTTCTGCGCGCCTCGACGACCGGTCTGACGGCGCAGGCCTATGGCCGGCGGGATGGGCACGAGCAGCAGGCGATCTTCTCCCGGGCGATGATTTCGGCGCTCGGCTGCGGATTGGCGCTGCTTTTTCTTTCGCCGCTGCTGATCGCGGCCGGGTTGAGGCTGATGGGCGCGCACGGAGCGATCGCCGAGGCGACCAGCAGCTATTTTTCGATCCGCATCCTCGCCGCACCGGCAGCACTGGCGAATTACGCCATCCTTGGCTTCGTGCTCGGGCGCGGACAGGGCAAGATCGGGCTGCTGCTGCAGGCGATCATCAACGGCATCAACATCCTGCTGTCCATCTATCTCGGCCTGACGCTCGATTGGGGCGTGGCGGGGGTCGCCTGGGGTACGATGGCCGGCGAGACGGCCGGCGCGTTCGCCGGGCTTTTCATCGTGCTCAGCGGCTTTGCCAAGGCGGAGCGGCCAGCATGGTCCGAGGTTTTTTCCCGGCGCCGGCTGGCTGAGCTTTTCGCGCTCAACCGCGACATCCTGATCCGCACCTTCGTGCTGATCGGCGCCTTCACCATCATGACGCGGATCGGCACCGGTTTCGGCGCGGTGACGCTTGCCGCCAATGCCGTTTTGATGAATTTCGTTCTGCTCTCCAGTTATTATCTCGACGGGCTCGCCAATGCCGCCGAGCAGATCACCGGCCGGGCGATCGGCGCGCGCTACCGGCCGGCGTTCGACCGCGGGCTGAAGCTGACGACCTTGTGGTCCTTCGGGTTGGCGGCGATCGTTTCGGCTTTCTTCTTCCTCGCCGGTCCCTGGCTGATCTCGGTGCTGACGACCTCACCGGAGGTGCGACAGGCGGCTGAGACCTATCTGCCCTGGGCGGCGGTGACCGGGCTGACGGGCGCGCTCGCCTTCCTGATGGACGGGGTCTTCATCGGCGCCACATGGTCGGCCGAGATGCGCAACCGGATGCTGATGTCCTTTGCTGGCTATCTCCTGATGCTCGCCGTCTTCGTCCCGCTCTTTGGCAATCACGGCCTCTGGCTGGCAATGAACGCCTTCCTGCTCTTCCGCGGCTTTTTCCTGGCAATACTGGTCAAGCCGCGGGCCGATCAGGCATTTCGGGCCGCCCAGTAATCCAGCCTGGTGTCGCGCAAGTCGCGGATCGAGTTGGCCTTTTCGCGATCCAGGAGTTTGGTGAGGCCGCGGACGATATCGCCGGCCAGACCAGGCCCTTCATAGACCATGCAGGAATAGAGCTGGACGAGATCGGCGCCCGCCCTGATCTTTTCCAGCGCGGTTTCGGCCGAGGAGACACCACCGACGCCGATGATCGGCAAAGCCTGGCCGACGCGCTTGCGCATCCTGGCGAGCACGGCCGTCGATTTTTCGAACAGCGGCACGCCGGAGAGGCCGCCTGTCTCTTTCGCCTGGCGCTGATCCTTGAGACCGTCGCGCGACAGCGTGGTGTTGGAGACGATCAGACCATCCAGCGCATGCGCGAGCGCTTCCGCCGCGATATCGTCCATGCCTTCCTCGGTCAGATCAGGAGCGATCTTCAGAAAGACCGGGACCTTGCGGCCGGATGTCACTGCTGCCTCGTCGCGCGCCGCAAGCACGGCAGACAGCAGTGCGGCGAGGCTTTCACGGCCCTGCAAGTCGCGCAGGCCCGGCGTGTTCGGCGAAGAGATGTTGGCGGTGAAATAACGCGCGACGGAATGGAAGCGGCGAATGCCGGCGACGTAATCGGCGATGCGGTCGTCGCTGTCCTTGTTGGCGCCGATATTGACGCCGACCATGCCCTTGCCGCTCAGCGCGGCAAGGCGCCCGAAAGCTGCCTCATGGCCTTCATTGTTGAAGCCGAGGCGGTTGATGACGGCTTCATCCTCGACCAGGCGGAAGATGCGCGGCCGCGGATTGCCGGATTGCGGCTTCGGCGTCACCGTGCCGATTTCGGTAAAGCCGAAACCAAGCTTCAAGAGCGCCTCCGGCACCTCGGCATTCTTGTCGTAGCCGGCGGCCATGCCGAGCGGATTGTCGAAGACGAGGCCGGCAACCGTCTGGCGCAGGCGTGGATCGGGGGTGAGCTGGCAAGCGGGCACCAGGCCGGATTTCAGCGCGGCGATCGACATGCCGTGCGCCGTTTCCGGATCGAACAGGAAGAGACCCTTGCGGGCGACACGCTTGAAAGGATCGATCATGGCTGCAGCTCCGGGAAGACATGGGCGCCGGTCTCGTCGAGCGGCAGCGGTACTTCTGAGAGCACGGCGGCCAGCGGCAGGTCGGCAAAGAGATGCGGGAAGAGATCGCCGCCGCGCGAGGGTTCGAACACCAGCTTGTCGCCAAAACCCCTTCCATCGACGGCAATCAGCAGCAGCCCGGAGTGGCCGGCAAAATGCAGCGCCGCGGTCTGCTTCACCTGATCGGCGGTCGAGAAATGGATGAAGCCATCCTTCAGATCGATGCCGGCGCCATGAAAAATGCCGGTTTGTCTGGCTTGCTGCCAGAGCGTTTCCGTCACGATCTTGTAAAGGGTCGGTGTCACGCTCATCATGGCCTCGCGATTGCTGGTCCTCGATCACCAGCGCTTTGCCGGAAAGAGGCGGCGATGTCCACGCCCCAGCACTCAAAAACGGGACCGGCAGAAACAAATTCCGGAGGATGAGACGATGAAGATTTTGGTTCTCACGCTTAGCGTTCTTCTCCTGCCGCTTGGCGCCGCGGCGGCCGAACCCGATGCAAGCCGGTTCCAGCTGGAAAAGAGCGGCGACCATTTCGTGCGGCTCGACCGGCAGACCGGGGCAATGTCGATCTGCCAGGACAAGGACGGCGCCCTCGTCTGCCGGATGGCGGCCGACGAACGGGCGGCCTATGAGGACGAACTCGACCGGCTTTCCGAGCGGGTGACGAAGCTGGAGCAAGGCGGCTCCATCCAGCGCGCGCTGCCGAGCGATGCCGAAGTCGACCGCTCGATCAGCATCATGGAGAAGATGATGAAGAGTTTCATGGGGATGGTGAAGGAGTTCCAGGCTGATGAAAACGCCAATCCCCTTCCGCAGAAGACCTGATCTGATATAATCCCATGAGAAAGCCGGCATGAACGCGGCGGGATGGCGTTCGCGCGCCGGCAATGATCGGGCTCTTGGGAGGGAGTTTTCGATGCACGAACAGACCATCATCATTGCGGACGATCATCCGCTTTTCCGGGATGCGCTGCGTCAGGCGGTGATCGGCATGGAAGGCCGGCAGGCGATCGTCGAGGCCGGCGATTTCGCCGCTGCGCGCACGGCCGCAGGCGCCCATGCGGACGCCGACCTAATGCTGCTCGACCTCGCCATGCCCGGGGTCAGCGGCTTTTCCGGCCTGATGGCGCTGCGCTCCGAATTCGCCAGCCTGCCGATCATCATCGTCTCGGCAAGCGACGATGCGACGACGATCCGCCGGGCGCTGGAACTTGGCGCTTCCGGCTTCATCTCCAAATCCTCCGGCATCGAGGGCATTCGCCGCAGCATCCAGACGGTGCTTGCCGGCGATATCGCCACGCCGGAAAACTATCGCGACGGCCAGGAGCAGGATCCCGATGTCGCCGACCTGATCCACCGCCTGCATACGCTGACGCCGCAGCAGAGCCGGGTGCTGACCATGCTGGCCGAAGGGCTGCTGAACAAGCAGATCGCCTATGAACTCGGCGTCTCCGAGGCGACGATCAAGGCGCATGTCTCGGCGATCCTGCTGAAACTCGATGTCGACAGCCGCACCCAAGCGGTCATCCAGCTCGGCAAGATCAATATGGCGATGGTCGCCTAAGCACTTTCAATAACAGGATTTTATTCCTCATTTACCTTTACTCAGGCGGCACGGTCGGTTAATATTCGGCCTGGTTTAAGCGCGGCAGGCACGAGCCGCACGGAATCGGGCGCATATGCTGTCACACGACCAGATCTGGGGAGCGATCGACAGGCTTGCCGAACGGCATGACCTGACGCCATCCGGTCTTGCGCGCCGCGCCGGGCTCGACCCCACCTCCTTCAACAAGTCGAAACGGCTTTCCGCCGATGGGCGGCTGCGCTGGCCCTCGACGGAATCGATCGCCAAGGTGCTCGGTGCGACCGGGGCGAGCATGGAACAGTTCCTTGTCTTCCTGCGGCCGGATGCCGGTCTTTCCAAGCAGTTGGCCGGAGAGCTTGCCGGAGAGCCTGACGACGCCTTTCCGCCGCAGGGAAGCTCGATTCCGCTGCTCGGCTTCGCCCAGGCCGGCGCCGGCGGCTTTTTCGACGATGGCGGTTTTCCGGCCGGCCATGGCTGGGATGTGGTGGAATTTCCGGCGGCCCCGACACAGAAATCCGGCGTCTATGCGCTGGAGGTGCAGGGCGAAAGCATGATGCCGCTCTACCGCGACGGCGACGTGCTGATCGTCGCGCCGGGTGCGCAGGTGCGCCGCAACGACCGCGTCGTGGTGCGCACATGCGCGGGCGAGGTGATGGCCAAGGTGCTGCTGCGCCAGAGCCCGCGATCGATCGAGCTGATGTCGCTCAATCCCGAACATGCCAACCGAACACTCGAGCTTTCCGACGTCGATTGGATCGCCCGCATCATCTGGGCCAGTCAATAGGAAGATATTCCATGCGCCTTGCCGCCTTGTTCACAGGTCTTACGGGAATGGCGGTGGTGGCCGGCCTGCTGATGGCGGGCGAAACAAGGCTGCGCGGCGGCACGGCCGGGGAAGAGAGCGTGTCGGCAGAGGAGACGGCGACTTCGGTGGATCCCGCCGCGCAAGCCGGCGAACCGGCTGCGATGTCGGACGACCGGGCCGAAGTGATCGCCCGTTCGGCGCAACCGCCGGCTCCTCCCTCCCCTCGGCCAGCCGACGGCACGGCGCCCAAACCCGCCGATATCGCACCACCAGCTGAGACCGCCGCCGGGCAAGCCGCAAATCCTTCCGCGAAAAAGCCGATGGAGCTGACGCGGCCGGCGGTCGAAAATGCCGGCATGCTGTCCTTCGGCGAGCGCAGGCTTCAGCTCGCCGGCGTCGTGCCGACGCCGGCCGACAGGATATGCGGGCCGGCGGGCCGGCAATGGCCCTGCGGCATGATGGCGAAGACGGCGCTGCGCCAACTTTTGCGCAATCGCAGCATCGCCTGCGATATCGATCCGGCCGAATGGAAGGAAATGGCGACGACCGCATGCCGGCTCGGCACGCAGGATCTCGGCGCATGGCTTGCCGAAAACGGCTGGGCTGAAGTCGCGGCGGGTTCGCCGCTTGCATCGGCCGCCGAGAAAGCCAGGCAGGCTGGAAAAGGGCTTTACGGCGACGATCCGCGCCGGAGATAACTGGCGGTCATGACGGGGACCGATCCCTTGTAATGGCGGCTGCCAATTCCTAATCTCCGCTGATCGAAAAAGGAATCAGAGATGAACAAGCCGCTTTCCGCCCATGATGCGCTGATCTACGTGATGGTGATGGCCTCTGCCGTCGACAGCACGATGAACGACAGGGAGCTGGAAAGGATCGGCCAACTGATCGGATTTCTGCCGGTTTTCCGGGATTTCGATGACGACAAGCTGATTTCGGTGGCGCGCGACTGCGCCTCGCTGCTTTCCGGACCTGAGGGCCTCGACGTCGTTCTCGAAACCGTGCGCGACACCCTGCCCGTCAAGCTCTACGACACCGCCTATGCGCTGGCCGTCGAGGTGGCTTCCGCCGATCTTTCGGTCAAGGCGGAAGAACTGCGGTTGCTCAGCCTGCTGCGCGACCGGCTCGGCCTCGACAAGCTGACCTGCGCGGCGATCGAGCGCAGTGCGATAGCCCGTTTCCGCAAGAGCTGATCCTTAAGTCTTTGTTTTTATGCATGTCAGTAGAGCCCGTAGGGAAAATAGCGCAGATAGATTTCCTGCAGACGGCCGTTGCGCGACAGCGTGGCGAGCGCGTGGTCGATGGCTGACGTCAGCACGCTGTCCTTCTGCCGCAGCATGATCGTCATGCCCTCGCCGAGGAAATGCTCGGAGAGATAGGGGCCGTCGAACAGTGCGCAGCATTTGGCCGAGGCCGGCGAGGAGACCCAGAAGGAAAGCTGCAGCGCATCGGCGAAGGCGGCATCGACCTTGCGCTCCCTAAGCGCAGCAAGCAGGGCGTCCTTGGTGTCGAAGGTCTGCGCCTTGATCGCGGGAAAGAAGGCGGCCAGCATCGCCTCGTGCACCGTGCCCTTGACCACACCGACCGGGTGAGCCGAAAGCGCGGCCGCCGTTTTGCCGTCGAGCGGTACGGCGAGATTGCGCACGAAGCGCGCCGGCAGCATCAGATAGGGCCGGGAGAAGACGAATTGCCGGCGCAATTCAGGCGTCACGGCAAGACCGGCGATGACGGCATCGCCCTGCGAGGCGGCGAGCGCATCCTTCAGATCGGCGAAAGGGATCGCCTGGATCTGGCACTTGTCTGAAATCTCCAGCTCGCTGCAGATCTCGCGGGCGAGATCGACGTTGAAACCGGAAAGCTTGCCGTTCTGATCGGTAAAATTGAACGGCGGGAAATCGACCGAGGTCAGGAAACGCAAGCGGACCAGCGAGGAGAGATCGGGCCTCGCCAGACGTTCGCGGGCATCGAAAAGCAGCGGCAGCGAGGGTGCAGCCTGCTGAGCGGATGCGGCAAAACCCGAAAACAGCACGCGCAGAAACAGCCCGAATACGAGAAAACCCTTCACAGCCAGGGATGCCAACTTGGATTGCATCATCGTGATCTTGGTCTCGGGTTAAGCGCGAAGCGTGCGGTGTCGGCGAGATGTAGCAGAGTCATGCGGGACGGGGAATATGCATGCGACGGATCGTGCCGCATCCGCCCCTCATCCGCCTGCCGGCACCGACCGGGGTCGAGCCACGGGTCTCGGCCCGTCCTTCGGACCCCCGTTTGCGGGGCGAAGGGGATATGCCGCGACCTCGCCGACGCCTCGCGTGGGATGTCCCCTCGCCCCGTTTACGGGGAGAGGGTTAGGGTGAGGGGCAGCCATCAGCGCAGATCGGGCAGCCATGGCAACGCATTGAAGACGATAATTCGGGCGCTAAAAATCGTGGGTATGCCGCCCCGCCGTTAGCGCGGAATTAAAGAATATCGCCTCTATTTGTGGCGACGACACGGACCCGCCGGCCGATTGCATGATGCATGCGTCAACCCCGCCATAATCCCTGAGCCGCGGCACTTACGCGGCGCTCCGTTTGCAACAATTGATTTCAAAGCACCGGGCGTGCGACGCCCGGTCAACCGGGTGACATTTCCATGTTGAAGCATCTGAAAATCCGCACGAAAATCATATCGGTCGTGGCGCTCTTGGGGCTGATCACGATGGCCGGGCTGATCTATGTCATTGCCGAGTTCCGCCGTGCGGATGCCGCCTTCAGCGCCTTCATCGATCATGAAGCGCTGGCCTCGATGCAGAGCGCGCGCGCCAGCGCCTCGGTGGTGGCCTCGGTGCTGCAGGTAACCCTGCTGGCCGAGATGAAGCCCGATACGCCGGCATTCGCCACAGCGCTCGCCACACCGAGCAAGCTGCCGCAGGCCCGTGACCGGATGAAAGATGCGCTGGCGCTGGTTCCCAGCCGCAAAGCGGCGATCGATGACATCCAGGCCGGCATCGATGAGATCGAAACGCTGGCGAACAAGATCATCGAACAGAGCAAAGCCAAGGACAGCGCCGGGGCGCTGGCGAATGTTGCCCTGATCAATGCCAAGCTCAATGCGCTGACCCCGAAGATGATCGCCAACAATGATGCGATGATGGCGATGCTCAAGGACGGCGGCGACGCGCTTTCGGCCTCGGTCAACGGGCGGATCGTCTTCTGTCTCGTTCTGATCGGCATTGCCGTGCTGCTCGCCGTCGGCTTCAGCGTCGTCGTCGCCCAGATGGGCATTGCCGGCCCGATGACGCAGTTGCGCCTGCGCATGACTCGGCTTGCCGAAGGCGATACCACAAGCGAGGTCAGCGGGCTCGACCGCGGCGACGAAGTCGGCCAGATGGCAAAGGCCGTGTCGATCTTCCGCGACAATGCGATCGAGCGCGGGCGGATCGAGGCGCGGGCCGAAGCTGACCGTAACCTCAGTGACGGCGAGCGGCGTGAACGCGACGCGCAGAAAACCCGTGAAGCATCCGAACTCGAAGGCGCAGTTACCGCGCTCGGCGACGGCCTGCGCCGTCTTGCCGCCGGCGATCTCGCCTCGCATATCGACCAGCCCTTCGTCGCGCATCTCGATGCGCTGCGCGAGGATTTCAACAACTCGGTCGAGAAGCTCAACGAAACTCTGCATACGGTCGGCGCCAACGCCCGGGCGATCGGCGCCGGCGCCAACGAGATCCGGTCTTCCGCAGACGAGCTTTCCAGGCGGACGGAACAACAGTCGGCCTCCGTCGAAGAGACGGCGGCGGCGCTGGAGGAGATCACCACGACGGTGCGCGACGCCGCCAAGCGTGCCGAGGAGGCGAGCCAGCTCGTCGCCCGCACCCGCCTCGGGGCCGAAAAATCCGGCGACATCGTCCGCAAGGCGGTCTCCGCCATGCAGCAGATCGAAAAATCCTCGGGCGAAATCTCCAACATCATCGGCGTCATCGACGACATCGCCTTCCAGACTAACCTTCTGGCCTTGAACGCCGGCGTCGAAGCTGCGCGTGCCGGCGACGCCGGCAAGGGTTTTGCCGTCGTCGCCCAGGAGGTGCGCGAACTCGCCCAACGTTCCGCCAAGGCGGCAAAGGAAATCAAGGGCTTGATCACCAACTCCGGCACGCATGTGCAGACCGGCGTTTCGCTGGTCGGCGAAACCGGCAAGGCGCTCGATTCGATCGTCCAGGAGGTGCAGGAAATCAACCAGCACGTCCACGCCATCGCCGAAGCCTCGCGCGAACAGTCGATCGGGCTGCAGGAGATCAACACCGCCGTCAACACCATGGATCAGGGCACGCAGCAGAATGCGGCGATGGTCGAGCAGTCGACGGCCGCCAGCCACAGCCTCGCCACGGAAGCGACAGCGCTGAACAACCTGCTCGGCCAGTTCAGGCTGACAGGCACCGGCGGCTTTGCCGCCAGTGCGCCTATTGCCGCCGCAGCGCCACGCGCCGCCCCGCGCCCGGCCGTCCGGGCAGCCCCGATCCGCGTCGCACGGGAAGGCACAGCCCGCCCGGCCGCCTCGCCGGCCCGCGCCCTCGGCCAAAAAATCGCCAACGCCTTTAACGCCGGCAACAGCACACCGAAAAGCCAGGATGGCGACTGGACGGAGTTCTGAGCAGCAAATTGTCGGCACGAGGCGCGGCGGTCCGGCCGCGCCTCACCCTAGCTGCTTGGTTCGAGCCACTTTCTTGACCCTCCTCAGCCCCCGTTCTGAACGTACCCTGCGAGACGTCAGCGAGAAACAGAGAGGCTGCCGCAAAATCTCTTCTCCCCTCGGGGAGAAGGCGCCGGCAGGCGGATGAGGGGGTCACACACGGAAACCCCTCCCCTCATAATCTATCCCACCATCGAAGCCTGCGTGGACGTCGCTGGAAAGACCGGCTTCGCCGGCCCCCTCATCCGCCCTACGGGCACCAGCCTGGGCGAGCCACGGGTCTCGCCCGTCCTTCGGACCCCCGCTGGGGAGAAGAGGGAATTGCGAAGCCGCGGCATGTCCCTTCGCCGCGTCTATCGGGCCGGCCGCGAGCCGACCTCGACGAGGATATTCCCCGGCGCCGTGCAATAAAACAGCCAGCCACCGCGCATGGCGGCCGGCGGGCCGGAGAGCGCCGCGCCGGCGGCAAAAAGCCCGGCATGCACCCTATCGACATCCGCCCTTTCGGGCAGGATGAAGCCGATATGATAGGTCTGGCGCTGCAGTTCAACCTGGTCGGCGGTGCCGAATTTGGCAATGGCGTGACTGAGGACGATTTCGAGACCGGCATCGTCCGCAAGGATCGCCAAGCCGTTCTGGCCGCGCATATCCTTAAGCGTCAGGCCGAAATGGCGGATGAAAAAATCCGCCGTCGCAGTGATATCGGGTACGTGAAAATCGAGATGGTTCAGGCGCATGACAGTCTCCGTTCAAAAAATCCCGGGACTGCCTTTTGCCGTCTCCGCACGCCGCCGGGATCCCGCATCTGGTGCGGATCACGTCGCGGGTTCTCGTGCCATGGGCCACGGAGCAGAGCTTCGTCAGAGCGCTCTTGACGCTCCAGCGGAAGGGATCGGGCTTACCTCAACCGATCCTGCCTTTTTCGACACTGCCGATCTAGCAGACGGCGCCGGTTTCGGCAATGGAAGCGCTGACACGATCACGCCATTCCAAGCGGTGCTTCTCGAAGGATTGAAACCGGCCATGCCGTTTGCGTGATGCGCCGGCGCCAATAGAGAGTAAGATCGCGTCGTCGCCGGCATCGGAAGGGATCGACATGAAACCCGCACTCATCGGCCTCATCGGCACCCTCATTCTCACCGGTTGCAGCACCGCTAGCTATAGCGGCCCCGGCATGGAGCCGATCCCGGGCAGCATCACCTATAACGGCCAGCCGCGCACCAAGCTCACCAAATCACCCATCGGCTCGGCCTTTCCGCATGATTTCATCGACCAGTACGGCCAGCAGGTGGAGGAAACCTACATCATCCAGCCCGACCGGAGCCTGATCATCGCGCACCGCCGATATAAGCCTATCCGGTTCTTTGGGGATTAGGTGTTGGTCGGCTTCGCGTGCGGGAAGCTGGAGCGGGTGAAGGGAATCGAACCCTCGTATTCAGCTTGGGAAGCTGCTGCTCTACCATTGAGCTACACCCGCGATAGCTGAGATTTCCAACAGATGGGGGCCGCTGTCAAGTCGCGGCAGCCGGGAAGTCTCAGATGCGGAAGTGCTTCGAGAGTTTGAGGCCTTGGGCCTGGTAGTTGGAGCCGAGGCCGGAGCCGTAGAGGCTGGTCGGCTTTTCCTGCATGTGTTCGTAGACCAGGCGGCCAACGATCTGGCCGTCTTCGAGGATGAAGGGCACTTCGTGGCTGCGCACTTCGAGCACGGCGCGGCTGCCGCGGCCGCCGGCCGGCGCATGGCCGAAGCCCGGATCGAAGAAGCCGGCATAATGGACGCGGAATTCGCCGACCAAGGGGTCGAACGGGGTCATTTCGGCGGCATAATCCGGCGGCACATGCACGGCCTCGCGCGAGACGAGGATATAGAACTCGTCGGGATCGAGGATCAGTTCGTTGCGGCCGCGGCTATAGAGCGGTTCCCAGAAATCGTAGATGTCGTGCTGGGCTTTCTTGTCGACATCGACGACGGCGGTGTGGTGTTTGCCGCGATAGCCGATCAGGCCGTCTTCGTCTCCGGCGAGGTCGATCGACAGAGCGATGCCGCTGCCGGACACATTCGGCTGCTTGCTGGCGACCAGCGTCTCGCTTTCATGCAGCTTCAACAGCTCCGGCTCGCTGAGCAAAGCATGGCCGACGCGGAAGCGGATCTGCGACAGGCGCGAGCCGCGGCGTACGACGATCGGGAAGGTGCGCGGGCTGATTTCCAGATAGAGCGGTCCGGAATAACCGGCCGGGATCTTGTCGAACTCCTGGGCATAGTCGGTGATGACGCGGGTGAAGATATCGAGCCGGCCGGTCGAGCTCTTCGGATTGGCCGAGGCCGACATGTCGGCCGGCAGCGCTAAGCTCTCCATCAGCGGCACGATGTAGACGCAGCCGGTTTCGAGCACCGCGCCTTCGGAAAGGTCGACCACATGCAGGCTCAGCCGGTCGAGCTTGTCGGCCACCAGATGCGAGGGGCCGGGCATGAAGCTGGCGCGCACGCGAATAGCCTTGGCGCCCAGGCGCAAATCGAGGCTTGCCGGCTGGATCTGGTCGCGGTCCAGCTCCCGTTCGGAGATCAGACGACCCGTTTCAAACAGCGCTGATATCGCGCCGTCCGCCAGAATTCCCGTTTCACGAGCCATCATGCCTCATCCATCATTTGCCGCCGACAAAACCAAACTCGGGGAATTGACGCAAGCAGCTAACAGCAGTATTGCAGAATTATCCCGTGGTGATTTGGCCGGTCGGCTTGCAGCCACGTTAAACAAGTGGCTAAAAAGACCGGGTTGAAAACCGGTCTGCTTTTGCGACCGGTTTTTTTGTTATGTGAAGGTGATGGCATGAGCAAGACCTGGCGCCCGGCAACCCAACTCGTCCACGGCGGAACCTTGCGTTCGCAATATGGCGAGACGTCCGAAGCAATCTATCTCACGCAGGGTTTCGTCTATGACACGTCGGAGGCGGCCGAAGCCCGCTTCAAGGGCGAGACGGAAGGCTACATCTACGCCCGCTACGGCAGCCCGACCAACGACATGTTCGAAAAGCGGATGTGCATGCTCGAAGGCGCGGAAGACGCCCGCGCCACCGCCTCCGGCATGGCGGCCGTCACCGCGGCGGTGCTCTGCCAGGTCAAATCAGGCGACCATATCGTCGCGGCGCGCGCGCTGTTCGGTTCCTGCCGCTGGGTTGTCGAGACATTGGCGCCGAAATACGGCATCGAGTGCACGCTGGTCGACGGCCGGGATCTTGCAAATTGGGAAAAGGCAATCCGGCCGAACACCAAGGTGTTCTTCCTGGAAAGCCCGACCAACCCGACGCTCGAAGTGGTCGATATCTCAGGTGTTGCCAAGCTCGCCAACCAGATCGGCGCCAAGGTTATCGTCGACAACGTCTTCGCCACGCCGCTTTTCCAGAAGCCGTTGGAGCTCGGCGCCCATATCGTCGTCTATTCCGCCACCAAACATATTGACGGCCAGGGCCGCTGCCTCGGCGGCGTGGTGCTGGCCGACAAGGACTGGATCGACGAGAATCTGCACGACTACTTCCGCCACACCGGCCCGGCCATGTCGCCGTTCAACGCCTGGACGCTGCTGAAGGGCATCGAGACGCTGCCGCTGCGCGTGAAGCAGCAGACTGAGAATGCGGCGAAGATCGCCGATTTTCTGGCCGAGCAAAGCAAGGTCGCCAAGGTGATCTATCCCGGCCGCAAGGACCATCCGCAGGCCGATATCATCGCCAAGCAGATGACCGGCGGCTCGACCCTCGTCGCCTTCGAGCTGAAGGGCGGCAAGGAAGCCGCCTTCGCGCTGCAGAACGCGCTCGATATCATCAAGATTTCCAACAATCTCGGCGACAGCAAGAGCCTGATCACCCATCCGGCAACCACCACCCACAAGAACCTGTCGGAGGAGGCGCGCGCCGAACTCGGCATTTCCCCGGGTACGGTCCGCCTTTCGGCCGGCATCGAGGATACCGACGACCTGATCGAGGATTTCGCCAAGGCGCTTGCCAAGGTCTCGGCCTGATCCAGGGATATTGGCGGCCGGACCTCGCTTGGGGTTCGGCTCGCCAGACCTCACCGGCGTTCGGCTCGCCGGACCTCAGCAGGTTGAGGCCGGGGGAACAAGCTCGGTCGCGCCGGCGTTCGGAAGTGGAATTGACACCGACAATTAGGCTTAACGATCGAAACACTTCGATCACGACCGTTTTAGTGACGATCAACGTTCCGTTTCTTGACGGGCAGGGCCTCTTATAAGATACGGGTAACATATCTTGACTAAGGTGCAAGGCATGTATCGCGCCCTCACAAAAGATATCGAAGTCGTCGTCGAACCATTCTATCTGGAGGAGCAATCCGATCCGGACGACGATCGCTATGTCTGGGGCTATCGGATTGTCATCAGCAACAATTCCGGCATCGCCGTTCGCCTGGTCAATCGCTATTGGAATATCACCGACCAGAATGGACAGGTGGACGAGGTCACCGGTCCGGGCGTCGTCGGCGAACAGCCGCGGCTCAGCCCCGGCGACACCTACGAATATTCCTCCGGCTGCCCACTCGACACCCCCTCCGGGCTGATGTTCGGCCATTACCAGATGGAAACGGACGAAGGCGACACCTTCAATGTCGACATTCCCGCCTTCTCGCTGGATTCACCGGGGTTGTTGCGCGTGCTCAACTGACAGGCCGGCCCGAAATCATTTTGCCCGCTTGATAGATTGCCGACACCGGCCCCTCATCCGCCTGCCGGCACCGACCGGGGTCGAGACCGGTGGCTCGACCCCGGCAAGGGTTAGGGTGAGGGGCAGATATCAGGGGCCAACCGAGCCTATTCGGCCGGCTGAAGTTCGACCGGCTCGAAGCGATAGGTGGTCGAGCAGAATTCGCAGGTGACAGCGATCTCGCCATCTTCCTGGCTGGCCTCGATCTCCTCGGCAGAGAAGCCCTTCAGCACGCCCTTGATCTTGTCACGCGAACAGCTGCAGCGATCGAAGACGGCGCGCGGTTCGTAGACGCGCACGCCGCGCTCGTGGAACAGGCGGAACAGCAGCCGCTCGGTGCCAACCAGCGGATCGGTGAGTTCATCCGCATCGATGGTCTCGACCAGCGAACGCGCTTCGGCCCAGGAATCGTCCTCGCTATGCGGGCGGCTGCCGGTGTCGCCGTCGCCGCCGTGGAGATCCGGTTGACGCATGCGCTCCGGCGCTTCCGGCAGGAACTGGGCGACAAGGCCACCTGCCCGCCAGCGATGGCGTGGCTGGCCTTCATCGTCGCGATCGAAGAGTTCGGCCGCGGCCAGACGCACGCGCGTCGGGATCTGCTCCGACTGGCGGAAGTAGACGCCGGCAATGTCCTCGAGCGTGGTGCCGTCGAGCGCGACAATACCTTGGTAGGGCTGGCCGAACTTGCCCTGGTCGATGGTGAAGGCAAGCACGCCGTGGCCGAGCAATTGCTCCGGCTCGGTTTCGCCAGCTTCAATGGCCTTGTCGAGCAGCGCCTGGTCGAAACGGGCATAGGCACGGACATTTTCCGGCGTCGAAAAATCGGCAACGAGAAGATCGACCGGGCCGTCGCCCTTGGTCTGCACGGTGAACTTGCCGTCAAACTTCAGCGAGGTGCCGAGCAGCACCGTCAGCACGACGACTTCGGCGAGCAGCCGGGCGACAGGGGCCGGATAATGATGGCGCTCGAGGATCGCGTCGAGCATCGGGCCGAGCTGGACGGCGCGGCCGCGCACATCCAGCCCGTCCACCTGAAAGGGGACGACATGGTCATCGCCGGCGAAATCGAACTGGCCGAGGGCGGCTGCAGCTTCTGCCATGGATTCACTCCTAGTTTTCAAGCGAAAGGACAGGGTGCTCTTCGCTCGCGCGGCCACGCGTTTTTCGCACGCGGCGTCCGATTATGGTTCAGATCGCGCCCAGGCACCAAGCAAGAATCGACTTCTGCGCATGAAGACGGTTTTCCGCTTCATCGAAGACCACGGATTGCGGACCATCGATCACGTCGTCCGTCACTTCCTCACCGCGATGAGCGGGCAGGCAATGCATGAACAATGCATCATTGCCGGCCTTCGCCATCAAGGCCGCGTTGACCTGGTAAGGCTGAAAGACATTGTGACCCCGGGCCCGATGTTCCTGATTCATGGAGACCCAGGTATCGGTCACCACGCAATCGACGCCTTCGACCGCACGGTCGGCATCATGGCAGAGCATGATTTCGGCGCCCTCATTGCGGGCCCAGTTCAGATAGTGATCCTTAGGCTCCGAACCAAGGGGCACGGCCATGTTCATGCGGTAGCCGAAGCGGGCGGCGCCTTCGACCAGCGAATGCAGCACATTGTTGCCGTCACCGGTCCAGGCGATGGTCTTGCCCTTGATCGGGCCGCGATGCTCTTCGAAGGTCATGACATCGGCCATGATCTGGCAGGGATGGGTGTCATCCGTCAGCGCATTGATCACAGGCACGGTCGCATGTTCGGCAAGCTCCACCAGCCGCGAATGTTCGGTTGTGCGGATCATGATCGCATCGACATAACGCGACAGCACCTTGGCGGTATCGCCGATCGTCTCGGCGCGGCCGAGCTGCATTTCGGTGCCGGAGAGAAACAGCGTTTCGCCGCCGAGCTGGCGCATGCCGACGTCGAAGGAGACGCGGGTGCGCGTCGACGGCTTCTCGAAGATCATCGCCAGCATCTTGCCGGCGAGCGGCTTGTCGCCCTTGCCGGCCTTGAAGGCCTGCTTGCGGGCGAGCGCATCGTTCATGATGGTTCTAAGATCGGCTGATGTGACCGCCGAAAGATCGAGGAAATGTTTAGGAGCCATGTTCTTACCTGTGCTGCGCCCGAAGGCGGCAATCTCTTCAAGCTGTCTTCTTGACCTTGGCGGCGCGGATGCTCTCGGCGGCGCGCTCGATGCGGGCAAGGCCCTCGCGGGCTTCCTCGGCGGTGACGACGAGGGGCGGAAGAAGGCGGATGACGTTGTCGCCGGCGGGCACGCCGAGCAGATGCGCCGCCCGGATCGCCTGCAGCAGTTCGGCTGAGGGAACGGCCGCCTTGATGCCGAGCAGAAGCCCCTCGCCTCTGATATCCTCGATCACATCGGGATAACGGTCCTTCAACGAGGCCAGCCCCTGGCGGAAGACAAGCGCTACGTCGCGCACCTGCTGGAGGAAGCCGTCGGCGAGGATGATGTCGAGCACGGCGCTGCCGACAGCCATGGCGAGCGGATTGCCGCCATAGGTCGAGCCGTGGGTGCCGGCCTTCATGCCGGAAGCGGCTTCTGAGGTGGCAAGGCAGGCGCCGAGCGGGAAACCGCCGCCGATGCCTTTGGCGACCGCCATGATGTCGGGTGTGACGCCCGACCATTCATGGGCAAAGAGCCTGCCGGTGCGGCCGACGCCGGTCTGGACCTCGTCGAGGATCAGCAGCAGGCCGTTGTCGTCGCAGAGCCGGCGTAACGCCTTCATGAACTCGGTGGTGGCAGGACGCACACCGCCCTCGCCCTGCACCGGCTCGATGAGGATTGCCGCCGTGGCGTCGGTGATCGCGGCGCTGACCGCTTCGATATCGCCGAAAGCCACCTGATCGAAGCCGGGCGCCTTGGGGCCGAAACCTTCGAGATATTTTTCCTGGCCGCCGGCGGCGATCGTCGCCAGCGTGCGGCCGTGGAAGGCGCCTTCGAAGGTGATGATGTGGAAGCGCTCGGGATGGCCGTTGGAAAACTGGTAGCGGCGCGCCGTCTTGATCGCGCATTCCAGCGCCTCGGCGCCCGAATTGGTGAAGAACACCTTGTCGGCGAAGGTGACGTCCGTCAGGCGTTTCGCCAGGCGCTCCTGGCCGGGGATCTCATAGATGTTGGAGAGGTGCCAGACTTTGTCGGCCTGCTCCTTCAGCGCGCCGACCACATGCGGGTTGCTGTGGCCGACCGAGGTGACGGCGACGCCGGCGCCGAAATCGAGATAACGCTCGCCGCCTTCGGTGATCAGCCACACGCCCTCGCCTCGCTCGAACCGCAGCGGGGCACGAGAGTAGGTGTCATAAAGCGGCGCGGCTTCAGCCATGGCGCGATCTCCTGGTTGCCGGGCAACGACTCCGGCTAAGGAAACCAGGCCCGAAAAATCAAAAATGCCGCCTTGCGGCGGCCAGCGGTACTATTTCCTTTTCGCGCTGCAATGTCAACAAAACTGCGCCCTTAGCGCATGCAGCAAGGTTGTACAGCGGTGTTTTCGACCTTCAACAGGCTTTATTGCAGAAATGACACGCTGGGGCAGCAAGTTGGGGAAAACTCCGAATTCGATTCATCCGGATTCATGCGACTCTTGTCACGGAGTCACGCTCACACTAGGTTAAAGTTCAATTACTAGACTGCATGCGGCGGAACTAGTCACCAAAATTGATCAAGCGTTTCTTGTTTCGGAGCTTCCGAGGCAACGGTGAGGGATTCTGCCATCACCAACGCAGAAGGTGGAGACAGGGCATGAACTGGACAGACGAGCGGGTCGAGAAACTCAAGAAGCTTTGGGCCGAAGGACTGAGCGCCAGCCAGATCGCGGCGCAACTTGGCGGTGTCAGCAGAAACGCTGTAATCGGCAAGGTGCACCGCCTGAGCCTTCCGGGCCGCGCCAAGGCCGGCGGCACGGCCGCCACGGCCCGAACGCCGAAACGCAATACATCGGCGCCGCGCGCGCCGAACTTCGCCTCTCGGATCACCACCCGCACCGTTACCCGCCAGCAGGGCGCAACGATGCTGAAGGAAGAGATCGAGATCGAAACGGTCGAGGAAATGGAATACGTGCCGAAAGGCAACGTGGTCGTGCCGATCTCCCGCCGCCTCGGCCTGACGGAACTGACCGAACGCACTTGCAAGTGGCCGGTCGGCGATCCGCTGAAGGATGACTTCCACTTCTGCGGCTGCGAGTCCCCCGACAATTCACCCTATTGCGGCTATCACCAGAAACTCGCCTACCAGCCCGTCAACGAACGCCGCCGGGCGGCAGCGCGGGCGAGCTGAACGGGTGACATTGTCGACATGCAAAAACGGGCTGGAAGGCCCGTTTTTTTATGTGAGAACGTTGGGTGTGGCTGCCCCTCATCCGCCTGCCGGCACCGACCGGGGTCGAGACGAGTGGCTCGACCCCGGTCGGGTTAGGGTGAGGGGCAGAGCTTGCTCGACTTTATCGGAAACCCCTCAGGCTTCCATCGAATAGCCGGCGCCGCGGACGGTGCGGATGACGTCTTGCATGTTGGAGAAGTTCAGCGCCTTGCGCAGGCGGCCGACATGGACGTCGACGGTGCGTTCGTCGACATAGATATCGTGGCCCCAGACGCCGTCGAGAAGCTGCGAGCGGGAGAAGACCCGGCTCGGCGACGACATCAGGAATTCCAGCAGGCGGAATTCGGTGGGGCCGAGGCGGACTTCGCGGCTTTTGCGATGGACGCGATGGGTTTCGCGGTCGAGTTCGATATCGCCGCATTTCAGCACCGTCGACAGCACCTCGGGACGGGCGCGGCGTAGCATCGCCTTGACGCGGGCAACGAGCTCCGGGGTCGAGAACGGCTTGACGACGTAATCGTCGGCCCCGGTCGACAGTCCGCGGACGCGCTCGCTCTCTTCGCCGCGCGCCGTCAGCATGATGATCGGCAGACGTTCGGTTTCCGGCCGCATGCGCAGGCGCCGGCAGAGTTCGATGCCGGAGACGCCGGGCAGCATCCAATCGAGGATGAGCAGGTCGGGCGTGCGCTCCTGAAGCCTGATTTCGGCTTCGTCGCCACGAAGGATAGTATCGACCTCGAAGCCTTCCGCTTCGAGATTGTAGCGAAGAAGCACGCTCAAGGCTTCCTCGTCTTCAACAACTGCAACTCTCGGGATCATGCCTGTCGGTCTCCTCGCGCATGTTCCTTAAACCGGGGTGATTTAAGCAATGCATCCTGCGCAAATTCAGAAAGGTGGCTGCGACCTCTTTGCGCGCCCGGATGGGCGCGCACGCAACGGCTAGTATGGGCTTTATTCCGTGACCGCGCCGACGGTGTTGGCGCTGTCGTCTTTCGGACGGTCACCTTCCGGCTGTGCGCCGGTCGCCATGTAGTAGATCGTCTCGGCGATGTTGGTGGCGTGGTCGCCGATGCGCTCGATGTTCTTGGCGCAGAAGAGCAGATGCGTGCAGCTGGTGATGTTGCGCGGATCTTCCATCATGTAGGTCAGCAGCTCGCGGAACAGCGAGGTGTACATCGCGTCGATCTCGTTGTCGCGTTCACGGATCGCATTGGCCTTGTCGGCGGAGCGCGTCGTGTAGACGTCGAGCACTTCCTTGAGCTGGACGAGCGCCAGCTCGGACAGATGCTCGAGACCGCGGGCGAGCTTGCGCGGAACGCCGGTGCTCTGCACGGCGATGACGCGCTTGGCGGTGTTCTTGCCGAGGTCGCCGACGCGTTCGAGATCGGCGGCGATGCGGATCGAACCCATGATTTCGCGCAGGTCCGAGGCCATCGGTTGACGGCGGGCGATGGTAACGATCGCCTTGTCGCCGATTTCTCGCTCGGCGTGATCGAGGATCACATCGTCGGAGATGACCTTCTGCGCCAGCGCGGTATCGCCGTTGACGAGCGCCCGGACGGCCTCGCTGACCATCTGCTCGGCCAGGCCGCCCATTTCGGAAATCCGCCTGGACAGGAACTTCAGATCATCATCATAGGCAGAAAAAATATGTGTCGATGCCATGGGGCTTTATCCTCGAATAACGGGAAGGCTTGGTGTCGCCAAAATCAACCGAAGCGACCCATGATGTAGTCCTGGGTGCGCGGATCGTCGGGATTGGTGAACATCTTGTCGGTGTCGTTCTCCTCGACGAGATTGCCGAGGTGGAACATGGCGGTGCGCTGCGAGACGCGCGCGGCCTGCTGCATGGAGTGGGTGACGATGACGATCGTGTAGTTCTCGCGCAGTTCGTGGATCAGTTCCTCGACCTTGGCGGTGGCGATCGGGTCGAGCGCCGAGCAGGGCTCGTCCATCAGGATGACTTCAGGGCTGACGGCGACGGCGCGGGCAATGCAGAGGCGCTGCTGCTGACCGCCGGACAGGCCGGTGCCGGATTCATGCACGCGGTCCTTGACCTCGTTCCAGAGGCCGGCACGCTGCAGGCTGGTCTCGACGATCTGGTCGAGATCGGCCTTCGACTTGGCAAGGCCATGGATGCGCGGGCCGTAGGAGACGTTTTCATAGATCGTCTTCGGGAACGGGTTCGGCTTCTGGAAGACCATGCCGACGCGGGCGCGAAGTTCGACGACGTCGATATCGGGATCATAGATATCGTCGGTATCAAGCGTGATCTTGCCGGTGACCCGGCAGCCGTCGATCGTGTCGTTCATGCGGTTTAGGCTCCGCAGGAAGGTCGACTTGCCGCAGCCGGACGGGCCGATCAGCGCGGTTACGGTGTTTTCGCGGATGTTCAGGTTCACATCGAAAAGCGCGCGCTTCTCGCCATAGTAAACCGAGACATCCTTGCCGATCATCTTATAAGGGACGTTGCTCATCTTCTGATCCAGCGCTTTTTCAACTGCAGCTTCCGTCAACATGTTCATGATGTGTAACTCCGTTTACCAGCGGCGCTCGAAGCGACGACGCAAGAGGATGGCGCCCATGTTCATGACGATCAGGAACAGGAGCAGGACGATGATGGCACCCGAAGTCCGCTCGACGAAGGCACGTTCGGCCTCGTTGGCCCACATATAGACCTGCACGGGCAGAGCCGTCGAGGGATCGAGCGGCGTCGTCGGCGCGTTGGCGACGAAGGCGACCATGCCGATCAGCAGCAGCGGCGCGGTTTCGCCGAGCGCATGCGCCAGGCCGATGATCGTGCCGGTGAGGATGCCGGGCATGGCGAGCGGCAGAACATGGTGGAACACCATCTGCATCTTCGAGGCGCCGAGGCCGAGGGCTGCAGCGCGGATCGACGGCGGCACGGCGCGCAGTGCGGCGCGCGTCGCAATGATGATCGTCGGCAGGGTCATCAACGTCAGCACCAGGCCGCCAACCAGCGAAGCCGAACGCGGCAGGCCGACGAAGTTGATGAAGACGGAAAGGCCGAGCAGACCGTAGACGATCGAGGGCACGGCGGCGAGGTTGTTGATGTTGACCTCGATCAGATCGGTCAGCTTGTTCTTCGGCGCAAACTCCTCGAGATAGATCGAGGCGGCAACGCCGATCGGCAGAGCGAGCACCAGCACGATCAGCATCAGGTAGAGCGAGCCGATGAGGGCGACGCCAAGGCCTGCGGCCTCCGGACGGCTGGAATTGCCGTTGACGAAGAGGCCGGTGTTGAACTGCTTGTGGAGAGCGCCGCTCGCCTTCAGCTCGTTCATCCAGCCAACCTGCTTGTCGTTGACCTTGCGGTTCTTCTCATCGACCGACAGGTCGATCTGGCCCTTGTTGGCGCTGTCGACATTGGCGTCGGCGAGCACGGTGACATTGACCGTCTTGCCGATGATCGACGGGTCGGCGACGACCATGTCGCGCAGTTGGACCGGCGCACCCTTGGAGAGCATGGCGGATGCATCGCGCACGTCGGGACGGCTTGCGGCATTGACGTTCAGCTGCTTGACGATCGCGTCGCGCAGGAGAACCGGGTAGTTGGCGGCGATCAGCACCGAAGCATCGGTCGCACGCTTATTGCTGGGGTCGATCGTCTTCTCGGAAAATTCGATCGGCAGGGTGATCGCCGTCTGCTGAAAGGCGGTGTAGCCTTTGCCGATCACCGTCCACAGCAGGATGAACAGGAAGATGAGGCCGAAGGAGATGGCGGCGATGCCATAGGCCTGGAACCGGCGTTCGGCGGCGTAGCGGCGCTTGATGCCGATATCGCGGCGCGTGGGCGCCTTGGAAACGGTTATCCCGGCGGGAGAAACAATATCCGTCATTCGTACTGCTCCCGGTATTTGCGCACGATGTAGAGCGCGTAGATATTGAGGCAAAGCGTGATGCAGAACAGCGTGATGCCAAGGGCGAAGGCAACCAGCGTCTGCGGCGAGGTGAACTCGAGGTCGCCGGTGAGCTGATTGACGATCTTGACGGTCACCGTCGTCATCGGCTCGAAGGGGTTGATCTGGATGCGGGCGGCGACACCGGCGGCCAGCACAACGATCATAGTTTCACCGATGGCGCGCGAGGCGGTCATCAGCAAGGCGCCGACGATGCCGGGAAGGGCTGCGGGCAAGACCACTTTCTTGATGGTTTCGGAGCGTGTGGCGCCAAGACCGAGCGAACCGTCACGCAGCGTCCGCGGCACGGCGGTGATGATATCGTCCGACAGCGAGGAGACGTAGGGGATCAGCATGATGCCCATGACGATGCCGGCGGTCAGAACGCTCTGCGCCTGAATGAAGTTGGTGTAGTTGCCGGAGAGCAGGCCGCTGATCTGAGCCGAGAAATCGCGCAGGAACGGGCCGACGGTGACGAGCGCAAAGAAGCCGTAAACGATCGTCGGAATGCCGGCGAGCACTTCGAGCAGCGGCTTAGCGATCCCGCGCAGCTTCGGCGAGGCGTATTCGGCCATGTAGATCGCGGCAAACAGGCCGACCGGTACGGCAACCAGCATGGCGACCATGCCGATATAGAGCGTGCCGAGCAGCAGCGGGATAAGGCCGAACTGACCGAAGGACGAGCTGCCGGCGCCGGCAAAACGCGGGTCCCAGACGGTGCCGAAGAAGAAATCGGCGGCGGGAACGGCGGCAAAGAAGCGGGCGGCTTCCGACAGCATCGAGAATACGATGCCGATCGTCGTCAGGATAGCAATCGAAGAGGCGAGTAGCAGGCCCCAGAGCATGAAACGCTCAACCCGATTGCGGGCGCGGAAGCGCGGGGCGATGGCGCGCAGCGCATAGAAGGCGCCGGCAATGGCCAGAATAAAGACCACCGCCGTCATGGCGAGGCGGCTCGTCATGCTCATGGCATTGAGCTTTTTGGCGGCGTCGAGCATGTAAGGCAGCGGCTGGCCGGCAAGCGGCACACCCTTTTCGCTGAGCTTGGCCTGGAGTGCCGCCGGATCGCTGGCGACCGCTGCGGTTTCATCCGAGGTCAGCATCGTCAGGCCGCGGGCGACCGTCGCCACCATGGAATAACCAAGATCCTGCTCGACGGCGGCTTGAGCCTTGACATCGGCGGGGAAGTGGCTGCGAACCGAGGACTGGATGATGCCGGGGCTGACCGAGAGCCAGACGCAGAGCGCGAGGAGAGCAGGGAGAACCGCCCAGATCGCCGCATAGGCGCCGTAATAGACCGGCCGTGAATGCAATGCGGAGGACCGGCCCCCGGCAAGTGCCGTGGCCCGACTGCGCGCGACCAGATAGGCGGCGGCACCGATCACCACAAGGCACAGAAGTATGACGGATGTGCTCATTCGTTACGTCCCCAGGCCATAGCCCCAAAAAGCCCAATCATGCGGAATGAATTCAACCCTGCAGCGGAAATGTCGGCGCGCCAGGGTTTAAGGCAATGCCGGCGCGGGCCTTTAGAGCACCGCGCCGGCAAAGTCATTACATAGCCTTACCGGCTTCGACTTCCTTGCGGATCGCGTCACGCTCGGCATCCGGAGCGGCAACCAGGCCGTATTCGACGAGCGGGCTATCGGGGCCGATCATCTGGTCGGATACGAAGAAGTTGACGTATTCCTTCAGGCCCGGAACGGCGCCGAGATGTGCCTTCTTGACGTAGAAGAACAGCGGGCGAGAAACCGGATAGGTGCCGTTGGCGATCGTTTCGGTGGACGGAACGATGCCGCTCATGCTGGCAACCTTGAGCTTGTCAGCGTTGTTTTCATAGAAGGAAAGGCCGAATACGCCGACGCCGGTCTTGTTGGCGGCGATGCGTGCCAGGGTTTCCGGATAGTCGCCGTCGATGTCGACAGCAGCGCCGTCCTTGCGGACTGCGACGCAGGCCTTGCCCTGGGCAGCCTTGTCGGCGATTTCCTTGGCGATGACGTCGACAGCGCCAGCGGCCTTGCAGCCGGCGGCGAGAACGTTCTGTTCGAAGACTTCGCGGGTGCCGTGCTTTTCGCCCGGGATATAGGCAGCGATATCAACAGCCGGAAGCTTCGGGTTGACTTCCGACCACTTCTTGTAAGGGTTGGCGACGAGCTTGCCGTCGACGACGACCTGGGCTGCGAGGGCCTTGTAGATGTCTGCGGGAACGTAGGCAACATCCGGGTTGGAAGCGTCGGTTGCGAAGACGATGCCGTCATAACCGATCTTGACTTCCTGAATGTCGGTGACGCCTGCAGCCTTGCAGGCTTCGGCTTCGTTCTTGTTGATCGGACGCGAGGCGTTTGCAATGTCGATGGTGTCTTCGCCAACGCCCTTGCAGAATTCCTTCAGACCAGCGCCCGTGCCGCCGGATTCAACGACCGGCGTCTTGAAGTTGGTGAAGGTTTCGCCGAAGGACTCGGCAACGATCTTTGCGTAAGGCAGGACGGTGGACGAACCAGCAACCTGAATCTGGTCGCGGGCGACGGCAGCGCCAGCGAAAGCAGCGGTTGCAGCGAGCGCGGCAACGGTGAGCTTGAAGGTGTTCATTAGAAATCTCCCGGCATTTGGGCTTGTGTGAGTGCGGCCTTTCGAGAGGCCCTCGCAGTGCCTTTTTTCATCGGCGGGACTCTCTTAGCGCTGTAAGCACCGTCCTTTTATGTCAAATCGGTGAAACATTTGTGACAGTTTATCTCGTTGATTCTAAAAGCATATTTTCAGCGCTGCCGAGTGCTTGTGTCGGTCACGCTATGAACTTCGAGCCCGCCTCAACCTTATGTTGCAAAAAACCGCTGGAACATCGTTACTTTAGGGGACAGGCAGCGTATCGCCTTAAAACCGCACGGTGAAATCGGTGCCCTTGCCGACTTCCGATTTGACGATCAGTCGCGCCCGGTGGCGGGTGAGGATGTGCTTGACGATGGCAAGGCCGAGGCCGGTGCCCTTTTTCGAGCGGCTGTCCTCGATGCTGACGCGATAGAAACGCTCGGTCAGGCGCGGCACATGCTCGGCCGGAATGCCCGGCCCCTTGTCGACGATGCTGACCTCGACCGGCTGGCCGGCGCCGTTCTTCAGCCAGACATCGACGATCTCGCCTTCCTGGCCATATTTGCAGGCGTTTTCCATCAGGTTCTCGAAGACCTGGACGAGTTCGTCGCGGTCTCCCAGCACCTCGACCTTGCCGTCGGGCAGATGCAGGTTGATGTCGACGCCGACATCCCTGGCAAGCGGGCCGAGTGAATCCCTGACATGGCCGAGCAGCGGCACCAGGTCGACCTTCTCATCCGGGGCGATATGCGATTTCAGCTCCAGCCGCGAGAGCGACAGCAGGTCGTCGACCAGCCGGCTCATGCGTGTCGTCTGATCGAACATGATGGCGAGGAACCGCGCCTGCGCCTTCAGATCGTTCTTTGCCGGCCCCTGGATGGTCTCGATGAAGCCGCGGAGCGACGCTAGCGGCGTGCGCAGCTCGTGGCTCGCATTGGCGACGAAATCCGACCGCATGCGATCGATGCGACGAACCTCTGAAATATCGCGGAAGGAGAGGATGAAATAGCGCTCATGCGGGCCGCCATCTGCCGAAAATTCAATGGGGGCGCTGCGGACGATATAGACACGCTCGGAGGGCAGCCGCTCGGCATGTTCGATCTGGTTCGGGGCGTTGGTGGCGATGGTTTCGCGCACCATGTCGAGCACGCCGGGCGAACGTAGACGGGCCGATATATGGGCGCCGAGCGCCACCTCGCCGAAAGCCTTTTCGGCAGCCCGGTTCTGAAAGAGCACCGAGGCATCGTCCGACAGCACCATGACCGGAATATCGAGGCCGGCGAGCGTGGCGGACACTTCCGGCAGGCGGCTTGGCAACATTTCCGGCTTGATCTCAACCGGCTCGATCGGTTCTGCCTTGATATCAGGCGCCTCGTTGAAAAGCGCGGTGACGATCATCACAAGCAGCAGGATGAGCACCACCCACTTGTTCATGCCGGCGGCAAGCGTGACGAGCGCACTGAGGATCGCCGCCAGCAGCACCGGCCGTTCGCGCCGGATGCGCGCCGACAGGCTTTTTCTCCATGGAATTTCGTCTTGCAAGTGCCCTCGCGGCGTCGATTCGTTTTTCTTGATATTGAACTCTGCCTGATAGCGCCAATTCATGACAGTAGTTTTCGGGCTGCCGCTCCGATGTGAAAGGCCGCCGGCGAAACCCACAAAAAACACCGGCCGAACGCGAAAGATTTGATTTTCAACGGTAACTATGCTCGCCTGCGGGAAAGAAGCGATCGCTAAGGAGGAGCATATGGCCGAGACCGTCGAAAGCAGGGCTGTGGAGCTGGATATCCGCGGCAAGAAGCGCACCTTCGATGTCGACAATCCCGTCCTGCCAGACTGGGTGGAGGAACACGCACTGGCTTCCGGCGACTTTCCCTACAAGAAGAAGCTCAAGGAAGAGGATTATCTGGAGCAGCTGGAAAAGCTGCAGGTGGAACTCGTCAAGGTACAGTTCTGGCTGCAGGCATCAGGCAAGCGGGTGATGGCGCTGTTTGAAGGACGCGACGCTGCCGGCAAGGGCGGCGCGATCTCGGCCTCCTCAGCGCATATGAACCCTCGTCTTGCACGCGTCGTGGCGCTGACCAAGCCGACCGAGCGCGAACAGGGACAATGGTATTTCCAGCGTTATGTCGCCCAGTTTCCAACCGCTGGCGAATTCGTGCTGTTCGACCGCTCCTGGTACAACCGCGCCGGCGTCGAGCCGGTCATGGGCTTCTGCACGCCGCAGCAATATGAGGATTTTCTCAAACAGGCGCCGCAGCTCGAAAAGATCATCGCCCATGAAGGCATCTTCTTCTTCAAATTCTATCTCGATATCGGCCGCGAAATGCAGCTGAAGCGTTTTCACGACCGCAGGCACGATCCGTTGAAAGTCTGGAAGCTGTCGTCGATGGACATCGCGGCGCTGACGAAATGGGGCGATTACAGCGAAAAGCGCGACCGGATGCTGAAGGAAACCCATACGGATTTCGCGCCCTGGACGGTGATCCGCGCCAACGACAAGCGGCGGGCGCGCCTCGAACTCATCCGCCACATGCTGAACCGGATGGATTATGACGGCAAGGACAAGACGGTGCTCGGCATGGTCGATGAGGAGATCATCGGCTCAGGGCCTGGATTCTTGAAATAGGGTTTTCTGAAAGAGGTAGCGCAGCCGGGGTCACCGGCTTCGCTGGGGCTGGGGCCATCGGCTTCGCCGAGGCTGGCGCCACCGGCTTTGCCGGGGCTGAGATCACTGCCCCGGCAGGATGCGGATCGCGAAGAGGTTGATGCCGCGCGCCTTGCCGTCGAGATCGCTGTTGATCGTCAGCGTGCCCGGCGCATTCGGCGCCAGCGAGCGATCGAATTTCACCTGCAGCAGCGCATCCGACTTTTCGCGGGTGACGTTGAAGCGATGGCGGGGGCAATTGCCGAGCGACTGGAAATTGCATTCGACGGTGACCTGCGTTGGCTCGTCGGTGGTCGATTGCAGCGTCAGCGCGATCGTCGAGGATTTGCCGGCAAGCTGCTGCAGCACCGTGGCGGGAACGCTGATCGAGATATTGCCGTCGGCTGCGCCGCTCTCAGAAATCAGGCGGATGGCGGGGCCGTCATTCTCGGTAATCTTTTCGGTGCGCGCCCGCGGACCGCTCTGGATCTTGTCGGCCTCTTCGGGTTTGAACAGCGGGATCCAATCGGCCGAAAAGCTGTTCTGCGGATCGATGGTCACCGGCTCGTCGGTGTGAGGAGCGGCATTGTCGTCATTGCCGGTGAAATCCTCGGGCTGGGTGCTGGCCGGCGGATTGGCGACGCTGGTGTCGCGCTCGGCCGCCGTCAGCAGCAGGCCCGACGTATGCGCCCACCAGGCGCCGATGCCGATGAAGGCAAGCAGGACGCACCAGACCAGCAGCCTGGAAAAGAATTTGCGCGGCTTGCGGCGGCCTGCCGCCCGTTCCGGGCGGAAATCCATATTGGTGGCGCGCTGGCCGCGGCTAAGCCGCTCCTCGCCGACGGGCGCGGCAGCCAGGTGATCGGCACTGCCCGCATGCACGTCGTCGAGACTGAAATCGTCGCTGCGGCCGTGGGCCACTTCGGGGGCGCGGGTCTCGCCTGCGGCCACGGGGCTGTCGATGAGGTTGTCGATATCGGCTACATCACCCTTGTGAATGGGCGGCGCCGGCATTTCCACAACAGGCGGCACGGGCACTTCAGGCGGCCTCTGGCGTGGGTGAAGGCGGTCGCGCTCCTCGCCTTCGATGGCGTGGATGGTGCTTTCCAGGCGATGGCGGTGATGGGCAACGACCTCGGAATCGGTGATATCCTGCTTGCGCAGGCCGGCTTCAAGCGCCTGGCGGGCCGACTGATAGATCCTCGCTCGAACCTCCGGATTGTCGCGATCGGAATTCTCGAGCGCTGTTCTGATGGCCGTTTCTAATCCGCTCACATTCAGTCCTTCACCTTGAACCCGGCATCGGACTGCAATCCCCGCCGTTCTCCATCAAAATTCGGTAGCGGCAAGCGCGGCAAACCGCAAGCCTTGCAGGCCCGCCTGCGGGTCATCGGCCGGATTATTGCCGGGTTTCACCGCTTACGGGGCTTATTTTATTAGCTTTCCCGGACGTATATATTCGGGCTGAAATCGACGAAGGCATGGCAGCCGCTCTTTTATCGCGTTTTCTTCTCTGTTAAGAGATTGACGTTTTCGTAAACGTCAATGGAAGCGATGAACCATGGCCCTGCCCCCGATCCTCAAAGACAAATTGAGACTGCCGGTCATCGGCTCGCCGCTGTTCATCATCTCGCATCCGGCGCTGACGCTGGCGCAATGCAAGGCGGGTGTCATCGGGGCGTTTCCGGCGCTGAACGCCCGGCCGGAAAGCCAGCTCGACGAATGGCTGGCCGAGATCACCGAAGAGCTTGCCCGCCACGACGCCGCCGATCCGGAAAGGCCGGCTGCCCCCTTTGCCGTCAATCAGATCGTCCATATGTCGAACAAGCGGCTGGAGCACGATCTGTCGCTCTGCGTCAAATACAAGGTGCCGATCGTCATCTCCTCGCTCGGTGCGGTGCCTGAGGTCAATGCGGCTGTGCATTCCTATGGCGGCATCGTACTGCATGACATTATCAACAACCGCCACGCCCATTCGGCAATCCGCAAGGGGGCCGACGGGCTGATCGCGGTGGCGGCCGGGGCCGGCGGCCATGCCGGCACGCTGTCGCCCTTTGCGCTGATCCAGGAAATCCGCGAATGGTTCGACGGGCCGCTGCTGCTGGCCGGTGCGATTTCCACCGGCGGCGCCATTCTCGCAGCAGAAGCGATGGGCGCCGACATGGCCTATATCGGCTCGCCCTTCATCGCCACGCAAGAGGCACGCGCCACCGAAGCCTACAAGCAGGCGATCGTCGAAAGTGCCGCGGCCGACATCGTCTATTCCAACTATTTCACCGGCGTGCACGGCAACTATCTCAAGCCCTCGATCGTCGCCGCCGGCATGGACCCCGACAACCTGCCCGCAGCCGATGTCTCGAAGATGGATTTCGAACAGGCGGTCGGCGGCGCCAAGGCCTGGAAGGACATATGGGGCAGCGGCCAGGGCATCAGCGCCATCAAGGCCGTCGAGCCGGTGGCCAACCTCGTCGACCGGCTGGAGGCCGAATACAAGGCCGCTCGCGCCCGGCTTAGCCTCTGAACCGGCTCTCCCCGCCGCTGCCCTCTTTTTTGCCAAAGGCATGACAGGGCGCTTGAAATCTTCGGACAATGGCTGTATCAGCGCCATGCAAATCGTAGGCCGCATGCTTCGGCCGTGAGATGCCGCTTTAGCTCAGGTGGTAGAGCACATCATTCGTAATGATGGGGTCGCAGGTTCGAGTCCTGCAAGCGGCACCATTTTTCTCTCAGATTTCAACATGTTATTGAGATAATGCGCCGAAGTACGGTGAGGCCTTTTCTGCGGGCAGCATCTGGGCAGCACGCATGTAAATGGCATTCGCGGCCGAATAAGACGAGTGTGAGCCTCCACCACGGAACTCAAGTCTCCTCCAGTCGGAAGTTTCGCAACCGCTGCCATAAAGGTGTTCAGCTAGAGGGACAATAGCTCAGAACCCTTCCTCCATGGAACAGGAATAGGTGCTATGATCACCGTAGTCGGTGATCCATCCTCGGTCATCAATGGGCTCGTTCTGTCCAGATCCGGAAAGTACTTTGAGGTCCCTTCCCGTGCGCTGCAGGATGTTGTCATGCAGCGTCTTTGCTTTTTCCGGGAACGAAAAGTAGTAGTAGAAGGGCGACATGCAGCCGCCGCCAGCATCGAGAGCGTAGATCGGCATGCTGAACTGGGTGTATCTGTTTCCGAAGAATTCACCACTTGTAGCGACATTTATTAGCGGCATGTCATTCGAAGTGCATGTCGCCGTTATCTTTCTTTCCATCGTCTTGAGGCTTGCTTTGGCCTCGTCTGGAATGGCGACGGTGATATTGATCGCCTGATCATCGGCGTAATATGATATTGCCCCTTCTGTGAAGGCGCATTTGAGCGGATCTGGAAAGACTTTCTCTGCCCATTTATCTGCCGCAATCCTCGAAGTCGGAAGAAGAACGGCGGTCGAACATAAAACCGCAACCGACAAGCCCTGCAAACTGAAGAGAAATGAAAACATTTGAAATAGCCCCAAACCCGCTCGCAAGTTGCATGGTATCGGGAGATTTTCAACTATCGTTTCTGCGAAAAACTTCAGCAAGGCTTCCGGTGAAGCTCTTACGCAAATGCAAATGACCGAGGAGGATATGGCCCATCCGGCGGCGCAGGCATAACCCCGTCATCATTTGATAGCCCACTTGAAAAACCGCCTCAAAACGTCATGGAGAATCAGAAAGGAACACATGCTGATCCAGCCGCCCCAAAGGCAAATCAGATAAAACGCGCCAAATCTGAAATGACCAAATAGCTCGGTCCCGCCTCGGCACTTCGCGTTGGTACATGTGGTGATTTGACCCATGCCATATGCAGCTAGCGCAACTAGAGCCAGACCTGAAAGCGCAATGCCTAACGCCTTGGCGGTTGAAATCTGCGGGTCAGGTTTGCGTTTAATCTGGCGCGAGTAGATGAAATAGATTGCTAAACAGGCGCACGGAAGAGCCGTCGCCAGTGAGGCTGACAGCATCGAAACGGCCGTCTGATCTACCAGGATCGAGAAAACGTTCGCCCAAATATAAGCAAAAATAGGGACGCAAAGCATTGAGGTCTCCCAGCTTTTTGGGCCAGGTTTATAGAACTCCTGGAAGACAATGACGAAATGGCACGCCAGCGCGAAGAGCGCTGGAAGTAGTGGGAACTCCCATCGTAAAATAAGCAATCTCAACAATCTGAAAGCTACCTAGCGCTCTGCCGAAAATGAGGCGATGATGCGTTAAAGAAATGTCCCCTGTCCAGGAGCCACCTTGAATTTCCGGTTTAACTAGACGGCAGTGGCTAGGACCTCGACGACGGGCCGCATCAGCAGAGCAAGACAAACAGCAATTAATCGATAGAGCGGCAAAGAAGGGCACCTTGAATATGGGCGGGCCACGTTAGCAGTCGCCGAAAAGAAAACAATCGGCGCGCGAATTTATCCGAATTTTCCCACCTTGCACCGATGCCCCCGCTTATACCGTCAACAACCTGAAAATCGCGACATTGCAGGAACAATGCCGCCGCCGAGCTGGTTCCCCCTGAGGCAACAAGCATGGAGAACATTATGTCCTGCAAATTCATCGCGATATCGCTGCTTTCGATCGGTCTTGCCGGCACGGCGCTGGCGCAGACGACGGGTGGAGCAGATTCCAGTGGGCGGCTGTCGGTGGCGCCGATCATTGGCGGATCGGGGAGTTCGGGTGCGGGTTCGGCCGGTGCCGGTTCTGGCAGCACTGGTTCGGCGGGCAGCGGTTCTGTCGGGACCGATCCCGGCACCACCGGCAGCACGAGCGGCGGCACCACCGGCAATGGCGGCGTCGAGTTGAATAGCGGCCGCAGCACGATCAATCCCGGCGGCGTCAATCCGGACCTCAAGCCGACGCCGGATTGCACCGCCGGTTCCGCGAATACCGGCTCGGGCGGCGAGGCCTGCCCGCAATGAGGGTGGAGCGGATATCAGCCTGACCTCCTGACAGAATGAAGGCCCGGGGACGCCGGGTCTTCGCTTCGGCCGTCGCTGCTCCGAAATCGCGCGAAAATAACAGCCGCGAGAACGGCTTTACGACTCGCGCTTGCGGACGTAAAACTACCCATCACTCCGCAAGCGGCGCATCGCCCCACATCCCAGCCAGCCTGCCGACATTCCCGGCATCTGCGGAGCACCCGAAGAGGATCGTCATGTCGAATGCAGCGCAACGCTCGAACCGCGTGCTTATCGTCGCCACCATCATGGTCGCGACCTTCATGGTGGCGATCGAGGCAACGATCGTGGCAACCGCGATGCCGCGCATCGTCGGGCAGCTCGGCGGTTTTTCCTATTACAGCTGGGTGTTTTCGGCCTTCCTGCTGGCGCAGTCGACGACGACCGTGATCTACGGCAAACTCTCCGACATCTTTGGGCGCAAGCCGGTGCTGATCGGCGGCATCCTGATTTTCCTTCTGGGCTCTTTGCTCTGCGGCTTTGCCTGGTCGATGATGTCGCTGGTGCTGTTCCGGCTGTTGCAGGGGCTGGGTGCGGGCGCGATCCAGCCGGTGACGATGACCGTCATCGGCGATCTCTTCAAGCTCGAGGAGCGCGGCCGCGTTCAGGGTGCAATGGCGACCGTCTGGGCGACGTCGGCCGTCGTCGGGCCGCTTGCCGGCGGCATCATCGTCGACAATATCTCCTGGGCCTGGATCTTCTGGATCAACCTGCCGATCGGCATTATCTCGATCATCGCCTTCATGGTCTTCCTCAAGGAGGACGTGGCGCACAAGCAGGCAAAGATCGACTACCTCGGATCGGTACTGTTTTCGATCTCGATCGTCGCGCTCCTGGTCATGCTGACGGAAACCGATGCGAGCGCCTGGATCCTGCTGTCGCTTTTCGCCGTCTTCATCGTCTCGGGCATTCTCTTCCTCGCCCAGGAGAAGCGGGCGCCGGAGCCGATTATTTCGATCCCGCTCTGGAGCCGCCGCTTGATCGCCACCAGCAATGCGGCGACGCTGCTGGCCGGCATGGCGCTGATCGGGCTTTCGACAATCCTGCCGCTCTATGTGCAGGGCGTGCTCGGCCGCTCGCCTCTTGTCGCCGGCTTCACGCTCACCATGCTGGTCGTCGGCTGGCCGCTGGCCGTCATGCTCTCCAGCCGCTTCTACAAAGCCTTCGGCATCCGCCGGACGCTGCGGGTCGGCAGCCTGCTCTTTCCGTTCGGCGCCTGTTTCCTGTTGTTCCTGACACCTGAGAGCTCGCCGGCGCTTGCCGGCGCCGGCTCCTTCTTCATGGGCTTCGGCATGGGTCTGATCAGCCTCACCAGCATCGTGCTGGTGCAGGACAGCGTCGAATGGTCGATGCGCGGCAGCGCCACCGCCTCGATCATCTTTGCCCGCAGCCTCGGCAATACGCTCGGCGCCACCGTGCTCGGCGCCATTCTCAATGCCGGCATCAACCATTATGCAGGCGGCGAGGCGGCGGCCGGCCTGCGCGAGGCGCTGAACCAGCCGACCGGGCTTTCTGCGCTCGCCGCCGACCCGGCGATCCGCTCGGTCTTCAACGCAGCCCTGCACTGGAGCTTCTGGGGCGTGGTCGTCGTCGCGGTGCTGACCTTCTTCACAACGTGGCTGATCCCGGTCGGGTCTAGTCGGAGCCAAAAGGGCGCGGCAGTTGCAAGCGAGGCGGCCTCGCATTAGGCGGTTCGGCTGGGCCGCCGAGGGATCGATGGTCGTCCCCGGCATAGTCAGTACAAGCTTACAGAGCATGTGGGCTTATAAGGCATCCTGGATATCGAAGCGAATAATCCCATCGCCTGCGATGCGGAAGATATGCGTCACGGTCTTGTCCTTCAGGCCGTGGGTCTGCCCCTCAAGCGGCCGGCCATCAAGGTCGAAGACCGACTGGATCACCTCGACAGCGACGGCGCCATCTTCGGTTTCTTCGAATGCGACCGGCTCGACGTGCGGGCTGATGACAGCCCACTGCCTTGTCCAATAGTCGCGCACGGCCTCACGACCATGGATATGGCCACCATCCATGCCGTTGGCCCAGGCGACATTATCGGACAGGACGGCAAGGACCGCGTCGATATCTCTCGCATTGAAGCTGGCATAGATGCGCTTGATCATCTCAACATCATTTTGCGACATATCGGTTCCCTCCGTGGAAATTGAAACATTCGCTGTCGAAACGGCATTGTCGAACGCCGTGCATGAAGATATATATGTACGTATATATCTTGCAGTCAAGCGCGTGGGAAAAAGGGGAATTGGAATGGACGAAGACGTGCTGTCGACGCCGGGGCATCTCATCAGTCTCGCGGCGCGGGGGTTTGTGCGGCTGAGCGAGTCACGCCTCAAACCGCTCGGTTTCGGTGTTGGCCAGTTGCCGGTGCTGGTGGCGCTGCAAGATGGCAAGGCAAGCACGCAGCGCGATCTCGCCCGCTTTGCGAGGACAGAGCAACCGCCGATGGCGCAGATGCTTACCCGCATGGAGCGGGATGGCCTGATTGCGCGGACACGCGACCCGGCTGACGGGCGCAGCAGCCGCATCGCGCTGACGAAGGCTGCACAAGAAGCCATGCCGGAGGCGATTGCCGCCTTGTTCCAAGGGAATAACGAGGCATTGGCAGGGTTTACGGATGCGGAAGCGGCACAGCTTGTCGATCTGCTCAGGCGGCTGATCGAAAATCTGGATCGTATTGCCAGCGCGGAGGTTCCCTTGCGCGACCGATGAATTCTGCGCCCAAGCGGACGTCATTTCCCATTCCGCGGCTGCGCCGCCTTGTTCGCGGCCGTGCCGGCCTTCGGCAGGGAGCGGCGGTTCTCCAAAACGCGTGACAATAAGGTCCGCTTTCTCTTGCGCTTGATCAGATCGATATCACTGACCAGCTTTGCTCCGCCCTCGCGCCGCTCCAGGATGATCTTGCGGCTATGGAAGACTTCGAGTTCGGCGCGATGCGCGACACTGATGATGGTCACCTCTGGCAATTCTTGGATCACCATCTGCATCATCTTGTCCTGGCTCTTCTCGTCGAGTGCCGAGGTTGCTTCATCCAGCACGATGATATCGGGCGTGTGCAGCAGGAGACGTGCAAAGGCGAGCCGCTGCTTTTCGCCGCCCGACAAGGTCTGGTCCCAGGGCGCGTCTTCCTCGATCCTGTCGTTCAGATAATCCAGTCCCACCTTGGCGAGGGCCTCCTTGATCTTATCCAGCGTCCAGCTATCGGCGGCGCCGGGATAGGCGACGGCGCGGCGAAGCGTGCCCGACGGGATGTAGGGCCGTTGCGGCAACATGAACAAGCGTCGGTCGGCGTGGAAATTGACGCTGCCGTCACCCCACGGCCAAAGACCGGCGATCGCCCGCACCAGCGTGCTCTTGCCCGACCCGGATTCGCCGGATACGAGCACCCGCTCGCCGGGTTCGATCGCCACCTGGGTTTCCGTGACCACGGCGGTGCCGTCGTCAAGCGACACGGAGAGATCGTTCAGGCTGAGCATCGCCTCGCCCTCCGTTTCGCCGTGCTTGATGCGCCCGAGCGCGTCGCTCTGCTCGGCCCGCTCCAGCCCGTCGAGCGACATCATCAGCGAAGCGATGCGCCGTGCACAGGCGTTCCAATCGGCAAGACGGGGATAGTTGTCGACCAGCCATCCGAACGCGCCCTGGACGATGGCGAAAGCCGACGCTGCCTGCATGACCTGTCCGAGCGTCATGCTGCCTTCGAGAAACTTCGGAGCGCACAGCAAGACCGGCACGACGGGAGCAATCAGCATCGATCCATGCGACACAAGCGTTGTGCGCATGTGCTGGCGGGCAAGCAGCGCCCATTGCCCGAGCACATTGGTGAAGGTCTTGTTGAGGTCGTTGCGCTCCTCCTCTTCGCCGCCGAGCAATGCGATGCTCTCACCGTTTTCCCGCACATGCGTCAGCGTGTAGCGAAATTCGGCTTCGGTTTGATTTTTAGCCTCGGAGACCTGGACGAAATGCCGGCCGATGACCGCCATCGAACTGGAGGTAATCGCGGCATAGAGAACCGCAGTGACGACGAGAAAACCGGGAATGGTGACGGTGAAACCTGCAATCGGCAGCGTCAATGCCCCGCCGATCGTCCAGAGCACGACGATGAAGGTCGAGGCCGCCAGGAATGCGGAAATGACCCCGGCGATGAAATCGACAGGGGCTTCGGTGGCAATCCGCAAATCCTCCGAAATGCGCGCTTCGGGGTTCTTGTGGTCACCGCCGATCAGGTTCAGCTGATAATAACGGCCGTTTGCCAGCCAGCGCCCGATGACGGCGGTCGTCAGCCAGGAACGCCAGCGGCGCTGGATCATCATGCGTAGCGCGACTTGTGTGGTGACAACGGCGACGGTGCCGAGCACCAGCGGCAGGAAGACGGCGCTGAGGAAATAGACGGTGCCGGCATCGTGTCGCTCTATGGCGTCAAAGATCCCGCGGTTCCACAGATTGATTCCATACTGGAAACCGACATTGATGCCGATCAGGGCCAGCAGCCCAAGTGTGCACGGCCAGGCGAGCCTGTCGCCGCCGCGGCTCCAGTAATGACGGGCGCTGATCCAGAAACGCTTGAGCAAATACTTCTTGCGTGCGTGCTCGGCCTCCTCGGGCGTGAGCTCCAGACCGGGTTCGATGACATCTGGCGGCGGCACGACCTCGACAGTCGATGCCTTCTCGTCGAGCGACGCCTCGGAACCCTGCGGTTCGGTGCCGTCGACCGATATCGGATTAAGTTTAGCGCCGGTCATAAGCACGACAACGGCTTACAGATCGAAAGGTTTCATGATGCCGACGTTTGGCGTTGTGCCGTGTGGCCCCTCATCCGACCCTGCGGGCCACCTTTGTAACTTCCCTTTACCCGCTATTGGCGTAGTACTGCCTGTTGCGGTGGCGGATGGAAGACCGTTGCACCTTTGGGACACCAAGCCCGTGGGAGAGCCTGGGTCTCCGTCCGCCGTTCCATTGAAC
>NZ_JABDVY010000008.1:0-284640 GCF_019685025.1 Rhizobium sp. NZLR8 | reverse complement strand
TCAATGCGGCATTGGATCGGAATGATATGATCGCTGCCCGAGCGACATTGGCTGAGCTTGTTTCCGGCTATTCGTCAACGGGCGAGGTCTCGGATCTCGCTTTCACCGGCGCCGAAACCAATACGGCCGCCTTAGCCGTCAATCATCCTGCTCTAAATTAAATAGAGCGGGATCTCGTCGGAAAACCGGTCACACTTTTCGGCATCATACTCTAGGTGCCAGACGTCAGTTGCGAACGACGGGCGCAAAGCCTGTGCTGCCGCGATCCACGCAAATAAGAGCGACCAGATAGGCGAAGATCGGATCCAAGGCCTTCTGATTGAACATGATGCCAAAGCTGCCTGTTATGACGTAGCTGCTGACGAGCAGCAGAGCGAGCGCAATGGCCAGATCCCGGCCCGGCCCAGCTTCCTTTCTCCACGCGCCAATTACGGGCGTCGCGAGCATCAGCGAAAGCGCTGCGATGCCGAAAATACCGGCGTCGATTCCCGCCGTGAGAAAACCGTTGTGAACATGCGAATAGGTCAGCTGCGGCCTTAAGCTGTCGGGCAGCTCCGCCAACACCGAAGCCATCCGATTTTGCGGGCCATAGCCGGTCAGCGGGTCCTTACTGATTGCTGATACTGCCCCTTTATAAAGAGCGAACCGTGCACTGAGCGACGTGACCTCGCCGTCGCTGCGGTCGAGCGATGCCATATTCTCCTGCAGCGCCTCGATGCGATGGAGGATTTGGCCACTGCCCAAAGCGATAAGTCCCGCAAACAGCACAGAGCCGGTGATGGCGAGACTGCGCAAGCTCAGATGGAAACTGTGTTTGCGGAAATACCAGAGAAAAATGACGATATGAACGGGAATGACGAGCCAGGCCGAGCGCGTTCCCGAAAGCAGTACGCAGCCTAGACCGGCGGCATACCCCAAGATCGCAATTCTTTGCTCCACGCTTTTCGGGGATTGAACGTTAAGAAGCGCTATGCCGCCGAAAAGAACGCCTATGATGCCCAGCAGTGCAGCATTCGATGTCCCAGCCTCCGCCCTCTCCATCAGAAACATGATCTGCAGCAGACTGAAGAGAAAGGTAACGATCATGCCGATACCTGCGCTGAGAATAAACAGCGGCACGAGGCGGCCATCGGGAGACTGGCGCATTCGCGGCAATAACAGCCAGACCGAAAAGAAAGGCAGCAGCCGGAATATCCAGTCCAGTTCTTCGGAGTAAGGTGGATTGATGAATATGCTCGCGATCATCACCAGCGGGTAGATCGACATGCCAATGGCAACCAGCCGGTCGGATTTCGACAGGTTCAAGGCCAGGCTGCCCGTCGCCAGACAGCAGAGGCCCCACACCATTGATGCGAGAAGGATGAACAAGTTAAAGTTCGGCGAAAGTCCGGGAAGGATTGCAAAGAAAAAGACCGCAATGCGGTTGTTCCGATCACGTGCGCTTCCCGCCCCATTTTCTGGATAGAGCACTGCTATCTTCAGTTGTCTGAGGTATTTCACTTGCCGATCCTGACCATGCTGATGCCGTTTCGCTAAGGATCGTGATCACGCCTGTCAAGCGGGGCGATTAGATGCAATCTAAGGCTTTAAGCCTCGTGGTATTCCAGCAACAGCATCTGTGGACGAACGTGGGCGTACGAAATGACGGGATGCGACATAAGGTCGGCTTCAGCAGTAGACACGTGAGGTGCAGGTTCGGTTCGAAGTTTGATCGTCGACCGGTATTTTTCGCAAATGGGATCGCCGAGGGCGACGTCACGCCCGGGCGGGCTGCGAAGCATTAACGCAGATGACGCGACAGGTCGCTTCGAAACGACCCAGCTGACGGGACTTCGCCGCCGATCGTGCAAGGGTGCCGAAAGTCAGCGGTCTTCGGGCGACATCCTATTCTAGCATCATGTCCGACGGGCAAAAGATGTGGCTGGTGGGCGACCGGGCGCTCCGGATCTTCCATCCCGCGAGCCGCTTCATTGAACGTCTCCGCTATCGCCAATATCGACGTGTCATACTTTCGGTCGATGATCGACCGAAGAGGTAGCCGAGGCCGAAGGCCAGAATGCCGGTGCCGAGCAATAATGCGCTTGCGGTGTGCGGGTGATCCCTAACGCCGGAGGCGACGGCGTAGACCTCTCGTGTCACCCCATTGGCCGCCGACCTCGCAACTTTGGTCAATCCCTCCGGTTGCTCGGCGGGTATTCCGGTGAATCCGGCGTTCAAGTTTTGTTTGTCGGCCATGTCGGCACCTTCCTAAGATTGGCTATAGGCTGAAGTTCAACTCTGCTCACGCGTGCCGGGGGAGGCTTCGCGCTGATCGGCATCTTCGAGATCGGTTCTGACGAGGAATGTATCGGTATGTTGGCGCGAGGCCTCTCGCAGTGCCGCGAGATTTGGAGGATTGTTGATTTCGCCCGGTGCGTCGAGTTCATGCTCAGCCAAGGTCCAGTGATGCCGGTGCTGGCCTTCTGGCCTACCGTCCTTTTCCCAGAGCGAATATGCCCTTTTGCGGATCTCCTCTTCGCGGCTGGCTGCCGGCGACCCGCCGGTCTGCCTACCGATGTCGTTTACGGCTCGCCGAGCCGTTTTCTTTCCGCGGCTGTCCGCGGCGGATGGAAATTCCGGCCGGCCGTCGGCCGGGGCTTCGCTTGTCTTGCGTCGTGCCGGGTTTTTCATGAGCGTCTCCTTGAGTATCTCAACCAGCTCGCCCGATCTAAGTTCCAAACAATGGGTACCTTGGTACGGAGGTCCGGCATCCTGCACGGCTGCCGGCCATCCTCCGGATGGACGTCATGCCGTCCCGCATGGCAACACGAGTTGGCAAGGTGAGATAATTGATATACTAGTATGCCAAAATCTCTCCGTTTTGGTATCGTTATGCGGCAGGCATCAGCAATTGAAGTTTTGGTCGCCCCGCCGCAGATTGTCGGCAGGCTGCGGCGGATCACCACCGCCGGCGCCATTTATGAGCGCCTGCATGCCAATATCGTGTCGCTGCGGATGCCGCCTGGCATGTTGCTGCAGGAAAAGCGCATCGCCGACGATTTCGGCGTCAGCCGCACGCCGGTGCGTGAGGCGCTACTCAGGCTTTCCGAAGGCGGGCTGGTCGACATTTACCCACAGTCGGGCACCGTCGTGTCGCGCGTGCCGGTTTCTGCGATTCCCGAGGCGGTCGTCGTGCGCAAGGCGCTCGAAGGCACGACCGTCGAGACTGCTGCTCTCCTCGCCACCGCTGCCGACATTGGCCGTCTCGATGCCATCATCGCCCGGCAGCGGTCGCATGCCGCAACAGGCAATGCCTCGAGTTTCCATGAGGAAGACGAGACCTTTCACGAGGCGATCGCACAGACAGCGGGTTATCCCGGAATCTGGGCGATCCTGAAAACGGTCAAGGTGCAGATCGACCGGGCTCGGCGGCTGACGCTGCCGGTGCTCGGGCGGATGGACACTGTGGTGCACGAACATATGATCATTCGCGATGCGCTCGCCGCCCATGATGCGACGGCTGCACGGCACGCGATGATCCATCACCTGAGCGCCGTCATTCCCGACGTCGACGAGCTGCGCTCGCGTTACCCCGATTATTTCTGCTGATGGCAGACTAAGACACGAAATGAAAAGGCAAGGGAAGGAACAAGGATGCGGCAGGGTTGGAGATGGTTCGGGCCGGAAGCGCCGGTGACGCTGGATGATGTCCGCCAGACGGGTGCGACCAACATCGTCTCTTCGCTCCATCAGGTGCCGATTGGCAGAGCGTGGACGGAAAAGGAAGTGCGCGAGCGCCAGTCTCTGATCGAGACCACGCCTGGCGACCGTTCGCCGCTCGCCTGGTCGGTGGTCGAGAGCATTCCGATTCCCGACGCCGTCAAGCGCAAGGGCGGGGAGGCGACGGCCGAAATCGAGGCGTGGATCGCCAGCCTCGAAGCGGTCGCCGCCTGTGGCATTCCGATCGTCTGCTACAATTTCATGCCGGTGGTCGACTGGACCCGCACCGAGCTCGATTTCGTGACGCCGACGGGCGCCACCGCCATGCGGTTCGATCACGAACGTTTCGCAGCCTTCGATCTCTTCATTCTCGAACGGCCGGATGCGGCGCAGCACTATTCCGGCGATGACCGCGAACGGGCGCGTATCGTCTTCGAAGCCATGTCGGAGGACGAGATCGCCGACATCACCCGCATCATCACCTCGGCTCTGCCGGGTTCGACCACCGAGCCTCTGACCATTCCGGCATTCCGGGAAAAGCTGGTCGCCTATAGCGGTATCGATGCCGCGCGGCTGCGCCGGCATCTGATCGAATTCCTGGAGGCGGTGACGCCGGCGGCCGAGGAGCGCGGCGTCAAGCTGACGCTGCACCCCGATGATCCGCCGCGTTCGCTGTTCGGCCTGCCGCGCATCGCCTCGACGGCCGATGACTATGCCGCGCTCTTTGATGCGGTGCCGTCGCCAGCCAACGGCATGTGTTATTGCACCGGCAGCCTCGGCGTGCGCGCCGAAAACGACCTGCCTGCGATCGCCCGGCGTTTCGCGTCGCGCATTCACTTTGCCCATCTGCGCGCCACGAGCCGCGAAGGCGACGGCCGGACCTTCCATGAAAGCGCCCATTTGGAAGGCGACGTCGACATGGTCGCCGTGCTCAGGGAACTGGTTGCGGAAGATCGGCGCCGCAGCGCGCAGGACACGATCGTCTTTCGCTCAGACCATGGTCACCGCATGCTCGACGATCTCGACAAGATCGTCACACCTGGCTACCCCGCCATCGGCCGCATGCGCGGCCTTGCAGAACTTCGCGGCATCCTGCATGCGCTCGACGCGCCGCCGAACTGAGGGCGTTCCGCGGTTTGCAGTGCTGCGCCTTTCAGCAGAAATCATCGCGCTCTGAAGCTTGAGCAACGCTTCAGAGCGCGCAACCCTTCAAAAAAAGATCGGCGCACATCTTCGCCCGAGCCTCAATCGCCTCGATTTTCGGCGGTGGTTCCTGGCGCAGCATTGCGGCGCGCTGCGGCTCCATGATCATCATGCCGCGCAGCATGCCGCAGGCGGCGTGCGGCTCGTCAAGCGCAATCAGGCCGCGGTCGATCTGCTTACGCAGCCAGTCCTCCATCAGCGTATTGGTCCTGACGATGGCTTTCTCATAGAAGGTATTGGCGATCTCGGGAAAACGGTCGGACTCGCTGATGACGAGCCGGGTGACGGTGATCGTATCCAGCGAGAGCGTCAGCATGCCATAGGCCATCAGCATGCGTTCAAGTCCCTGTCTGAGATCGGCCACGGCGAGGGTGCCCGGGTCAAGCGACATGAGAAAGCGCCCCGTGCGCTCCGTGACCATCTCGGAAAAGAGGTCTGCCTTCGTCGGAAACAGGCGATAGAGCGTCTTGGTCGAAACCCCCGCCTCTTGTGCGATCGCAGCGATGCTTGCGGCCGCATAGCCGCTCTCGTGGAACTGCCTGTTGGCCGCCTCGATGATGACGCTTCTCGTATCGTCGTCACAACGCACTTGCGGCCGGCCTCGCGACCTCTTCTCGATTTCGTGATTTTGGACCATCACAATTTTCCAAATTATCGTTGACATCCGTTTTCTAATACATATTTTGGAAAACATCAAGTTTCCAAAACGTATGCCACCGGAATTCAAAGGCCGCGGCCTATAGCGACAGCGACCACTCCCAGGAGAGAGACATGTCCATCAAAACGCTGCAGGCCCTTAACAACAACGCACCTGTGCCAGAAACCACTGCGGAAGCCGCACCCGCAACCCTTGATGCCGGCAATTCGCCGCGCATCGTCGAACCTGCCCTCGTTTCGGAGCCTCCCGTTCGCAAACGCGGCGGTCGCGGATTGTTGCTCGGTGCAACGGCGCTCGTGCTGATTGCCGCTGCCGGCTATTACGGCCACAACTACTGGACCATCGGCCGTTTCGAAGTCTCGACCGACGATGCCTATGTGAAGGCTGACAATACCACCGTCGCCCCGAAAGTGTCGGGCTATATCGCAGAAGTGCTGGTCAGCGATAACCAGATGGTCGAGGCCGGCCAGCCGCTTGCCCGCATCGACGATCGCGATTTCCGCGCCGCCCTCGATCAGGCCGAGGCCGATGTCGCTGCGGCTGAGGCGGTGCTCGACGCCAAACAGGCGTCGCTTGATATTCAGCGCTCTACGATTGCCGCCGCCCGCGCCACGGTCGAAGTCGACAAGGCCAATGAGACCTTTGCCGAACAAAACAACAAGCGCTATGCCAATCTCGCGACCAACGGTTATGCTCCGGTCCAGACGGCGCAGCAGGCGGCCTCTGCCATCGCTGCAGCCCAGGCAACCAACGTTCGCGACAACGCCACGCTCGATGCCGCCGTCAAGCAGGTCGATCTCCTGAATGCCGAACTCGCCCAGGCGAGGGCGACGATTGCCCATGACCGGGCAATCCAGCATCAGGCTGAGCTGAACCTCTCCTATGCAACCATTGCCGCACCTGTCGACGGCACCGTCGGCAACCGCACACTGCGTGTTGGCCAGTATGTCCAGGCCGGCACCCAGCTGATGTCGGTCGTGCCGACGAGCGAGGTCTATGTGATTGCCAACTATAAGGAGACGCAGCTCACCGATGTTCGGGCTGGCCAGCCGGTCAATATCGAGGTCGATACCTTTCCAGGCCGCATCTATCACGGCCACGTCGACAGCCTTGCTCCGGCAAGCGGCCAGGAATTTGCCCTGCTGCCTCCCGACAATGCAACGGGAAATTTCACCAAGGTCGTTCAGCGCATTCCGGTCAAGATCGTGCTTGATGACGAAGCCGCCGATGGCGACCTGCGTCCGGGCATGTCGGTTCAACCGAGCATCGACACCATCGCCGATGCCGACCGCAAATAGGCGCCGGGATCAGGAGATCGTGTCATGTCCACCATCGCAGCAACAGCCGTCGCCACATCGCAGCCCCGGGCCAGCACCCGGGAATGGATCGCCGTTCTCGCCGGGATGATCGGCGCTTTCATGGCGATCCTCAACATCCAGATCACCAACGCCTCCCTCCTCGATATCGAGGGCGGTATCGGAACGGGCGTCGACAACGGTGCCTGGATCTCAACCTCATATCTGATCGGCGAAATCGTCGTCATTCCGCTGACGGCCTATTTCAGCAGCGTCTTTTCATTCCGCCGCTATATCCTCGTTAATTCTATCCTGTTTCCGCTGTTTTCGATCGCCTGCGCCTTCGCCCATGATCTCGGGACGATGATCCTGCTGCGCGGCCTGCAGGGTTTTGCCGGTGGTGTGCTGATCCCGATGGCCTTCACCATGGTGCTGACCAAGCTGCCAAAACCGCAGCAGCCGCTCGGCCTTGCGATCTTTGCGCTCTCGGTCACCTTCGCGCCGGCGATCGGTCCGACCATCGGCGGTTACCTCACCGAAAACTATGGCTGGCAGACCATCTTCTTCATCAACGCCATCCCGAGCGCCATCATGGCCGTAGCGCTCGCTCTGACGCTCGACAAGCAGCCGATGCAGCTCCGCCTGCTCAGGGAAGGCGATTGGGCGGGAATTTTCACCATGGCGATCGGTTTGTCAGCGCTGCAGACGGTTCTCGAGGAAGGCAACAAGGAGGACTGGTTTTCCTCGCCCTTCATCGTCAAGCTCAGCATCCTCGCCTTCGTCTTTCTCGCCGGCTTCATCTGGATCGAGCTCACCGTGAAGAAGCCGCTGGTCAAGCTCAGCCTGCTGACGCAGCGAAATTTCGGCATCGGTGTTGCCGTCAACGTGCTGGTTGGCGTCGCCCTCTTCGGCACCGTCTATATCCTGCCGCAATATCTCGGCCAGGTTCAGCACTACAATGCCGAGCAGATCGGCATGGTGCTGGCTTGGACCGGTTTGCCGCAACTGCTGCTGATCCCGCTTGTTCCGATGATGATGAAGCGCTTCGATGCGCGTTACATCGGCTTCCTCGGCATCTCGATCTTCGCGATCAGCTGCTTCATGAACATCACGCTTTCGGCAAATACCGCCGGCGACCAGTTCTGGATCCCGAACATCGTCCGCGCCATCGGCCAGGCGCTGGTGCTGACGCCGATCACCGCCATTACTACCGCCGGCATCGCAGCCGCTGACGCGGCCGCTGCTTCGGGCCTGACCAACATGCTGCGCAATCTCGGGGGCGCCGTCGGCACGGCAACGCTCGGCACGGTGCTGACCAAACGCGAGCAGTTCCACTCGAATATCATCGGCCAGTCGGTCACGCTCTCCCGTGATGAAGTACGCGACCGGCTTGCGCAAACGACCGGCTATTTCATGCAGCACGGCATTTCCGACCCAGCTATCGCCGGGCAGAAGGCCGTTGTCGTTCTCGGGCAGATCGTCAGGCGTCAGGCCCTCATCCTGGGCTTCGCCGACACTTTCGCTGTCATCGGCGTGGTTCTTGCAATTGCTGCCGTCGCCCTGCTGCTCACCCAAAAGCCGCGGGCTGGGGGTGGCGCGGGCGCTCACTGACAACGCCCCTGCGACGGCTGTAAAAGCCTCCTTCGTGCGCCCCCGTCGGGCGCGCGGCTTTCTATTGTAAAATCTCGACGGTAAAGGCGAAGCGAGCGACCGCGCCCGGTGCCAGGATAGTCGTGTAGGGCCGCTTCGAAAGCTCGCTCGAACGTCCAGCCTCCGCGGCCGTTCCGTGCCAGGGCTCGATGCAGAGGAAGGGAGCGCCCGGTTTGGTCCACAGGGCAAGATTGGGCAGATTTTCGAACCGGAATTGCATGGTCGGCCCATTTTCGGCGCCATAAGTTAAGCCTTCGCCTGCCCCTTGCGGAAAGATCATCGCATCCTGGTCGAACATGGCGTGATCGAGCACCAACCGACCGGTATCGAACGGCGAGGGCAGCGTCGCAGGATTGATGAGGCCACCCTGCAGCCGCACAAGCGGCGGCTCGCCCTTATTGTCGAGCGTAACGACATGGGCGTGCCCGGCGGCACCCGGCAGCGGCCAGGCAAAGGCCGAATGGAATCCGAGCCCGAACGGCATCGCCTTCTGATCGCGGTTGGTGACTTCTGCCGCCACCGTCAGCGCGCGGCCCTCAACCGCATGCTCCACCGCCAGCTGAAAATCGAATGGATAAGCCGCCCGGGTGGCCGCCGAGGCGACCAGTTCGTATCGGCACATCGTCGCGGTGGATGCCGCAAGCGCGAATTCGCTGCGGCGGGCAAAACCATGCTGGGCCATCGGATAGATCGTGCCGTCGATTGCTATCTTGTCCTCCGGCGCCTTGCCGACGATCGGAAAAAGGATCGGCGACCGCCCGGTCCAGAAGGCTGGGTCGCCCGTCCACAGCCATGAGCGTCCGTTTCTGGTGGTGAGCGCCTGCATCTCGGCGCCGAGGGAGGAGACGTCGACGGTGAGATGCTGGTTTCCAATCCGGATCGAGCTTGGCATCGCAATTCCCTTTCGCCATGGTTCGGCATCAAGCCATATCTTTCTGGGCCGCTGATTTCCACTCAATAGGTAAGGGAGCCGCTCCCACCGTCGCTACGTGTTATTTTGGCACGGCGCCCAATCTGGCGATCACTTCGTTCGGGATGCCATAACGCTGAATGGCGTCGCGGTTGTTCCGCAGCCCGCAGATCTCACGCTGGATGAAGAAGGCCCAGACGGCGTCGGACGCTGCATTGAGAAGTCTCTCGCGTTCCTCGTCACTCTGTGGTTGGTAGTCCAAGCCCTCAGCGCGGCGAGTGCTGCCTCCACCTTCTGCCCGTGGCGCCCGAGCGCATCGGCGCGTTCCGACATCAGCTCGTATTCGAGGACGTTGAAGCCGTTTGTATTCTGCTGCGATTGTCTGAGGGACTGCGGCGGGCGGACGCTCATTGGCACGGCCTCTCCTTGGCGCGAGCCTCGATACTATCCAATCCGGTTCTAAATTAAAGCAGCGAGCACGAGGTCGTCCGAAAACCGCTTACAGGTTTCGGCATCCTCAGGAGATCGAGAGGGTTGGAAACGGGCCTATCCTGTCATTTCCATGCGTGGCATAAGGGCGCCAAAATCTTTTCCCGGGTCCCGCGCAAATCATGATTCGTATCGAAAATATCAGCAAACAACTCAGCCACCGGATTCTCTTCATCGAGGCGTCTGCAGCTCTCAACAAAGGCGAGAAGATTGGTCTCGTCGGCCCGAACGGCGCCGGCAAGACGACGATCTTCCGGATGATCAACGGTGAGGAGCAGCCAGACGAAGGGCAGGTCTCCTGTGAAAAGGGCGTCACCATCGGCTACTTCAACCAGGACGTCGGCGAGATGGCGGGCCACAGTGCCGTCGCCGAGGTGATGAACGGCGCCGGCCCGGTCAGCCTCGTTGCCGGCGAATTGCGTGAGCTTGAGGCGGCCATGGCCGATCCCGAGCAGGCCGACGACATGGACAAGATCATCGAGCGCTACGGCGAGGTGCAGGCGCGCTACGAGGAACTGGACGGTTATGCGCTCGAAGGACGCGCCCGCGAAGTGCTCGCCGGCCTGAGCTTCAGCCAGGAGATGATGGACGGCGATGTCGGCGCCCTGTCGGGCGGTTGGAAGATGCGCGTGGCGCTCGCTCGCATCCTGCTCATGCGTCCCGATGTCATGCTGCTCGACGAGCCGAGCAACCATCTGGATCTCGAAAGCCTGATCTGGCTGGAGGAGTTCCTGAAAGGCTACGAGGGCGCTCTGCTGATGACCTCGCATGACCGCGAGTTCATGAACCGGATCATCACTAAGATCATCGAGATCGATGGCGGCACGCTGACGACCTATTCGGGTGATTACGAATTCTACGAGCAGCAGCGGGCGCAGAACGAAAAGCAGCAGCAGGCCCAATTCGAACGCCAGCAGGCGATGCTCGCCAAGGAAATCAAGTTCATCGAGCGGTTCAAGGCGCGCGCCTCGCATGCCTCGCAGGTGCAGAGCCGCGTCAAGAAGCTGGAAAAGATCGACCGGGTGGAGCCGCCCAAGCGCCGTCAGGTGGTCTCCTTCGAGTTTCAGCCGGCGCCGCGATCCGGCGAAGATGTGATCAACCTCAAGAACGTGCACAAGAAATACGGCAGTCGAAGCATCTATGAAGGACTGGATTTCATGGTGCGGCGCCGGGAACGCTGGTGCATCATGGGCATCAACGGCGCCGGCAAGTCGACACTGCTGAAGCTGGTGACGGGGACCGCCGAGCCCGATGAAGGCAGCGTCGCTCTCGGCGCCAGCGTCAAGATGGGATATTTCGCCCAGCACGCCATGGATATTCTCGACGGCGAGCACACCGTCTTCCAGTCGCTGGAAGACCGGTTCCCACAGGCGGGGCAGGGGCCTTTGCGGGCGCTCGCCGGATGTTTCGGCTTCTCCGGCGACGATGTCGAGAAGCGCTGCCGTGTATTGTCCGGCGGCGAGAAGGCGCGGCTGGTCATGGCCATTATGCTGTTCGACCCGCCGAATCTGCTCGTGCTTGACGAGCCGACGAACCATCTCGACCTCGACACCAAGGAGATGCTGATCAAGGCGCTGTCGCAATATGAGGGCACCATGCTGTTCGTCTCGCACGACCGGCATTTCCTGGCGGCACTCTCCAACCGGGTGCTGGAGCTGACGCCGGACGGCGTGCATCAATATGGCGGCGGCTACACGGAATATGTGGCGCGCACCGGCCACGAGGCGCCGGGTCTCAGGAGCTGACGATTATTTTTCCCGGCATGTCGAAACCGGCAGGCTCGAAGCGACCAGCAGAAAGCCGGCCATCGATATCGGTGGACGATCGAAGCAACGGAGGAGAAATGCCCATGAGGTTGGATAGGATCGAGGTCATCACCCTGTTCGTCGACGATATTGACGCGGCGAGGGCATTCTACCAAAAGGTCTTTGCCGCCGATGTCGTCTATCAGGACGCTGTCTGCTCGGTGCTGAAATTTTCGGGGACGATGGTCAACCTTCTCAAGGGTACGGAAGCGCCGCAGCTGGTCGATCCGTCACCGGTGGCGGCATCCGGTTCGGGCAGTCGCGTCTTGCTGACGATCAAGGTCGATGATGTCGACGGGGTCTGCGCGGACCTGCGCAAACTCGGGATCATGCTGCTCAATGGTCCGATCGATCGTCCATGGGGCCGCCGTACGGCGGCCTTTGCCGATCCGTCCGGCCATGTCTGGGAGGTCGCGCAGGAACTGCGCTAACGTTGCAACTAAAGCCTTGGCAGGCCGCTTCCTTCACGCGACGGGCGTGATTCGGCAGGTATTGCCACGATGATGACCAAATTCCGTGGTGTTCGGAGCCCTCTTCATGCAATCGGGGACGAGCATCGGCATGGACTGGATCAATCGCTATATCGATCAGCCGCTACTGCACGGCGCGGCGGGCTTGCTGCGCACTTGGCATCTCCGCACGCGGCAACCGCCGGAGCTGTTGGAGCCGACATGGAATCTCGTCGTGCTCTCCTTTCTCCTGATCGCCAGCGGGCAGGTCATGACTGGCAAACCTTTCGCGCTCAGTGTCGCCGCGCTGCTCATGCTGGCGCTGCCATCAGCACGAAAACTGCTTTCGGCGCTGAAAGCGACGGGAGGAGGTTATGGCGCCCGGCAATACAAGTCGCTGCGAGCGCGCGCCATCGCCAAACGTGAGGCGGAGTGGTCGGTGCGGATCATCGTCCTGTTCGCCTCCGCCTGCCTTCCCTTCATCGCCCGCATCGACGATCCGGTGGGAGCCTATTTCATGCTGGGAGCAAGCATCTGGTTCGTGCTGACCGGGCCGCTCAAGGCCTATCTCGATGCGGCCGAGCCTCCCGAGCCGAATGAAGGCGACCGGATGGTCAGCGGCGCTTTTCATTTCGGCTGAACAAATCCGATGCGACGTCGCATGTGCCGGCCGTGAGACGGGCAGGGAACCAAATGGGGCGGCCTCCGTTATCTCCGCAGCAACGTAAAAGGAGATTGCGATGCTTTATTACGCTCTGGTGTTTCTCGTTGTGGCCTTGATTGCCGGCGTCCTCGGATTTGGCGGTATAGCAGGAGCTTCAGCTTCCATTGCCCAGGTTCTGTTCTTCATTTTCCTGGTGTTGTTCGTCGTGTCGCTCGTCATGCGCTTTATGCGAAGAGTATAGCGCGAATAGAACAAATATAAAAACCCGGCGAACACATCGCCGGGTTTTTCTGTATCGACCCATCCGCTTTGACGTTTCGCTTCGGCCGATCCGGTCGTCGTGGTTCGGGTCGGCCAAAATGAATCGATACCGTCCGCAGAAAGTCGACGGCGATCAGGATCGTGCCTTTCCGGCAACCATTCCTGACAACATCATGAAATAACCGGATGGCGCGAATTAGTGCCTTCGAAATGTCCCAATGGGAGCTGAACCGTAAGCGTGTTTGTCGCTTGCGCATCTTCTGCGCTCTGACAGGCGACGTGAAGATGGTACCGGATCGGGATCGTTTTGCAGTTCCGTCCGTTATCTATTGCCGAATCTGGTGGCGAGTAGCCGGGTATGCTCGTCACGATTTGAGAAGGAGAGACTTATGGACAAAATTTTTGCGAAGGCACTTGCCGCGGTATCGTTGACGCTGGCCGGCGCTGGGGCGGTCAATGCCGCCGACCTCGTAACCAGGACGTATGAAGAGCCGGACCTGCGCAATGGTGTCAAGATCGGTTACCTCACCTGCGATATCGGTGGCGGTACAGGTTATGTGCTCGGTTCATCCAAGGAAGCCGATTGCATCTTCCAGTCAACCGTCGGCAACGAGCTGTCGGATCGTTATACTGGCGAGATGAGAAAGCTCGGCATCGACCTCGGCTTTACCACCCGCAGCCGCCTGATCTGGGCCGTGTTCGCGCCGACCGCCGGTTATCACCGCGGATCGCTCGCCGGCCTCTATGTCGGCGCTACCGCCGAAGCGACGCTCGGGGCCGGTGTCGGCGCCAATCTCCTGATTGGCGGAACCTCTGGCTCGATCCATCTGCAGACGGTCAGCCTGACCGGCCAGCTTGGCCTCAACGTTGCGGCCGGCAGTGCGTCGATGACGCTGACAGCCGCGAACTGATATGCCTTTGGGCGCCCCGCGATGCGGCAGGGCGCCACCCCTTTGAAGGGCGATTTTACGCGCCGATATGCCCCCGGCCGGATCACGACATGATGGATATTCGAACGGCAACGCCCGACGAGGATGAGATCCTGGTGGGGCACCATCTGAAGATCTGGGACAGCTATGGCACGCCGCCGGAACACTACAGGCCCGATGCGGCGGCGCGGATCTTGTCTTTCATCAGAAGCGGACGCGAGGAGCGGCGTCTGACTTCGTTCCTTGCTATCGTCGACGGTGAAATCGCCGGTTCCGCGTCGTGCCAGATGCACCAATCACCATTTCCGGAGATCATCCAGCCGGAACAGCGACTGCATGGCTACATCTGGTCTGTCTATGTCGCCGACGCCTTCCGCCGGCGCGGCATCGCGTTGGCGCTGACCAACAAGGCTATTGATTATCTGAAGTCTATCGGCTGCACGACGGCCGTCATCCACGCCTCGGATGCCGGTGAGCCCGTTTACCGGGCCGCCGGGTTTGAACTGGCGAAGGAAATGCGCCTGCAGTTTCCGGCGGAGTAACGGCCTGGCGGCTACTACAGTGCAGCGAGGAAGCCGATGACGCGGCTCCATGTCAGTTCGGCCGTAGCTGCATCGTGATCCGGCAGCGTCGGATCGGTGTAGAGATGACCGGCGCCGGAATATTTGAAGATCTCCGCGGCGATGCTCGACCGGGCCGCTGCCGCTTGCCAGGTTTCAACCTCTTCCCTGGGCGCGAATCGATCCGGATCGGCAAGATGGATCTGGACGGGAAGGCCCCGGCGCGCGTTGTCCGGAATTTCAGCGAGGCCTTGAAGCAGCAGCAAGCCTACCATCTGCGGCCGCTTCGGCCAAAGATGTGCGGAGACGCCAGCACCCATCGAAAATCCGCCGAGCACGGCGGAGCCAGGCAGCGGGGCGACCGCCTTTTCCGCGCGTTGGCAAAGAGTGGACCACCCGATCGCCTCCTTCAGTTCAATGCCCTCATCGATCGATCGCGCGACCTTGCCCGCATAGAGAGATCCGGCGTAAACACCTGATGCCCAGCCGCCCGCAGACGCTCTGCTGCATCGCGCTCGAGTGACCGGAGTCCATAAACCGAATGAAACAGCACCACCGTTGCCATTACTAATCTCCTCAATCGGTGCAGCGAACGTCGCCACCGACCTTCCGCCTACGCTTTCGCCCGGCCGGGTGCGATAAAAGCGGCGATCGTCGCCTCGTCATGGCCTGCCTCGCGTAGGAAGCGACTGGCGAATTCGATGGCGGGGCTTCTGAGCGCATCGTCCGGTCGAATAAGGTGGAAGGCCACATGATTGTCGAGCGTCCGCTCCGACACGGCGACGACGCGCCCGGCCGCAAGCGCGGCATCCGACAGCGGCGGCCGGGCGAGAGCGATGCCGAGCCCTTGTACACAGGCATCGACGACGAGATTGTAATCCTCGAAGCGACGGTCGTGGCCGCGTGGCGTGTAGTCGACGCCCTCGCGCGCAAGCCAGCGACGCCAGCCTTCGATATTGGAGTCGTGCAGGATCGGCAGGTCGAGCAGCGAAACAGCATCGGAGCGCTGGCCGAGCCGGTCTGCCAGGGCCGGGGCGGCGATCGGATACGACTTCTCCTGCCAGAGCGACAGGGCGCGCACGCCGGCCCACGGCCCTTTGCCGCAGCGGATGGCAAGGTCCGTGCCTTCGCCGAAATCCGCCAGCCGGTGTTCGAGCGTCAACTCGACATGCAGCTCGTTTCCTTCGAGCTTCGGCAGACGCTGAAACAGCCACAACGAGGCGACCGAGGGCGTCACCGAAAGGCGCACCACCGCCCTATTGCGGCGAGGCAGCCAGCGTTCGCCGCTATTGCCGAGCAGTGCAAGCGCTTCCTCCGCCCGCGCGAAAAACCGCATGCCCTCCGGCGTCAGCCGCACGCCTCTGGCTTCGCGGGCAAACAGCCGCACCCCCATCCAGCGCTCGAGGCGCGAGACCTGCCGCGACACCGCGCCATGCGTGATGCCGCTTTCCTCGGCCGCGGCCGAAAACGATCCAAGCCGGGCGGCGCGGGCAAAGGTCTCGAGCGTATCGAGCGGCGGAAGCACGGGCGAGCTGTGAACCATAGACACATTTGATCATCGATTGCGATGCTTTTCAAGCACGCATCGAAGGCCTAATCCATTGTCGAAGAACAAATGGAGGCGAAAATGAGCATGGCGGCAAGCACACCGATTTCGACGAAACAGCAGGGCGGGTTCGATCTGGTCGCCTTCGGCGCGATCCTCGTCACAATCCTCTTCTGGGCGTCCTCTTTCGTGGTGATCCGCATCTGTCTCGGACCACTGACGCCGATCGAACTGGCGACCGCGCGGTATGTGGCAGCCGGCGCCATCGCTCTGGTCTACCTCGTGATCTACCGGCCGTTGCCGGAAAAACGCGATTTCGTCCGCCTTTCCATCGCTGCGGTGCTCTTCATCGCCGCTTATGCGGTTCTGTTGAACACCGGTGAGCAGACGGTTGCGGCAGGGCCGGCGAGCTTCATCATCAACACCATGCCCGTCTTCACCGCCCTCATCGCCACGTTCGCGCTCGGCGAGCGCTTCGGCCGCTGGGGCTGGGCCGGCACTGCCATATCCTTCGGCGGTGTGGCGCTGATTGCGGTTGCCTCCGACGGCGGCTTCAAGCTTGATCCGAATGCCGTCCTCATCCTCGGCGCAGCACTTTGCTCGGCGATCGCCAGCGTGCTGCAGAAGCCGCTGCTCGGCCGGATGCCGGCGCTTGCCGTCACCGCCTGGATCCTGCTGATCGGTTCGGTGCCGCTGTTTCCGGCCGCACCGGCGACGATTCAGGCGCTGGCCGCCGCCCCGGCGGAGGTGAACTGGGGCGTTGCCTATCTCGTCATCTTCCCGACTGCGATCGGCTACCTCACCTGGGCGATCGCGCTGAAGCGGCTGACGGCCGCCCGCGCTTCGAACTTTCTCTATGGCGTTCCGCCCGTCGCCACGCTGATCGGTTTCCTCTGGCTGGGTGAGACGCCGACGGCGCTTGGCGCGGTCGGTGGCGTCATGGCGATCCTCGGTGTGCTCGTCGTCAATGTGATGCGGAAACGATAGCAGCAAATTCGCCCCGGAAGGTGATCAGGTGACAGATAGGCATTGCGCAGGCGTTCGCTTTCTTTAAAACGAAAGTAGATCGAAAGGTGCGTGCTCATGTTCTTGACCGACCGGCAAACTGAAATCGTGGCGATAGCGAAATCGAGCGGCAGGGTCCTGGTCGAGGAGCTCGCTTCCCGCTTTTCAGTGACACCGCAGACGATCCGCAAGGACCTGAACGATCTCTGCGATGCGCAGGTGCTGACGCGTATCCACGGCGGCGCGACATTCCCGAGCGGGACCGAGAACGTCAAATACGAGGCGCGGCGGCAGATCGCCGCGTCCGAGAAACAGGCGATCGGCATGGCCGCGGTCGAGCTGATCCCGAGCGGGGCCTCGCTCTTCATCAATATCGGAACGACGACCGAGGCGGTGGGCGAGGCGCTCGCCGAGCATCACGAGCTGATGGTGATTACAAATAATATCAATGTTGCCAATAGGTTACGTCTGCTGCCCGCAATCGAGGTGGTGATCGCCGGCGGTGTGGTGCGCGGTTCGGATGGCGGGATCGTCGGCGAGGCGGCAGTCGATTTCATCCGCCAGTTCAAGGTCGACTATGCCGTGATCGGGGCTTCGGCGATCGACGTGGATGGCGCGCTTCTCGACTATGATTTTCGCGAAGTCAAGGTCGCACAGGCGATCATCGCCAACGCCCGGCATGTCATTCTGGTTGCGGATTCGACGAAGTTCGAACGCACCGCTCCAGTCAGGATCGGCCAACTTTCCCAAGTTCATACCTTCATCACCGACCATTGTCCGGTGCCGTCGATCCGCAATCTCTGCCTCGAAAACAATGTAAAGCTGATCGAAACGAACGGCAGGTTTCGCTAAAGCATGATGCCGGCACTGTTCTGAATTTCCGCCGCGAAACATTCGTTTGACATTCGTATCTCTTTCGTTTTAACTGACTTCACTTTCGCAATTGCGTGAGTTTTGTGCGATGCGAAATCCGCAGCAGGCTCGGAGGGGATATTGGGCCGGGAGATACACGACATATTCGTCATCGGGGGCGGCATCAACGGCTGCGGCATTGCGCGCGATGCTGTTGGGCGCGGTTATTCCGTGGCGCTGGCGGAGATGAACGACTTCGCCTCGGGCACCTCGTCTGGCGCCACCAAGCTCATTCATGGCGGCCTGCGTTATCTCGAGCATTATGAGTTCCGCCTAGTGCGGGAATCGCTGATGGAGCGCGAGATCCTCTGGGCGATGGCGCCGCACATCATCTGGCCGCTGCGTTTCGTGCTGCCCTACCATAAGGGCGGCATCCGGCCGGCCTGGCTGATCCGGCTCGGCCTCTTCCTTTACGACCATCTCGGCGGCCGTAAGCTGTTGCCGGCGACATCGGTGCTCGACATGCGCCGCGATCCGGCCGGCAAGCCGCTGAAGGCGCTGTTCGCCAAGGCCTTCGAATATTCCGACGGCTGGGTCGATGATGCCCGCATGGTGGTGCTGAACGCCCGCGACGCCGCCGACAAGGGGGCGACCATCATGCCGCGCACCAAAGTGGTGTCGGCAAGGCGCGAGAACGACCTCTGGCACATCGAGACCACCGATACGGTCACCGGCCGCAATGACAACCATCAGGCCCGCATGCTGGTCAATGCTGCCGGTCCGTGGGTCGACCATGTCATCCGTTCCGCCTTCGGCCAGAACGAGGCTCACCATGTCCGCCTTGTCCAGGGCAGCCATATCGTGGTGAAGAAAAAGTTTGACGGTCCACGCGCCTATTTCTTTCAGAATCCCGACAACCGCATCATCTTTGCCATTCCTTACGAGGGCGACTTTACGCTGATCGGCACCACCGACCGCGATTACACCGCCGATCCCAAGGATGTTCGGATCTCCGAGGAAGAGACCATCTATCTGTGCAATGCGGCGTCGGAATATTTCAAGGAGCCGGTCAGGCCGGAGGATATCGTCTGGGCCTATTCCGCAGTCAGGCCGCTTTATGACGACGGTGCCTCGAAGGCGCAGGAGGCGACGCGTGACTATGTGTTGAAGCTGGACGGCGAGGGGAGTAGCGCACCGCTACTCAACGTCTTCGGCGGCAAGCTCACCACCTATCGCCGGCTTTCCGAACACGCGCTGGAGAAGATCGGCGCTGCGATCGGCGTCAAGGGTGCCCCGTGGACGGCCAAGAGCCATCTGCCAGGCGGCGACTTCCCGGTCCGGGGTTACGAGGGGCAGGTCGCCGATCTGAAGCGGCTTTATCCGTTCCTCGCCGATCAACATGCCCGCCGGCTGGTTCGCCGTTACGGGACGAGGGTCAAGGCGCTGCTCGGCGAAGCCCGCGGCGTCGACGATTTGGGACGGCTGTTCGGCGGCGACCTCTACGAGGCCGAGGTCACCTATCTCGTCAAACAGGAATGGGCCCGGCACGCCGAAGACGTGCTGTGGAGGAGAACAAAGGATGGTCTGCGCCTTTCGAGGGAGCAGGCTCAGTCACTGGAGGAGTACATGGCTGCCATGCCGGCGATGGCCGGATAAGGGCAACATGTGGTCCCCGATGCGTGGAGGCACGGGAATCGGAATGCTGGAACTGCGGAAGGCCGCAAAGATGGTGGGAGGGGACTATCATATCCACCCGACCGATCTTGTTTTTGAAAGAGGAACGCTAAACGTTCTGCTTGGGCCGACATTGTCGGGCAAGACCTCGTTGATGCGTCTGATGGCCGGCCTTGATCGGCCGACAACCGGCACGATCCATTTTGATGGTGCTGACGTGACAGCTATGCCTGTCCAGAAGCGCAACATCGCCATGGTCTATCAGCAGTTCATCAATTATCCGGCATTGACGGTCTACGAGAATATTGCCTCGCCGCTGCGGATTGCCGGCAAGGATGCCAAGATCATCGATCTGGAGGTGCGCAAGGCTGCCGAACTTCTGAAACTCGGGCCTTATCTCGATCGCACGCCGCTCAACCTCTCCGGCGGCCAGCAGCAGCGCACCGCACTTGCCCGGGCACTCGTGAAGAATGCGAGCCTTGTTTTGATGGACGAGCCGCTTGCCAACCTCGACTACAAGCTGCGTGAGGAGCTGCGGCAGGAATTGCCGCGCATCTTCGCGCAGTCCGGCGCGATCTTCGTCTATGCCACGACGGAACCGTCCGAAGCCTTGTTGCTGGGCGGCAATACGGCAGCGCTCAGCGAGGGCCGGATCACGCAGTTCGGCCCGACGATCGAGGTCTATCGCAATCCGCTCGATCTGACGACGGCGAAAACCTTTGCCGATCCGCCGCTGAATTTTATTGATCTGGTCAAATCGGAAGGCAATTTCCTGCGCGATGGCGCGGTGATTTTTGCCGTGCCGCCGCATCTTCAGAACGTGCCGGACGGGCCGGCAACCATAGCGTTTCACCCGCATCATCTTGCACCAACCGCCCAGACGGCTGGTTCGGCGCGGATGACGGCGCGAACACAGGTTTCGGAGATCACCGGCTCGGAAAGTTTTGTTCATCTGCAATTTGCCGGCACCCGCTGGGTGATGCTTGCGCACGGCATCCACAATATCGACCCGGACACGGACATCTCCGTTTTCATCGATACGCGCCACCTGATGGCGTTCGGCGCGGACGGCCGGGCGATCACCACCGCCAGGCAAGGGGGCTAGGAGAAGATCATGGCACGTATCACCCTCGATCATATTCGCCATGCCTATGGGCCGAACCCGAAGAGCGAGAAGGACTACGCTCTCAAGGAAGTGCACCATGAGTGGAACGATGGCGGCGCTTATGCACTGCTCGGGCCTTCGGGCTGCGGAAAGACCTCGCTGCTCAATATCATTTCGGGCCTCATTCAGCCGTCCGAAGGGCGGATTCTCTTCGACGGGCAGGATGTTACGAACCTGCCGACACAGCAGCGAAATATCGCGCAAGTATTCCAGTTCCCGGTCATCTACGACACGATGACGGTCTACGACAACCTCGCCTTTCCTCTGCGCAACCGCGGCGTGGCCGAGGCGGATGTCGACCGGCGCGTCCGCGAAATCCTCGAGATGATCGATCTTGCCGGCTGGGCCAAGCGGCGCGCGCGCGGCTTGACGGCGGACCAAAAGCAGAAGATTTCGCTCGGCCGCGGCCTCGTGCGCTCGGATGTGAACGCGATTCTCTTTGACGAGCCGCTCACTGTTATCGATCCGCATATGAAATGGGTGCTGCGATCGCAGCTGAAGCGGCTGCACAAGCAGTTCGGTTTTACCATGGTCTATGTCACGCATGACCAGACGGAGGCGCTGACCTTCGCCGACAAAGTCGTGGTGATGTATGATGGCGAGATCGTGCAGATCGGCACGCCGGCCGAACTCTTCGAGCGTCCGAGCCATACCTTCGTCGGCTACTTCATCGGTTCGCCGGGCATGAACTTCATGCCGGCCAAGGTAGAGGGCAGTACGGTTCGGGTCGGCGAGCACGCGCTAACGCTCGGCTATGCGCCAAAGACTTCGGCAGCGGCCAAGGTAGAGCTTGGAATCCGGCCCGAGTTTATCCGGGTCGGCCGTGAGGGTATGCCTGTGACGGTCAGCAAGGTGGAAGATATCGGCCGGCAGAAGATCGTCCGCGCGCAGTTCGCCGGCCAGCCGATCGCGATCGTCATTCCCGAGGACGAGGAAATTCCGGCCGATCCCCGGGTGACCTTCGAGCCATCAGCTATCAGTATCTATGCCGACTCTTGGCGCGCCGGACCGGAGGCTTGATCATGGAAAAAACCTGGAACAACAAAGCCTGGTTTCTGGTTCTGCCGGTCCTCGTGCTGGTGGCTTTCTCGGCTGTCATTCCCTTGATGACGGTTGTGAACTATTCCGTTCAGGACACTTTCGGAAACAACCAGTTCTTCTGGAACGGAACGGACTGGTTTACCGAAATCCTGCATTCCGACCGATTCTGGGCCGCCCTGCAGCGAAACCTGATTTTTTCGTTGATCATTCTCGCGCTGGAGATTCCGCTCGGTATCTTCATTGCGCTCAACATGCCGAAATCAGGCATCGGCGTGCCGGTATGCCTGGTTCTGATGGCACTGCCGCTGTTGATCCCATGGAACGTGGTCGGCACGATCTGGCAGGTGTTCGGCCGCAACGACATTGGTTTGTTCGGTTATTACGTCAACGCCATCGGCATCGATTACAACTATGTGCAGGATCCGCTCGACGCCTGGGTGACGATCATCATCATGGATGTCTGGCACTGGACGAGCCTGGTCGTCTTGCTCTGCTATGCCGGCCTCGTTTCCATTCCAGATGCTTTCTATCAGGCAGCCAAGATCGACGGTGCGTCCCGTTGGGCAGTGTTCCGCTATATCCAGCTGCCCAAGATGAAGCGCGTTCTTCTGATCGCCGTGCTGCTGCGTTTCATGGATAGTTTCATGATCTACACCGAGCCTTTTGTCGTCACGGGTGGCGGTCCGGGCAACTCGACCACTTTCCTGTCGATCGATCTGGTCAAGACCGCCCTCGGACAGTTTGATCTCGGTCCGGCAGCTGCCATGTCGCTGGTTTATTTCCTGATCATCCTGCTGCTTTCGTGGGTGTTCTACACCGTCATGACCAGCCACGACGCGGAGAATTGAAATGAGCGTCTCCAACGAAACGACATCGAGCCGAAACATCCCAGGCGTTACCAGTGTCGCAAGCGGGCTCTCCGCCGATGAAGTCGGCCGTCTGATGCGCCGGCGCGGCGAGGAATCGCGCTGGTGGTGGCTGGTTCCGACGATCTATATCATCGTGCTCCTGCTGCCGATCTATTGGCTCGTCAACATGAGCTTCAAGACCAATGCGGAAATCGTCAATTCTCTGACGCTTTATCCTCATAACCCGACGATCGCGAATTACGTGACGATCTTCACGGAGAAGGCGTGGTATTCCGGCTATATCAATTCAATCAGCTATGTCGTCATGAACATGGTGATCTCGGTGGCAGCTGCGCTGCCGGCGGCCTATGCCTTCTCCCGATATCGGTTCCTCGGCGACAAGCATCTGTTCTTCTGGTTGCTGACCAACCGGATGGCGCCGCCAGCAGTCTTTGCCCTGCCGTTCTTCCAGCTCTACTCGGCCTTTGGACTCATCGATACGCACATCGCCGTGGCCTTGGCGCATTGCCTCTTCAACGTACCGCTGGCGGTCTGGATCCTTGAAGGCTTCATGTCCGGCGTGCCGAAGGAAATCGACGAGACGGCCTATATCGATGGCTACTCGTTCCCGCGGTTCTTCCTGAAGATCTTCACGCCGCTGATTGCGAGCGGCATAGGTGTCGCCTGCTTCTTCTGCTTCATGTTCTCTTGGGTCGAGTTGCTGATCGCACGAACGCTGACGACAACCGACGCGAAGCCGATCGCCGCCACCATGACCCGCACCGTCTCTGCATCCGGCATGGATTGGGGCCTGCTGGCCGCCGCGGGCGTTCTGACCCTTATCCCGGGGGCGCTGGTGATCTGGTTTGTGCGCAATTACATCGCAAAGGGCTTCGCCCTGGGGAGAGTTTGATGAGCTTTTCGCTTCCCGATTTTTCATGGATGGCGTGGACATGGCCGACGGCCGCTTTCTTCATCGTCATCGCATTGCTGCTGATCGGCATGGGGATATGGGAATATGCGGTGCCGGGCGGCAATCCGCGGATCGGAATCCTGCGCTTCGAGACGACGCGCGGTGACCGGCTTTTCCTTTCGCTGCTCGGCGCAGCGTTCATTCATCTTGCATGGCTTGGGCTCGGTGGGCCCAACCTGTGGTGGGCTCTTGCCATCTCCGTGGTCTACGCCATCGGCGTGTTCCGCTACGTGTGACGGCAAAGTGAAGACAGATGGCCGGGGGTCCTTGGCCGCCTGAGACGTGACTGCAATCGCAAACCCTGGGAGGATATTATGCGACGGCACTTATTGACGACGACAGCAGGCTTGCTGCTGGCGATGACCGCGTCGGCCTATGCCGGCATGGACGAGGCTAAGACTTTTCTGGACAAAGAGATCGGCGACGTGTCGACGCTCTCTCGCGCCGACCAGGAAAAGGAAATGCAGTGGTTCATCGATGCTGCGAAGCCTTTGCAGGGTATGGACATCAAGGTTGTCTCGGAAACTTTGACCACCCACCAGTATGAGTCCCAGGTTCTGGCTCCGGCCTTTACTGCGATCACCGGGATCAAGGTCACCCACGACGTCATTCAAGAGGGTGACGTTGTCGAGAAGATCCAGACACAGATGCAGACCGGACAGAACCTTTATGACGGCTGGGTCAACGACTCCGACTTGATCGGTACGCATTGGCGCTATCAGCAGGTGCGCAACCTGACCGACTGGATGGCCGGCGAAGGCAAGGACGTTACAAACCCCGGCCTCGATATCAACGACTTCATCGGCACCAAGTTCACGACGGCACCGGACAAGAAGCTCTACCAGCTTCCCGACCAGCAATTCGCCAACCTCTATTGGTTCCGCTACGACTGGTTCAACGACGAGAAGAACAAGGCCGATTTCAAGGCGAAATATGGCTACGATCTCGGCGTTCCGGTCAACTGGTCGGCCTATGAGGACATTGCCGAATTCTTTACCGGCCGTGACGTGAACGGCAAAAAGGTCTTCGGCCACATGGACTACGGCAAGAAGGACCCGTCGCTCGGCTGGCGCTTCACCGACGCCTGGCTTTCGATGGCCGGCAATGGTGACAAGGGTCTGCCGAACGGTCTTCCGGTCGACGAATGGGGTATCAAGGTCGACGAGAAGTCGCGTCCTGTCGGCTCGTGCGTCGCGCGCGGCGGTGACACCAATGGCCCGGCTTCCGTCTACTCGATCCAGAAGTATCTCGATTGGTTGAAGGCCTACGCACCGCCGGAAGCTCAGGGCATGACCTTCTCGGAATCCGGTCCGGTTCCGGCACAGGGTAACGTCGCGCAGCAGATCTTCTGGTACACGGCCTTTACAGCAGACATGGTCAAGCCTGGCCTGCCTGTTATGAACGAGGACGGTACGCCGAAATGGCGCATGGCACCGAGCCCGCATGGCGTTTACTGGAAAGACGGCATGAAGCTTGGTTATCAGGACGTCGGTTCTTGGACGCTGATGAAATCGACGCCTACGGACCGTGCGAAAGCCGCCTGGCTCTATGCACAGTTCGTGACCTCGAAGACGGTTGACGTGAAGAAGAGCCAGCTCGGTCTCACCTTCATCCGCGAATCCACCATTCGCGACAAGAGCTTTACGGAGCGTGCTCCGAAGCTCGGCGGTCTGATCGAGTTCTATCGTTCGCCTGCGCGTGTTCAGTGGTCGCCAACCGGCACCAACGTTCCCGACTATCCGAAGCTGGCTCAGCTTTGGTGGCAGGCTATCGGTGACGCCGCCGCCGGCGCCAAGACGCCGCAGGAAGCCATGGATTCTCTTTGCGGCGAGCAGGAGAAGGTCATGGGCCGTATCGAGAAATCGGGCGTCCAGGGTGATATCGGCCCGAAGCTCGCCAAAGAGCATGATCTCGCTTATTGGAACGCGGATGCGGTGAAGAAGGGCAACCTTGCGCCGCAGCTGAAGATCGAGAACGAGAAGGAAAAGCCGGTCACCGTCAACTACGACGAACTCGTCAAGAGCTGGCAGTCGAAGTAAGGCAGACCTCGGCCGGAGGCGACGAGGCTTCCGGCCATCACTTCCTGCCATCGGCTACGGCCGGTGGCACCCACAATCTTTCTCTCATGACGTCCGCCCGCGCCCTGCCATCTCTGGCAGGCGGAGCGATCTCGTGCGAGCCGGAGACGAGATGAGCGGCTATATTCTTTCAATCGACCAGGGCACGACATCTTCGCGCGCGATTATCTTTGATGGCGACATGAAAATGGCCGGCTCGGCGCAGGCGGAAATCACCCAATATTATCCGCAGCCCGGATGGGTGGAGCACGATGCCGCCGAAATCTGGCAGTCCGTCGTCGATACCGTGCGCAAGGCGATTGTTGATGCCGGCACGAACGCCGCCGCCATTGCCGCGATCGGCATCACCAATCAGCGCGAGACGGCGGTCGTCTGGGACCGCCGGTCCGGAACCCCACTTCACCGTGCGATCGTCTGGCAGGACAGGCGCACAGCCGAAATGTGCGAGAGCCTGAAGGCCGATGGATATGAGAAACTCTTCAGCGCCAAGACCGGCCTGCTGCTCGACCCCTATTTCTCCGGAACCAAGCTTCGCTGGCTGCTCGACAATGTCGACGGCCTGCGTGAGAAGGCGGAGGCGGGCGAGGTTTGCTTCGGCACGATCGACAGCTGGCTGATCTACAATCTGACGGGCGGCCGCGTGCACGCCACCGACGCGACCAATGCGTCGCGAACGCTGCTCTACAACATCGATGACGGCGTTTGGGACGAAGAGCTTCTCGGTATTCTCGGCATTCCGGTCGCCATGCTTCCCGAGGTCAGGGAATGCGCCGATGATTTCGGCCGCGTCGACAAGGCGCTGTTCGGCGCGGATCTTCCGATCCTGGGCGTCGCCGGCGACCAGCAGGCGGCGGCCGTGGGCAATGCCTGCTTCGAGCCCGGCATGATGAAATCCACTTACGGAACCGGCTGCTTTGCGCTGCTGAACACCGGCAGGGATCGTGTTTCCTCTTCCAACCGGATGCTGACGACCATCGCCTGCCGCCTCGACGGCGAGACGACCTATGCGCTTGAGGGTTCGATCTTCATCGCCGGTGCCGCCGTTCAATGGCTGCGCGACGGCCTCGGCATCATCGACCAGGCTTCGGAGGCAGGGGTGCTGGCGGCCAAGGCCGATCCCGGACAGCAGGTCTATATCGTTCCGGCCTTCACCGGCCTCGGTGCGCCCTATTGGGATCCGGCAGCGCGCGGCGCGATCTTCGGCCTGACGCGAAATAGCGGGCCGGCGGAATTTGCCCGCGCCGTGCTCGAATCCGTCGCCTATCAGACGCTCGACCTGCTGGTGGCGATGAAGAAGGACTGGGGCGTCAACCAGCTGGAAACCGTGCTGCGCGTCGATGGCGGCATGGCGGCTTCGGATTGGACGATGCAGTGCCTGGCTGACATGACGGGGAATCCGGTCGACCGGTCGGCGATCCGCGAGACCACAGCGCTCGGCGCTGCCTGGCTTGCCGGCTCGAAAGCCGGCATCTGGCCCGGCAAGCGGGATTTTGCGCAGTCGTGGGCCTGCGACCGCCGCTTCAACCCCTCGATGGAGGAGAGCGAGCGGCAGGCCAAGATCATCGGCTGGAAGAATGCCGTCTCGCGGATGATTTCGGACGTCTCGGCGGGGTAACAGCTTCCCCGAACTTGACGGCACTGGCTGCTTTTCTCACGTGCCGCTTGCGGCCTTTCTGCTGACAAAGCTCAGGGCGAGCACGGCGAAGATCAGCGTTCCCGTGCCGACCTGCTGCCAATAGAAGTTCAGATCGGTCAGCAGCAGCCCATTAACGACGATACTGAGCAGCAGCGCGCCGAGAACGGTCCCGCCGACATTCGGCCGTCCGAGTGGGCTGAGCGTCGTGCCGATGAAGGTCGCGCCGATCGCATTCAGCAGGAAGGCATTGCCCGAGGAGGGGATGTAGGTGGTGACGGTTGCGGTCAGGATCAGCCCGGCGATTGCCGCGATCAACCCGACCAGGATGAAAGTCACCGCGACATGGGCCGGCGCGGCGATGCCGGAATAGCGCACGACGCCCGGCTGGATGCCGATCGACAGGATGACGCGACCGAAACGCGTGCGGGCAAAAACAACGGCAGCAGCGGCGATGACGACGATGGCAGCGGCAAGCGGCACCGGAAAGCCGGCAATCGTGCCGTGGCCGAGGAAACGGAAGGCTTCCGGCACGCCATTCGGCGGCAGATAGACCGGATTGCCGCCATTGGTCAGCAGCTGCTGCACGCTGCGGCCGATGAACAGCGTGCCGAGCGTGGCGAGGAACGGCGACACGCCGATCCCTGAAATCAGCAGCGCGTTGAACGCACCGACAAACGCTCCGGCGGCCAGTCCCGCGACTGCGGCGACTGCCACCGGCTGCCCGGCAAGGACGAGCGAGACGAAGGCAAAGCTGGCGAAATCCATCGCCGTTCCCACCGAAAGATCGATGCCGCCCGACGCGACGGCGAAGGTCATGGCGACGGAGACGATGGCAAGCAGCGTGAAATTATTGACCAGGATGCTCTGCAGATTGGCAGGCGTCAGGAATGTCGGCGTTGCCACGGAAAAGGCGGCGAACACCGCAACAAGGGCGAGGATCAGCCCATAGCGCACCAGGCCGCCGGCGATGAGACGCGGTAAGTCGATGGTGGCGAGGGGAGGGGTCTGGAGCGACATGGTCAGGCCTCCTGCCGGCGCAGCAACGTGGTCGCGGAAACGACGATGAGAATGAGCACGCCCTGGACGCCGCTGACCAGCGTGCTCGAAATGTTCAGCAGCTGGAAGCCGTTGACCAGGAAGCCGACCAAAAGGGCCGAAAGCAGCGTCCCGGTGATCGTCGGAACCAGCCGGCGCGAAAAGACCGAGCCGAGCAGGGCCGTCACGACGACGGGCAACAGCATCTCGCCGGCGCCGGTCGTGCTGCCGCTCAGATAGGAAGCCGACAGAATGCCAGCGATGCCGCCGGAGACGCCGCTGGCGACGAAGGCGCCGGCGAGCAGGCGGCGAAGCGGCAGGCCGGCCGCACGCGCTGCGTCCGGAAACTCGCCGACGGCATAAAGGCGCAGGCCGAGCGGGGTATATTGCACGATCGCTGCGGCGATCACCGTGAAACCGAGGAGCACATAGGCAAGAACCGGGATGCCGAAAGCATCCGAGGCCGAGAGCGCCGACAGGAAAGGCGTCGAGGCCGGCAGGACGGTATTGCCGGTCAGCACCAATTCCAGGCCGGCGACGACGTTCATGACGGCCAGCGTGGCCAGCAGCGGCACGATGCCGGCATAGACGACGGCAATGGCATTAACCGTGCCGATCAGCGCGCCGGTGAGGATTGCCGCGGCGATCGCTGTCGCATCGCCGTAGCCGAGCTGTGTCAGGCTCGCATAGACGGCAGCGCTGAGACCCATATTGGCAGCCAGCGAAAGGTCGATGCCGCCGGTGACGACATTGGAGCCGCCGGCAATCAGCACGATCGTCAACCCAATGGCAAGCACGCCGGAGATGGCCGATTGACCAAGCACATTGCCGATATTGCCGATGCTGAGGAAATAGGGTGCAGTCAGCGAGAAGATGATCAGGATGGCGGCGAAAGCGATCAGCGATCCGAAGCGCAACGCGGTCGCCGCAATATTGCCGGCCGGCCGGGGAGGCGGTTCAGCAGCGGAAAAACCGGAAGGCGCGAATTCCACTTCAGCCGACATGGCGATGTCCCTCGGATGATCCTGTCGATTGAGCGAGCACCGCATCCGCCGTGGTCTCCGACGAGATGAATTCCCGTGCCACGCGGCCGCGGAAGAGCACCAGGATGCGATCGGTGATGCCGATCAGTTCCGGCAGGTCCGAAGACAGCACGATGACGCCGGCGCCGCGCGACGCGAGTTCGCCGATCAGCGTATAGATCTCGACCTTGGAGCCGATATCGACTCCAACAGTCGGTTCGTCGAGGAGATAGACCTCGGAGCGGCGGCTCAGCCACTTGGCGATGGCGATCTTCTGCTGGTTGCCGCCCGAAAGCGTACGCAGCAGGGCATCGCGCCCATTGGTCTTCACCTGCAGACGCGCAATCAGAGCGTCCACTTCTTGCTGTTCGCGTCTGCGATCGAGAAAGCCGAAACGGGTGAAGCGGCCAAGGCTCGAAAGGCTGATATTTTCCGCGACGCTGAGGTCGAGCGCGACGCCGTGGCGACGCCGGTCTTCCGGCACCAGTGCGATCTGGCGGCTGGCTGCCTGTGTTGGATTGGTGAAACGGGCAACCCTGCCGCCGACCTCGATACGGCCGGGACCCGCTGTCTCCAGACCGAAGAGAGCGCGGACCAGCTCCTTTGCGCCGGAGCCGAGCAGGCCGGTAAGGCCGAGCACCTCGCCGCGGCGAAGCGTGAAACTGATGTCGCTATATTTCCCCGGCGCCGACAGCTGCTCGACCTTGAGGATGTCTTCGCCGGGCGTCACCTGCGGCTTCGGAAACATCTCCTTGATGTCGCGTTCGACCATCAGCCGCGCGATCGCGCCAGCCGAAGTGTCCCCAATCGGCAGGGAGGCGACGTCCAGCCCGTTGCGCAACACGGTGACGTGGTCGCAGAGCTCTTCGATTTCGTTCAGGTAATGCGAGATATAGATGATGGTGACGCCTTCGTCGCGCAGACGGCGGATCAACCGGAAGAGGATATCGGCCTCCCGGCGCACCAAGGCTGCCGTCGGCTCGTCGAAGACGAGCACCTTCGGCTGATTGAGGAGCGCGCGGGTGATTTGCACGATCTGCTTTTCGGCCGTCGACAATTCGCCGATCAAGGCTGCGTTCGGCAACCGGATACCGAAATAGTCATTGAGAATGTCAGACGCACGGCGCTGCATCAGTCGCCGGTCGAGGAACGGTGTGCCCGCGATGCGTGGTTCCCGGCCGAGGAACAGTGCTTCGCCGACGGTGAAGGTCGGCACCAGCAGTCGATCCTGGTGAATGAAGTGGATGCCGAGCTCTTCGGCAAGATGCGGTGTCAGCCTGTCGAATGTTTGCCCTTCGATCTCGATCCGGCCGCCATCGGGCTGGTGAAGACCGGCCAGCAGCTTAATCAGCGTCGACTTGCCGGCGCCGTTCTGGCCGACGAGACCGTGGATGGTGCCGCGCCTGACGATCAGCGACGCACCGGCAAGCGCCTGCGCACCGCCGAAATGCTTGACGATGCCTTCAAAGCGGATGATGTCGTCGCGTGCCGTCACCGGCTGTTTCAACGAAATGGCCGTCATGTCGATCTCTCCGGGCGGGAAGATTGCGAGCGATCCGGCGATGACCGGACCGCTCGTGTTCAGTGTCAGCCGATGCCGAGCTTCTTGGTGATTTCGCCGACATTGGTCTTGTTGGCGAGTAGTGCCGGAACATAGGTCTCGCGCGGCAGGGTCTGGCCGGCGAGCAGCTTGGCGACGTTGTGGATGGCGGTGCGGCCAATTTCCGCCGGCTGCTGGGCGACATCGGCGCCGGCCGGCGAATTCGGATCGGCGATGAGCTGGAGCACTTCCGGGCTGCCATCGACGCCGTAGGTGCGGATCTCGGTCCGCCCGGCGGCCGCTAGGGCCTGGGTCGCGCCAAGCTGCGGAATGTCCCAGGCCGACCAGATCGCCTTGATCGAACCCTTTTCCGGATATTTGTTGAGGATCGCCGTGATCTGCGTGAAGGCGTCCTGCACGGTATTCGGGATGACGTCGCGCAGTTCCGGCTGGAGGATTTTGACCTTCGGGAAATATTTGACGACATTGACCAGCTGGTCGTAGCGGATCGCGCAGGGGGTTACGCCGTAGAAGCCGTTGAAAACGACGATATTGCCTTCGCCGCCGATATCGGAGACGAGCTGCAGCGCCAGGTCCTTGCCGATGCCCCAGTTGTCGGAGGTAGTGTTGTTGATCGAATTGGTCGAGCCGACGTCGACGGTCAGAACAGGAATCCCGGCGTCGCGCGCCTTCTTCAGCCACGGGTCGATGACGCTGAGCGTGCCGAGGATTTGAACGATCGCATCCGGCTTCTGGGCAATCAGCGTCTGCAATTGCGACACCAGTTTGCCGTCGTTGCGCCCGGCATCGACGGCGATCGGCTCGCCGCCGAGGCGTTTTACCTCTTCGATCTGGGCATTATAGGCCTGCAGGTCGAAGAAATGATCGGTGCCGGTCGCGCTGATGGCGATGCGCTTGCCTTTCAGCGACGGTTCTTCGTCGGCTGCCAAAACCGTCTTCTGCCCGACCAGCGAAGCGCCGGCGACGGCGACCCCGGCCGCTGCGGACAGTTTCAACAGGTCTCGTCTTCCGAAGCGGCTTCCGGACTTTTCGATGCTCATTACCACTCTCTCCAATTAATTATGTCTATAGATTAACTAGATTAATGCGAATGAGGAGGAACGAATTTCCAAAAGAACGATCTTCGGGGAAAAGAGTGGAGGGAGCGAGAGCGCATCCCTGGCTGCGGTTTCCCGCGACCGGTCCGTCGACGGAATGCGGCAATCCGCTGTTCTCGAAGATAAGCGGAATGGCGCTATTGAACATCGTCTCACATGAGACTAAATATAACCTCATGTGAAAAGGATCCACGATCATGATGGGATTTGCTGCCGTTGCCGATGTTCTCGGGCTACCCTCCAGGGAGCCGGCGTCGCGCTCGGCCTTCGGCTTGCTTTCCAGCATTGAGGCGGGACTGCCGGTCAAGGCGCTTGACCGCATGGCGCTGCTTCTGGCGCCTGATGATCTCCAGTTCAAATACCGGCTCGTTCCCAAAGCCACCTATGAGCGGCGCAAGTCCAAGCATCGGCTCTCCTCCGACGAGGGCATAAGGCTCGCCCGCCTCGCGCGGGTCTGGGGGCTGGCGCTCGATGTCTGGCAGACCGAGGCCGAGGCGCGTGATTTCCTGTTTCGCCCGCATGCGATGTTGGAGGACAGGCGGCCGATCGACGTCGTCATCCAGAGCGAGATCGGCGGCGAACTCGTGCTCGATATCCTTGGAAGCCTGAAATACGGCAGCGCTGCGTGAGCGCACAGCTTCTTGACCGCACGCTGACATCCGTCCGCATCGGCGATCCCAATGGAACCTACCCGATCTTCGATGCCACAGGCTCGACCATCGCGCCGGGGCGGTGGAACGCGTCGGGCAGCCCGATCATCTATACGAGCGAGCACTATTCGACCGCGCTGCTCGAAAAGCTCGTCCATGGCAGCGGCAGGCTGCCGCCCAACCAGCACTATGTCACGATCACCATGCCGCGCGGGCTCAGCTACGAGGTCTTCTCCGAACCGGCGCTGCCGGGCTGGGACAGCATGCCGGCTGTTGTCAGCAAGGCGTTCGGCGAAAACTGGTGCCAGGAAAAGCGCAGCGCCATCCTGCTGGTGCCGAGCGTCGTCGCCCGCGTCGACCGCAACGTGCTGATCAATCCGGCCCACCCGGAATTCTCATCGCTCACGGTCAGCCTCCACCAACCCGTCTTCTGGGATCGCCGTCTGTTCGGGATGTGATGGGGCGGTCGGTCGCAATCGCGTCCTTCCGCGCCGTTACCCTTTCCAATGTCGGGGTGACGCCGTCTGCCGCCGTCGAACGCGCCAATCGAAGGCGCCGGTATAGGCGTGAGCAAAAGCGGCGACCTGCTGCCTTCGCTGCCAAGCACAACGACCTTGTCATGCTTCCGGAGCGCGCAAGGTCCGAACCTCGTCATCATTATTTACGTTAAAAGTAAGGCAAGTTTGGTGCGTAGCTATGACGCACGATAGTCCAATTGACTTCTAAACTTGGGCATGTAATTGCTGGTCGAATTTTGAAAATGCAAGTAGAATATATGTATCATCTCGGCGAAGTTGCAATACGGCGACTGCAAGAAAAGTTGATTAAATCGGTAAGGAAATTTGTTAGTAGAGGACAACCTTACATTATAATGGATTTTCCATCCAATAAAGATCCCGGCCACCACGCAAGTTGGTTGGGATTGGCAAAAGTATTGCAGGATGTGACAGGGCGCCTGCCGGTGCTTACCGGCGGATCACTTCAAAGTATTAATGAAATAAAAGACACTCCCGGCGACGCGCCAATATTCATTTGCGGGTGGGCCGACTTCGGAGATGCTCGGACCGGCAGAGATGATATTCGCTATCGCCTGGCGTGCAAATATCCGGATCGAACCATCATTCAGATGCCTCAGACAATCGATTTCGCTAACGAGGCACTGATGGAGTACGCGAAGCGTACGATTGGGAGGCATCGCAATTTTTTCTTTATGACGCGCGATGAGCAAAGTTTCGATCTGGCAAAGGCGAACTTCGATTGCGATGTCGAAGCTGGGCCGGACACGGCATTCGGTATCGGGCTGCTTAAACCATTCGAAGCTGATCCTCTCAGGGTATTATACGTCATGCAGCCTTTTGGAGAGGACGACGTTGATCTAGCTGAAGCCCGAGCGATCGTTGACGGACCCCTTACCAATTGGATCAGCGGTCCGGATAGTTTGTCGCGCTTGCGCAAGTCGAGTGTCGTCAAGGCCGCAATGCGGCGTGGCTTCAGCCGTTCCGAGATGGTGGCCCAACATCATGAGGATGTCGCTGCTCGGTATGTCGATTATGGCGTGAAGATGCTGTCCGGCGCGCAACGGATAATCACCAACCGTTTACATGGTCATGCTCTCTGTCTTTTGATCAATAAGCCGCATGTCGCGGTTGCGAGAAACGGAAGCAAACTGCACGACTTCATCAGTAGCTGGACTGGCGACACTCTCCTGGTGGAAAAGGCGGCAAATGCCAGTGAGCTTTTGGCGGCAATGTCCCGCCTTCCGTATGAGATGAACGGTGCTTGGTACAAGTCAAGTCGACCGATAGATCTGCGTCCCGGTCTTCCCGCCCCGGATCTCGTCCCTCAACCCTCTATAGTTTGATTGCCCGTAGGAGCTCAGTTTTGTCGCTTGCACGAGACGATGATATTCTATTCAGCCATGTCAGTAAGAACCGATCCGCCGCAGCCGTAACGGGTGCCTTCTGGTCGGCGATGAGTACGCTTATTCCGACAGTCCTCACCTTCGCGGTTTTCGTGGTGACGTCTCGCGTTCTCCAACCGCAGGATTTCGGTCTTGTCGCCTTGGCATTCAGTATCGTGTCGTTTGCAGGCAGTTTTGGACCGACTGCGTTTGGTGAAGCAATCATACAGAGAGCCGAAATAAGGCGTAGCCATCTCGATACCATATTCCTACTTTCCCTCGTCTTTTCATTTTTGGTCTACGGAGTTTTGTGTTTAGCCGCGTCGCCAATCGCGGCATACGTGGGGCATAAGGAAGTCACGTACCTTATTTACATCATAGGGCTGAAGGTCTTCTTCGATTTCACGGCCATCGTTCCGAATGCGATTGTCAATAGAAAGATGTCATTCCATCTGGTGGCCGTCCGTACCGTCATCGCCACGATCACGTCTGCTTGCATTTGCCTTATATTGGTTCTCGCGGGCTTCGGCTTGTGGGCGCTGGCGATTGCACAGATCGCGGCCACGGCGGCATCATGCGGCGCTGCCTTCTGGGGTGCGGGGTGGTCGCCTGGACTGCACTTGAAGAGAGCAAGCCTGAACGACCTTCTTCACTATGGCTTTTTTGCTTCTGGCACTCGGTTCTTACAGACCATGAGCTTGGACAACTTGATCATCGGCGTGCTCTTGAGCCCATCGGCACTCGGTATCTATAACTTTTCGAAGCGTTTGTTTGATATGATCAACAACGTTATCGCCGGGGGCTTAACATCCGTCACGCACGTGTTGCTTTCCTCATTGCGAAGCGATCCGAAGAAAGTTCGAGAAGCATTCCTGATGGCAACCTTCGGCTGCTCTCTGGTGTCGTACCCGGTGTTCATTGGCCTTGCCGCAGTTGCCGGTGATGCGATCACCACTATTTTCGGCGCACATTGGATCGAGGCCGTTTGGCCAGTCCGGTTCTACTGCGTCATCGGGTTGATGGCTGGGATCGGCTACGTGCAGGCATCCTTGATAAAGAGCCAAGGGGAGATGGATTGGTGGTTTTACTACCAGCTGGCGCGAAATCTCCTCACGCTCCTGACCATCGCAATTCTTTATCCCTATGGCGTCACAACAATTGTTTTCGCCATTATGGTCGAAGTTCTGTTGTTTTGGCCGATCACCAGTTGGAAGGTTTCGCGGCATATAGAGCTGAGCGTCGGGGCCTATCTGATGCAATTCCTTCGGCCAAGCCTGGCTTGTGCGGGAATGGTTGCCGTCGTTTTGCTCCTGCACGAATCGCTGATTCATTGGTCGCCTTATCCACGGTTGGCCGTGGAAATCGTTGCAGGCGGGATTGCGTACTGCTGCCTGATATTTGCCCTTTGCAGGGCTCGTTTGAATGTCTTGATCGGCAGTATAAAGCAGGTACGGCAGCGCAAGACCAATAGGGACGCAATTGTCGACCCTATCGCCCATCAATCGTGATATCTCGGCTCCTCCGCAGCGACCGTACTGCGGAGGAGCCGACCGCTGTGCACGCCCCTCAGATAAAGTGTCATAGGATATCGATAAGATGACCAGTCTCGACCGCGGTTATGCGCCACCGGTGATTGACAACGGAGGAGTCTCGATTACCGACCGCAGCCGTTACTATTCTCTCGATGCAATGCGCGGGTTTGCCGCAATTTGCGTTGTGGCTACACATTTCCAAGAGAGATATGCCCCCTCCGCTTATCTGGCAGTCGACTTTTTCTTCGTTCTCAGCGGATTTATTATCGCGGACATTTACGGAAAAAGGCTTTCGCGCGGTCTGCCATTCCAGGCGTTTATGACGGCACGAATCAAACGTCTTTATCCGCTCTATCTGATCGGAATTTTAGTCGGTCTCGTACAGATCATTCTGCTGACAAGCTGGGGGCTGAGAGGCCAAAGTGTCGTTGACCTGCTGGTGTCGACAGTTGCTAACGGGGCTTTTCTGCCCAGCCCGATGTATTTCCTTCAAGCCAACCCAATGCAGGGGATGTTTCCAATCAATGGCCCGGCATGGTCGATGTTCTGGGAACTGTTGGTGAACATACTCTTTGCATGTTGGCTTTTTCGGCTCTCTATCCGCGCCCTTTGTCTCGTTGCCTTGGTCTCGGCTGCATTATTGGTTTGTGTCGGTCTTAAGTACGGTATGTTGAATATCGGCTGGGAGTGGCCTTCCGCGATAGGTGGACTCCCACGAGTAATGTTTTCATTTACTGCAGGGGTCGTGATCAGCCGTCTATTCGGTGGTATGCCCGCCTGGAGGAAGGGTTGGACCGCCTTAGTGCCATGCCTGCTTCTGATGATCTGCATCGCAGCGCCGGTTCCGTCCGTGCTGCGGCCTTATTACGATTTGATGTTCGCGATGGCTTTGGCGCCGCTCATCGTGATGCTTGGCCTCTTTTTGGAGATGCCTGCAAAATTAGAGGCGTTGGCGACGTGGATCGGGTATATCTCCTACCCCGTCTACATCTTGCACCGAGGTGTGATCGGTGTTTTCAAGCCAGTTGCCGGGTCGATCGGGGTGAATGGCCCTCTCGCCTTCTTCGTGCTTCTCAGCGCAGTCGTATGTTTTGCTTATGTAACCGCTCGTTTCCTAGACAAAACTATGGCTGTACGGACCCGCCGAGCTCAATAACATCCCGCCGCGGCGAGCGCGCCATCAGCCGGGCATAGGCGATGGCCGAGAGCATGTTGACGTGGTTGGCCTTGCCGGTGCCGGCAATGTCGAAGGCGGTGCCGTGGTCGACCGAGACGCGGTCGATCGGCAGGCCGAGCGAGACGTTGACCGCCGTCTCGAAGGCGACGAGCTTGATCGGGATGTGGCCCTGGTCGTGATATTGGGCGATGACCAGATCGAAGGCGCCGTTATAGGCGCGGGCGAACACCGTGTCGGCGGAGATCGGGCCGACGACGTCGATGCCCTTCGCCTGCGCCTGCTCGACGGCGGGCGCCAGGAATTCCGTGTCCTCAGTGCCGAACAGGCCATTTTCGCCGCAATGCGGATTGAGGCCGGCAACGGCGATGCGCGCCTTCTTGCCAAGCCTCAGGAAATGCTTATGGCCTGCTTCGATAGTGGCGAGCACCCGCTCGGTCTTGGCGCGTTCGATCGCGCCTTTCAGCGAGATGTGGGTGGAGACGTGGATGGTGTTCAGCCGCTCGGAGGCAAGCAGCATGAAGGAACTCTTCGAGCCCGTGAGGTGGGCGAGAAGCCCGGTATGGCCGTCATGGTGATGGCCGGCAAGGTTCATCGCTTCCTTGTTGATCGGCGCGGTGACGATGACATCGGCTTCACCAGACATCGCAAGATCGACCGCGCGGGTGATATAGCGCACCGAGGCATCGCCGGCGACCGGGCTGACCTTGCCGATCTCGGGCAGGGCCGCGCCGAGCGCAACCTCATCTACGGCGATCCTGTCGTCACCGGGGCGATCGGCGGGCCCGAACCGCAGACCGGTGCCGGTGACGCGGTCGGCGCGCTCCAGCGCTTCGACATTGCCGACGATGACGAAATCGCGGCGCTCTTCGCTCGGAAGGGCCGCCAAGGCCTTGACGATCACCTCAGGGCCGACACCGGCCGGATCGCCGAGCGTCACGGCGACTTTCGCATTCCTGTCCATCATAAAAGTCCCTTCTACAACGCGGCTGCGTAAATCGAGCGGATGTCGGCACGTGTGAGATCGCGCGGATTATTGTCGAGCAGACGGCGAATGGCAAAGGCATCGTCGGCCATGGCGTCGAGATCGCTTTCCGGCACGCCGAGGCCGGAGAGCTTCATCTCGATACCGAGTTCGGCGCAGAAAGCGTAAGCCGCATCGAAGACGGATGCGATGGTTTCCGAGGTTTGACGTCCGAGAGCCGCCATCACCGTCTTGGTCTTTTCCGGGGCGGCCAGCGTGTTGAAGGCAAGCACATGCGGAAAGATCAGCGCGTTCGCCGCGCCATGGGCAACATGCCAGCGCGTGCCGAGGGGATAGGCAAGCGCATGGCCGCCGGCAGTGTTGACCGGGCCAAGGCAGAAACCGCCGTACAGCGAGGCGAGCGACAGGCCGGCGCGCGCCTCGCCGTCGTTACCATCCTTGACGGCACGGGCGAGATATTTGCCGACCAGCCGCGTTCCCTCGATCGCATAGATATCGACCATCGGATGGGCCTTGCGATTGGTGAAAGCCTCGACGCAATGGGCCATCGCGTCGATGCCGGTAGCGGCTGTCGTGCGGGCCGGCACGCTGAAGGTCAGGGCCGGATCGATGACGGCGATGTCGGCCAGCATATGCAGGCTTTCGACGGCAAGCTTCGCCATAGTGGCCGGATCGGTGACCAGCGCGCGGATGCCGGCCTCGCTGCCGGTGCCCGAGGTGGTCGGTACCTGGGCGAGTGCTGCCTTACGCGGCCCATGCACCTTGTTGGGGCCGACGACGTCATGCAGCGTCTGCGCGGAGCCGGCAAGAACGGCGGCAAGTTTTGCCAGGTCCATGGCGCTGCCGCCACCGAAGCCGACGATCAGTTCGGCGTTGGCGCCGTTGGCCGCGGCCAGGACTTTTTCGAGATTGGCCGTGTCCGGCTCGGGCGTCACTTCAGCAAAGACCGTCACTTCGCCCTTCAGCTCCAGCACGTCGATGCGCGAGGCATTGAAGGCATCGGAGATGACAAGCATGCGCCGATAGCCCTTTTCGGCAGCCCATTTGCCGAGCTTTCCCGCCGTGCCGATGCCGAATTCGATCAGGTGCGGCCGAACGATCGTGATTGGCGAATCCAAGCTGGCCATGAACCAGTCCTCCCTGCAAAGACCTTGCGGCGATGTCGTCTGTCTTTAATGTAAAGTTGTAAGATTAATGTCAAGCCAGCATTCCCAGGTGAGTAAATTTTTATCGCTGAACATGGCGTCAAATGCGGTTCAAACTGACGTCGGCGCGTCAATATCTTATTGAATATCAGATTGTTACGGTAAATTGTTCGATGAACTGGCATTCGAACATGAAGGATGGGCCGCCATTTGCGTCGGTGCCGAACAGCGCGGAGATGTTGTCACATTCTCTCGCGATGCCGATCAACGCCAGTTCCAGCCTGCATGCTTTCGCGCTCGACCGGACACAGATTTACAATTTTCGGCCGCCGGCTCGCTTACGGCAGGGATTGCGGGGCAAGCCGCACATATTTGATGGCGCGCCGGTAGTAGGTGTAGGCCACATGGAGCGTGCCGTCGCTGCCCTGGATGATCGAGGGGTAGGAGAATTCGCGGTTCAGCGAGTCCTTCGAATTGTTGCTGAGGCAGAAGCCGTCGCCGGTATCGAGATCGATGCGATGCGGAAAACTTCTGCCGCCATCCCTCGATATCGCGAAGCTGAGCGGCGCACGCGGAACACCCCAGACCGCCTTGCGGCCGATATCGGCGGCGACCATAGTGGCCTCTTTGGGCTCGTCGCCTTCGATTTCGTCATAGAGGGACTGACGCCGCGCGTCCGACATGCCGGCATTCGAATGGTTGTAAACCATTGCGATCGCTCCATCATTCAGCATGGTAGCCTGGATCGAGGAGTTGTTGTTCGGCAGTTCGGTGGGCTCGGGCACGCTCCAGGTTTCGCCGCCGTCGGTCGATCTGCTGGAAAGAACGCTCTCGGCGAAGCGGTTGCGGTAGAAGGCGACCATCTCGTCGCCGCCGAGCGGCAGGATGTTCATGTGCACGGCGCCGATACTGTCTGGAATATCGCGCATCTGCCAGCTGGCGCCGCCGTCTCGTGAGATCAGCACCGCCGCCGTATCGGCGTCGCCACTCCAGCGCTGGCCGTTGAGGCCGACGCAGCGGAAAACCGGAAGCAGCCAGTCGCCCCGGTCGTTGACGACGATCTGCTGGCGAACGAAGGTGCCGGGACTGTCGCAGAGGATGCGAACCGGGCCGAAGCTTTTACCGCCATCCCCCGATATCCGGCATTTGACAACAGAGCCATCCTGATTGCCGGAGGTCTGTGAGGTGTAGAGCAGCCATGTTTTCCCGTCCGGAGCGTTGAAAATCAACGGATTTTGCTCGGATTTCTCTGGGTCGTCGCTCATCTTCTCCGGCTTGGACCAGCGCTGGGAGCCCGGTGCCAGCCGCGACATGTAAATCGAAATATCACCCATGCCCTCCATCGTGCCGCCGAACCAGACGCAGGTCAGCGTGCCGTCCGGCAGAAAGGCGAGATTGGCCGCATGGTTCTGGATGCAAGGGGAGGGCAGATAGGCATCAGCCCGGCCCTGAATGGAGGGGTGCGGGGTGATAAGCCCAGTCATCAGGGCGGGCACGGCTTCCGAAGGCAGGCCGGTAAAACTCATAGCGGATCTCCTCAAGGCAGCTTGGCGTAGCTTTCGGCGAGCGCGGCATAATCCGCCTCGCTCAGCGGCATCAACGGCGCGCGTGTGCGCTTCCAAGCGGGATTGCCGGTCTTTAACCCCACCATTGCCTTGATGGTCGGGATCTGAACGTAGGAATTGGAAAGCGTGCGATAGGCGTTGATGCGCGCCTGCGCTGCCTCGACATCGGCGGCGCGGGCTTCGTCATGAACATGGTCGTAGACGGTGCGCAGCGAATCCGCCACGAGATTGGAGGTTGCGGTGATGCAGCCCGCACCGCCAGCCTTCAGCAGCGGCAGCAGCAGCGGATCGGCGCCGGCCAGCACCGAAAAGCCGGGATGGGCGGCAATTATCGCCTGCATGTTGTTGAAATCACCGGCAGATTCCTTGATGCCGACAATCGTTTCCGGGAAGGCCGCAATCAGCCGGCCGATCAGCGGAATGGAGAGCGGAACGCCAGAAACCTGCGGAATGTGATAGAGGATCACCCGCAGACGCGTATCGGCGACCTTTTCCAGCACCTGCGAATAGGCGGCGAAGAGGCCGTCGTCGGAGACGCCCTTGTAATAGAAGGGCGGCAGCATCACCACCTTGGTGACGCCGAGCGAAAGCGCGTGCCGGGTCAGTTCGACGGTCTCCGGAATGGCGACGACGCCGGTGCCCGGCAAAAGCCTGTCGGCCGGAATGCCGGCCTTTAGCGCCGCTTCCAGAATGGCGCGGCGCTCGGCTGCGGAGAAGGAATTGGCCTCGCCTGTCGTGCCGAGCAGGGCCACGCCATGACATCCCTCGGCCAGCAGCTGCCGGCAATGGTCGGTGAAAAGCGCGAGGTCCGGCGTATTGTCCGCAGTCAGCGGCGTTGCGGCGGCGCTGAAAACGCCTGTAATCCTGTGATGGCTCATTTCGCCCTCCTCGGTGCGTCCCGTCCTGCCGGTGCGTGTTCGAACCGGCCGGCTGCACATTCCATTGTCATTCGTCTGTCGCGATGGATTGCGGAAAACTTTTCCATTGCGGCCCTTTTGTCAAGCAGACAAAATGCATTCCTTCGAGACGTAAAATTTAACTAATTGTTATTGCATGGGTATTTGTCATTGGAAATTTTGTTGGAATGGAAAATGCGATTTTTTGTTGACATATTTACAATAACGAGAGAACGATACGGGACGGATTGTGCTGCGCCTGGCAAGGGGCAGGGAGAGCGCTGCCGAATTCACCTGGGAGGAATGCCATGTCTTTAGATCAATCGGATAAAACCAATATATCGCGTCGCAACGCGCTGAAGCTCGGTCTTGCGGCCGGCGTCGGCCTCACCGTGTTCGGGATGAATGCCCGCATCGTAACGGCCGACGAGGGCCAGGTCCTCAAGGTCGCACATCCGGCCTTCGATCAGGATTGGTCGCCGCTGCGCGGCGGCGGCAGGACGTTCCGCTGGAATTCGATCTGGTGGGCCTCGCCGATGTATTTCGACAGCCAAGGCAAAATCAAGCCTTACGTCTTCACCAGTTGGGAATCGGCCGACAACGCCGTCTGGACTTTCAAGATCGACCCCAAGGCCGTTTTCTCCGACGGCAGCAAGATCACCTCGGCCGACGTCAAGGGATCGTGGGAAGTCGCCTCGATGCCGAACACCAAGAGCCAGCGCGCCGACCAGGTGCTGAGCAAGGTCAAGGGTTACGCCGAGATCGCTGCCGGCTCCGGCAAAGAGCTGACGGGTGTCGCGACACCCGACGAGGGGACGGTCGTCGTGACGCTGACGGCAGCCGATCCGATCTTCTTCATGCGCCTGGCAAACCACATCGCGCCGATCACCAAGGCCTCGCAGTCGCGCGGCAGCGACGGCGAGGAGATCATCGACTGGTACAAGCCTGACAGCAAGCCGGCCTTCTCCGGCCCCTTCAAGCTGACGAGCATCGATATCGACGCCGGCAAGCTCACCTTCGAGCCGAACGAGAACTTCTTCGGCCCGAAGCCGAAGCTCGCGCGCATCGAGGTCACCTCGATCGAGGACAATGTGACGGCGACATCGCTGATCAAATCCGGCGAGTTCAACGCACATACGGAACTCGTCACTTCAACGATCATCCAGGATCTCGGCCCCGAATTCTCCGCCGGCCCGCTGATCCCGACCAGCCAGCACTTCTGGTTCAATATCTCCCGCGCGCCGATGGACGATCCGAAGGTCCGCCAGGCGCTGATCATGGCGATCGATCGCGACGGCCTGTTCAAGGCGTCCTATCCGGACGGGCCGCACAAGAAGGCCGACCAGATCCTCAACTCGGTTCCGGGCGCCGAAGATTCCGGCTTCGAGCCCTTTCCCTTTGATCCGGCAGCCGCAAAGAAGCTGCTCGCCGAATCGAGCTATGGCGGACCTGAGCGCCTGCCGAAGATCATGTTCGTCGGCATCTCGGCGCCGGCCATTCAGGCCGCCGCCCAGTTCATCGCCGAGCAATGGCGCCAGAACCTCGGCATCACCGCCGTCGACATGAAGCCGCAGCAGGATGCTTATGCCGGCCCGGACCAGAACTCGGTCCAAATCTTCCGCGACGATGTCGGCACCCGCGTTCCCGATGCCGTTTCCTATTTGGCAGGCTGCATCGCCTCGACCTCGTCGAATGCGCAGAACAAGCTCGGCGGATACAAGAACGACAAGGTCGACAGCGCCCTTACTGAGGCGACGACCAAGGCTGCGGACGATCCGCAGCGCATCGCTCTTGCCCAGGAAGCCCAGAAGGCGTTCCGCGACGATTGGGCCTTCATTCCGTGGTATTCTCAGGCGATGTCGCGCTGGGCCACCAAGGAGGTCAAGGGCCTGGACAAGAACCTCGACTGGCAGATCGTCGAACCCTGGAACATTTCCATCGGTTGATCCGGAACAATCGTTCCTGGCGATAAACGCGCGAAGGCCGCAAGGTCTTCGCGCAAATTTCAAGAAGAGATGCGATCTGTCGGGCTTCTGCGAAGGACAAGAACGCATCGAACAACTGACGGGAGGTGGCCATGCTGCGCTACGTGCTAACCCGGTTTGCCATCTGGATTCCCTCCGTTCTGGTGGTGATGCTGGCCGTCTACGCGCTGGCCTTCTACGGCGCCGGCGATCCGATCAAGCTGATCTTCCTGCGCGCACCGGGCGACGTCGCTTATAATCCGCAGCGCATCGAAGCCATCCGCGAAAGTGCTGGCCTTAACAGACCCTTCATCGAGCAGTTCGGCCTTTACATCTGGAACCTGCTGCACGGCCAATTCGGCAACTCGCTGACGTCGGGCCGCGCCGTCTGGGCAATGGTCTCAGCGGCCGCTCCCGTCTCCTTCCAGCTCGCCCTCTGTTCCGTCATCCTGACGACCGTCGTTGCGATCCCGCTCGGCATGATCGCGGCGCTGAACCAGAATTCGCGCCTCGACTATACCATTCTTGGCTCCGCGCTCTTCCTCTGGGCGATCCCGGCCTATGTCGCCGGGCCGCTGCTGATGGTCGGCCTCATCGTGCTGCTGCCGGGCGCGAGCGTGCCCTATGGCTGGGGCGGCATTTTCGATGTCCGTATCCTACTGCCGCTGCTCGTGCTTTCCTTCCAGCCGATCGCGCTCATCGTGCGCCAGACCCGGGCTGCCGTCATCGAGGTGCTGTCGGAGGATTTCGTCCGGACCGCGCGGGCCAAGGGCGTGCCCGAGATCATCGTGGCGCTGCGCCATATCCTGCGGCCGGTACTGACGCCTGTGGTGACGCAGCTCGGCCTGATCATGATCACCATCGTCAACGGCGCGATCTTCGTCGAACTGGTCTTCGGCCTGCCGGGGCTCGGACGCCTGACGGTGCAGGCGCTGATCAATTCCGACTATCCGGTGATCCTGGCGATCACGCTGATCGGATCGTTCCTGGTGATGGTGTCGAACCTCTTGGTGGATGTGCTCTATCCGCTGCTTGACCCGCGCGCCAATGATGCAAGAAGGAGCCGCTGACCATGTCCGCAATCCCTCTATCCACCACCGAAACCGTCGAGGAACAGCCGGTCAGCCTGTGGCGCGACGCCTGGTATCGGCTGAAGCGCAACAAGCTCGCCGTCTTCGGCCTGGTTATCGTCCTGATCCTCGCCTTCACAGCGATCTTCGGGCCTTACCTGACGCCCTATGACTATCTGAGCCAGGATCTCAACGCACGTAACGCGCTGCCGTCGATGAGCCATCTTTTTGGAACCGACGATCTCGGCCGCGATGTCTTCAGCCGGGTGGTCTTCGGCACGCGGACCGCTTTCCTCGTTGCCGTCATCGTCACCTTCTTTGCGGTGCTGATCGGCCTCACGCTCGGCGCGGTGGCCGGTTTCTTCGGCAATCCCTTCGACCGCGCCATCATGTGGCTGACCGACGTGACAATGTCGGTTCCCAACCTGCTGCTCGTCGTCGTCATCAACGCATCGCTGAAATCGCCGATCACCCGATGGATGGAGGCGCGTTACCTCGAGACCTTCAATCCCTTCTATCGCCAGACGATATGGGTGGATTTCATCCTCGTCTTCGGCTCGATGGCGTTGATCTCCTGGCCGCCCTATGCCCGTCTGGTGCGCGCCCAGGTTCTGTCGATTCGCAGCCGACCCTATATCACCGCAGCCCAGGCACTCGGCCTTTCGAACTGGGTCATCATCAAGCGTTACGTCGTGCCGAATGCGCTTGGACCGCTGATCGTCTCGGTCAGCGCCGGCCTCGGCACGGCGATGGTGCTGGAAAGCGCCTTCAGCTTCCTCGGTGTCGGCGTCAATCCGCCGACGCCGAGCTGGGGCAACATGATCTCGGACGGCCTTCGCGTCTGGCAGCATTATCCGCATCTCCTTGCCGCTCCGGCGGCCGTGCTCGGCCTTGCCTCGGTTGCTTTCAGCTTCCTCGGCGACGGTCTCAACGACGCGCTCAATCCGCGGGGCAGCAAATGATCGACACCAAAAACACCGAACGCCTGCTCGATGTCAGGAACCTCACCGTCGAGATCGACGGCCGCAATGGCCCGGCCGTCGTCGTCGACGGCATCGATCTCCATGTCGACAAGGGCGAGACGCTCGGCGTTGTCGGCGAATCCGGTTGCGGCAAGAGCCTCACCATGCTGAGCCTGATGCGGCTCCTGCCGAACAAGATCAAGGTCACCAAGGGAACGGCCACCTTCGACGGCCGCGATCTGCAGACGATGTCGAATCGCGAGCTGCGCAAGGTGCGCGGCGGCGATATCGGCTTTGTCTTCCAGGATCCGATGACGTCGCTTAATCCCGTCATGCGCGTCGGCGACCAGATTTGCGAGCCGCTGATGTATCACCGCGGGATGAAAAAGGCTGCGGCCCGCGCCCGCGCCGTCGAGCTTCTGCGCCTCGTCGGCATTCCCGGCCCGGAAGAGCGCCTGCAGGCCTTTCCGCACGAGCTTTCCGGTGGCATGCGCCAGCGCGTGATGATCGCGATCGGCCTTGCCTGCAATCCCAAGCTTCTGATCGCCGATGAGCCGACGACGGCGCTCGACGTCACCATCCAGGCTCAGATCGTCGATCTGGTGAAGGACCTGCGCGCCAAGCTCGGCATGTCGGTCGTCTGGATCACCCATGATCTGGCGCTGATCGCCGGCTTGGTCGACCGCGTCGCCGTGCTCTATGCAGGCACGGTCGTCGAGGATGCGCCGGTCGACGAGCTCTATGCCCGCCCGAGCCATCCCTATACCCGCGGCCTGCTCTCCTCGATCCCGAAACTGTCCGACCCGCCGGCAAGCCGGCTGAGTTCGATCGGCGGCACGCCGCCGGAGCCCGGCCGCCGGCCGAAGGGCTGCCCGTTTGCGCCGCGCTGTCCGCTCGCCGAGACGATCTGCCACGAAAAGGTGCCGCAGCTTGAACGCTTAAGCGGCAGCAGCAATCATCGCGCCGCCTGTTTCGTCGTCCAGAGAATGCAGGAGGCCGCGTAATGGATGCTCAACCACTGCTCAAGGTCGAAAACCTGGTCAAGCATTTCCACGTCAAGCTCGGCGCCTTCGGCGAACGCTCGGCGACGGTCTATGCGCTCGACAACGTCAATCTCGATATCATGGAAGGCGAGACGCTGAGCCTCGTCGGCGAATCCGGCTGCGGCAAGTCGACGACCGGATTCACCATCCTCAACCTCTACAAGGCGACCAGCGGCAAGGTCGTTTACAAGGGCCAGGACCTCGCGACGCTCGATGAAAAGCAGATGCGGCCCTTCCGCCGCGACCTGCAGATCGTCTTCCAGGATCCCTATTCGACGCTCAATCCGCGTATGACGGTGGGCGAGGCGATCGGCGAGCCGATCCTCTTCCACAAACTCTGCACCAAGGCCGAGCTGAAAGAGAAAGTGGCGACGCTGCTCACCGATGTCGGCCTGCCCACGCGGTTTGCCCAGCGTTACCCGCATGAGCTTTCCGGCGGCCAGCGTCAGCGTGTCGTCATTGCCCGCGCGCTTGCCTGCCAGCCGAAATTCATCGTCTGCGACGAGGCGATCTCGGCGCTCGACGTGTCGATCCAGGCGCAGATCATCAACCTGCTGCTCGATCTGCAGGAGAAATACCGGCTGACCTATCTGTTCATTGCCCACGATCTGGCGGTGGTGCGCCATATCAGCACCCGCGTCGGCGTCATGTATCTGGGGCGGCTCGCCGAGCTTGCCAGCCGCGAGGAACTGTTCGACAATCCGCTGCATCCCTATACCAGGGCGCTGCTGTCGGCCGTTCCGGAGACCGATCCGGAGCATGAGCGCACCCGCCAGCGCCAGATCCTGCAGGGCGACGTGCCGAGCCCGCTGAACCCGCCTTCCGGCTGCCGTTTCCACACGCGCTGCCCGATCGCGATGGATGTCTGCAGCAAAGTTATTCCCGCCTGGGAGGAGGCCAGGCCCGGCCATCTCGTTGCCTGCCACGCCGTCAATACCGAGCAAATCGCATGACGCTGCAGGCTGCGATCATTGCCGACGATCTGACGGGTGCGCTCGATACCGGCACGCCCTTCGTCGCGGCCGGCCTTTCGGTTGCGGTCGCCATCGATGTCGAGGCGGCACAGGCTGCGATCGCCACCGGCTGCGATGTCCTGGTCATCAACACCGCCTCTCGCGCTCTTAGCGAGCGTGAAGCTGCCGAAAGGGTCCGATCGGCCGCCGAGGTCATTCGTGACATCAAACCTTCCGTTGTTATGAAGAAGATCGACTCCCGGCTGAAGGGCAATGTCGCTGCGGAAAGCCTGGCGCTGAAAAAGGCGCTCGGCCTGAAGACCATCCTCGTGGCGCCCGCCATCCCCGATCAGGAGCGCGTGACTTACCGCGGATGTGTCGTCGGCCGCGGCGTCAACACGCCGCTGCCGATCGCCATGCTTTTTGCGGGCAGTGCGGGCGATGTTGTCGTTGCCGATGCCGAGGATGAGAGCGATCTCGATCAGATCGTCGAGGGTCATGACTGGCTGACGACGCTCGGCGTCGGTGCGCGTGGTCTCGGTGCGGCATTTGCCCGCCGGCTCGGCGAAACGGGGCGGCGGCCGATGACGGAATTTACGGCAACCCCGCGCACGCTGTTTGCCTTTGGCTCGCGCGATCCGATCACCTCAGTCCAGATGAACCGGCTCGAAGCTTCGGGCGCCTTGCGCGTGCTGGCGGATGCGCCGATGGGCAAGATCGAATGCGGCGAGGGCCTGGCGCTGCCGGCGCTGCTGCGCTGCACCGGCGAGATGGAGGCCGATGCAGCACTCGTCGCCCGCCGCTTTGCGGCAGGCGTCAGATTGGCCATCGACGACACCAGGCCTGAGATGCTGATGGTCGGCGGCGGCGATACGGCGCTTGCCGTTTTCCAGGCACTTGGGGTGAGAGTCTTGGCGCCAAAGGGCGAGATCGAGGCTGGGATCCCTTGGTTTGATATCACGGCCGCTGACGGGCGGCAATTTCGGTGCGCCGTGAAGTCGGGAGGCTTCGGCAATCCGGATAGTTTGTTAAAACTGGTTCTTTGGAATCAGGCGGCATAAGATACCGCCGGGGAGAATGACGTGGCTGAAGTGAATGGCGAATCTTTGAACGCGGAAGCCGGCCCGCCGGGCAAGCCCGAACGCGGCAAGGCCGTCAAGCTGGTCGATCGCGTCTTCGACCAGCTGCTCGAGCGTATCCGCGGCGGAAACTATCCACCGGATTCACGCCTTCCCGGCGAACATGAGCTTGCCTCGATGCTCGGTGTTTCCAGGCCGATCGTCCGCGATGCGCTGGCCCGCCTGCGCGATCAGGGCATGGTCTATGCCCGGCAGGGCGCTGGCACCTTCGTCAGCGCCCATGGGTCGCCGACGACGCAGCTTGCCTATTCGCCGGTCAAGACGATCGCCGATATTCAGCGCTGCTACGAATTCCGCCTGACCATCGAGCCGGCCGCCGCCTATTTCGCCGCCAAGCGCCGCAATGAATCGGCGATCCAGAAAATCGCCGGCGCCCTTGCGGATCTGCGCGAGGCGACCAGCCATCAGTTGCACCGCACCGATGCCGATTTCATCTTCCATCGCGCGGTAACTGAGGCTGCCAACAATCATTATTATACCGCTTCGATCGACGCGCTGAAGGCGCATATCGCCGTCGGCATGCATCTCCACGGCCTCTCCCTGCTTGGCCCTCGCCAAGGGCTGGAACAGGTCTATGAAGAGCATAACGCCATCTACAAAGCGATCGCCGATGGCCGGGCTGACGATGCGCAAAGGCTGATGAAGGCGCATCTCGAAGGCTCCCGCGACCGTCTGTTCGAGGGCAGGGCGCTCGACCTGTCCTTCTGAGGATCTAGCAGATGGGCGATTTCCACCTTGGTCTTTGCCGTTGCCGGGATGATTTCCTCGAGCAATGCCCCAGGGTGGGAGGGGCAGTGCGTCGTCGGCCTCGTCGTTTCTACGGCATTTGATCATTCCCCATCCAGGTGTGCTTGCGGCCCATGCCTTCAGCTTGGGATTGTCCCCTTCGTCGCATTAGCGCTTGAAGAGATCGGCGGCGTCTTCGTGGGCGGCGGCTTCCTTGTCCGAGTGATATTGCTTGTTGAAATCGTCCCGAGGGCCGCCTGTTCCAAGTAAAGCAGCAAGCAGATCACCAGAAGAAGCGTGAACACGATCCACGAAATACGTTGAACTGCCCAGAATCGTTGCTGGAACTCGGTATGGTCGAGCATGCCTTCGGGTAGCGCCGGCGATTTGCTTATCTCTCCCATGCCCTCTCCCTGTGCGTTTCGCAGAGAACCGGGGCCGGACGCAAGAGTTCCCGGCGATACCGGGACCGTCGCCGTGTACCTCGGATGTGCAGCAGTCCAGGCGTCTTCGCCGATCAGGGGAACGAAGACCACCCCGCCGAGATCTTCCTCCTCGAACTGGGCGGCCCCGGTGCGCATGATGCGTCTCAAGCGCTGCTCTTCGCTGCGGCCGACCGGGATGATAAGCCGCCCTCCGAGGTCCAACTGCTCCTTCAAGGCGGACGGCACCTCGGGTGCTGCCGCAGAAACGATAATGGCATCGAATGGGGCGGCTTCCGGCCAGCCCTTGCTGCCATCACCGACGCGAACGTCAATATTGTGGTATCCGAGCTGTTCGAACCGTTCCCTGGCCAGAAGCGCCAGCCTTTCATGGCGCTCGATGGAATAGACCTGCCTTGCTATTCGGCTCATGAGGGCTGAAGCGTAGCCGGAGCCCGTTCCGACCTCGAGCACCTTGTCGCCGGCATCCAGACTGGCCTTTTCGAGCATCAGTGCCACGATGAAGGGCTGCGAAATCGTCTGGCCCTCGCCGATCGACAGCGGCGCATCCTCATAGGCGAATTCCTCGAAACCTGGAGCAACGAATTTTTCGCGCGGCACCGTGCGCATCGCCTCGGTGACGCTTCGATCGCGAATGCCGCGACGCGTCAGCTGGTGCTCCACCATGCGGTCTCGGATTTGCGTCATATCCATGGATCAGCTCCACTGTCGGCGTTGTGGCTAGGGGCAAGCTTCTCGGCCGGGCAGAAGAATGGAAACAACGGGAGAGCCTCGTCATTCCGATGCGCTGCTCGGTCCATGTGGGGAACTTAGTGTGAAGAGCGAAGTTCGACAGGCCTATGCAAACTAGGAAATTCCGTTCCGATGAGGCGTCAGTGTCCACGAACCCACTCATCAACGAACCGGTCGACGACCTTGCCTCCCGCCTTGAGGTGATGACCGACGACGAGGTGTTTATGACCATGAGCGAGCTGGAAAGCGCCAGCGAAGCTGCCGGGGACGATGCGGCGCAAGAGATCCTTCCCCGGATTGTTTTGACCGAAAGCGAGATCGAGCGGCGCTATCCCGGCGAACTGCTCGCGCCATATCGCGACTGGAAGCAAAGGCAACCGCTGCTGTGACGACCCGACGATCATATGCCGAATACAAAACAACAGATGGAGGCAGCAATGAGCAGTTCCGAGACGACGACGGACCACAAGGCGATCCAGAAATGGGCGGAGAAAAGGGACGGTAAGCCGGCGGTTATCCGCGCCGGCGGTAAAGGCGGCGTGCTGCGCATCGATTTCGGAGAAAAAGAAGAGGAATTCGACGGGATCGGTTGGGATGAATTCTTCAAGATCTTCGACCAGAACAAGCTGGCTTTTCTCTACCAGGACAAGACCAAGGACGGGATGATCAGCCGATTCAACAAATTCGTCGAGCGCGACTAAATTGCTGGACGGATGGCGACGCGGGACCGGATCGCAGCGCCGCCCCAGAAACTTGCTCTTATTTCGTGCCCGAACCGAATGCTGATGGGACAGAATGCTTGCCGCGCGACGTTGGCATCCGCGCATCGTCATCCGCGTCATCCTTCTTCGCCTGGCCGATCGCAGTACCCATGAGATCGGCCCGCTTGAAGAACTCGGTCTCCGTCGCGCCCGGCATGAGGCAGCTGACGGTCGCGCCGGATCCCTTCAGTTCTTCGCGCAAGGCAAAAGAGAAACTGTTGATGAAGGCCTTGGTGCCGTTATAGACGGCGGAGCCGGGCATGAGACCGGCGATCGAGCCCGTCGGCAAGATGCGGCCTTCGCCGCGGCTGCGCATCTGGTTGCCGATCGCATGGCCCTGCGACGAACGCAGCGTTGATGGACGAGGTGCCGGCGCGGCCCGACACCCATCCCTCGCGATAATGGTTATTGGAAACCGGAGTTCCAACCCGAACGATCTTCGCGTCCTGTGGCGCCACCGTCGATCGCGATGTTGGGAATGGCGCTTTGGGGTCGATTTGGAACAGGTCGATAACCCAAACGTTTTCGCCTGCAGCAGAACATGACGTTAGGAGGCAAGCGGCATGAATACGGCTTTCAACAAGCCCGCGCGGGTGGCCCTGGTCGTTGAGGACGACTACGTCCTTGCGAGCGACCTCGCGTCCAAGCTGTCAGAAGCCGGAATGAAGATCATCGGGCCTGCACCCAACGTCCAGCAAGCCCTGAATTATATTGACGACGGTTCCCAAATTGACGTTGCGGTCTTGGACATCAATCTTAGTGGAACGATGGTGTTCCCTGTCGCCGATGAGCTATCGAAGCGCAATATCCCCTTTTTCTTTGCAACCGGCTACAGCCGGGACGTCGTTCCTCCGCGATTTGCGGATCGGATCTTCGTGGAAAAGCCGCTGGACAAGAGCGCGATTTTCGAAGCCCTTTCCAACTGCCGAGGCCCGGCGGAGAAGGCATCGGGCGACCACAAAAATCTCATTCTTTCCGCGCTTTCGTCCCGTGAAAGTGATGTCATCCAGCCGCATCTGAAATCGATTCGGCTGGTTCAAGGCGAGATCCTTGAACGGCAGTTTGGAGAGATAACGGCAGTCTCCTTCGTCGAAGCCGGGATTGTATCGCTGATCGCCTTGTCCCTCGATGGCGCACAAGTAGAGGCCGGTCTGATCGGGCGTGAAGGCGTTACCGGTACCGGATTGTTGGAAGGCGATTGGCGCACGCCTTACGCTATGATGGTGCAGATCGAGGGAACTGCCCAGCGCATCGATGTCGACAGCTTTCTTCGTCTCACGCAGAAGGCGCCGCAGTTGCGATCTCTTTCATCGTCATTTTCGCGGTCGCTCGGAATCCAGATCAGCTATACGGCCTTGGCTAATGGCCGATATTCCATAGAGCAGAGGCTGGCGCGCTGGCTGCTCATGCTCAATGATCGCGCCGACAGCCAAGTGCTGAATCTGACCCATCAATATATGTCTTTCATGCTCGGCGTCCGGCGTTCCGGAGTGACGGGCGCGCTCCACGTTCTGGAAGGCGAAAAGCTCATCAGATCCGTACGAGGAAAGGTCATCGTCGTCGATCGGGACGGGCTTGTTCTGAAGGCCCATGGTTCTTACGGCATCCCCGAGGCGGAATACGAGCGCCTGATGGGTTTCTCATTGCGCGGCGCCGAGAACATTTCGATGAACTCGGCCAATCATATCCCCGCTTTTCAATCCCGAAAACTTTAAGGACGAAAATAAAGCCTATATTCCTATGAGCGGTGAGCACCTCGTCGCAGCGTTTAAACCTGCCGTGGGGCGCAACTTTTGCCTCAAGTTATAGTTTGACAGGCGAAGGAGCCAGATCATGAACCAATTCCTTGTGTTCGCAGGACGCATCTATCTGCTCTTCGAATCCCGCCTCGTTGGAAAGGTGCCCGGTGGAAAATAGCAATCAAACGAGACTCTTTTCGGGAAAGCGCATCCTGATCGTTGAAGACGAATATTTTCTGGCTGACGAGACTCGCCGGACGCTGGAGGATCTTGGGGCAATCGTGGTAGGTCCGACGTCAAACGTTGGCCGCGCCCTCGAACTTATCGACCGGGAACACATCGACGCAGCGATCCTCGACGTCTACCTTGGTGACGAGCTTGTATTTGCCGTCGCCGATGAATTGGAGGCGCGTGACATCAACTTCGTCTTTGCTACCGGCTACGACCCCTCCCACATCCCAGTAAAGTACAAGGGGTTTGCGCTCTGCGAAAAACCAACTGAACTCGAGCAGATCGCCGTCGCACTCTTTGGTCCACCCGGCGGGTTCGAAAAGCTTAACTGATCGTCTCGCCGTATGGAGCTGTCTTGAATCTGCTGAGACGCGCGGTCGACCCATCTACCGACAGCCCGGCCGCAGGTGCAGGGTTTCGCGATTGAGCTGCCATGTGGAAGAACAATTAGGCCTGTCTGCGTACGACGCGGAACCATGAGGCCTCGCCGACTGTTGAGCATGATCTTGAAAGGTCAAAGGTCATGTCATCAAGCGCGACCAAGGATATCATTGCTATCGGCGGTTCGACGGGGAGTGGAGCTGTGCTCAAGACCCTGGTCGCTGATCTACCTGCTGACCTTCCGGCAACCGTCTTCCTCAGTACCCACATTCCTTCAAACTCACCCGGTTTTTTGCCGGAGATGCTAGCGGCGAGATCCAAGCTTCCGGTGACGCAGGCGGTTGACGGCCAGCCGATCGAGCGCGGACACGTCTATCTCGCTGCACCCGACCGCCACCTTCTGCTCATGGGCGAAACGATCATGTTCGGGGCCGGCCCACGGGAAAACATGGCCCGGCCCTCGATTGATCCGATGTTTCGCTCTGCTGCCCTGTCATTCGGACCACGCGTGGTGGGGCTCGTCCTGACCGGGATGCTCAATGACGGCGCGGCAGGGCTTCATGCGATCAAATCCAATGGCGGCACGGCCGTGGTGCAGCACCCTCTCGATGCGGTGGCGGATCAGATGCCGCTGGCGGCGCTTGAAGCCGTAGAGGTCGATCATGTGGCCTCGGCAGCTGACCTCGGCAGGCTTCTTACCGACATCGCGGGAAGCGAAGCGGGGCCGAAACTTGATCTGCCGTCCGACGAGTTGCGGCTCGAAGTCGAAATCGCGGCGGGTGGACAAACTGGCAGCGCCGAACTTCGCAAAATCGCGTCACCAATCGCTATGACTTGCCCGGATTGCCATGGCGTGCTTTCGGAGGTTCGCGGTTCCCGGCCGTTGCGGTTTCGGTGTCAGATCGGCCACGCCTATACCGCTGACGCGCTGGCGGGGCACATCGATGAGCTGGACGAGGCGATCAGGATTGCGATGCGGGTCATGGAGGAGCGGGTGACCCTCGTTGAGCGCATGGCTCGGGACGCGCGTGATACCGGCCGGACCACCGTCGCTGAACTCTATGAGGCAAGAGCTGCAGAATATCGGCGCTATTCCGCGACCCTGCGCGACGCTGCCTTGACGTCTTCGCGCCTCGGCCGCGCGGCACGTTTTCAAGACTTCTGATAAAGGTGTATCTTTGTGCCGAGCCGAACGTTTTAAGTCGGTGGAACAGAGACATGGATCGATGATGGCGTACGACGAACAGGAAGATATGGTGCAACAGGCAAGCGCACCTGAACGGGTTCAGCACGAACAACCGCTCGTGATCGTCGGTATCGCGGTTTCAGCGCAGTCGCTTCGCTCGCTCGAGCAGATATTCTCCGAGATTGGCATGGGCCTCGGCGCATCCTACCTTGTGGCAGTTTACCAGCAGGAGGGTCTTAGCGCCGCGACCGTGCTCGAAACGCTGGGGAGGCAGGAGCGACTGGCGGTGACGGTCGCAGCCGATGGAGAGCGGATCCTTCATGACCATATCTATATCGGTGGCTCCGACGACATGATGACCCTCGAAGACGGTCATATCCGCGTCCGGCCGGCCTCTGAACCCGTCGGACATCGTGGCACGGTCGATACCATGCTGATCTCGCTGGCGGAACATGCCCACGAGCGCGCGATTGCTGTGATCCTGAGCGGGCTTGACAATGACGGCACGGCTGGGGTCGCGGCAACCAAGAAGTTTGGCGGCCTCTCGATCGTGGAGATAAGCGATGGAGAAAGTGGATCTCTCGAGGAAGGCAGAGGAGCAGTGGCGATCGCGGACCTGCGTCTGCCGGCCCAGAGCATCGCAACGCAGATCGCGCTTTATGCGAGCAATGTTATCGAGGAAGAAGAGGCTGGTCTGGACGAGGAAGCGTCCGGCGCCATCGAGGCGCAGATTACCCAGATTGCCACCGTTCTTCGCAATGTCACCAGCCATGACTTCCACGGATACAAGCGCGGGACATTCACGCGGCGCGTCCAACGGCGCATGCAGGTGCTGCAGATCGTCAGCATCGACACCTACATCGAGCGATTGCGCGCTAGCCGTGAGGAGGTACAGAACCTCTTTCAGGACCTGCTGATCGGCGTCACGCAGTTTTTTAGGGATCCGAGCGAGTTCGATGCCCTTGAGCGCGAGATTCCGAGGCTGTTCGAGGGCAAGGAGCCGACCGACCAGGTGCGCGTCTGGGTGCTGGGTTGCGCCACCGGCGAAGAAGCCTACTCAATCGCAATGCTGCTGCGCGAACATGTGGCCACCATGGATTATCCCCCGGAAGTGCAGATATTCGCGACGGATCTCGACGCCCGCGCACTGGGAATTGCGCGCGCCGGGCGCTATTCCGCTGCGATAACATCCCAGGTCCAGCCAGAGCGGCTCGCTCGCTGGTTCGTGCGAGAAGGCGATACCTATTGTGTCGTCAAGGAATTGCGGGAGATGTGCATCTTCTCTCCTCACAACATCGTCAAGGATGCACCATTTTCCCGCATCGACATCCTGTCTTGTAGAAACCTGCTGATCTATCTCGACAACGAATTACAAAACAGGGTCATGCCGATATTCCACTTTGCGCTTAGGCCGAGCGGCATTCTGTTTTTGGGTTCCTCGGAGAATGTTACACGCCACGCCAAGCTTTTTGCACCCGTCGACCGCAAAAACCGCCTGTTTCGAAGGCTGGAAACGGCAACCCGGATCATTCCGGACTTCCCGCTCAGTCCACGTCCGCGCAGCCCCGACCATCCGTTCTCGGCACCAGCTCCCATGCTGCAGACCGGCCGGCTGTCGGTAACCATCAGCCGGCAAGCAGAGGTCGTAGCAGAGCGCTTCGCCCCAGCCTATGTGGTCGTCGATTCGCACTATGATGTTCTCCACTTCTCAGGACGCACAGGCCGCTATCTCGAACCGGCATCGGGAATGGCGACACTCAACCTCCTGAGCCTTGCTCATCGCGATCTTCGGCTCGATATGCGCTCCGCCTTGCAGCGTGCTACGACGGAAGCCGTCAAGGTCGAAGTTCCGAGGGTGCTGTTGCGCCAGGACGATCGCACCTACGCCGTCAATATAATCGTCGAACCTCTCGGCAGCGGCGACGTCACCTCGCTGATGGTGCTGTTTCAAGACGCAGGGCAGGTGGCTGAGGGGACGGCGCCCGACGGAGGACGGCTGACGAGCGAAGAGCACGTCCAGCGTCTCGAGACTGATTTGCGCCTTACGCGCGACCGGCTTCAGGCGACCATCGAGGAACTCGAATCCACAAACGAAGAGCTCAAATCGTCCAACGAAGAATATCAGTCGATCAACGAAGAGCTGCAGTCTGCCAACGAGGAGATGGAAACCTCGAAGGAAGAACTGCAATCTGTCAACGAGGAACTGCAGACCGTCAACGGCGAACTGGCCCATCGTGTCACCGAACTTGACCGCGCGAATTCGGACTTGAAGAACCTGCTCGAGGCGACCCAGATCGCTACTGTTTTCCTCGACAACGATCTGCGCGTCAGAAGCTTCACGCCGGCGGCAACCGAAATATTCCATCTGCTTGACACGGATGTCGGGCGACCGCTGGATCATGTCGTATCGCGCGTGGCTTATCCGGAACTGCTGGACGATGTTCGACTTGTCCTCAGAACGCTGATGCCCGTGGACCGGAAGGTCAGCGACCCCACGGACAACCGGCATTACGCCGCGCGCGCGCTGCCGTATCGCAGCGTCGATAATTATATCAGCGGAGCTGTCGTCACCTTCACAGATCTGACGGGGACCTACGAGGCGGAGATGGCGCTTCGACGCAGCGAGGAACGCCTGCAGCGCGTTCTGGAGACAGATGCGGTCGGCGTGGTTTTTCTAAATGAGGACGGTGTCATCTTCGACGCGAATGAAGTGTTCTTGAAGATGTCCGGGTACAGTCGGTCACAAATGGAGCGCGCAGAGCTGCACTGGCGCCGGCTGACCCCGGAGGAGCACATTGCCGAGACCGAAGCCCAGATGGCAGCTTTGAAAGAGACTGGCCGCATGGGGCCATATGAAAAGGAGTATTTCTTAGCCGATGGTGCGCGTCGCTGGATGTTGTTTGCCGGGCGCGATCTTGGCGACGGCACGATCGCTGAGTTCTGCATCGACATCTCGGCACGGAAACAAGCACAGGCAGCTTTGTGGCAGGAGGAGGAGCAGTTCCGCCTGTTTGGCGAAGCCTCTTCCGACGTGTTGTGGATCCGCGACGCGGAGACGCTGCAATGGAACTACCTCGCGCCGGCTTTCGAGACCATCTATGGTGTCGAGCGCCAGCAGGCCGTGACGGACAACAATTTCCGCAGCTGGGCGGAGTTGATCATCCCTGAAGACCGGGAACAGGCGCTCTCCGAGATTCGTCGCGTGCGAAACGGCGAGCGTGCGGAATACGAGTACCGCATCAGGCGCGCCTCTGACCACGAAATCCGATGGTTGCGTAACGCCGAGTTCCCGCTTTTCGGAGAGGAAGGAAATTTCACGCAGATCGGTGGTATCGGCCGCGATATCACCGATGAAAAGGCCTCTGCCGACCGTATGAAAGTCCTCGTCGCCGAGCTTCAGCACCGCACGCGCAACCTCATGGCCGTCGTCCGGTCGATAGCCGACAAGACCATGCGTACCAGCACCGATCTGGCGGATTTCCACAAGAAGTTCCGCGACCGGCTGGATGTGCTGGCGCGGGTGCAGGGCTTCTTGTCGCGGCTACAGGAGGGGGATCGTATCACCTTCGATCAGCTCATCCGCTCCGAACTGGCAGCCCACGGTGTGCCGGAAGGCGAGACGAGCCGGGTTACCTTGCAAGGTCCGGAAGGTGTCAGGCTTCGCTCGACGACTGTCCAGACGATGGCATTGGCGATGCACGAGCTTGGCACCAATGCCGCCAAATACGGAGCGCTTAGCCAACCGCAGGCGCATCTGGCGATCGTTTGGCGTGTCGAGCAACAAGGCGAAAGCGGCAAGCCATGGCTGCATGTCGATTGGCGGGAGAGCCGGGTGAAGATGTCGCCCGCCGATTCCGGACCGCAAGGGGGCGGCCAAGGTCGTGAACTGATCGAACGTGCGCTGCCCTACCAGCTCGATGCGAAGACGTCCTATGTTCTTGGTAAGGATGGAGTCCATTGCACGATCGCAATCCCTGTTTCCCTCAGCAACCTGGTCGAGGATGATGGTCATGGCTGAACGGATGCTCGTCGGATACCGCGTGCTTGTGGTCGAGGACGAATTCATGCTGGCGGAAGACCTATCCCTGGAGCTGGCTGACGCAGGGGCCATCGTCATTGGCCCGGCGCAATCTCTGGAACATGCGATTGAGCTGCTGGCCGTATCGGATGTTCTTGACGCAGCGGTCTTGGACGTCAACCTGCATGGTGAGCCGGTATACCCGGTTGCCGACAGGCTTCTGGAACTCCATGTTCCCTTCGTGTTCACGACCGGCTACGACGCCTCTGTTTTGCCGGCGCGGTTCAAATTAATTGGCTGCTGTGCCAAACCCATCGATATGACGCGGCTGTTGGAAGCGTTGCAAATTGCTATCGATACCTCACGACAGGCGTAGCCGCGTGGTCCGCTATGGACCGAAATCCTCTGCTGATCCGTCGACAATTACCGCAACGGTTCGACCCAGCTTATACCGGGGCCCATGCTTTTCATCGCAGGGCAAGCAACTCGGCCTTAAGCCTATCAAGGTGAGCAACATGCATGACCTGCGACTCTTCAAAAATCACCAGGAGTCGTTGCGCTTCTTTCGCGTCGGAGCCGCGGTCGGTCATCTCAGCCACGATCTCGCGCTGCCGAGCGATGTGCTGTCCTCCTAGCGCCACATGCTCTCGTGCCTGCTGCAGATGTTTCTCCACCATACCTCTGTCCATCTCAATGTCCTTCTCTCCCAGCGATGATCATGCGCTTATTAACGAGCTTAGGAAACGGCCAATCACTGCTCGCGGCATCGAGATAGGCCGCGAGGTCACGCGCTTCCTTCTCGGATATTCCGGTGGCCGGCATCGCTGTCTTGGGAGAATAGATCTGGGGCGCGACGATCCAGCCGACGATGTTGTCGGCGGAATTGTTGCCGGCGCAAAGACGATCAGTCGATGAGGTTGTTTCCGAGCATCGAGAGCAAGGACCCGCGTGCCCGGCTTACACGGCTTTTCAACGTGCCGATCCGGCAACCGCACAGCCTTGCAGCGTCCTCGTAACTCGTTCCGGTCGCCACCAATATCAGTGCCCGGCGCCTGTCGTCTGGAAGTTGCACGAGTGCTCGTTGCAGCTCCCGCTCCCGCAGCGCCCATTCCTGGCTGGGCGCAATCGCGACTTGTTCCATGGCCGCGTCCATTGCGGTCGGCTCGCGTTTCTGTCGGCGGTAGTTGGTGCAAAATGTGTTTCGCAGGATTGTGAACAGCCAGGATTTGAGAGAGGTGTCGGGCTTATAGAGGTGTCGCGAGTTCAATGCCTTCAGCAGCGTTTCCTGCACTAGATCATCGATGTCGTCCTCGCTGCGCAGGAACCTCCGGGCAAATGCACGTAACGCCGGCGTCAACTGGACGATCTCCGACTCAATGGCGGACGTTGTTTTGCAATGCGACGCTGAGCTTGTTGGGAACGAGCGCTTCATTTTTTCCTCCCGTAATAAGAAGGAAAGCGGTGTGCGCGCTCTTCGTTGCTGTACGATACCGGACAAACCGCATCGTTGTGATCGATCGACCGATTTTCCACGAGATTGACGCTTTCAGCCGGCCGAAGGGCTGGAGACAGACGAATATCTTCGTTGCTCATGATCGGAGATGCCGAAGCACCTCGGGGCTTTAAACTTCCACCTCGCCGTAAAGTTGGCCGCACATCGTCATCGATCGGCGCATCGCGGCCACGCGCTCTTCGGCATCTTGAGAGGAATAGGCCCATATTTCAGTCGCCCAGCTTTTGCCGTCCATATCGTATTGCAGAGCGAACCTGTAGAGCTTCCGATTATCACCGTCCGTGGTCACGAAAGGGGCATCGGGACCGTCGTGACTGTTTCTCACTCTGTTGAACATCAGGACATTCACAACATGCTCCTCGGCTACATCTCCTCGCGCGGCTCCCGGGACGAGGCGCCGCTCCAGGGCTTAACCATGGCGTCTGGATTTCGTTCCCGCTGATAAGGCCATCCCAGCGATCGCGACCGGCAATTGCGCAGTTCTCATTGGTCGCCGTCCCCTTCGGTAGAGGCGCAAGCATCTGCGGTCGGGATCCGGCAATTCGGAAAGCTGAGACCATGGCTGATCATCGGAAAACCTACAGATATTACGTGATGCTACAGGTGTCGGCATGGTCAGCCTGCTAGTGTTTGGGCTCGGAAAGCTTCCTCCTGAGCGATCGCAGGATGCGTGGATGCGTGCATGGCAAAATGTGGTGTGGCTCTTTTTCTTCTTCTGACGAGTTGCGGGCATCCGGGCGGCGTGATGACACCGGTTTCAACGTCATCGTCGATGCCCCCGACAGCTAGGGTCGACATGCTGGTCGCGACCACGCGCGAGCCTTCGGGAAGCCCGGCCACGCTCTTCAACGGCGAGCGCAGTCCCAAACCGCATCTGACCCAGATCTCGATTTCTATCCCGGCAAAGCGCGAAGTCGGCACCGTGCAGTGGCCAAAGCGCCTTCCTCCGAATCCTGCCACCGACTTTGCCGTGACCAGTGTTCAGCAGATCGACACGGTGGCACAAGGCCGCGTCTGGTTCCGGCAGCATGTGAACGGCGGACATGCGCTCGTCTTCGTTCACGGCTTCAACAACACCTATGAGGATTCGGTTTTCCGGCTGGCGCAGATCGTCCACGATAGCAAGATGCAGGCGACGCCGGTCTTGTTCACCTGGCCGTCGCGAGCGGAGATCACCGCCTACGAATACGACAAGGAAAGTACGAACTATTCGCGTACGGCGCTGGAGCAGGCACTGCGCACGCTGGCAGCTGATCCCAACGTCAAGGACATCACCATCATGGCCCATTCGATGGGGACTTGGCTTGCCATGGAATCTCTGCGGCAGATGGGGATACGCGACGGCCACGTCAATTCGAAGATCCACAATGTCATACTGGCCTCGCCTGACATCGACATCCAGGTCTTCGCCAAACAATATGTGGAGATGGGCGAGCCACGTCCAAAATTCACGATCTTCGTCTCTCAGGATGACAAGGCGCTTGCGATCTCCAGCTTCATCACGGGACGCGTCTCCCGTCTCGGCGCGATCAATCCGGCCGAAGAGCCCTACCGCTCGAAGCTGGAAAAAGCCGGCATCACCGCCATCGACCTGACGAAGGTGAAGAGCAACGATAGTCTCAACCATGGCAAATTCGCCGAAAGTCCCGAGATTGTCCAACTCATCGGTCAGCGCCTCATGACCGGCCAGACCCTTACCGATTCCAAGGTCACATTGGGCCAAGGCATTACGGCCGTCGTCGGCGGAACGGTGACCAATATCGGCACCGTTGCCGCTACCGCGGTCGCGGCACCGATTGAGATCATCGAGCAGCCCGTCATACAGAAGAGACCCCCACGATCCGCTAAGGAGACACTCGACGGCGACCTGAAGCAACAAACGCTGACGCAGTGAGGAGTTCCAGGTTGAGATGGCTTCTTTCCTTCATCGCCGTTTTTCTCTTCGCGTTAAATGCATGGGCGCAGACTCCACTGGCGGAACCGCAGCAGAAAATCGACGAACTCGTTCGCCTGCTGCAGGATCCGGACGTAAAGGCCTGGCTCGATAGCCGCAAGCAGAGCGAGCTTGCGACACCCGTTTCACCGGCGGGCAATTCGGCCTTGGCTAAGTGGGAGGCTGGGGCGCGGCTGCGGGTGAACCAGATCCTTTCGGCGATACCTGCGATACCGGCGGAAGTGACGGCGGCGGCGACGAGAGCAAGGCGCGAAGCCGCCAGCAGGGGCTATGCGCCGGTCTTCGTGATATTCGGCGGCTTGGTCGCTTTCGGTCTCGCCGCCGAGGCGGTGTATCGCAGGTTTGCCGCGCGCCGCGAGGCATTGCTTGGCCGGCTTATCCCGATCGGCATCTTCGCCGGAGCGATGGGTATCGTATTTTTCGCGATCGACTGGCCGCCACTCGCACGTGTGACGCTTCTTGCTTATCTCTCGGCGTTTATCCTGTTTCGATTGGCTGCCGCGCTCCTGTCCGTGGCGGCAATGGGTTCCGCCCTGCGCAGGAGGCTGTTGGTCCTGTCCGGGCTCATTTGTTTTGCGCTCGCCACCGCGGCCGTCGGCGAGCCACTCGGCGTTTCCCCTGAGATCAGCTATGCTATCAGCTACTGCTTCTCGGTGGTTGGACTGCTGCTTGCGATCGAGGCAGCATGGTCGATCTGGGAGGGAAGCCGCGCCTGGAAAGTGGCGATAACGGCCTACCTCGTCGTCCTGTGGCTCGTCTGGTGTCTCAATATGAGGGGCCTCTTCTGGATCGGCATCTACGCGCTGGTGTTGCCGGGTATCCTGAACGCCGTCGGTCGCCTGGCGCTATCCTTCACCAGCGATCCCGGTAGCCTGCACGGTATCTTGGTCGCGCGAGGGGCACGCGCCGCGGTTCTCGTCCTCGCCGTGGGATGGCTGGCGCTTGTCTGGCATCTCAATCCGGACACGCTGGGTCAGCGCGATCCGATGATCGCCGCGTTTTTTTACGGCGGCCTGAAAAGCGTTCTCATCCTCGTGGTTGCCGACCTTCTCTGGCAGATGGCACGGGGCTGGATCGACCGAACGTTGCGCGTATCGACCGGCACGACATCGCTCGCGCCGGCGGACGCGGCCCGACGTGCCCGGTTCCGCACGCTTCTTCCGATTTTTCGCAACGCATTGGCCGTCGCTGTTGCGGTCATGGCGGGACTGATCGTGCTGGCGCAATTGGGTGTACAGATCGGTCCGTTGATCGCGGGAGCGGGCATCTTCGGTGTGGCCATCGGTTTTGGCTCACAGACTTTGGTGAAGGACATCATTAACGGTGTGTTCTACATGCTCGACGACGCTTTCCGTGTGGGCGAATACATCCAGGCCAAGGATTACAAGGGAACGGTGGAGAGCTTCAGCCTCCGCTCGGTTCGTCTGCGCCATCATCGCGGCCCAGTGTTCACGGTGCCGTTCAGCGAACTGGGTGCTGTCGAAAACATGAGCCGGGACTGGGTGATCGACAAGTTCAGGATCACCGTCGGGTTCGATACCGATATAGACAAGGCGCGCAAGCTGACCAAGAAGATCGGAGCAGAACTGGTGGAAGATCCGGAACTCGGGCCGAACTTCCTCGAGCCGCTGAAAATGAAGGGCGTCGAGCAGTTCGGCGACTACGGCATCGTGTTGAGCTTCGCCATGACTACGGTTCCGGGTATGCAGACGTATATCCGTCGCAAGGCCTATGCCAAAATTCGCGAGGTGTTCCTGGCCAACGGGATCGCATTCGCGCAGCCGACGGTGCAGGTCGGAGGAGACGAAAAGGGCGCCGCGGCAGCCGCTCAAGCAATCCGCGCGCAGCAGGCAAACGCGGCGACGCCGGCTAAGTGAGCCTGCCGGCAAAGCCGATGAGACGCGCTGGAGCAGGATGACTTCAAGCCGGCCAGCCCATAGTCTGAATCCTGTTCTAAATTAATCGGTTAAAGCATGATTTCGTCCGAAAACCGCTCACACTTTCGGCATCTCTAAGGTTTCAAATCATAAGCTTGTTGCGATGCGCGAAGCTCCACCAATGTCTTGCCGACACAGCTGCCGCCTCCCGCCCCACCGATCGCCTTAGCCTTTCCATCAAGCGTGATCGTGCCGGCGATCCGATCAGATGCCACATAAGTCGCCACACCGTCATGGGAGACCCGCGATATGTAAAACGCATGGTACGTCTCATTGTACTTGCAATGGATGACCAACGGAAACTGGGAGAAGGGATCGTCCTCGGCGCGGGCGACGGTCACTTGAGAAACCGCCCACAACGCTGCCGCGCCGATCAAGCCTGCAACAAATCCCTTGGTCGGTCTTTTGCGGGACGCATCTGTCATGGTTCAATCCCCTTTGTTGCGGTCCAAAGCGCGTCGCATCAAACTTTATTCATCCGACGCGCCTTAGGCCTTTGTTTTTGTGCATGTCGTTATCCCGGAACCGCTGCACACTTCCGGGCGACATGCTTTAGGCGATGGCCGCTTTCGCTAAATCGTTAAGGCGATGAGTGCATCGCGGTCGAGAAGCCGGACAATTCGTTGCGATTTGCCGTTGAGACGAAGGATGTGTTTTTCCCGCAGCTTCGTGAAAGAGCGGGCAACCGTTTCAACCGTCAGGCCAAGATAGTCGGCAATGTCGCTGCGACACATCATGATATCGAATTCCGGATCCTCGGGATGACGGTCAACCATCTCCTGAACAAAGGCCGCAAGGCGCTTCAGCGCGCTTTGCTCGCTGATGATGAGTTGTTTTTGCTGTGCCTTCGCAAGGCCCGTCAGGGCAATCTGCAAAAGATCGATGGGAACGACTGCGTCCTGATTGGTACGAAACGGTCTTATGCGAGTTTCGCAGATGGCTTCTGCAAAATCGGTTCGCACATTTCCGATCTCGAGCCCGAACCATTCGCCCTTGCCGCAGAACGATAAGATGTGCCGCTGGCCGTTCGATGTCAGGCGGTATATCCGGACTGCGCCTGCTTCGACCTGGTAGATCGCAATAACGTGTTCGCCTTCGCTATAGATCGTCTCGTCGGCGCTGAATTTTATTGACTGATCTTTTGCCGCCCCTGAACCCGCCCTGTGGCGGTGGTCGGGAACCGTCGTGTATTTTCCGATCGCCTGAGCCTGAAACATGTGCATCGCCCCCCATCCGACGCTGCAGCATAAGCAATCGTTGCATGTCCCGGTATTCGAGATACCCCTTACGTATTGCTACGGAAGCAGGCGATCACGGACTGGTGTATAAGCTATTGCCCCTGGAGAGCCGTATCGCGGGAGGTCTAAATGGCACCGGAAGAGGGAGGGGACAGCCAGGCACGACAAGAATCCGCAAGCATTCGTGCTCAGCTTGATCGTATGCTCGCAAGTTCGGAATTCCTCGCTCCCGAACGCGGGCGCCGCTTTCTCCAATATATCGTAGAAGAGACGCTCGATGGGCACGGCGAGCAGCTCAAGGCCTCTACGATTGCGCAGGCGGTATTCGGACGCGATGCCTCCTTCGACGCGCAGAACGATCCTGTTGTCCGTATCGAGGCGGGGCGTATCCGTCGCGCAATCGAACGATACTATCTCGTTTCCGGAGGCAGCGACCCGATTCGGATCACCATTCCCAAGGGGGGCTATGTTCCGCACTTTTCGAGCGGTGAAAACGACTCCAAGCCAGGCGACGTGTCTGCGCCAAGTTACGAGAAAAAGGAAAATCCCCCCGGACACGAGCGACCGCTGACCTATCGAGATCTCCTCCTGCCGATCGGCATTCCGGCCCTGTTGGGCGCTATGGCGGTTCTCGCCCTCATCCGTCCCCTCGCATCCTACCTCTTGCCGGCGGGGACGCTGCCAGCTCCTGCCCAGTCAATGCTGAACAGCAAGACCAGGATTGTCGTCGAACCCTTCGCAGCCCTCGGGGCTACCGCGCAAGGAGCAGACTTTGCGAAGGGAGTGGTCGATCAACTCATCGCCAAGCTCGTCAAGGTGGACGACTTTGTCGTGCTCGCTCCCGGGCAATCCGGCATGGAGCCTATCGGCCCGCTCTTCAATTTGCAGGGAAGTGCTCTTGTCGAGGGCGGCGCGGCTCTACGTCTGCATGTCCGCCTGATAAACGGCGCCGATGGCACGGTCGTCTGGGCAAATCAATATGATCGCGACCTCAGTGATCAAACCATTCTCGATGTCGAGGATGAGGTTGCCGCTCAAATCACGAAGGAGATTTCAACCAGCCGCAAGCTGGGCCGTTCGGGCTCCGAGCCATAGCCGTCGCATTTTGAGTCTTTACCGTCGTCTTCTCGGGTGATCGGATTTTGGGGCGACGCGCTATTTTTACGATGGGAGGTTGACGGCCACGCCAGCGGCGCGCAGCCCGTCAAAAAACCGCTCCTGATCTTCCGGGCGCTTAAGGCGTAGGGAAATCTCCTGGCGGATGTTCGTCATCAATGCGGGCGCATTGACATGGAGCCAATCCTGTTCCAGCTTGGCTTCATCCATCTTCCCAGCGGCTCCAAGAATGGATAGCAATACGAGGTGACGCATCGGGCTGCAGTCGAGATCGGATTTTCGAGACCACCGTTCCGCGGCTTCCATATCGCCCCGCATAAATGCGCAGAGCGCCATGCCGCCTTGGTAATAGCCTTGGGGGCCGACATTTTTGTCGATTGCGACTGATATCAACTCGCAGCCTGATTGCCATTTTCCGGACATCGCCAGTCGCAGGCCGTATTCGCCCGCAACCTCCACATCGTTCGGATTTGCAGCATAGGCTGCAGTCCCGGCCGCCAGTGCCTTGTCGATATCCCCCCTGAAGAAGTTCACCAGCATACTTGCCCGCAGCACCTGGGGATCGTGCGGCGCGAGCGAAGCGGCCCGTTCGGCCGAAACGGTTGCAAGTTCGAGAGATTCGACAGAGGGCGATGTCCCGAGCTTGTAGCGAAATCTGATTTCGTCAAGGTAGACCATGGACAAGAGCGCCCAGGATGTAGCGCTATCAGGCGTTCGCCGGGTTGCCTGCCACAAGCATTCGCGTGCAGCGCTATGACTTTGAGCGGTCATCGTCTGGACATAACTCTGATAGGCCAAGGTACAGACATAGGCATCCCGGTTGCCCTTCTCCATTGGCGTGGCGAGCACACTTGTGTCGGCCTGAAAGATGGCGCCATGGGGCTGCGCTATGGCGCCGACGATTTGCCGGGCGACACTTGTTTGAATGCCGAGCTTGTTTTGAGCGCGAAGATCGGCATCGAAATTACTGGCCCAAATGACCGCCCCGTCTGCTTGGCGCACCAGCCTTGCAACCGAGCGCAGCTTGCGTCCGTCCATCTGGATGTTGCCTTGAAGCGCGTAGTCAGCAACAGCGGTATGATCATTTCTTGACGGATCGGCGACGACGACGATGTCATCGCGTTGGGCGAGCTGGCCAATAATGTCGTCCCTCAGGCCGCGGGCGATATCCAAACTGGAGTCAACGGAGCTGCTCGTTGCAAAAAACTCGACAGCGACCGTCGGCATGGAGGCAGCTGACGGCGGAGAACTGGTCTGGGCATGTCGCGCAACCAAAAGTCCCGAGGCAAGCGCGAGGAAAAGAAGCACGAATACGGCCAGAAGTCCGGTTGCGACGCCGCGAGCGGTCGGCAGCGCCGGAGGCTGCCCCTCCTGAAGCGGATGTCGTTGATCCGCCAGGTCTGCGGCAGGCGCGTTTTCCGGGTCGCTCCGAGGTGGCGCCGGTACCGACGCGTCCCGGGTATATTCGAAATGCGGCACGTATCCGCCCTTAGGCACCGTTATGACGACCGCGTCCGCGTGGCCTGCGACGAGATAATAGCGTTCCAGGGCTTTTCGTATCCGGCCAGCCTCTATGCGTACGACCGGGTCATTCTGCGGGTCAAATGAGGCTTCCCGACCAAAAACCACATTTGCAATAGTAAATGCCTTCAGGAAGCTTGCTCGTCCAGCGAGCGTTTCGTTGACAACAAACTCCAGGAAATTTCGCCCACGTTTCGGCGCGTGAAATTCTTCGCTTCCGAGAATTCGCTGAACTTGCTTGCAGATTTCCTCAGCGGTCGGTGTAAGCGTGCTGAATAGATTGACCTTTGCTGCGTTTCTCATGATCGCCCCCACGACTTGATCACGCATTTATAAGCGTCTTCTAAAGCACCATAGCTGAGTAGATTGCAGTTGCAAAGGTTAGTTTTGGCCTATCGAGCGTAGGCTGGCCAGACCGGTGAGGTCGGTCCGGTTTCAGTCGACTGCGCAACCGCGTCAACGGTCATGGCCATGCGCATGAGTTCCGCCAGATTGCGGGCGCCCATCTTGGCCATCACGTTGGCGCGATGGACTTCCACCGTACGCGAGCTGATACCCAGATGATAGGCGATCATCTTGTTCTGCAAGCCGTCGAGCACGCCGGTCAGAACCTGATGTTCGCGATCTGTGAGCTGACGAACACGCGCCGCGACGCTCTCGGAATCGACGATTGTGTGACTTTGCCGCCTTTGACCCATTGCCAGGTTGATGGCCGCGATCAGCGCTTCCTCCCTGAGAGGTTTTTCCAGGAAATCCGATGCCCCCGCCTTCATCGCGTTAACGGCTGCACCGACATCGCCCTGGCCGGTAATGACGATTGCCGGAACGTCCGCACTCAGCCGATGCAGGCGCTGAAGCAATTCGATGCCGTCGACATCGGGCATGCGCAGGTCCGTGATCAGGCAGCTTCTACCCGAAAGGGGCAGAAGCTCCAGAAACGCGTTTGCGCAGCTGTGCGCCCGCACGGCAAAACCTGCCGACACCAGCAAAAATGTCAACGATCGTCTCAACGACTCCTCGTCATCGACGAGATGGATCGTAAGGTCGTTCGCCATCTGTCTTGGTCTCCACCAGCGGAATTGAGAACGAGAAGATCGAACCGCTCTCTCTTCCTTTGTGTGCGCTTATGCGGCCCCCATGCGCTTCAACAATGCGCTTGCACAATGCCAGGCCCATACCGAGGCCATGTGGCTTGCCGCTCACGAAGGGGCGAAACAACGTCTCTTCCATCTCGGCTGCAATCCCACAGCCGTTGTCGGACACTTCAACGACGAGAGACGAGAAGTTCTCTACTGTCGTCCGGATCCCGATAGAGGGCTGCTCGGCACACTCCGTCGCCTCCAAAGCGTTGCGGAGGAGGTTTGTGAGCACTTGCACCACCTGAACGCTGTCTGCGAGAACGACGTCCCGCGCTGCCTTGAGTTGGAAGTTCGTATGAAGGTCTTTTCGCCGCGACCCCATAAGCGCGAGTCTTATCGCCCGATGGATCAGTTCGTGCATCTCCTGCGGTTTCCGCTCGGAGGTGCCGCGCACGGCGAATTCTCTTATGTTCTGGACAAGACTACCTGCCCAGAGCGCATTCTGTGTGATTTCCAACAGTGCTTCACGGAGTTCTTCGTCGCGCCGGGGGCCATCCGTGGCGAGGCGGCCGCAGCCTTGGGAATAAGCTGCGATGGACGACAGTGGCTGGGAAAGTTCATGCGCAAGGGTGGATGCCATCTCTCCCAATTCAATCACTCTTGCAAGGCGGGCAACCTCGTGCTGAAGCTCCTGAACTTGCAGCAAAGTCTCGCTCTCGGTTTGATAGTCCTCGAAAATCGCCGCGGTGAAGAAGCCTTTTTCGCCGTGCTTTCTGACGATGGTCAAGGCAGTCGGGAATTGGGCTCCGCTCTTGGTGATCGCCAAGCCGGCACGCACTGCGCCGCGGTCTCCCCATCGTCCCTTGAGTTGAACATTCGGTGTCGCACGCCAGACAAAATCGATCTTGCGGCCAATCAACTCGCGCTCTTCGTAGCCGAACAATGCGACCGCAGCCCTGTTGCAAGCTGAAATTTCGTGGAGATGGCTGATGAAAAACACCGCATCCGGCATGTCTTCGTGGAGTTGCCGGATCCAATCCATCCGCAGCCCGTCTTCTTCTTCGGTCAAAGCGCCCACCGGCTCGGGGTGTGGCAGTTGCGGCGTCAAGGACCATGCTTGACCCACCACAATCGCGGCGGCGGCACTGGTTTCGGCAACGACATGCGGTGCCTCCATCTTGATGGACATGATGGTCTCCTCCGCCCTTTGAGACGCATTGGCCCTTGGGACCGTCGTTCTTCTCGACCGATGGCGTAATACTACCATCTTTGGATGAGGAACCGGTGTAGGATCGCGTAGCCTCTATTGTTCTTCCTTGGGGCTTTTGACGCGATCCTGTCGTTAGCGCTCGCCATGACCCTATTGATTCGGCTCAATGCGTCCGCTTCATTGTTCTATTATTGTGAGAAGCAAAGGCTACGTGGCCATGTGAGGGAGTTGAATGATCAGAACGTTTGTCCTGATGGCAACCTGATCTTTTACTCGAATGAGCGATGCCAAAAGCCGGTCGGATCTATCTCCGCACACAAGGCGCGTGATTGCTGTCTTATCGCAATGCCAGCGCATAGCGGGTTCATTCGATGGCCATAGGCAGCTGATCGAGGCAAGGCATGCCGGTGGAATAGCGTGCCTGAATGACACCTCGCATCCGGTCAACCCGATGAATCGTTGGGGGAGGGCGCGGCGATGTGGCGGTTGCCTGTCGAAGCTCCGTTCGAACTTGATATAGAGCTCGCTGTCATCGACGATGACGGCGTTCATGCGCTGGTTTTTCCTTGCCAGCGTCTCCCCGGTGGCTGGATCAATGCCATGACGGGTGAAGTGCTCGACGTTCACCCCACCCATTGGCGGGTATGGCAAATCTATCGATGTGTCGTTTCGGGCCTCCAGTGAATGCGACCGCATTCCCTTGGCTTCACCCACCACATACTGCGTTACCGATTGTCTGCGATCAATGACATGACCGAGCCGGCCCAAATAGTGTGATGGCCAATAACCAGCGGCGGCGCCGCGATCCAAAAAGCTGCAGGGAGGGCCACATGCGTGGTTTCGGCGTTCACTCGGAGGTTGGAAAGCTCAGAACTGTCATGGTTTGCAAACCGTCTCTGGCGCATCAGCGCCTGACGCCTGCCAACTGCCATGACCTGCTTTTTGACGATGTCCTATGGGTGCATGAGGCTCAGAAAGATCACTTCGATTTCGTGCTGAAGATGCAGGAAAGAGGCGTAGAAGTTCTCGAACTCCACGACTTGCTTGGCCAGGCGCTGACCAACAAGCAGGCACGTGACTTCATATTGGACCGACGCATCACTCCGAATGTACTCGGCTCGCAGATTGCCGAGGCGATGCGGCCATGGCTTGACGAGATGCCGGCCACACAGCTCGCCGCGTTCATGATCGGCGGCATCGCGATCTCCGATCTGCCGGAAGTCAAGGCCAAGTCGCTGATGCTCAGTGCCTTGCCGGAAACGGATTTCGTCATTCCGCCGATCCCGAACACGCTGTTTCAGCGCGACCCCTCCTGCTGGATTTACGGCGGCGTGACCTGCAACCCGATGTTCTGGCCGGCGAGACGCGCAGAGACACTGATCCAGCGGGCGATCTATAAGTTTCATCCGATCTTTCTGGGTGGCGATTTCCGGATCTGGTGGGGCGATTCAGACAATCAGTTCGCCAATGCCTCGATGGAGGGCGGCGATGTCATGCCGATCGGCAACGGCACGGTCCTGATCGGCATGGGTGAGCGCACGACTTACCAGGCCGTTGGCCAGGTGGCGCAGGCCCTGTTCAGGAGCAAGGCGGCCAAGAGGGTGATCGGCTGTCTGATGCCGAAGAGCCGCGCGGCAATGCACCTCGACACCGTTTTCAGCTTTTGCGATCGCGATGTCGTCACGCTGTTTGCCGAGGTCGTCGACCAGATCCGCTGCTACAGCATGTACCCTAGGGATGACGACGGAACATTCGAGATTCACCCCGAAAGTCAGTCGATGCTCGATGTTGTCAGCGAGGCGCTCGAGTTGCCGAAACTGCGCATCGTGGAAACCGGCGGCAATTCCTACCAGGCGGAGCGCGAACAATGGGACGACGGCAACAATGTCGTCGCACTCGAGCCCGGCGTCGTCGTCGCCTACGACCGCAATACCTACACGAACACACTTCTGCGTAAGGCAGGGATCGAGGTCATTACCATCCGTGGCTCCGAACTCGGCCGTGGTCGTGGTGGAGGGCATTGCATGACATGCCCCATCTGGCGCGAGCCTGCATACTGACGTTTTCACCCATGAAACACACCGACGGAGCAAGACAATGAGCTTCAATCTGCGCAATCGCTCGCTTTTGACCGTGCAGGACTATACGCCACGCGAATTCCGCTACCTCCTCGATCTCGCCCGCGATCTCAAGCGTGCCAAATATGCCCGCACCGAACAGCAGCACCTCAAGGGCAAGGAGATCTGCCTAATCTTCGAGAAGACCTCGACGCGGACAAGATGCGCCTTCGAGGTCGCCTGCTCGGACCAGGGCGCCAACGTGACCTATCTCGATCCATCCGGCTCGCAGATCGGCCACAAGGAATCCTTCAAGGACACGGCGCGTGTCCTTGGCCGCATGTATGACGCGATCGAATATCGCGGATCCGCCCAGCACGGCGTGGAGACGCTTGCGCGCTACGCCGGCGTGCCGGTCTATAACGGCCTGACGGACGAATATCATCCGACGCAGATGATCGCCGACGTGATGACGATGCGCGAGCACAGCGACAAGCCGATCGCCGACATCAAATATGCCTATGTGGGCGACACGCGTTCGAACATGGGGCACTCGCTTCTTATCATCGGCTGCCTACTGGGCATGGATGTGCGCATTTGCGGCCCCAAGTCGCTCTGGCCCTCCGACGAGTACATGACGATCGCCAAGGACCTGCAGCAGAAGTCCGGTGCGCGCCTGCTGGTCACTGATGATCCCAATGAGGCGGTCCGGGGGGTCGACTTCGTTCACACCGACGTCTGGGTCTCGATGGGTGAGCCGAAGGATGTGTGGCGCGAACGCATCAAGCTGCTAACGCCCTATCAGGTCAACGAAGCCTTGATGAAGGCAACCGGAAATCGTCAGACCAAATTCATGCATTGCCTGCCGGCTTTCCACGACACCGAGACGGTATTGGGCAAGCAGATCGCGGAAGATTACGGCATGAGCAACGGCCTTGAGGTCACCGACGACGTCTTCGAGTCCGAGGCCAATGTCGCCTTCGAGCAGGCGGAAAATCGCCTGCACACGATCAAGGCCCTGCTTGTCGCTACCTTGGGAGATTAGGATGCGGATCGTTATAGCGCTAGGCGGCAATGCGCTTCTCCGGCGTGGGGAACCCATGACTGCCGATGCCCAGAGACGGAATGCGCGGACCGCGGCTCATGCGATTGCGCCGTTGGCGGGCGAGCATGAGATCGTCATAACGCACGGAAATGGCCCGCAGGTGGGGCTACTTGCGCTTCAGGGCGCGGCCTATAAACCGGAGGAAGCCTATCCGCTCGATGTTCTCGGCGCTGAAACCGAGGGCATGATCGGTTACATGCTGGAGCAGGAACTCGGCAACCTGCTGCCGTTCGAGCAGCCTCTGGCAACGCTGCTGACCATGGTAGAAGTCGATGCCGCCGATCCGGGCTTCCAGAACCCGACCAAATTCGTCGGTCCTGTTTATGAGAAGGCGGAAGCGGACCGGCTGCACGCCGAAAAGGCCTGGGTCTTCAAGCAGGATGGGGAAAAGTGGCGGCGTGTCGTTGCCTCGCCGGCGCCCATGCGCATCTTCGAAATTCGTCCAGTCCGCTGGCTGCTGGAACAGCGCACGATCGTTATCTGCGCCGGCGGCGGCGGCATCCCGACGATGTACGAAAAAGGGAGTGACCGGAAGCTGATCGGTGTCGAGGCGGTGATCGACAAGGATCTATGCTCGGAGCTTCTGGCGCGCGAGCTCTCCGCCGATCTTCTGATCATGGCGACCGATGCTCAGGCCGTCTGCACCGACTGGGGCAAACCGTCAGAGAAGGCGATCCATTGCGCCCGCCCCGATGATTTCAAGCAATTCTCCTTCCCGGCTGGATCGATGGGTCCCAAGGTCGAAGCCGCCTGCCATTTTGCGCGCACAGTGGGCGGGACGGCGGCAATTGGCTCGCTTGCCGATATTGCCGGAATGGTGCGCGGCGAGCGCGGGACGATCATCAATAGCGGCTTTGATGGCCTGACCTGGCACTAAAGCGCGTCGCATCAAATCTGATTGATAGGCGCTTTAGCTTTTTGTTCTTATGCATGGTCATTATCCCGAAACCGCTGCACACTTCCGGGCGACATGCATTGATCTTTCATGACAAACTTATCGCGAGAGCGCCGGGTGCGTTGCTGCACTCGGAGCCGCCTCTTTGTCTCTCGCACCAGCTGCATTTCGCCTTTGCCAGACATAGACGGGGATGCCGAGCATCAACAGGACCAGGCCATAAAGCACCGGCTCGGCGCCGGAGCCATAGAGAGTGAAGATCGCAAAGAGAAAGGCGATGAGCTCGATTGTGCTGACCTTTGGCATGTGCCCGTGCGTCACGCCTGCCACAAGGGTCCTGGCCAGCGAACAGAAGGCGTAGGGAACGACGGCGGTCATCGTGCTCAGCCCGACCATCAGCCGATAGACGGCGGCAAAGCCTTCTGAGCCGATCGCTTGAACCAGCACCAGAAGCGTTGCAAACGAGGCTGAAATGACCATGCCCCATGCCGGCACGCCGCGCGGCGAGAGCCGCGCGAAAAGCGGCGGAAACAGCCCGTCGCGGGCAGCCGCCATCGGAACCTGGCCCATGAGCAGGGTCCAGCCGTTGAGCGCTCCGATCGAGGAGATCAGGACCGCGATAGAGATAGCCAGTTCGCCGGTGCGCCCCCACATGATCCCGGCGGCCTGGGAGAAGGGTGCTACCGAATGAACAAGCTGCTCGCGCGGGACGAGGCCCATCACCACGATGGTGCCAAGCACGTAAAGAGTGGCGGCGATCGAGATCCCGATCACCGTCGACCGGGGAATGGTGCGCTCGGCGTTCTCGACATCACCGGCAGGAACGGTCGCCGATTCCAGCCCGAGATAGGCAAACATCGTCAGTGGCGCCAGCGTCGCGACCGATTGCAGCAGCGGCTGGCCGCTCGGATTGAATTCGGAGAAATGCGACGGATCGATATAGAGAAGACCGATAATGGCGACCGCACCGAACGGGAGCAGCTTGGCATAGGTGGTAACCTGCGCGAAGAGGCCGGCTGCATGAACGCCGCGAAGATTGACGAGCACGATCGCCCAGATCACACCGAGGGTCAGCACGGTCGCGGCGAAGCGATTGCCAAGGGCAGGGAAGAGATCGACCATCACTCCGGTAAAGGCAATGGCGATGACGGGCAGCGATGTCCAGATGGAGATCCAGTAACCCCAGGCGATCAAAAAGCCTGCGAAATCGCCGTAGGCGATTCTCGTATAGGCGTAGGGTCCTCCGACGGCGGGCACAAGGCTTGCAAGACGCGCGAAGGTGAGACCGAGGCAGATCGCACCGGCACCCATAAGGATCCACACGATGATCGCCAGATTGCCATAGGGCGCGACGGCAGCCGGGGAAAGATAAAACCCGGACCCGACCATATTTCCGACCACGATGGCGGTGCAGGCGGCAAGCCCCAGGCTCTTGCCGTTTGGCGACGTTGTCATGAAGACCTCCCGAGAATCTTCCTTTCCGTGCCGATGCGCTTTCGGACAGCGGTTCCTCGGCATGATCTTCCACCCAAACAATAGGCGCCGCAATCCGGTTCAATGCGTAGTCTGCAACCGTCCACTTTGCCGCTAGAACAGTGTGCGTGGCCATGCGGGAATGGCCTCTTTCCATTCATCATGCTCTCGCCTGGACACCATTGATCGAACTCAATGCCCGGCTCCTGCGCATGGGCTATCTTTCGCGCCGAGGAACATTTTGTTCTCAGGAGTTAAAGAGATGAAGATGGCCGTGATCATTGGAGTTGCCGCGTTGACTGCTTTCGCCGGTACCCTTCCGATACAAGCCCAGCAGGATCGACGCGAATTTCGAAGAATGAACTGGAGTGAGAGTTTGCCTGACGCGGTGCGGGCTTATCACGGCAAAAGATTCACGATCGTGAGCTACAGGGTCGCAGGTTTTTCGGAGACCGGTTCACACCCACAACCAGGGAGTGAAGAACACGTTTCAGCTATCAGAGCCGCAATTCGGTCGAACAAATGGCTCGTGGCGCAGCTCAAGACCAAAAAGCTCGGGCCGAACGATATCGAGTGGGTGTCACGGGCACGCAACGGCAACATGACTTTTTATACTAAATGACGATTATCGGCGCTGACGTGCCCCACGAATGTCAGGTCGAGGCGGGTCGCACCGCCTCCCATGATCTCCCAGACGATGATCGCGAGTTTGTATAGCGGCTCACCTCGACCGAGCGGAAGACGCAAGCCTGGCCCACCGTGCTCCCACCACGGTAGCGGAGTAGGCCGAGACTGCCAGGCTTCTGCCATTGGGCGATGAGGCTGTCTAACCGCTGCCCTGGCTTTCGCAAATAGCCATCACAAGCGAGATTTCCATCCAAACTAAAGCATGTCGCCCGGAAGGGTGCAGCGGTTCCGGGATAACGACATGCATAAAAACAGAGGACTAAAGCGCGTCGCATGAATCAAGTTTGATGCGACGCGCTTTAGGCGCTGCAATTCGGTCGATGCAAAGTCGCCGATCGTTCCGAATCTTCCATGCTGAATGCCTTCAAGATTAGCGCGGAGACGTTAGAATGGGCGGACCGGTGACCGCGCGGGAGGTGGCGATGTCGAACGAACAGGGATTTTTGCGGATCTCGATCGCTGCGACCATCGTGGTTGCCGTACTCGGTGTCGTTTTCGGCATCCTTTCGGGCTCGTTCTCGATCGCTTTCGATGGCGTCTATTCACTCGCCGATGCAGCCATGACCGGGCTTGCGCTCTGGGTTTCGAGCCTGATCATAAGATCGACTAAGAGCGACGCCCGGTCCGGCAGGATTCGAAACCGTTTTACCATGGGCTTCTGGCATCTGGAGCCGATAGTCCTCATGCTCAATGGCTGCCTGCTGATGACGGTCGGGGTCTATGCGCTGATCAGCGCCATCATCAGCATCTTGAGCGGCGGCCATGAACTGCGCTTCGGCATGGCGGTCGCCTATTCCGCGGCGACCCTGCTTGTCTGCGTGATCATGGCCGTCCTCGGCATCCGGCTGAACCGCCGGATCAACTCCGATTTCGTCTCGCTCGACATCAAGGCCTGGATCATGTCGGGCGGCATTGCGTTTGCCTTGCTTCTCGCGTTCCTCGTCGGCATTGCCGTGCAGGAGACGCAAGCCGCTTGGCTTGCCAGCTATATGGATCCGCTTGTCCTGACGTTGGTCTGCCTGGTCATGATCCCGCTTCCGATCGGCACCGTCTGGAAGGCGCTGAGCGAAATTCTGCTGATTGCCCCGGTCGAACTCCAGCAGCATGTCGACCGGGTCGCCGCCGAAATGGTTGGCCGCCTCGGCTTCCTTTCTCACCGCGCCTATGTGGCCCGGGTCGGCCGAGCAACGCAGATCGAACTCTACTTCATCGTGCCCGAAGGGCTTCCTCCGAAGACCGTGGAGGAATGGGACGCGCTGAGAGACGACATAGGGAAGGCGATCGGGGACGAGAGCGCCAACCGTTGGCTGACGATCGCCTTCACCGCCGACGCGGAATGGGCAGAGTAGCCGTTGTCAGGCATTGTCGCTCCCTGCTGATATCGAAATGCTTCGCTTCACGTTGATTGCAATCAACGACGCTGCTCCACGCGTCATGTACGATCCTCCAAACTGAGATGCACGCCGCTGCATGGCGGCCACAGTCTTTGACCCCCGGTTTCTGGAGGAATGCATGGAATTCCAGATGGCATTTCCGATAGCCGTTATCGACGAGGATTTTGATGGCAAGAACGCAGCCGGACGCGGCATGCGTGATCTGGCGGCCGCGATCGAAAAAGAAGGCTTCCGGATCGTCTCCGGCGTGTCTTATGAGGATGCGCGCCGGCTCGTTCAGATCTTCAACACCGAATCCTGCTGGTTGATTTCCGTCGACGGCTCCGAGGACAAGACTACGCGCTGGCAGGTGCTGGAAGAGGTTCTGACCGCAAAGCGGCAGAGGAACGACCGCCTGCCGATCTTCCTCTTCGGCGACAGCACGACTGCGGAAGACGTCCCGGCTACCGTGCTGCGCCACACCAATGCCTTCTTCCGGCTGTTCGAAGATTCAGCGGAATTCATGGCGCGCGCCATAGCGCAGGCTGCGCGGAACTACCTCGACCGGCTGCCGCCGCCGATGTTCAAGGCGTTGATGGCTTATACACTCGAGGGCGCTTATTCCTGGCACACACCTGGCCACGGGGGTGGCGTCGCTTTCCGCAAGAGCCCGGTTGGCCAGCTCTTTTACACCTTCTTCGGCGAAAACACGCTTCGTTCCGATATCTCCGTATCGGTCGGCAGTGTCGGATCGCTTCTCGATCATGTCGGACCGATCGCCGAGGGTGAGCGCAATGCGGCGCGTATTTTCGGCACGGACGAGACCATGTTTGTCGTCGGCGGTACCTCGACAGCCAACAAGATCATCTGGCACGGCATGGTGGGACGTGGCGATCTCGTGCTGTGCGATCGCAACTGCCACAAGTCTATTCTGCATTCTCTGATCATGACGGGCGCGACGCCAATCTATATGACGCCGTCGCGCAATGGGCTCGGTATCATCGGCCCGATCTCGAAGGACCAGTTTAAGCCGGAATCAATCGCCCAAAAGATTGCCGCAAGCCCCTTTGCCGGGCAGACCAGCGGCAAGGTCCGGCTGATGGTGATCACCAACTCGACCTATGACGGGCTCTGCTACAATGTCGACGCCATCAAAGAGGTATTGGGCGACGCCGTCGAGGTGCTGCACTTCGACGAGGCTTGGTATGCCTATGCCAACTTCCATGAATTCTACGATGGTTTTCACGGAATCTCGTCGACGAAGCCGGCGCGATCCAAAACCGCGATCACCTTTGCCACGCATTCGACGCACAAGCTTCTGGCTGCATTCTCGCAGGCATCCATGATCCACATCCAGCATGCCGCCACCAAGCGTCTGGACATTACGCGCTTCAACGAAGCCTTCATGATGCACACCTCGACCTCGCCGCAATACGGCATCATTGCCTCCTGCGACGTCGCGGCTGCGATGATGGAGCAGCCGGCAGGGCGTGCGCTCGTTCAGGAAATGATCGACGAAGCGATCAGCTTCCGTCGGGCGATGAACGCTGTCAGAAAACAGACGGAAGCAAGCTGGTGGTTCGATGTGTGGGAGCCGACGATTGCCGACGAGACGCCTAGCGACACTCATGCCGACTGGGTCCTCAAGCCGGGTGAGGCCTGGCACGGGTTCGCGGACCTTGCCGAAAATCATGTCATGGTCGACCCGATTAAAGTCACCATCCTTTCGCCGGGCTTGTCCGCAAACGGCATGATGCAAGAACACGGCATTCCCGCCGCGGTCATCACGAAATTCCTCTCCTCCCGTCGCATCGAGATCGAGAAGACCGGGCTCTATTCCTTCCTCATTCTCTTCTCAATGGGGATTACGCGCGGCAAATGGAGTACGCTTGTCACCGAGCTCATCAATTTCAAGGACCTCTACGACGCCAATGCGCCGCTGACGCGCGTGCTGCCGGCACTCGCCGCAGCCCATCCGGAGGCCTATGCGGGCATGGGGTTGCGAGATCTCTGCGAAAACATCCATGCGACCTATCGCAAGGACGACGTGCCGAAGGCCCAGCGCGACATGTACACGGTCCTGCCGGAAATGGCGCTACGTCCTGCCGATGCCTATGACCGGCTGGTCAAGGGGAAGATCGAGAGCATCGAGATCGACGATCTCATGGACCGCATCCTCGCCGTGATGATCGTTCCCTATCCGCCGGGAATTCCGCTGATCATGCCCGGCGAGCGGATCACCCCATCCACGAAGTCCATTCAAGATTATCTGCTGTATGCCCGGGATTTCGACAGCAAGTTCCCAGGTTTCGAGACGGATATCCATGGTCTTCGCTTCGCTCCAGGCGATGGCGGACGCCGCTACCTGATCGATTGCATTGCAGAAGGGGCGCAAGAATGATCCCGCGAGATGTGAAGTCTCCGACGGTCGCCATACCGTTTCACAAAATGCTGAAGATCGTGGCCGTCGTCGATCGCGATAATCCGCAGGCTGTGGAGCTGCTGGCGCAGATTGCCGCCGAGGGTTTCGAAGTGGAACTGCGCGACGGCTACTCTGCCGACGTGTCCGAAGATGCAGCCGTCGGCGCCTATATCGGCTCGGTCGAGGGCGGCTGGCTGCCGGCCGCGCGCAGCTTCCTCCGCTCCGTCAGGGATATCGGCTTCGCTACGCCGATCTGGGCCATGGCGGATACGCTGACCGTTGCGGATATGGATGTGGTCGAAATGGCTGGCGAGGTGGAAGGCTTCGTCTATCTCGGACAGCAGACGCCTGCCTTCTATGCCAAGCAGATCATTTCCAGCGCGGTCAACTACGGCAAAACGCTGTTGCCCCCGTTTTTTGGCGGCATGATGGCTTATGATGGTGAGGCAAATATCGCTTTCGACTGCCCGGGTCATCAAGGCGGCCAGTTCTATCGCAAGTCACCTGCCGGGCAACTGTTCTTCAAATATCTGGGTGAAAGCATTTTCCGCAACGATCTCTGCAATGCGGACGTCGATCTTGGCGACCTTTTGATCCACGAGGGGCCTGCCGTGGAAGCCCAGAAGCAGGCGGCGCGCATCTTCGGCGCCGACCGCACATATTTCATCTTGAATGGAACCAGCACCTCTAACAAGGTCGTCGCCAATGCGGTGCTGCGCAGCGGCGATCTCGTGCTCTTTGACCGCAACAATCACAAGTCCCTCCACCAGGGCGCTCTGGTGCAGGCGGGTGCGATCCCGATCTATCTGCCGACGGCCCGCAATGCTTTCGGCATGATCGGGGCGGTCGACTGGGCCGCCTGGGACGAGAAATGGCTCCGGCAAAAGATCGAGGAGCATCCTCTCGTCAGCGACAAAGGCCGGGCGAAAGCTGAAAGGCCCTTCCGGCTGGCCTGCATCCAGCTCGCGACCTATGATGGCACGATCTACAACGTGCGGGAGGTGATGAAGAAGATCGGCCACCTCTGCGACTACGTGCTCTGGGACGAAGCCTGGATCGGCTACAATGCCTTTCATCCGCTCTTCGAGGGACACAGCCCGATGCGGCTCGAGGATCTTCATGCGGACATGCCGGGTCTGTTTTCCACCCAATCCGTGCACAAACAGGGGGCGGGCTTCTCACAGGCCTCGCAAATCCACAAGCGGGACGAACATATCAGCGGCCAGCGGCGGTTCGTCGAGCACAAGCGGTTCAACGAGTCGCTGCTGATGCACGTTTCGACCTCTCCATTCTATCCGCTCTTCGCCTCGCTGGATGTCAACGCCAAGGTTCATGAAGGCAAAGCCGGCGAGATGCTGTGGGACCGCTGCATCGAGCTGGGGATCGAGGTGCGCAAGAAGCTGCGCGGCTTCGTTCAGCACTACGAGTCCAACGCCGCCGGCACTGAGGAACAGTGGTTCTTCGATCCCTTCGTGCCGGACAAGGTCAGTGTTTCCGGTTCAAAACACACAAACGATCTCGAAGATGTACGGTGGGAGGATGTCCCAACAGACGTGCTCAAGCGCGAGCAGCAATGCTGGCGTTTCGATCCGCAGGCAAAGTGGCACGGTTATGCCGGATATGCGCCCGGCTATACCATGGTTGATCCCAACAAGCTTACGCTGCTGACGCCCGGCATCGATCGGAAGACCGGCGAGTATCGCGAGTTCGGCATTCCGGCGACGGTTGTCGCCAACTATCTGCGCGAGCAGCGGATCGTGCCTGAAAAATGCGACCTGAACAGTCTTCTCTTCCTGCTGACGCCGGCCGAGGATGAGAGCAAGCTGAACACCCTTGTCGCCAAGCTGGTCAAGTTCAAGAACCTGTGGGATCGTGATGCGCCGCTGCAGGAAGTGCTGCCCACGGTGTTTGCCGCCAATCGCCAGCGCTATGCCGGCTACACGGTCCGGCAGATTTGCCGCGAAATGCACAGCTTCTATCGTGAGGCCGGTGTCAAGGAGCTGCAACGCCTCTGCTTCCGCTCGGAAAGTTTCCCCGAACCGGCAATTGCTCCGAAGCAGGCCTACGAAGCGCTGGTGGCCAACAACGTCGATTACGTGCCGCTGACGGAGGCTGCCAATCGCATCTCCGCAACCCTGGCGCTGATCTATCCGCCAGGTATCGGCGTGATCGTCCCCGGCGAACGCTGGGACGACAGGGCGCGCCCAATGCGTGACTATTTCCTGGCTTTCGAAGAATCCTTCAACCGCTTCCCCGGCTTCAACTACGAAGTCCAGGGCGTGTTCCAGGAACGGATCGATGGCCGGATCAAGTTCTACACCTACGTCGTGCGCGAGCAGGGGGGCGAGAGGATCTCATCATGACCGAGAACACAATGCATCTTGCGACCGAGACGGCCGCTAAGAAGATGAACCTGGTTCAGCTCACCTTCATCGTCGCCGTCAACATGATGGGATCCGGCATCATCATGCTGCCTGCAAACATGGCGCAGGTCGGCGCCATCTCGCTGCTTTCCTGGCTCGTGACTGCCATCGGCTCAATGGCTATCGCCTGGGGGTTCGCCCAGGCCGGTATCTTCAACCAGCGCCCGGGGGGAATGTCGGCCTACGCCGAGGACGCCTACGGGAAGGATGGCTTTTTCCTGGTATTCTTTCTGTATTTTCTGTCGCTTGCCATCGGCAATGTCGCGATTGGCATCTCTGCGGTCGGTTATCTCGCGGGCTTCTTTCCCGTATTGACCTCGACGCCGATCATGACCTGTCTGGCATTGATCGTTCTGCTCTGGCTGACGACGGCGGCAAATTTCGGCGGACCGCGCATCACCGGGCGTATCGGCGCAATCACCGTTTGGGGCGTGATCATCCCGGTCGGGCTGCTTTCGATCATCGGATGGCTCTGGTTCAGTTCGAGCACCTTTGCCGAGGCCTGGAACCCGAAGGGATTGAGCCTCGGCCAGGGAATGGGCTCGAGCATCTCGCTGACGCTCTGGGCTTTCCTCGGCATGGAATCGGCAGCGCAGAATTCGGATGCCGTCGAAAACCCGAAGCGTGATGTGCCCCTTGCCTGCATGTTCGGCACGCTTGGCGCAGCCGTCATCTATATCCTGTCGACCACAGTCATCCAGGGCATCGTGCCGAACCCGGAACTCGCAGCCTCAACCGGTCCGTTCGCGCTGGCCTATGCCAAGATGTTCAACCCGATGATCGGCTCGATCATCATGGCGCTTGCAGTCCTTGCCTGTCTTGGTTCGCTTTTGGGCTGGCAATTCACGATAGCGCAGACCGCGCGCACCGCCGCCGAGGGGAGAATGTTCCCCGCCATATTCTCGCACGTCAACGAGATGGGCGCGCCGGTGAAGGGGATGATCATCCTTGGCATCGTGCAGACATGCCTTGCCCTGATGACCATTTCTCCGACGCTCAGCGAGCAGTTCTCCGCATTGGTCAACCTCGCGGTCGTGACGAATGTGCTGCCCTATATCATCTCACTGTCGGCACTGTTCGTCATCATGAAGGCGGCGCGGGTGCCGCCTGCGAAATACCGGCTGAACGCCGTCATCTGCATGATCGGCATGCTTTACAGCGTCTTCGCAATCTATGCTTCCGGCAAGGATGCGGTGATGGGGGGAATGCTGGTGACAGGGATCAGCTTCATTATCTACGGCCTGATCGCACCGCGCTTCGCCGTCGGCGTGAGCCGTGTGCCGTCCGAGTAGCGGGAGAGGAAAAACCATGCCTATCAGCAAAGGTCGATGGATCGCAACGGGCGCCTCCATCTTCATAGTGGCGCTGTCGTCGGTGGGTTTAGCGCCCGCTGTCGCTCAGACGCTGGACCGTGTCCGCGCAAGCAGTTCGTTGAAATTGGGCTACGAGCCCGATGCGAGGCCGTTTTCGTTCAAGACGGACAATGGAGCACCCGACGGCTATGCGGTTGCCCTTTGCAACAAGGTTGCTGACAGTGTGAAAGCCGAACTGAAACTGTCGCGGCTCGATGTGGAGTGGGTATCTCTGAGCGCCGACGCGCGGGCGAATGCTGTTACGGATGGCGTGGTGGACCTCGTCTGTGGCGCAGAGCCGGTCACCCTCAGCCGCAGGCAAAAGGTCTCATTCTCAATCCCAATCTTTCCGAGCGGCACCGGGGCCGTGGTCAGCGCCAGCGCCCCGTTGGCTTTGCGGGAGGTGCTAGAGTATGGCGAACCGACGAACCGGCCTGTATGGCGAGGCTCGCCCGCGCGCACGATACTCGAGCATAAGACCTTCTCGTCCGTAGCGGGCACGACAAGCGAGCGTTGGCTGTCGGACAGGATCAAGACCTTCCAGCTCGCCGCGACGGCGACATCCGTCGACAACTTCCAGAAAGGGATCGAGCGCGTCCTGGACAGCCAATCAGCTGTCTTTTTCGGAGACATGCCGCTTCTGATGGACGCCGCGGCGCGCAGTGATAATTCTGGAGATCTGATTGTTTTAAAACGACATTTTACCTATGAGCCGCTCGGTCTTGAACTGGCGCGAACAGACGAGGACTTCCGGCTAACGGTCGATCGAGCATTGAGCCAAGCCTATGCGGCGAAGGATTTCCGCACATTGTTTGCAACATGGTTCGGTCCGCCGGATGAGGCGACAGTCACCTTCTTCCAACAGACGGCTTTGCCGGAATAACACCACCCAAGGGAGCGAACGGTTGAGCCTCCTTTTGAAAGAGATCCGCGACAGCCCCATGCTGTGGTTGCTGGTCGCAGTGCCGGTGGTGTTTATTGCTGCGGCGGTGATGCCTGAGGCCCACACGGCGCTCTTTGTCCTGTCGGTGCTTGCCATCGTACCGTTGGCCGGGTTGCTCAGTCACGCAACCGAATCCGTAGCCGCCAAGACGGGTGACGCCGCAGGCGGGCTGCTTAACGCGACGCTCGGAAATCTCACCGAGCTGGTCATTGCGCTGGCTGCCCTGCGCGCCGGCGAGTATACGTTGGTAAAATCGTCGATTGCCGGCGCGATCGTCACCAACACGCTGTTCATGCTGGGCGCCTCTTTTCTCCTGGGCGGGCTTAAATACCACTTCCAGGAGTTCAACCGAGCCAGTGCGCGTCTTCAAGCCGGCCTTCTCTTTCTCGCCACCGTTGGGCTTCTGATGCCCTCGGCGGTTGCTGAAATGGACTCCACCTCGGCGTCGGCCGTCACCCAAAAACTCAGTCTCGGCCTGTCGGTTCTTCTCATTGTCGGGTACGGACTGGGGCTGTTGTTCAGCCTCAGGACACACCGCGAGATTTTCGCCGCAGCAGAGCATGCGGAGAGCGACGAGATGCCGTGGCCGATCGGCCTCGCCCTTGCCACGCTTGCTGGCGTCACCGTCCTCGTCGCGCTGGTGAGCGAGATCTTCGTCGAATCGGTGCAAAAGGCAGCTGAAGCGTTCGGAATGACGCCAGCCTTCGTCGGTTTCATCGTCGTCGCACTGGTTGGCGGGGCCGCCGAAATGGCTTCGGCGTTCTCAGGCGCTCGTAAGAACCGGCTCGATCTCAGCGTCGGCATCGCGCTCGGAAGCGCTTCCCAGATTGCGTTGTTCGTTGCACCCGTCCTGGTTTTGCTGAGTTACGTGATCGGTCCGTCGCCGATGAACCTGCAGTTCTGGCCGGGAGTCGTGGTGATGGTCCTCCTTGCGACCATCACGGCGATGTTCGTGACGAATAGCGGACGGTCGGCATGGTTTGTCGGCGTGTTGGTGCTGATGGTCTATTCGATCTTCGCCATAACGCTGTATGTCCTGCCCCCGCAAATGCAGTGACGTCGGCTGCAGTGGAATGATGCCCGAGCCCGATGCGGTGCGATAAGGGTTCCGCGATGCTCGACAGCGCCGTGCATCTTTCCCGACGCGCAAACGACGCTCTAGAACAGGATGGTTGTAGGTCAGGTCGGCCTGAATCCTGTTCTACGTTAATAGTTATAGCATCATGTCCTCCGGAAACCGCTCACACGCGGCTGAACTGCAGAAAGGTGGAAATCGTGCCAGTAGGAAAAGGCGATGAGCCCGGCGCCAGGCAAATGAGACGTCTGTTCTTCATTGCGCTCGCCCAGCAGCTTCGTATCATTTGGCCAATCCTGTCCGGCATCGTGTCGGTAATGATCGTTTCTGGCCTGGCAATATGGCGCATCGAGAATTGGAGGATCGACGAAGCCCTCTACTTCACCTTTGTGACCGGCCTTACCATCGGATATGGTGATTTTACGCCCAAACATCTGTCGGCTCGGATGTTTGCCCTGGTGATCGGTTTTGCCGGAATCGTGCTGACCGGCGTCGTTGCGGCTGTCACCGTGAAGGCCTTGAGCGCAACCGATCAAGACAGCCGGAATGGGAGATACCAACCAGATGAGCCCTGATACCGATGCGGCTGCGGCTGCTATCTGTTGGGCCAAATAAAGGGACGGTTTTTTCGTGCTTGTATCTCGGCGTTCACCGTACATCCCTTCGACGGCCGACGCGTCGATCCCAAAGCGGCCCGGCCGAACCTTCCATTTTGAAATTGCATGGATCTGCGCGGGAACGATCTGATGTTGATGCAGTTCGGGCACCTTGCGGACGTGAGTGCGGAGCTAATCGATGGGCAAAGAGTGTGGACGGAGGAAATTGATGCTGAGGCTCCCCGAGTTCCGTCCTGATTTGGCCGATCAGGCCAGTGAGGCGCTGGGCGAGATTTTTGAGGCTTATGATCTTGCCGCCAATGCTCTGGACCGCTTCCGAAGGCAGCATCCAAGGCAACAGACGCTGATCAACGAGTACGAACAAGTCTGCCGCGAAATAGAGCAAGAGGTCGTCGTCTATTGCACCAAAGACTGAACACGGAGAACACCCGAGAGCGTTCATCGAACAGACGGAGATATTTCATCTAAGCCGTCGCACGACGTCAGAATCTGTTTGGGCCGACTGATTTCAAGCCGCGTTCGATCCGTCTGGTGCATCTGATGGCCATGCCCAGGCTCTCAGAAGTTCATAGAAGACACTCAGGACGATCGGTCCCAAAAATAGCCCCAGCAGACCGTATGATAGGGTGCCTCCTATCACGCCGATTAGTATGATCGGCATGGGAGTCGAGAGGCCCCTAGACATCAGGATCGGCTTCAAGATGTTGTCGATGAGCGTGATGGGGACCGCAATGCAGGTAAAGACGAAGGCGGTGACGGGAGACCAGGAGAACCAGGCCCAGATGATGGCGGGCAGGAGCACCAGGCCGGGCCCGAGCTGCATCACGCAGAGCATGAAGACCAGAAAAGTCAGCGCGCCGCGCGCCGGCATGCCAAAGACGGCGAAACACAAACCGCAAAGCAAGGTCTGCAGAAAGGCAACGCCGATGACACCGCGCGATACGTTTCGCACGGTCGTTCCGGCCAGCCGGGCAAAGCCGACACCTCTGTCCCCGCCGACCCGGCTCGCCAGCGCCTGAATTGCTGTCGCCAAGCGCGCCGCCCTTGTCAGAAGCAGGCCGGAAAGCATGATCGATACGACAAAGCTCAACAGGCCGCCGCCAACCGAGGCGAGCTTTGCAACAACAACGCCCATGACCTCACGAATGGGCGCCTGAAACTTGACGATGGTGGAGGCCAGGTCACCGGCAATCTGGTTCCATGTGTCATGGATTCGCTCGCCGACGATCGGCCATTCCCGCACCGCCGCCGGGGCGGAGGGGAGCGTGACGTTTCCTGTCCACAACTTGCCGATCAACGCCTGCGCGGCATCGGCAAAATTGACGGCAACGAGGCCCAGCGGTGCGATGATCAGGACAAGACAGCCGACGACAATGACCGTCGCCGCAATTCTCGGTCTGTTTCCGATCAGCCGCGTGAGCGCTTCGAACATCGGGAACAGTGCGACCGCAAGAATGGCCGACCAGATGACGATGAGTGCGAAGGGCGCGATGAGAACCATGGTCCAGTAGGTAAAAAGCCCGATGATGCCCAATCGAACCAGATCGCTAACTTTCGCCTCTATCGAAACCTGTCCGGCCTCGCTGCTTTGCGTCGTCGTCTCGGCTGATCTGTCCATCATCGCGCCCGCCAGTTCCAGGCTCGTTTTGTTTATGGCGTGACGTCGGGCACGACATGTCGGATGCTGTGATCGTCCACGAAGTCGGCCGGCCGCTTCTGGCGTTTTTTGAGATCCGGCGCATTAAACTTGACGCGTTCATAAGGGATGGATTGCAGGATGTGCGAGATGCAGTTGATCCGCGCACGTTTCTTGTCGTCCGACGGCACAATCCACCACGGTGCGTGATTTGTATCGGTCATCCGCAGCATCGCGTCATAGGCGCGCGTATAATCCCACCAGCGCTGATAGGATTCGACATCCATCGGGCTCAGCTTCCATTGCCGCAGCGGGTCGTCGATCCGACGCTTGAAACGACGCTCCTGTTCCTCCTCGCCGACCGTGAGGAAATATTTCAGCAGAACAACGCCGCTTTCGACGATCGAAGCCTCGAAGCGAGGCGCTAATTCAAGAAAGCGCTCTGCCTTCTTTTCGCTGCAGAAACCCATGACGCGGTCGACGCCGGCACGGTTATACCAGCTGCGGTCGAAAATCACGATCTCGCCGGCTGCCGGCAGATGGGCGATGTATCGCTGCATATAGATCTGTGATTTCTCGCGATCGGTCGGAGCGGGCAGCGCCACGACGCGGAAAACGCGCGGACTGACCTTTTCCGTTATCCGCTTGATCATGCCGCCCTTGCCGGCGGCGTCGCGTCCTTCGAAGATGATGACAATCCTCGCACCGGATTTCTTCACCCAGGCTTGCAGATGCGCAAGCTCCACCTGCATGCGGCCGATTTCTTTTTCATAATCCCACGACTTCTTTTTCTTTTTGTCCTTGCCGCCATTGTCGGTTTTCACATCGATCTGGCTCGGTTCGTAATTCTCGTCCATGGCTCTCCCTCCTGTGCTTAAGGTACGTTGGCTTCCGAAGCTGCCGTCCCGGTCTGATCGAAATCGCCGATCAGCGTTCGCAGGGCTTCTTCCCTGCCGTTGAAAAGATTGTCGGCTCCGATCGCCTTGATGACGCCGGCGCGTTCGAGAATGCCGCGGCTCTCTTCGCTGAGGTCAGCAATCGCGAAGATGATGTTCCGCTGCGCAAGGAGCTCGGCCACGGCCTCCAGTGCCGTTGCGCCGGTGCTGTCGATATGCGTGATCGCGCTCGCATCCAGCACGAGGCATCTGGTCCCGACAGCGAGCTCCTTTGCCACCGATGTCAGCCGCATGCGCAGGTAGTCGGCGTTGTAAAACAGAATGCTGCCCTGAATGGCAAAGACGGCCGCGCCCTCGACCGAGCGGGCTTCCGGAAACCGGCGAAGATCAAAGAAGCCATGCCGTCCCTCGATGCGGCCGAGAAGACCGTCGCGCGGGAACATCGTCTGACGCAGCAGATAGGCGAAAGTCGCCGCAACAGCGACGACCACGCCGTTGAGGACCCCAAAGCTGATCGCACCCCACATGGCGATCAGCGCAAAGATGAATTCCATCCGGCTGACACGCCAGATCTTCTTCAGTTCGTGAACATCGATGAGGCTGATCGCCGCCGTTGCAAGGATTGCCGCCAGCGCCGGAATGGGAAGTATCCGCAAGGCACTGTGAAGGAAAACAAGAGCGGCAATCAGGGTCGCTGCCGATACCAGTCCCGCGGCCTGCGAGACGCCGCCCGTCGACAGGTTTATCGCGGTTCGCGAATCCGAAACGCTGACCGGAAACGAGCCGAAGAGGGCGGGTGCAATATTGGCAGCACCAAGTCCGATCAATTCCTGATTGGCGTCGACCTCCTCTCCGGTTCGCGAAGCGAAGCTTCTTGCCGCGACGATGCCGGCGCCGAAGCTGACGAGAAAGATGGCGGCTGAACCGAGCACGATCTTATCGAGAGGCATCCGATGCAATGCGGGCAGGGACAGGCTCGGCAGCCCGCTCGGGATGTCACCGACAACCGCGATACCCCGGCCTTGGAAGTCGAAGATCGCAGAGAGAACAACCGATAGGACGACCACCAGAACAGGGCCCGGAACTCTGAAATGGAAGGCCCGGACGACCCATAACAACGCGAACATGATGAGGCCGAGAAGGAGCGAAGGCCAATGGATCAGACTGCTCTTGGCGAGGAGCTCGACGAGTGGCGGGATCAACCCATCCGATTCAATCTTGAGCCCTGTGAAGCGGCCGATTTGTCCGACAAGGATCGACAGCGACACGCCGGCGAAGAACCCCACCAGAATGGGACGCGACAGAAAGCTCGCGAGAACACCGAGCCTCAACAACCTTGCAGCAATGCAGCAGACACCGACACCGAGGGCAAGGGCCGACGCGATGGCGATCCTGTCGGTATCGGTCGCCGCCGGTCCAGTTGCGATGATCGCACCCATGGCGGCCGCCAGCACGGTCATGGTCGCGGCGTCGGGCCCGACGACCAAGAGCCGGGAAGGTCCAAAGATCGCATAGGCGATCGGCGCGACGATGCTGGCATAGATGCCCGTCTCAGGGGGCAAACCGGCGATGGCGGGGTAGGCGATGGCGCTCGGCAAACCAACGGCTGCGATCGACAGGCCGGCCGGAATGTCACTGCGGAGCCAGGCTCTGTTGAAGCCGGCAAGGCCCCGCAACATGGGAAGACTTCCTATCACCACTGGCTCCTTATCCCTTGCCGTTGGCCCTTGCCCGCTCGGCGCGCGTCGGATCTTGGTATTGCGGCGCAAACCGACGCAGGGTTTCTGCGGGACATGCCGTTAGTGTTCGAGGAACACGAAGTTCATCCAGCTGCTCATCCGCAACAGGACCTTGCGAAGGACTGCGACGTGGTGCCAATGGTGGGTGTAGACCGCGACATCGGCGACGACGCCGCCCGGTAGTTGATAATCGTCTGTGTTTTCGAGCAACTCGATCTGAGCCAGCGTTTGCCCGGGCGATATGCGCTCGGGCGATTGCGGATCGATCAGCGCACCGCTCGGCTGGAGTTGGCCCTGTGCCATCACATCGATGACCCCCTGCACCCGGGCCTTGAATATCTTGCCGGGCACGGCTCTGAAGGAGACCTCCGCTTCATCGCCGACGCGCACTCGCTGCAGCGAGTTCTGGATGAAAGCTGCCGCCAGCATGCGGTCCTGGCTGTCGATGAAGACCATGACCGGCCGCAAGGGCAGAGGGTTGGCCATCATTCCGGGGCGGAGGAAAACCTGCGTGACGTAGCCATCGGTCGGAGCCCGCACGACCGTCTGGTCGAGTTCGTATTCGGCGTTGTTCAATTCCGCTTGCAGCCTTGCAACTGTCGGGTTGGTTCCGTTGATCTCTGACTCATAGGCAAGTCTCGCCTGCACTGCTTGGGCGATGGCCGTGTCGACCGCAGCCTGCGAAGTCAGGTAGATGCCGCGCCGGTTCTCGACCTCAAGTTCGGAAAAGACGGCGCCCTTGCCGCTCGACTTCGCATTCTCGTTCGACTGCTGGAATTTCTCAAAGGCCTGCTGCGACCTGTCCCTCGAGGCCTCTGCGCCCGTGACCCCTGAATTGGCTGCATCCATGGCCGCTTTCAATTGCAGGACGGACTGCTTGGCTTCGGCGAGCGCGGCATTCTTCTGATCGACGGTGAACTGGTAGGGCCTCGGATCTATGCGAAAAAGAATGTCGCCTTTTTTCAACGGCGCATTCGCTGTCACCGGGACCTCGACGACCTGGCCTCCGACGACGGGAATGACCGGAGCCGAGGTGAAGTAGATGCGACCGTCGCCTGAATAGGGATGGTTGTAGCTCATCAGCAGCAGCAGGGTAGAAATGAGGAAGATCCCTCCAAGGACCGCGGTTGCGAGCGTCCACTGGTTCACAGGGATCCTGAATATTTTAAAGACTGCCCAGCAGATCGCGGCGTAGGTGAGTATGAGGAGCAGATCCATCAGGCGTTCTCCTTCTCCGGCGTCTTTGTCTCGAGCTCGGCGATTCTTGCATGGAGACGAGCAATTTCCGCATTCGCCTCAGCTTCCGCCGATAACTTTCCGTCCTGCCGGATGCCCCAGCCCCTGTCTTCGCGGTAAAGCGTTGCCCAAATGAACAGAAACGGCCAGATCACGTGGAGCGTGAAGAGGCTGACCCATCCTGCAACGTGTATCGCGTCCTGATGGGGGTGGTTTCGTGCCTTGGCCATCAGGTGGGGAATGTCGTGAATTGCAATCACGGCGTAGAAAAGGGTGACCACGACGAAGACCAAGACGCCCAAGGCAAAATAGTCGAGAAACACGGATCCCCCTTCTGGCTTGGTCTGCCCGAGCCATCTTGATCGCAAGCGAGGATTGGATAGTAGGCCCCTTTCGGCGCAAAGACCCGTAGCATCGCGTAATCTCTATCGGGGCGTCCCCAGCCGATCTGCCTGAGTGGATTGCCGGAGTGGGACGGAAAAACGCCGGATAGGCAGATGCATCCCGTTCCATGGCTTGGTTGTCGAATGCGCAAATCGATTCGAGCGCCGGCGAGCGTAGGATCGCGTATTTTACGTCTTGAGGCGGTTCGCCTGATATATAGTTCCGTATCTGCTGGCGCAGTTCGGTGGCGGGGGCGGAGATGGTGTCGGGAGAAAGTGGTTCGACATATTTGTCCGCCCTCGAAGCGGCAGAAGCTCATTTTCCCGACCAGGCAAGGCTCGTGCAGCGACTTTTCTACGTAAACGAGGCCTTTCACAGCATGTGCGAGGATCTCGCTGCGGCGGCGCAGGCATTGGCGCATGTCGAACAGCTGTCTGACGCCGTAAGGGAGGCGCGGCGGCTGGAATATGCAGGCTTGGTCGACGCATTGCTGAAAGAGATGAGGGAAGCGATAGCACAATCGAAAATTGTGATGCTCAGGCGGACGCCAGTTAGTCCGAAACTGCGGTGAACGCTTCTGCCATTCAACGATTAAAGGGAGGTCCTTGTGCGATGAATAGAGTTTCCCGCAAGCTGCTGGTTGGGTTGTCGACCTTGGCGATCATCGCGTTGCAGCCGGCACTTCCTGTCAGAGCGCAGGCTCCTGCACCAGCTGCGGCGCCCAACCAGGCGGATGCAGAACAGTCCACGGCGACACTCCTTTCAGACGATGAACTTGAAGTGCTCGTGGCGCGGATCGCGCTCTATCCGGACGAACTGGTCGCGGCGATTTCGGCCGCCTCGCTGTTTCCCTTGCAGATCATCGAAGCCCAGCGTTTTCTGGATACGAAAAAGAAGAATGCCGACCTCAAGCCCAAAAGCGACTGGGACGGCAGCGTCGTCTCGTTGCTCAACTACCCCGATATCGTCAAGATGATGAGCGAGGATCTCGATTGGACCCAATCGCTTGCCGATGCGCTCACCAATCAGCAGAAGGATGTGCTGATTGCCATTCAGCAACTTCGCGACGAAGCGGTGGCAAAAAACATCATCAAGACGGATGACAAGGTGACGGTCGTTACGGAAAACGACAATGTCATCATCCGTCCGACCGATCCGGAAAAAATCTATATCCCGCAATATCCGCCGGAGATGCTTTACGAGCCGGGCTATGCTTCTGAACCGATCTCCTACTATCCGGAGCCGTACGACAATTATTACTATCCCGGAGCCGCTTTCTTTGCCGGCGCGGTAACCGGGGTCGCCTTTGCCGCCATCGTGAACTGGGACGACTGGGGTGTGTGGGGAGGTCGCTGGGGCGGTGGTGACGTCGACATCGACTGCAACAATTGCCTGAACGGTCGAAATTTCAACGGGAAGATGAAGTTTAACGATGTCGATTGGTCGAATGTCGACCGCAGCAAAATGAGCATCGGCAAGGACCAGCTTGCCAAGCTGGACCGTTCGTCGATCAAATCCGGATTGCAGGCCGACAATCGCAATCAGTTGCGCAACAGAGCGTCCGAAATAAATGCAAGCCAGAGGACGGGCACGCGTGATGTCGGCGCCCGCGCCGACGATATCCGGAAGGGAACGGTGCAGGGGCTGAAGGAAAAGCCGCGACCCGGAGCGCCGAACGCGGCCAATCGTCCGGGGGCGTCACGCCCCGACGCGCGCCCCGCGAAGTCGGCCAATCGCCCGAACAAGCCGGCCGCAAGGCCTGCGCAGAAAGCCAAAAAACCGCAAATGGCCGCCAGGTCCGACAATCGCAACCGGCAGCCGAGTGCGCTTGGCAATGTCCAATCCGGCCGCCGGGAAGCGGTTTCTTCGAAGCGGGGTGCGCAGAGCATGGGCGGCCAACAGCGCTCTGCGCCGCGCGCCGCGCCACAGCGCTCCCGCCCTCCAGTATCCCACGGTGGTGGCCGTGGTGGTGGTGGCGGCGGTGGCCGTGGCGGCGGCGGCCGGCGATAAATGTCTTCCTTCCAAAATTGCCGGAGTTATATGATGAGAACTCAATCACCCTTGATCCTGCTTATGCTTTCTACCGCGCTCTGCGTTTCCGCGACCCCGTCAGTGTCGCGGATGCAGACTGATCTCACCGAGTTTGCGGCGGAAGGTCCGACGCCGTCGTTTGGCACGCCGGCCGAGGTTCTCGATCGGCTGAAGGCAGCGCTGGCTAACAACGATGTCGACGGGTTCGCAGGTCTTCTCGGCCTGAAGGCGGACAAGCTGCGGTCCAGCAACGAGGCGATGATCACCTATGGGCTGATCCGCGAAGGCGCTGCACGGCAGATCATCCTGGAGGATCTCGGTGGACGGAAGTTCGTCGCGATCGGCGACCGGCTTTGGCCTTTGCCCTTCCCGCTGACGGAAAAGGACGGGAAATGGTCCTTTGACACCCAGGGCGGCCTTCAGGAGATCATCAATCGCCGGATCGGCGAAAACGAACTCGCGACGATCGACACCATGCACGAATATGTCGCGGCTCAGTATCAATATGCGTCCGAGGACCGAGATGGCGATGGCATTTACGAGTTCGCGAAAAAATTGATTAGCAGTCCGGGCAAGCTGGACGGCCTGTATTGGGACCCGAGCGTCTTTGGCGAAGAAAGCCCGGCAAGCGCCTTGGTCGAGACGGCTGCCTTCGGCGCCGCCAAACGCGGCGAAGGTTATTTCGGATACCGCTATCGCATCCTGACCGCCCAGGGTGACAATGTGCTGGGCGGTAAACAAAGTTACGTCGTCAACGGCTATATGACCGCCGGCTTTGCGTTGCTCGCCTGGCCCGTCGCATATCGGGTGACCGGCGTGGAGACATTTATCATCAACGGGGCGAGTGTCATCTATCAGCGCGACCTCGGTCCGCAAACGGAACAGCGCGCCGCGGCGATCAAGGAATTCAATCCGGACGCCAACTGGACGGTTGTCAGCGAGTAGATCCAAGAGCGTGTCGCCCGAAAACTGTGAGTATTTTCGCGCGACTTCATCCTTGCCCTCTCATTGGAAACAGGATTCAGACTTGGCCGACCCGGCCTACAATAATCCTGTTCTAGCGGTGACGCCTTGCGCCCGGGAGGGAAGGTCCAGGGCAGCGGCCATGGCGCGGTTGGAGTAGCGCTTAATGCCTGTGACTTCTTGCCCAAGCCAGCTCGGCAGGTCTGGCCGATCATCTTCGCTTGCCATTTCTATCTCGGCGAGCGTCAATCCCTCATAGAGCCCAGCAAAGACGTCTATGGTCCAGCTTCTGCCGTGATGGAGGACCTGGTAACGCGTCTTTTCAATGACGTGGCCGGTGGCATGGAGGAGCAGGTCGCGGGCCTCTTCGACGGGAATTTCGTACTCGAATTCCTCCTTTGAGAGCTCCGCTATGCGGAACTTGATCGTCAGGCACGCAGAATGCCCGTCGATCAGGCGGACGCGTATCGAACTGTCTTCGCGGGACAGGTAAGCCTGCTGCAGGACATGCGAGTTGCCGGCGCTATCGCGCCAGCTATTATCGCGGATCAGGAACTTGCGTTCGATCTCGGTCGCTTTCAAGTGATGTTCCTCCGCCCCGACCAGCGGCTCCTGCGGTCAGTCGACAGGCGGCTCCCAAGTGAGGAAGAAGCCGACATCTCCAGGCATGCCGTCCGGGAAGCTGATGATCATGGCCTTCAGCCCGTAGCCCTGCGGCCTCGCAACCTGCTCGAAGAGTTCGAGGAGTTCCTTTGCCTTCCCCTGCAGGGTCTTCTGCCATCCGGGTAGGTTGTTATTGATGGCGCGGCCGCTGTCCGAGCAGAATGTCGACGGGAAACTGTAGATCAGCGCCTCGTATTTGCCGTCTGCGGCGGCTTTCATCACCAGCCGCTTGATAACGGTGCGTTCTGCTTCGCCGATACTTTTTCGAAAAAAATCCTCGACGAAATCCGCATGTTTTTTTGCTTCACGCGCCTTGATCTTGTCGCTACGGTCCATCTCGAGAAGCTGAAGCTCCAGAGCACGTTTGCGCAATTCCTCCGCGCTTGTCATGGGATGCGGGGTCGAGGGCTCAGTCATGGCAGCTTCCTCCAGAATATCCGGTGATGATAGGGGGAGCTGGGGCATTAAGGCAGTAAAATACATGTCGGCTGTGGTAGAATACGGTATCTTACGCTGGGATTTCTGTGACGTCATACCTCATCTGACTATTGCGCGAATCCCTTTGGCCATTATTGGGCTGCTCGGTTGGGTCGGGATTGCCGTTACGCCAGGCTGAGATTAGTGTTGGGCAGCATACTGCAGGTTGTTGGAAATCGGAATCCGGGGGGCCTGATGACGAGTGCAGGCATTAACAGGAGCATCGCTTCGCAAGACGAGGTGCATCAGCAACTCGAGCGTATTCTTGCCAGCCGGGAGTTTCGCCTCCCGGAACGGGCGAGAAGATTCCTCGAATTCGTGGTGATGGAAACGCTTGCAGGCCGCCGCGAATACCTGAAAGCGTTTACCGTTGCACAAGCCGTTTTTGGCAGGGATGCGAAATTCGATGCCCAACAGGATCCATGTGTCCGGATCGAAGCAGGGCGGCTGAGACGCGAGCTGGAACACTATTACCTGACCGATGGCGGCGCTGATCGGGTTATCATCACAATTCCCAAGGGCGGATACGCGCCAGTCTTCGAAGTCAACCCCGATGCTGAACTGATCGAGATGTTGCCGGTGGAGCAGCCTCTTCGCTCGGCGTTCTCAGGCGACGACGGCGAGCAGGCCAAAGCGGCGGCAGACGAGATCGGCGAGGTGCGCCGACACGTATCGAGGCGGCATTGGCTTCTCGTAGCAGGCGCGGTGATTGTCTTCGCCGCGGCAGTGGGCATATTTCAGCAAGTGGGGTCGCCGCGCTCGGATCATGGGGCCGCACAGGGAGCCGATACCCGCCCCAGCATTATCGTCGAGCGTCTTGACGCGCCGTCCGGGGGGGCGCCCGCGACCGATATCGCTCGGGGCATGACCGACGACATCATCGAGAAGATGGTCCGCTTCAATGAAATCATTGTGGTCACCGCCATGCCGCGAAATAACGGCGTCCCTTCGTCACAGCCGCTCTACGCCCTCCAGGGAAGTGTGGAGCTCGAAGGCAACCGGCTGCGGTCAATCGTAAGGCTCGTGCGGCGGGCGGACGCGGCGGTCATCTGGGCAAGTAACTATGATGTGGACACGAAAGTGCAAGGCATTCCAGAAGCCCAAGCAAGCCTCGCTGGGGACATAGCCACGGCGGTCGCGCGCCCATTCGGGGTGATGTTTGAGAGCGATACCGCAACCATCGCCGGAAGCGCGGACACTTTTTCGTGCATTCTCTCCTATTACAGCTACCGTAGCGAAATGACGGTGCAGGCCCTTGAGGTGGCAAAACATTGCCTGCAAGCGGCGGTGGAAAAAGCGCCTGCCGATTCCAATGTTGCGGCGCTGCTTTCGCTGATAAATCTCGACGAGTTCCGCTTTTCATACCAGCTTCACACGAAACCGACCGCTGCGACGCTTGGCGTCGCGAAGGCGCTTGCCCAACTGGCGGTGCGGCTCGATCCGAAGAATGCGCGTGCGCATCAAGCGCTGATGCTTGCCGACTTTTTCGGCAATGATCAGGCTGGGGCTTTAGATGCCGGCGCCGCTGCCTATGCCAGCAACCCGAACGATACCGAAGTGGTCGGTGAATATGGCTTGCGCCTTTCAATGTCGGGGGAGTGGGATAGAGGCTGCGGATTGATTTCCGAGGCTGTCGGGAAAAATGCCGGTCCGCGCGGATATTACGAGGTTGGAATGGCGCTGTGCGCTTTCATGCGGGGCGATTTGCAAGCTGCCGAACTATGGTCGCACATGTCGGACCTCAACTACAATCCGATGCATCGTCTCGTATTGCTTTCGATTCTCGGGGCGCTTGGAAAGAAACAGGAGGCCCAAGAGCAACTGGAATGGATCAAGAGCAAATCACCTGCATTGATCTCGAACGTCAGGCCCGAAGTCGTCACACGGCTGGCGCGGACCGAAGATCAAGAGCGGTTTCTCGCAGGAATAGAGGCCGCCGGCCTGTCCATGCCAAACGACAAGACGCCGAAGGAATGACGGATTCAATCAGCCGCCGTGCCTGAGCGGATGGCCCAAGTTGCCCGATGAGCGCCTGCCTCCTCGGCTGAGGTCAATCGTTGCGCGTCACCGGTCGAAACTCCTTCTCCACGATAAAGATTCGACGAGCGCACACTGGTCAGGGTGCTGTCTGAGCAAAGCGAAGACATCCCAACTGACTTTCCAGGGCAAGCATGAATGAGACGTACACGGCGTTCGACCGCAGCCCGCAAAAAACAGCTCGGCTCTTACCAACTAACGCGGTCGCTTGGTTTACTCGGCGTCCTCGTTCGCCCTGGGAAACAGTTCAAGCACATTTGACCCGTTCGAGGACGCTGGAGTGCCTGGCTTTCGGCGTCGCGAACCGCTTTGTCCAGCCTTTTGAATAGCTGAAACGAGCCCTTCGCGCTGGCGATAATAGTCGGGCTTGGCAGGCAGAGTCAGGTCGAACTCTTTTAGCATACGCTCAATGATGTCCATCGCTTCAGCCGCGAGATTAGCATAACCTTCTTGGCGTCGCTCGAAGAAGCCACCGTATCTCGGCTTGGAAAGGTCGAGACTATCCAAGGCGTATGAGAGGTTTTTCACGCGGTTCGACAGCCACAGAATTTCGTCCGAAAGCTCGGCATCGAAAATGTTCCAATTGGCGTTCGCTGGTAGCACAAGGGTCGGATCTGGAACGTGGAACACGAATTCGCCTTCATCAATAGGATTGAATTCGGGCATGTCGTGAACGGCAGCATAGCTGGCTCCGACAAAGTCATCTAGCGCCAGCACCGTCATCATCGCGAGGTTTCTCGTTTCGGCCTTTGGGCGCCGGTTGATTCCCGTCTTCACAAGTCGAATGACGTTCGGAAGCAAGGAACCAGCAGCTAAACTGCCAGCGCCTATGAACGCTCCCATTGCCATGATCCCTTGAGTGGTTTCGAAGAACTGCGTCAATAGTCACCTCGTTGAATAGGAGATGTGAATTGCGTCAAGCAGCAGACGCTGACGGAATCCGCACTTTCCGTTCCAGTTTGCCTTGAACTGAAATGATAGGGAACTCGGTTTCGCCGGAATGCTCTCCATCGAGCGTGACGACCTCAGTTCCGTTGAAGCCTTGGCAATGAGCTGTTGGTCCAACGATCAATCAGCATCTCAAATGAGATCGAGCGGCTTCGCTTTCAAGGACCTCCCGATAATCGGGCCTCGAACGATTTAGCGATTATGGCAAATCGACTGGTCGGACGCGCTCGGAGGGATCGCCCTCGTCTGTCTCGGCTGCAACTCGAACCACATTCTTCGTCCGAGCGAGATCCCGGTGATGGCCGCGACTCTAGCGAGAGGTGGATTTGGACATGAACCAGGCCTTGGCTGCAGGAGCGGCAGGCGGCGTTTGACGGAGGTGCCCTTGATGACAGCCGTGCTGGTGACGGCGTGTTCAGAGAGAGCTTCAAGAACATCGTCCATTTGCTCGATCGAATGGACGACCAAGCCGGCGAGGAAAGGATCGTCACCGGTGATCTTGTCGCATTCGATAAATTCCGGCCGCTCCTGAATGAGTCTTTCGGCAAGATGAAGTTTGCCGGGGAGAGGCCTGATCCTCACCATCGCCCGGATCTGATAGCCGATCGCGCGCGTGTCCACATCGACCGTGAAACCCCGGATAACTCCGGTTGCCTCCAGCCTGCGAACACGCTCCGAAACGCTTGGCGCGGCCATGCCGATGAGGCGGGCAAGCTCGCTCATCGATAAGCGGGCATCCGAATCGAGCGCGGCCAGAATGCGTGCGTCAACATGGTCCTGTTGCCTCTAGCTTCCTTCGAGCTTACACGGCCTGCACATTCTGGTCCTTCGGCAGCGAGATCGTCATCGCCGCGGCGGCGGCGGCCGTGACTGCAACCGCGAGATAGATGCCGCTGAAACTCTCCGTCGATGTCTTGATCACGCCGCCAAAGAAGTTCCCTGTAGTGCCGCCGATGCCTTGGAACACGGTGCAGATGCCTAAGACAGTCACCGCGACGCGGGGCGTGGCGCGATGTGAGACATAGGCCGGCAGCAGGCCATAGATCGGATAAAAGCCCAGCGAAAAGAAGATGCCTGACAGGATCGAGAGTTCCATCGAGGGATCGAGGACCACGAGGGCGCCGGCGGCAAGGAAGCTTGAGTAACAGGTAAGCATGGCATAGCGCGATCCGAGACGCGACGATATTGTGCCAATGGCGAAGCCTGCGCTGATCCCCACCGCCCCGATCGTTGCCCAGAGCCATGAGGCAAAGCCGACGGAATAGCCGAGTTCCTCGCGCAGGAACGGCGAGAGATAGGTGAGATAGGGATATGGCATCAGGCCGTTGATGAAGCCGAGCGCGAAGATCAGCGTCACCCATGGCATGATGGAGCGCAGGCTTGCTGAACCGCCGGCAGTTGGCGCGAGCGTTTCGTCACTTGTCCCGCTGTCGAAGAGGCCGGCCCGCCCGAAGAGAATGTGGGTGACAACGGCCAGTGCGATCGTGGCCGCGCCTGTGAGGGACCAGACCATCTGCCAGTGACCGCTTCCGGCGTATGCCGCCACGAGTGCGCTGTTGATGAGGACGCCAAAGGCCGGGGCGCTGGAGATCAGGCTCATGGCAAAGCCGCGCTGTTCTGCTCTTACCACCCGCGAGGCGAGATTAATCATCGGCACGAAAGTCGATGCGCCCGTCGCGCCGGCGACCATCAGCAGGCCGGCAACCACATAGAGATTGTCGATGATGGGGATGCCCGACAGGCAGAGCCCGCAGAGCGACACGGACGCCACCACCGTCCGTGCAGCACCGATGCGATGGACGAGCCAGGTACCGAGCACGGCGAATGCCACCGTGGAAAACTGGACTAGGCCGGTGACCGTGCCGACGAACGCATAGTCGAAGGCAAGATCTTTCCGCATGTCTGGGATGATCTGAGGAAAAAGGCTGAGGCCGAAGCCGTAACACGTGCCGACGCAGGCGATCATGACGGCCACGAGAACATTACCTGGGATACGCACGCTAGTCATCATGATCGGCCTCTGTTGGCAACCGGGTTCACGCTCCCGCTCGACGCGATGATCATCTAGCATGGGCAGCCGGCGGACTGTCGGATCTGCGACGCCGGCTGCCAATATTGCCGCGCTTCGGGTGTCTCGGCATCGAGCGCGCCAATAGTCTTGCGCGGACCTTGGCGTCGTCGTACCCCAACCATCAAAGCACCGGCACTCCTGTTCAAGACCCTCACTCGCGGCGCATTGCCGAGTGCTCCTTTAGCTTTGGACCCAGCGAAGTGAAACGCTCTCTTAAAATTCATGACGGACATCAAACGTATACACGTTAAGGGAGCACCGAGCACGCCGCCACGGCGTGCTCGCCTATGCTTTTCGCTGAACCAATCGAGCCGCCGAAACAGCCAGCTCGATCGATCACCCTTTGACGCTCCGGACGCTCGCAACGCTGCCGTCGCAGGCCGCCCGGCGCTTGGCAAGCACCTTGACCGAAAAGAGCGCATAGATGATCAACGGAAGGCAGACGAGATAGGATGTCCTGATGCCCGCATGTTCGGCAATGAAACCGAGCAGCGGCGGCGCCAGGAAGAAGACGACGAAGGTCATCTGGCCAAGGGCGGCGACGTTGAGATACGCCGCGCGATCTGTGCGCTGGGCCGCCGCCGAGACGGCGAGAGGATAGACCGCGCTGCAGCCAGCGCCCATCAAGGCAAAGCCCGCCAGCGCCACATAGGCATGCGGAGCGCCCCAGACGGCACAAATGCCGATCGCCGAAAGAACAAGCAGCATCGTGGCGACGGCCCGCGCGCCAAACCGATCGACCAGTGGATCGACGAACAGGCGCGCCAGCGCCATGCAAAAGGTAAAGAGCGTCAATCCCAGTCCGCCAACGAAGGGCTCGACCGAAAACACGTCGCTCATATAGATCGCCGACCAGTCGATCCCGGCACCTTCGACGAGAAAAGCCGCGATGCCGATCACGCAGAGCGGCATAAGGCCCCAGGTGGGAAGCGCCATCAGCGACGCCTTGCCTTCATTCAACGGGGTCCGCGGTGGCGCATTGCGCATGCCGGAAATCGCCCAGACGCCGAGCACAAGCACCGCGGCAAAGGTCACGGCGAGATGGAGTTGCATCGAAATACCGGCTTGGCGGACGACAGAGGAGACAAGCGCCGTGACGAAGAAGCCGAGGCTCCAGAAACCATGCGCCCTGTTCATCACACCGCGTCCTAGCTGTGCTTCGATGCGATCAATCTCGACATTGAGATTGATCTCCAGCGCCCCGGCGAGCATCCCCTCGACGAAAAGCACACAGAACACGACCGGCGCCGCATCGATCCACGGCACCAGCGATAGCAACGCAGACGTGCCGAGAACGGTAACGAATGCCGTTGTCCGCGCACCAAGCCGGGTGATCACGGGCGAAGACAAAGTCAACGAAATCAAGGCGCCGATCGCAGCCCCTATCAACGTCAACCCAAGCTCCGACTTGTCGACGCCAAGCGCAACCTGCAAATCCGGCATCCTCGACAGCAGCGCCCCCAGCGACACGGCGAAGAGAAAGAAGCAGACATAGATCCGCTGCTGCGGCGCGATTTTCATGATCCAACTCCGGGAATTGACGCTCGAAGCCGAACGCGCGCTTTTGGATTTGTGATGTCTAACTCACAGGGCCGGAGATCAAAACTTTTTTCTGAGGAGATGCGACGGAGCAGGCGATCTCAGAGACCGGCGATTTGCCTGGGTGTTTAGTCCCGGCAGCGCGACGGTTTCGGTGGGAGCCCCGCAAGCCAATATAAGTTTGCACCTCGTTACCGTGAAACCTGCGCTTGAATTCAGCTTGGCCCTGAACGTTGAAAATCCGGCGGTTAACGAGCAGTGACAGGAATACGCGCTGATAGAGGTAGCACAAAGGTGCTCTCGGGAAATTGGCTTTTTTCGACGTTGGCCAGCGGCGACAAGCCGAGAGTCATGATCTCGGCTCCTTCTTGTCTAAAACGATCTGCGGCATATTTCGTGAGCCCGATCGGCATAGGCCGTTGTGCCCGGGATTTTTCGCTTGAGGGGGCGAGGAATGTCATCCCGGAGCTTGCTGCGTTCCTAATGCCGCACGCTATTGCAGCTGCGAAGCTGGAAAATTAGAGGGCTGTCGGTAGCCGGTCAACTCGCCGCCCAGTTGTCTTTGTCCCGAATTCAGACGGTCTGAACTCCGGATCCCGACAAAACCGGGATAAAAGCAAACGCCCCTGACATCACGCGTGGTCATTTCATCCCCTTGCGCGATAGGCCACTGTTCGAGCGCGAACCTCATCCACTGCGCATTTTGACGTCAGGCGAGGCGCGCGGCTGATTGCAGTAACGCCGGCATAAAGTGCGCACCAGCAGGCCTGTAGGCCCGGGCAACTGTTGTCTCCGCCCAACGGCATCCTGAAAACAGCGGATCGGCTGTTCAACTCCCCACATCCTCGACGTCGGTAGGACGTTCTCTCACCCTTGGTGTGATTTCGGCCACCAAATGGAGTGTGCGGACTAACACCGAGCAGAATTGGCCGGCTCATCTCGAATTGATATCTTTGTGATTGTCTGAGCAAGGATCATGGACGCGTATGAGGCGGTCACGACCCCGACAGGCGCGCAGGTTCACCGACCGCGAGATCCCGAAGGAAGTGCTGGAGCGCGTGCTGTCCGTCGCGAGCTGGGCGCCGTCTGGATCGAATATACAGCCGTGTAACACCTCCATGGTGAGTGGTGCGACGCTTGCCGAGCAAGCAGCGCGCCGGAAAACCGTGGCCGCCGGCGACCCTGGACGAACAAGAAAGCAACAGGACTATCAAACGGGCTGAAACGTTCAATATGTCGAACGCCAGTCTTTGTGACCGTCACGCAAAACAGTGCCGCTATTTCGCTGAAAGGAAATCATAATGTCGCTCAAAGCACGAGCAGCACGCATTCATCAGTACGGTCCGCCTGAGGTCCTGGAGTTCGAAGACATCCTAGTCCCAGATCCTGGTGACGCAGAGGTCCGTGTCCGCAGCACAGTCATTGGCCTCAATTTTGTGGATGTCTATTTCAGACGCGGCACGATGGAGGTTCCGTCATTTCCCGCAATTATCGGCAACGAGGCAGCGGGTGTCGTCGAGGCCGTCGGAAGAAACGTTGCCTCGGTGAAAGTCGGCGACCGCGTCGTCTTCGGTCACAGCACAGGCGCTTACGCCAGTGCGGGCCTCCATCCCGCCGACCGGTTGGTGATTATACCGGACGGTGTCACCGACGAGCAGGCCGCGGGCAGTTTTTTGAAGGGTTTGACGGCGAGATATCTGGTCAAGGACGTTGTACCTTTGAAGCCCGGCGACACGATCCTCTATCACGCCGCCGCGGGTGGCGTGGGCCAGATCTTCGTGCAGTGGGCTAAGTCACTCGGGTATCGTGTCATTGGAACAGTATCCAGCCAAAGCAAGGCAGACGTTGCACGCCGGGCGGGATGTGACCACGTCATCAATTACAGCACGGAAGATTTCGTGGCGCGCACCTTCGAACTGACTGATGGAGTTGGCGTAGACGCGGTGTTTGATTCCGTCGGAGAAGACACCTTCCGTGGTTCGCTTGCCGTACTCAAAGTTCGTGGCACCTTGGTCCAGTTCGGTAAGGTATCCGGCGAAATTACTCCACTTGATCCCTATGAACTTGGCCCGCGAGGGCTGCATCTGACATGGCCAATGCTGCAGCATTACGTTTCAACGCCTGCCCAGACCGCTGAGGCCGCCGCCGATCTGTTTGCGGCAATCAAATCGGGTGTCCTGAGGGTCGACCCTACCCGCATCTATTCATTCGACGACCTCGTCGAGGCTCATCGGGATCTTGAAGGTCGATTGACAACGGGTTCAGCGGTCCTTCGCGTGACGCAGTAGCGAAAAGAACGGAAGCCGCGCGGCGGTCGTACTTGTCCAGGGCGGGTGTCTTTCATCAATTCAGGTCTCGCTTGATCTGATAACACTGAAGTTATTTCGATGCTTCTGAATCCACTTGAAAAGAGAAATCATCCGGCATAATTTGATATCAACGAAATCATGTTTGGTTGGATGATATCAATGCCAGCGGTCACCATTCGCAATCTCTCGGATGAGGCACATCGCGCCCTGCGGGTGCGAGCAGCTCATCATGGCAGAAGCACCGAGGCTGAAATCCGTGACATCCTCGAGGCTGCCGTTCGTCCATCTGAGCGCGTGAAACTCGGCTCTTTACTTGCGGCGATAGGTCGGGATGCCGAGCTTTCCGACGATGATGTTGGAGCCCTGCAGCAGGGTCGCGATAAGGCACCTGCGGAGCCGATGACGTTCGAATGATATTGCTGGACACCAACGTCATATCAGAGCCGTGGAGATCGGTTCCCGACGTGGCAGTGATCGCTTGGTTGGACGCACAAGCAATCGAGACACTGTTCCTTTCTACCATAACAATTGCCGAACTTCGTTTTGGGATTGCTTCCATGCCCCCAGGCAAACGGCAGGCTATCCTTCACGATCGCCTGGAGCGCGAAGTGCTTCTGCATTTTGTCGAGCGCATTCTACCCTTCGGCGTCACCACCTCGCAGTTTTATTCAGACCTCATGGCGCGTGCTCGGCTGTCCGGGAAAGCGATCGGCAAAGCTGATGGATATATTGCGGCCACGGCAGCGGCGCACGGTCTCGCGGTCGCGACGCGCGACACGAGCCCTTTCGAGGCCGCCGGGCTGAAGGTGATCAATCCTTGGTCTTCACCAAAATCATCTTGAACGTCGAGCTTCGTATCGTTCAAGACCCCAGCATTTTTATCCGCATCCGGGCCTCAGCTGGGCGCCTTGGGAACACATCGTAATTTCAGAGGTGCACTTCTTGCGGAAGACGTTGCGCTTCCGACAAATTCAGCCTGCCAAAGGGTTCATCCCGCTCACCGATTCGCGGAAATGACGCGGAGTGGTCCCCGTTCGCCCCTTGAATATCTCGTAGAAGCGACTACTGGAGCCAAAGCCGCAGTCATAGCCGATCTGCAGGATGGGAGCGTCGGTGTCGGTCAGAAGCTGCATCGCCCGCGCCATCCGATATCGGATCAAATACTCGTTGACCGATATTCCCAACACCTTGCGGAAAGCACTGTTGGCCGTGCTCGGGTGGATATTTGCGCGCTTCGCGAGCTCGGGGATGCTGATCGGGTTTGCATAGTGCATATTGATCAGGTCGATGAGCCCCTCGACGTATCCCACCGCGTGGCCGGCCATAGGCGCCGGAAACAATTGGGTCGGCACGGTCTCGATTTTAGCATTGTCCAGGATCAGGCGTCTTATGCGCAGGCGCACCTCATCCACGATCAATTTGCGCCTTGCCTTACTCCCTGACTGCCATTCCCTTTCCCAGCGTGCAAACATCGAAACATCCGGGTTTTCCTGAGGTCCCTGCGTCAGGAAGCGGCCCTGCATGATCAATTGCCTGGCCCCTCTGTCTACCGGCAGGGCAAGGAAATCGACGAGGGGAAGATAAGCGCACACCAAAGGCGCGTTTTCGGTAACGGCGATCGTCTGGTGCGGGATCGCCGCCCAGAACAGAACCAGCCGCCCGGCCTCTACCTGTTCCTGTCTGCCGTTGAACAGGTAGGTCATCTGGCCTTCCATCAACAGGTTCAACTCGACGTGGTCGTGCCAGTGCGGCGCTGCCATCGCATCGGCCATGTGACGCTCGATCAGGAATGCATCTCTGGATGCAATCCATTCGGCGCGATCGTGATTCCGTTTCATTTTCTGGCTTCGACTCGAATTCCGGAATTATTAGTCGGATAGCAGGAGGAAATTCTGATTCAGAAGGAGCACTAAGCAATCATAACCGATAGGGAGATTGCAATGCCGAAGATTTGCCTGGTGGGCGCCGGTAGCACCGTATTTGCGCAGAACATTCTGGGAGATGTCTTGTCCTCGCAAACGCAGGGGGCTTACGTCATCAGCCTGTTCGATATCGACCCGGAGCGGCTAAAGACATCCGAAATCGTTGCTCGCCGGATTTGCGAGGCACTGGGGCGTTCAAGCGTCAAGATTGAAGCCACTTTGGACCGGCGCGACGCTCTTCGCGGGTCGGACTTCGTCATCCTCATGATGCAGGTCGGCGGTTATAAGCCGGCGACGGTGACGGACTTTGACGTTCCGAAGAAATACGGCTTGCGTCAAACGATTGCCGACACTCTCGGCATCGGCGGCATTTTCCGCGGCTTGCGCACGATCCCGGTATTGGAAGCGATCTGCCGGGATATGCAAGATGTCTGCCCGCAAGCGCTGCTGATGCAATACGTCAACCCGATGGCCATCAATTGCTGGGCGATCAACGAACTGGCGCCGGAAATCCGCACGGTCGGCCTGTGTCACAGCGTTCAACACACTGCCGCCCATCTTGCAAAATGCCTGGACGAAGACGTTGCCGACGTCAATTACGTGTCCGCCGGTATCAATCACGTCGCCTTCTTCCTGAAATACGAGAAAGTTCATCGCGACGGCCGCCGGGAAGACCTTTATCCGCGATTGAAAGCGCTGGCGGTCGAGGGTCGTGTTCCGGTCGATGACCGCGTACGCTTCGACGTGCTCCAGCGCCTTGGCCACTTCGTCACCGAGTCCAGCGAGCATTTCTCCGAATATACCTCCTGGTACATCAAGGAGGGTCGAAACGACCTGATCGACCGGCTCAACATTCCGTTGGATGAATACCTCCGCCGCTGCGAGGTCCAGATAGGCGAATGGCATGCTCTGCGGCAGGAGCTAGAAGGCGAGAGACCGATCGAGGTTTGCCGTAGCAATGAATATGCTGCCGGCATCATCCACGCTGCGGTAACCGGCACTCCGGCCTTGATCTACGGCAATGTCGCAAACAATGGCCTGATCGAGAACCTGCCTGCGGACTGCATCGTGGAAGTGCCCTGCTGCGTCGACAGAAACGGCATCCAGCCGGTTCGCATCGGACGGGTTCCGTCCCAGCTGTCGGCTGTCATGAATTTGAGTGTTTCCGTGCAACGGTTGACCGTGGAGGCCGCCCTCACAAAGAGCCGCGAGCGCATTTATCAAGCCGCTCTGCTGGATCCTCATACCTCCGCAGAACTCTCGCCCGACCAAATCTGGAGCATGGTCGACGATCTTATCGACGCTCACGGCGATCTCCTGCCTCAGTATCAGTGAAATCATCATCACTGCTTCTCCAAGACGCGCCGCGGCATCCGCGGCGCGTTTCTTCGTCAGTGACCAGAATAAAATCATAAAACACCAATACTTTGATTGACTCTGATCGATTAGAGTGGAAATATGATCAATATGGCGAACATTGTTGGAGGAGCTTTCCGGTGAATCAGGCAGGCGGAGTGAAGGTTGATCGTCTGGATGCCATCCGCAGCCACCTCTACGCGAACGGCTTTTCCACGATCCAGGCGCTTGCCGACGCGATCGGGGCGTCGCTCGCCACCGTACGCAGAGACCTTCAGATTCTTGAGCAGGAGGGGGCGATCGATCGTGTGCACGGCGGAGCCCGCATTGCGGATGGGTCGTCGGTCGAGGTCGCATTTCAGGAGCGCGAAAAGCGCCATTTATCGGCCAAGCGCGCCATTGCCACCGCTGCCTATGAAGTGCTGCATCCGCGCACGGCAATCTTCCTCGATGCCGGCACCACCGTCCTGCAGCTTGCGCGCCTCATCAGGATTAACCCGATTCCACTCAGGATATTCACGAACGGCTTGACGGTGGCGCAGGAGTTCCTGAACATTCCGAACCTCGAAGTGGTGCTTCTCGGCGGCCAGCTGCGCAGCGAAAACGCATCATTGGTCGGGCCCCAGGCAGAAGCGATGATCGAGACGATCTGGTTCGACCAGCTCTTTCTTGGCGCAAGCGCCATCAGTCCCGACGGCGCCATCTATAGCGTCGATAGCGCGGAAGCCAGCCTCAATCGACGTATGCTGGCTCGATCGTCAAATCGCTTCGTCCTGGCCGACTCATCGAAGTTCGGAACGATGGCGACCTACAAGGTGGCGCCGCTCAACAGTGCAAAGGTCATTACCGATTCCGCACTCCCGCGCCATTGGCGCGAGGAACTGGCTAATTTCGGCGTCGACGCGACGATCGCAGAGCTGGGGGCCAAGGAATGAGCGACGAGCTGATCCTCGGTATTGACGGTGGCGGAAGCAAGGTTTTCGTCGCCCTCGCAGACCGGAGCGGCCGAATCCTGCGCAGCTCCCGCGGCCGCGGCGTCAATCCGATGGACAATCCGAACTGGCTGGAAGAGCTGGAGCAGCATCTGCTTCCTTTTCGCAATGAGCCAAAGCTAATGGCGGTCGCCGCAGGGCTGCCCGCGTATGGCGAGGTCGCACGCCTGTCGGCCTTGCAACGCGATGCGATCCAGCGCGCCTTCCCGAATGCTCTCCGCCAAGTTCTCAACGACGTCGATGCGGCACATCTTGGCGCCTTTGGCGGCAAGCCCGGCATTCTCATTCTCTCCGGTACGGGTTCGATGGCCTGGGCGCGTAATCAGACGGGCAGTTCGGCACGCACCGGCGGGTGGGGCGATCTGATCGGCGACGAAGGAAGCAGTCACTGGATCGGGCAGAGGGCACTCAACCTCGTCAGCCAAAGCCTGGACGGGCGCGCCGCGGCGACCGCTCTGGCGAGGGCCCTGTTCGACCACCTCCGCATCGATCCTGCCGATCCCATGAACGGGCTTGGCGACTGGGCAAGCGCGCTTTCAAACCCAAGGGCGGAGATCGCGGCGATTTCGGCTGTCGTGGATCGGGTCGCGTGCGATGGCGACGAGGGTGCCACGGGGTTGCTGGAGCAGGCAGCCGGTGAACTCTCAAAGCACCACAGTGCGATTTCCGGGCATTGCGATGCCAATGCCGATTGGACTTATGCTGGCGGCACCTTCTCCAGCCGGCTCCTTTTGGGAGCACTCGAGCGGAGGATTGGAAAGCCTCCGGCGCCACCGAAACTTCCCCCCATTGGTGGCGCCCTTCTGGCTGCTGCCCAACTTCTCGACTGGCCCTTGGACGAGAGCTGGTTCGGGCAAATCGCGGCCACTGCTCAGAGCCTTGGCGCGCACGCGACTTAAACCGAGCATCAAGAACAATGAAGGATGGGAACATGCACAAATTTGTCTTGCGACTACTTGGTTCAGCGGCCTTGGTCTTTGCCGTGCCCGCTTTGGCGGACGACGCAAAACCGCTCGCCGGCCAGTCGATCACGGTGTTGATGCCGTCACCCCAGGGTCCGACCATTGCGGCGGACTTCGAAGCAGAGACTGGCATCCATGTCGACCTACAGACGCTCTCCTGGGACGATATCCGGCCCAAGCTGGTGACGGCTCTGGTCGCGGGCACCGCGCCGGCCGACGTTACCGAATTCGACTGGTCATGGACAGGGCAGTTCAGTGCGGCGGGCTGGTTCCTGCCGCTGGATGATGTGATCGATGCCGATACTCTCAAGGATATCGGTGTGGCGAAGATCTTCACCGTCGATGGGAAGCTTCTCGGCATTCCCTATACGAACGACTTCCGAGTCATGTTGGTAAACAAGAAGCATTTTGCCGATGCTGGTGTGTCGGAAATGCCCAAGACACTGGACGACCTCGTCGCCGCCGCCAAGAAAATTAAGGAAAAGGGCATCGCCCAGTATCCGATCGGCCTGCCGCTTTCGGCAACGGAGGGTGCTTCGACGAGCTGGTATCTATTGACGAAGGCCTTCGGCGGTGAGCTTTTCGACAAGGATTTCAACCCGCTCTTCACGTCTCCGGACTCGGCTGGTTATAAGGCGCTCGCTTTCGAACTCATGCTTCTCAAGGAGGGGCTTGTCGACCCGGCATCCACCGGCCTCAAGGACAGCCAGATCAACGAAAGCATGTTCGGGCAGGGCATCACCAGTATCATGATCTCTGGCGAGCCCGGACGTCTCGGCCAGATGAACGATCCCAAGCAGTCGAAGGTCGCCGGTCAGGTAGAAGCCATTCTGGTGCCGACTGCGAGCGGCGAAACGCGCAGCTTCGGTCTTCCCGAGGCCCTTGCCATACCGAACGTCTCTCCGAACAAAGAGGCGGCGATCGCCTTCGTGAAGTGGTTTACGAGCAGGGATTTCCAAAAGAAGAATGCCGCAAACGGCTTCCTGCCAACCCGGACTTCCGCACTCTCCGAACTGAACGACGCCGGCAAGCTGAATAGCGGCGATGTTCTGGTGGCGCAGTCCAAGACCGTCGAGCCTCTTTTCCCGCAAGGCACCCCGCCTTGGTATCCCCAGTTCTCGAGTGGTGTGAATACGGCGATCAACAGTGCGGCTAAAAGCCAGATGAGCGTCGATCAAGCGGTGGAGGCGATGGCTGCGGCTGCCAAGCAGGCGATGGCGCAATGACTGCCTTCGCGTCCGAGGGTCTGCCGAGCAAGCGTGGTGTCGGCTTCAATGCCGACACCACGCTTGGGCTTCTGCTGGTCTCGCCGATCGTCATCACGATGGCGGCGTTGGTCTTCTACCCGATGGGGCGAACGGTCTGGGACAGTCTGCACAGGGTCAATCCCATGCAGGCTGGCACCCCCTTCGTCGGTCTCGAAAATTACAGCCGGATGCTCTCCGATGGCCAGCTCGCGACGACCTGGACCAACACGCTCATGTACGTCGTTCTGGCGGTCACTGCAGAAACCGTGTTCGGCGTTCTTGCGGCCGCGCTCATCAATCAGATCAAGGTCGGGCGTCAGTGGCTTCTGGCTGCGGTGATCCTGCCCTGGGCGCTGCCCGGCGTCGTGAACTCGGTCATCTGGCTTTGGATTTACCAACCTGGCGCGGGCCTGTTGAACGGCATTCTCTCCGCGCTCGGGCTCGCATTTGAAAATCATGTCTGGTTCAACGATCGCACCAGCGCAATTGTCGCCGTGACGATCGTACACGTCTGGCGAATGATGCCGCTCACGATCGTGATTGTTCTCGCCGCAATGCAGAGCATACCGACGCATCTCTACGAGGCCGCGCGGATCGATGGCGCCACCCGCGTCCAGATGTTTGGATGGGTAACCCTTCCCCTCGTTCGCAGCGCGATCGCGGTCGCGATGACGAACGCAACGGTAAACGCCTTCAACCTCTTCGATGAAGCTTGGGTCCTGGCAGGTGCCAGCCTCGAGACCAGGCCGGTGCTGGTCCAGATCTACCTGGAAACGTTCCAGAACCTCCGCTTTTCCTACGGAATGGCGCTGTCGGTGGTGATCACGCTCGTCTCTCTGCTGATCTCGCTCGTCTACGTCCTTCGCGTTTACCGCAACACACGGTTCGACTGATGAAAGCCACTCTTGCCTATCGAATGATGATCTGGGTCGGTGTCCTCGTGCTGTTGATCTGGTCTTTGGGGCCGATCTACTGGACCATTGCGAGTTCGGTCACGCCAAGCGAAGACTTCTCGGTCCGCCCTATCAACTTTTTTCCGCAGCACTTTACGCTGGATCACTATTCGCGGTTGTTCGGCATCAACATTGCGCGGATCGGAGGGGTGGAGGTCTTCAAGCAGTTTCGCGCCGCTTTGCTGAACAGCATCGTGACCTCCGTCGCAGCGACGCTGTTCTGCGTCGCAATATCCGCGCTCGGAGCTTACGCCTTCACGCGGCTTCAGTTCCCCGGCAGGAAAACACTCTTCGTTGCCGTCGTTGCGACGCTCGCCATTCCCGCATACGCGGTCCTGATCCCGCTCTACCAGATCATGATCAAGCTGCATCTCGTCGACACCTATGTCGGCGTCGCGCTGATTTATGTATCGGCATTCCTACCGCTTTCGCTCTGGCTGCTTAGAAGCGTCTTCGAAGCTCTTCCGATCGCGTTGGAGGAAGCAGCCCAGCTCGATGGCGCAGGCAGGCTTTACATCTTCTTCAACATCGTCTTGCCGCTCGCCGGACCCGGGCTGACGGCAGCGGCGATCCTGACCTTCCTGGGGGCCTGGGGACAATACCTTGTCCCGCTCATCTTCTCGCCGCAGGCGACCAAGCCCTTGACAGTGCTCATCCCGGAATTCGTGACGAAGAACTTTATCGATTACGGCCTGATCACGGCCAGCGGCTCGATCGCGATCGTCATCCCCGCCCTCGTCGTCATTTTTCTCAACCGTTACCTCGTCAGCGGCCTGCTGGCGGGTTCGGTCAAATAATCGGAGACTTCATGAATACGACCGAAAAGGTTATTTTCGAGCAATTTCCCTATTGGGAAAAAGCCATTGGCACTAACCCCGCCGATGACAGTTCCAAGCTGCTCGTCTTCGTCGGCTGCGGCACTTCCTTCAATCTCGCACTCTCGCTTGCGGCCTATTCCAATATGGCCGGGCGAAAGGCGATTGCAGTCCCTGGCGCCGAATGGCAAAATCGGCCCTCGGCATTCTGGTCCGAGTGGCGCGACACGCACGTGGTGGCGCTTTCGCGCAGCGGTGAGACGACGGAGACAGTCGCTGCCGCGAAAGCAAGCCGCGCCGCTGGCGCATTCGTCACTGCTCTAACCGTCGAACCAGAAAGCTCTCTTGCCAAAAACTGCGATCGGCTGGTTTCTGCCGAAACCCATCCCGACGAAGGCATCGTCATGACGGTTTCGGCAAGCCTGATGGTCCTTCTTGGACTGCAGATGATCGGGCGGCATGTGCCGGGCTCCGTTGTCGGTTCCGCCCGCAAGCTCGCCGGCGCTCTCGATCATGCGCTTCCCGGCATCATCGCAGACAGAACCCACTTCGTGTTTCTTGGCGGAGGTCCGCTGTTCGGCATCGCCCTGGAAGGCGCCCTGAAGCTCATGGAAATGAGCCAGATCATGACGCAAGCCTTCCACCCCCTGGAGTACCGTCACGGGCCGATCAGCCTCGTCGACCGAAAAACGGCGGTGGTGATGCTCTACAGCTCCGACCAGAGAGAGGCGGAAATAAAGCTGGTTGGCGAATTGAAAGAGAAGGGCGCCGTCGTCATTGGCCTCGGCGGCCCCGGCGATGTGGAGCTCGCGGTGGATGTCGATCTTTCGCTCGCGGGTCTGGTCGTCCTTCCCGCGCTGCAGGTCCTCGGCGAGCGCGCCGCTCAGGCTCGGCAGATCGATACGGTATCTCCCCGCCACCTGACCAAGGTCGTGAAGCTGGCATGACGCAGATCGAAGAGAACCGGCAGACCGCGCTTCGAAAGCTTTTCGGCGCGAGAAATCTCGCCTGTCCACGCGGGATCACCTCGGTCTGCTCAGCGCATCCTCTGGTAATCGAGGCCACGCTCCGCCGCGCCGCCGCGGAGGATCGGCCAGTCCTCATCGAAGCCACCTGCAATCAGGTCAATCAGGAAGGCGGCTATACCGGGATGACGCCACCGGACTTTCGCCGCTTCATCGAAAACGTCGCCACGGCCGTTGGTTTTCCAGCCGAACGCGTCATCCTGGGCGGCGATCATCTTGGTCCGAACCCATGGAGGAAGCTGTCGGCGCAGGAAGCAATGGCGCGCGCCTCGGCCATGGTCACAGCCTATGTGGAAGCCGGGTTTGAGAAGCTGCATCTCGACACTTCCATGGGCTGCGCCGGCGAACCGGCTGCACTCGACGACGAGATCATCGCCGTCCGCGCCGCGCAACTGGCAAAAGCTGCCGAAGAGGCCGCTCATCGCTGCGGCCGGCGCCCGCCGGTGTATATCATCGGGACCGAGGTGCCGCCTCCCGGCGGTGCAACTCACGCACTCGAAGAAATCGACATCACCCGTGCCGATGCGGCAGTGAGGACACTGGCGGTCCATCAGACATCATTTTCCCAAGCTGGTTTGGCTTCGGCAATGGATCGGGTGATCGGTATCGTGGTTCAGCCGGGCGTCGAATTCGGCAACACGAACGTGGTCCTTTACAAGCCCGAACGAGCGACCAGTCTTATTCAGTCGCTGGACGAAATGCCGGGGCTGGTTTTCGAAGCGCATTCCACGGACTACCAGCCGACCAGCGCTTTGTCCGCTCTGGTCGACGGCGGCTTTGCCATTCTCAAGGTAGGACCCGGGCTGACGTTCGCGCTTCGCGAGGCCCTCTACGGTCTCGATGCGATTGCCGGCATCCTCGCCGGAACGACACCGGGAACCGGACTGGCCGCGACCATGGAAACAATGATGGTGGAGCAACCGGCGCACTGGGCAGGGCACTATAGCGGCAGCCCCGATGAAGAGCGCCTGCAGCGGCATTTCAGCTATAGCGATCGTATCCGCTACTACTGGCCTGATCCAAGGGCAGCCGCGGCAGTCGACGCATTGTTCAACCGGCTCCCGGACGCCATTCCCGAGACATTGATCAGCCAGTATCTCGGGCGGTTATATCCGGACGTGGTGTCAAAGCGGGTCGATCCCAATGCCCGAAAACTCTGTCTTTCAGCCATCGACGCGGCCTTGGCTCCCTATTCTGCCGCGACCGCAATGCAATGAGCAGTTTGCAGCCGCTTAAAGCATGTCGCCCGGAAGTGTGCAGCGGTTCCGGGATAACGACATGCATAAAAACAAAGGACTAAAGGCTGCTCGTCGAACTACGAACATCCAGCCGGAGAAAATCATGGCGTCAGTAAGTGTGGCGAATGCCCGTAAGAGCTACGGTCACTTCGAAGTCCTGCATGGGGTGAATATTCATATCGACGACGGGGAATTCGTGATCCTCGTCGGCCCTTCCGGCTGCGGAAAGTCGACATTGTTGCGAATGATCGCCGGCCTCGAAGAGATTTCCGACGGCAGAATTTCGATCGGCAGCAAGGTCGTGAACAACGTCGCACCGAAAGAGCGCGACATTGCCATGGTCTTCCAGTCCTACGCGCTTTACCCGCATCTGACGGTCGAGGCGAATATGGGATTTTCGCTGAAGCTGGCGAGAGCTCCCAAAGAGCAGACGAAGCAGCGTGTTCGGGAGGCTGCCCAAATCCTTGGGCTCGAGCATCTGCTCGGCAGATATCCGAGAAATCTATCGGGCGGCCAGCGCCAGCGTGTGGCGATGGGCCGTGCGATCGTGCGTAATCCGCAGGTCTTTCTATTCGACGAGCCATTATCCAATCTGGACGCGAAGCTGCGCGTTCAGATGCGCTCCGAAATCAAGCAACTGCACCAGCGACTGAAGACAACAACAATTTACGTCACTCACGACCAAATCGAGGCAATGACGATGGCCGATCGCATCGTCGTGATGCGGGACGGCTTCGTAGAGCAGATAGGCTCCCCTCTCGATCTCTACGACCAGCCGGCGAACCTGTTCGTAGCAGGGTTCATCGGGTCTCCGGGGATGAACCTCATTCACGGGCAGGTCAGCAGGTCGGGACCGGTTGAATTCGTCGCGGATGGCGGTGGAAGGCTGCCATTGCCCGAAGGGACAACATTGGCGCGCGGCGCCGCAATCACCTATGGCATCCGGCCTGAGCACCTGACGATCGGACAAGGTCCCGTGACGGCTGAAGTCGCCCTTGTCGAGCCGACCGGAGCCGAGATCCAGGTCACCGCCAAGCTCGGTGCCGATAACCTCGTTGTGACGGTGAGGGAGCGCCTTGAACTCCGTGCGGGTGATAAGCTCGGCCTTGCCCCCGACCTCAGCAAGCTGCATCTGTTCGACGCTAAGACTGAAAAGCGATTGATGCCCGCCTGATTGATTGGGAGCACTGGTTCAATATCAACGTCTTTTCGGCACTTTCGACTGGCAATGCGAGGCCGCCATAGGATGATTTTAGACCGGGTCGGCCTAAAATCTGAATCCTGTTCTACATTAAAGAGTTAGAGCATGATGTTATGAGAAAACCGCTCACACTTTTCGGCATCATGCTCTGACAACGCCAAAGTCACGGGGACAACCCCGAAGCGGGGACGCTGCTTCCGCGGTGCGTGGACCCGACCGCGGCGAAGCGGTCCGTTTGTAAATCACGCTCACGCGACTACTTTATATGAAGCAATCCTCTTCTCGGTGGAAGAGAGAGGCGATCGGGAGAAAGCCATGTGCCGAAATATCAAACCCCTATTCAATTTCGATCCGCCAGCTACGGACGAGGAGGTCCATGACGCCGCGCTTCAGTTCGTGCGCAAGTTGAGCGGAACCACCAAGCCGTCGAAACGCAATGAGGCGGCGTTCGAGCAGGCGGTCATTGCGATCACGAAATGCGCCCACGAGCTGCTCAGTTCGCTTGAGACCTCCCAACCCCCTCGCGATCGAGAGGAAGTTGCTGCAAAGGCGCGCGCGAAAACAGCGATGCGCTTCGCGTAACAGAGCTCCAGCTTACCTCACCTCATAACCCGAGCAGATGCGTGCCGCTTGCGCTTCGACGTCCTTTGGATTCAAAATCGCGCCAGCTCAAGCTCGCTTGTCGCACCACAGCCTCCTCAATTGGGCAGCCTTATACCTCAGCGCGTTTCGCAAGTCCTGATAGGGGAGCGGACAAGCTGCCGCCCGCAGCGTTCATGCACGCATGATCAGCACAAAGCCGGAAAATGTGATACTTGCCCCCTAACTGAAACCGCCGATTTCTACAGGACGGAGTTAGCCCATCGAACGCGACACAGCACCCACTACCTGGTCTTTGAACCTTGAAAGCGAATCTGCATTCCTCAAATCGCAGGGATGGTCTGAATTCTTTTCGGATCACCTGACATCAGCAGAGAGCGATCTCGTCCCACGGCGCATTGCCGAGGTTCACCGTAGTCGTCTGAGCATTGTCTCGCCAACGGGTCTAGCGAAGCTGAAGATATCGCATCAAATCAACACCGGCGAGTTCGCCGTGGGCGACTGGGTGCTGGTCGAGCCGCACGATCATGCGTTGGTTCGGCGTCTGGAGCGCAGAACGTTGCTGCAGCGCCGGACCGAAGGCCGAGCTACCTACCAGCTCGGTGCTTCCAATGTCGATACATTATTGATCGTCACGTCCTGCAATTTGGACTTCAACGTGGCCAGATTGGAACGCTACATCGCACTCGCCAATCAGGCAGGAACGGCGCCCGTAATCGTCCTCACAAAAGCGGATACCACCGACGACGTACCTATCTATCGGCGCGACGCAGCGGCGCTGCAACGCGATCTGCCCGTCGTGGTACTGGACGCGCGATCTATAGATGCCGCGGCCGCTCTCGCACCGTGGTGTCAGCCCGGGCAGACGATCGCGCTCGTCGGCTCCTCCGGGGTCGGTAAATCGACGTTAGTCAATGCTTTGGCAGGACTACGCGGTGACCAGTCTCAAAAGACTGGCGGCATTCGAGAGCATGATGCCAAGGGCAGCCATACGACAACAGCACGCTCAATCCACCCAATTGCAGGGGGTGGATGGGTCATCGATACGCCTGGAATGCGTACCCTCCAGGTGAGCGACGCTGCCGATGGTATCGACGCATTATATTCAGAAATAACCGAGCTGGCGCCAAATTGCCGGTTCCGGAACTGTAGCCACCAGCACGAACCTGGCTGCGCAGTGCTGTCGGCCGTGGATGCCGGAGCTTTGTCTCGTGATCGATTGTCCCGATGGCGGGCGCTATTCGACGAGAATGTGAAGAACTCGCCACAGGAAACTGGACCGCGCGGCAACAAGACAATCCGGAGGAAGAACCTGTAGGGGGTTACGCGCCGCAGCACATCAAGATTTTTTTAAACAGGCGAACTCCGGCTGCAGGTTGTCTCTCAACCGCCGAAGGGCCGCTGATATTGTTGCGACGGTCGACGCCGAACTATGGCCTTGTGAACAACGCTCTTGGCGCGAGTTCTTAAATTCCTGACCCGTCGAGCTGCTGAGCGTCCTCGCCTTCCCAGGGTGCGGGCATCGAGGTGCGATTGAGATTGGCAGAGGGCATCGGCATCCAGCACTTCAGTTCCGGCGCGGCATATTCGATGATGCGGCCAGGTGAGGAATCAGAGGCGCGCCAGCCTTCTGCACCGAAATGATCGCCATTCGACCAATATGCGAGGTCAACTTCTGCCGGCCCCTGTTCGGACTGACGGATCGTGACGAGAATCCGACTGCCGTCCTTCGGTGCGCTTGCCATGTCGCGCCAGCGCTCTGGCTCGTCCATTATTTTTCCTCCTGCCTTGCTGTCGATTGCAAGTGTCGCCTCGCCATCGAAAACGGTCAACTCAAACTTTGCCACAAGCCATCCTCTATCGATGACGATCCATCGCGATGGTTGATCCAGTAATATTAGTCAGGTTGTGGGATACATGAAGGGCAAGAGTGCCATCCACCTTGGGCGGGTCTACGGTGAGAGAAAGCGCGGCTTTACCGGGTAGCACTTTTGGGTGCGTGGGTATGTCGTGTCGACTGTCGGTCGTGATGAGGAGACAATCCGCGATTATCCGCAACCAAGAGAAGGACGACCACAGGCTTGAGCAATTGAACCTGTGGCGTTGAACGGCCACCTCCAGGTGACGCATTGAAACCGGGGCCGCGTCAGCGTCCGCATCCCGACGCTTTGAGCGGCTCACATATTAAAGCCCCCGGCTTTGCCGGGGGATACTTACGCTTCCACCTCGCCGTAGAGCTGGCCGCATATCGTCTCAGATCTCGGTCGCCAGCTCTTGCCGTCCATATCGTATTGCAGGGCAAAGCTGTAGAGCCGGCGGTCATCAACGTCCGTTGGTCACGAAACCAGCATCAGGACCATCACCAATGTTTTTTCTGCTGAAACTTAGAACATTCACAACAGGCTCCTCGGCTACACATGGTGCGGCTCCGGAAACCAGGCGCCGCTTTCCAAGGCCAAACCAAGTCGTCTGGATTTCGTTCCCTCTATTCGTTAAATGAGATTCGTGATCGGTACGACGCACTGCTGAAGGAGCGGCCGCTTTGCAAAATGGGTCTCGTTGGAATGACGGGAGCAGTTAACGACCCCAGAAGCGTCCTGGCGGACGATCAATCCCATGATAAGACCGTGACCGCAGAAATGAGCGAACCATTGGAGAGAACCGTGACCAAAACTCCACGCCGCCCCGTCAATGCGCTTGATGCCGCGGAAGCCTTGTTCAGGCCGGCCAAAAAGGTGGCCGCCGCACCGCCCGTCGAGCGGCCGGCGCTGCCGAACGTCAAGGAACAGGTCACTCTGAAACTCGACAGCGACGTGCTCGTTTATTTTCAGGAGGATGGCCCGGGCTGGCAGGACCGCATCAACGATGTGCTCCGCGCCGCGATGAGGAACGATGGCTAAGCGGTTATGCGGCCGCTGCTGACCCCCTTCGTTCAAAGGATTTCCAGTTCCATATGCCGACCGCGGTACAATTGCGGCACTGCGACGTCCTCATTGCACATACACCGGGACGACTGCGGAGGTTTCGTCGCGGTAGGGCAGGCGGATTTGGAAGCGGTGTTCTCCGCTCTGAATGGGCCAGAAGACAGGCTTGTCGGGGTCGGTGACGGCGAAGGGCTGGCCGTCGACATACCAGACGATCTGCGGCACATGCGGTTGGACATCGGCCTTCAGAGGCAGCCGGTCGAATGCCGCCGGCTGTTCCGGATTGCGCCAGATCTGACTGTTGCGAGCCGGTGTCGAGATGGCGAGACGGATCTGCGGGTTGGAGCCATCGGCGTTGGCGAGTGAATTCTTGCTCCTCTCGGCTGTTGCACTGATCGACACAGGTTTGAGGGTGGCGTCCGGACCAGGCGATCGTGCAGCCACCTTCGGTATCTCGTCGGGCTTTAACCATTCGACCAGCGTCTGGCTGCAGCTGTTGTCATTCGTCTGTCCATTGACGACGCAGACCTCCATCGGCTTGCGGTCCGGTGGCGTCGGGAAACGCGCGTCGGCGATGTCTCCCGGCTTATTGCCGTGCACCCTGTCGAGGATCGCGTGCACGAGGCGGGCGGCACTGCCGGCGCCGGTCATCCGGCTCATCGTGCCGTCATCGCCCCGTCCGATCCAAACGCCGACGATGACCTTCTCCGAATAGGCGATCGCCCAGGCGTCCCGATAGCCTTGGGAGGTGCCGGTCTTGATGGCGACGGGGAATGGATATTCCAGCGTGCCATAGCGATGGAAGCTCGGCAGCCGGGCCTGCGGATCGGAGAGGAAGGAGGTAATCAACCGGGCCGTATCGAGCGAAATGACCCTAACGGATTGCGGCTGTGGCTGCTCGCGCGCCCAGCGCAAATCCTGCATCTGGCCATCATTGGCGAGCGCCCCATAGGCCCGCATCAGCCTATCCAGGCGGGTCGGCAGCGAGCCGATTGCCATCGACAGGCCGAAATAATCGGCTGGGGTTTCCAGGTCGTGCAGACCGAGATCGCGCAAAAAGCGGAACGTCGTCTCGAGACCGATGCTGCGCAGTAGATTGGTGGCGGGAACATTGCGCGAATTGGCCAGTGCCTGGCGCGGCAGCATAGGGCCGAGGAATTCGCGATCCGCATCGCCGATGCCCGACGCGCCTTCCGGCAGATCGAGCAACATGTCGGTTGGCTTCAGTAAGCCGCGCTCGAAGGCCAGCGCATAGACGAAAGGTTTGAGGGTCGAGCCCGGCGAGCGCTGTGTCCGGGTGTAGTCGAATGCGCCGGCATGCCTGCCGTAATAGTTGGTCGAACCCACTTGGGCGAGGACTTCGCCTGTTTGGCGCGACACCACCATGGCGCCGACTTGCTGCGCGCCCGCAGAACGCCAGTGATCGAGATATTGTCGTGCGAGACCAGTAATGTCGGCCTGCAGGGTGAGGTCGATCGTCGTGTGGATCAGCGGCGTGCTGGCGGACGCAGGGGCTATCTGGCCGTTCTCGATGAGGTCATGATAGCGCAATATCAGGTGCAGGGCATCCGGGCGGCGGGGTATGTCGGGCATCCGCATCTCATCGAGCTGATGATGGGCGATCTCTGCCTCGTCAGCCCTGATGATTTTCTGTTTCGCCAGCGCGTCCAGCATTTGATGGCCGCGGTGAATGGCCCGGCGCAAGCCCTGCGGCCGCAGCGGGTTCATCCGGGTCGGCGACTGCGGGATCGCTGATAGCAGCGCGATTTCCGCCCAGGACAAGTCTGCGACCGGCTTGTCGAAATAGAGCCGCGCCGCATGGGCGATGCCGTGGCTGCCATTGCCGTAAGGCGCCAGCCGCAAATATTGCCCCAGCATCGCATCGCGGCCGTAACGCAGGGTCAGGAGGACGCCGGTGCCGGCCTCAAGCGCCTTGTGGATGAGCGTGCGCGATTCCGGCTGCTGCATCCGCGCCACTTGCATCGCAATGGTCGAGGCGCCCGAGCGGCGGCCGACGGCATCGAGATTTTGCCAGGCTGCGCGGCCGACAGCGTAGGGATCGATGCCGATATGGTCGTAGAACCGCCTGTCTTCGAGGGCAAGCGTTGCCTTGACGACGCGGTCGGGCAATTGCTCCAGCGGCCAATAGCCATAGTCGATACGCCCACTTGCGCCGTCGGCATGGCCGATCTGAGCGAGGAACGCGCCGCCGCGATCATAAAGTATCGAGGTCGGCGCAGGCGCGATCAACTGCGCGCGCTGATTGATGAGATAGCCATAGACCAGGACGCCGGCTGCGAGAACCAGCGAGGAGAAACGGACAAGCGTTGATCGGCGGCTTCTCAAGAGTGTCATTGCCCGGCTGGCTGGCTCCTCGTCTGATATCTGTCCCGATTGTGAAGGCTCACTTCGCCACCACGATTTGCATGGCAGCACTCATTCCCCGTAAGCCCTTTTGGTACATGGTTTCGGCAAGGGCCTGGGGCTGCGTGTAGGAACCGGGGATCAAGGCGCGCGTCCGGTAGGCAAAGGTGTAGTTGCCCTTCGGCAGCCTGTCGGAAGCACAAAATACCTGATCGTCGCCATAGGAGATCCAATCGGTCGGCAGGGTCGGCGCGACTGCCGGTGTCGCCTCAGCCGGCGCGGTGGCGATGTTGGGGTTGAGCGGATCAAGCCCGGCTGCAAGCGGCAGGGTAAGGGCGACATGGGTGCGATCTTCGGAGACGACCAGTTCGATCCTTTCCTCGAGCACATCGCCGACCTTGAGCTGGATCGCACCTTTAGCATCGGGAACCAGCTTCTCCAGCGGCGCGTTGCCCGCGGGGACACGGAAAAGCGTGCGGGTAAGGGCAAATCCCCGGCTTTCGGCCTGCGCGGTGTAGCCGGCTTCGGCAGATAGATAGGTGGTTTCCACCAGCGCCAGAGCGGTCGTCGTTCCGGTATTCTGGATGGTGACGGCGCCCGGATCCAGGCTGACTTGTCGCAGCACGGGAGCATTTGCGTCAAGCGTCAGGTTTTGAAACTTTCCGTTCTGCGCCAGCGTCAGCGGCAATGGCGTCGTCGGCCTTTGCCAGGCGGCGGCAAGCGCGCGGATCGCAGCCGAAGTGGCATTGGTCGAACCCCAGCCGTCGCCTCCGCCGAGTTGCAGCAAGGCATTTTTCAAAGCCGGATAGCGCGGATCCGTTTCCGAGGTCAAAGCCGCGGCGCGCACCATTTCGGCGAGACTGCGGGTTTCGGAAGGCAGGATGATCGGACTGCCCCCATCCTCGGCTTGGCCGTCATAAACCAGCTGGCCATTGCGGGAGAGGATGCGAACGCGCGACCACATCGTGTCGGCCAAACCGCCGACAAGGCGTGGGTCGGCATCGGGCGCACCCGCTGCCGCCGCGGTCATTCTGGCAACGCTGACATTCGGCATCAACGCGGCCGAGCGGGCAAGTTCGGCAGTATAGGCCGGGTCGAGCTTGCCGCCTTCGGCCAGAGCCGTCAGAGCCTCGACCCGCTCGCGAATCTCGTCGCCGCTGAGCAGATGCGGATAATCCGAGCGTAGCGACAGTTTCAGCACGCTCGCAAGGCGATCCGACAAAGCCTTGTCGGTGGGCACGCCCACCTTGTCGGCCGCAACCAGGAAAGAATAGGCCCAGGCCGTCAGCGAGACATTGCCCTTGCTGTGCGGCCAGAAGCCGACAAGGCCATCGGCGTCGACCGCCTGGCCGATTGCCAGCACGGTGTTGTGCACATCGCCATCGATGCGTTTGTCAAGGTTTGCTGCCGCCAGGATCGGGGCGAAACTTTTGAAGGCGATGCCGGAGGAGGCGAGCGATATGCGTTGTTCGGTGGAGCCATAGGGAGATTCCACCAAAGTGTTGAGGCCGGCAACCAGCTTCACCAGTGCCGGATCGGCGGTTAGCGTCATCGCACGCTGAAACGATCCGGGGCGCACGTCTTGCTGGGGTGCCGGCAATGTTTTCGAGCCGCCCGCCGGGATTTCGACGATTTCGTAGTGCTTGGTCGGGATACGGTCGGACTTCAAAGGCAGCGTGATTTCCACGGCGTCGCTGGCATGGTCGGCGACGCGCTCGACCCCGAAACGCAGCTGCACGTCCTCCTTGCCAGGCCTTGGCTCGGGCACCTCAGCGAGAACGCCGATGTGAGCGGGCTTGTTCTGCTCCCAGGCGAAGGAGAGGTCCTTGCTGCCCTCCAGCGTCAGTCCGTCGGAAGCAATGGAAGCAGCGCCGGCGCCGCCACCACCCTCGACGATGCGGGCAATGATGCCTGCCTCGAATTGGTCGCCATACCGCAGGAAGCGGGGCAGGGCGGGTTGGGCGACTATTTCCTGCCGGATCAGCATTTCGCCGGTGCCATAGCCGAAGCGGTCGGGACCGCTGACGGCCTTGGCGCGCAGCTTGAATACGGTCAGCGAGTCCGGCAGCTTCACCTTGATCTTGGCGATGCCATCCGGGCCGATCTTCACGTCGGGAAGATAGATCGGGACCGGCGTAAAATTCTTGCGAACGGAAATATTGTTGTCCGTGCCCCATTCCTCCCGCTCGTCACCGCCCGGCACCTCATCCAGCGGAATGACGCCGAAGGCCATGTTGCGGGTGTCGCGCAGTGCCATGGTGGATTGGCGCTTGACGACAAAATTCGGCAGCGGATCCAGCGGCTGTTCCGGTGCGAGCGACAGCACGGCCTGGTCGATCATCCAGAAAGTGGCATCGCCCGCGATCGGCTGACCGCTATCGTCGGCCAGATGCAGCGTGACCTCCACTTCGTCACCAGGGCGGGCCTTCTTCGGATAATCCAAGGTGAGATTTACGGTGTTCTTCACCGGCTTCACCGTCACCGCCTTCGTCGCGGCGATCGTTACAGGCTTGCCCTGGTCGAAGGGTGCGTTCGGCGAGGGGATGCTGGTCTCCAGCCGGCCGCGCAGGATGAGGAAGTGCACGGGAATTTGCGGTGTATATTCCTTGCGGACGGGCACGGCATAATGGCCGTATCCATCGGCGATATCGACCCAATCATAGCGGAATTTTCCCTCTGGCTCTTCGACGACGGCGAGCGCGCGGGCTGTCTGGAAGGGCGACTGGATCAGCAGGTTGGCGGTTTCGCCGGGAATGTAACTGTCCTTGTCCGTGGTCACGACCGCGGTGCGCGCGGGCGCCTGTGCCCAGCTAACCGGCGTGGTGCCGCCGACGAAGAAGTCGACGCTCACCTGCTGCTGGCGGCCGATCCGGTCGCTTGCCTCGAGTTGAATAACATAGACGCCTGCGTCCTTTGCCTCGAGCGCCAGGGTCTGGATATCCCGAGTGCTGGTAATCTTGCGCTCCAGCACGGTGTCGTCCATGACCTGCGTGACGTATTTTGCCGAACCCTGGCTGAAGTCGCTCGCCTGCAGGGTCGACGTCCAGTTGCGATGGATCAGGCGTGCCGTCATCTCCAGCCCGGCGACGGGTTCGCCATTGCCGTCGACCGCCAGGATCTCAGGCTCGATGGCGCCGGGATTTGGCACATAACGCGGCACCTTCAGGCCAAGCACGAACGGCGGGACGGCAAAAACGTTAGTGATGCTGCGCACCTGCAGATCATCGTCGCCGGTAACGGTCGCCTCGATCATATAGCGGCGGGGTTGCGCCGTCGGCTCGATCGTCGTGTCGAAGCTGATGCGCGAGGCGCCGCCGGCGTCTGTGCTGCCGTCTCGTTCGAGCGCCGGCGAGGATTTGAATTCATCGCCGCCGGAGTAACGGGAATCCGTCGAAAAAAAGAAGCCCTCGTGGCCAGGTGGTGTCCAATTGTAGGGATACTGAACGGCTCGCCAGCGGATCGGCCGATCCGCCAGCAGTCCACCGGCGAAATAGCGGGCGATCAGATCGACGTTGAAGGAGGAATCGAGCGGTACGGTTTGCGGATTGTTGAGCACGACTTCGAAAGTCGGCAGGCGATAGGCCTCTTTCTTGAAGGAGATGCTGCCGCATTGGACCGTGTTGTCGGCCGGGCTCGCGGCGCTGCTGTCGCTATCGGCACTCTCAGCAGTATCGGCCTGGTTATCGTCTGCCTGCGCATCATCGGTCGCGTTATCACTCGCCTGGCCGTCGGCATTCCCGTCCTCACCGGATGTCTGCGCCGGTTGATCCTGGTCGGTAGCCCCCGCCGTGTCGCCCGGCTCGAAATGAACTTCGTAATCCCCGGTTGCCGGCGTCTCGGCGTCGAATTTGTGGTAAAAGCCGCCGAATGCGTCCAGCCGCACCGGTACGCGCCACTCCTGTTTGTCAGGGCCGGTAATCACGATCTGGCCGCCTTGCGTCGGCAGCGTCAAGTGGCCCCCGAGATAGCTGCGGACATAGCCCTTGATATGCACGGGCTCCTCCGGACGGTAGATCGGTCGCTCGGTGAAGACGTGGCAAAGGGTGCGGCTCTGCTCGGTGCGGCTGTCCGTCGGATTGGTCGTCCAATCCAGCCAGGCGGCCGACGGCTTGGTCCAGTTGTCCGCAGCATATTGGGCAGGCGCGTGATCGGGGTCGACGACCAGGGTATCCAGCCCCTTCGTCACGATGACGCGCCGGATCTTCGCGTCGGCGCGCTGCTGCAGCTCCCAGGAAAAGAAGCCCTGTGCATCTGTCGTCCCAGTCGCCAGCGTGACGAATTTGCCGTCGCGCAAACCATCGAGGCGGATTTGCGCCCCGCTGATCGGATTACCCTTGGCAAGCGAGGTGACGGCAAATCGCACCCGGTCCTGTTCCTCCACCGCGCTCAAGGTCAGGTCGGTGACCTGCACACGAAGCCAATGCCGGGTTTGATTGTCCACCGCACGCAGGCCGACGAGATAGGTGCCGGGCTGGTCAGGCCCAGCAATCCGGGCAAAAAAGGATTTCAGATCCAGGCCGAATTTGGTGTCGACGCCGCCCTTGTGAATCGGCAGGTCCACGAACTCGGATATCGCCGGCGAACCCAAGGCCTTGACGCGCGCCTGGATCGCATCGGCTGAAATCTCATCGCTGTCGGCCCATTTCTGCGGCTCCTTGCCGGGCAAGGGCGGTGCTTCGTCGTCGTCCGTATCGAGGCCGGATTGCGGGAAAGGCCAAAAATCGCGTGACAGCGGATCGATCGCATGGATGCGCACATCGGCCCTGTCGTAGCCGCGTCCGCGCAGCGGCACGAGTTGCGGGCCAAAGCGCTCGACCACGCCCTGCGACGCATCCCAGACGAGCGAGGACTGTTCCGGCGCGAAGGCGAATTTCTGGCCGAAGCCGGTCGCCAGCGGTCTGCCGCGGTCATCCGCCAAGGCGCCGGCGGTCACATCAAGCGTATAGACCTTGTCGGTGAGAAAGCGGCCATTGATATAAAGACGGCCGTCGCTGGCTTCCGCCGTCAGATCGTCGACCGGTGGAGAAATGCGCAAGGCGTCCCGGACCGAAAACTGTTTCCCGGCCAGCGGATTGCTCGAAAAGCGGAAGATCAGGCCACGACCCGATCGATCGGCCGGCGCTGCCTCGGCGTCGAGCGGGTTGCCGTCATCATCGACTGCGGCGCTGTCATCGCTGACAGTGGCATTGGATGTGCAGCGCATGATGTCATCGCTTGTGGCGGCGTCGAAGCCCCGTCCGCAATCCGAACTGATCATGGTGAAGGGCACGGCGGTGCGCACGCGCAACTCGAAGGTCTGATCGCTGAAGTCGGGCGTGTCGGCAAGCTTCAACCGCAGAAGGGCGACGCGGCCATCGGGCACGTTGGCATGCAGCTTCACCACATAGGATTGCTGGTCGCTGCGGCTGTTGCGTTCAAGCGGCTGGACATCGAAATGCTGCGCCCCCAGCATCAAACCGCCTTCGTCGCCAATGCCCGGCGCAGGACGCAGTTCGATCGACAGAAGTCGGCTCAGCGCCGCGACATCGACGGGTTCGGCAAAGGTCAATGTGATCTGGTCAAGCTCGCTGATGGGATCATCGGTTGCAGCCGGAGCCGTGGATACCGGTACTGGCAGCAGCGGTATCAGTTCCGTCTCGCCACCAGCGGCCTTGTCATGCGCCAGCATCGTTACCTTGACGCGCGACAGCGGCTGCCACTTGTCGGCCGGCCGGAATTGCAGGGCGCGCGGGCCGAGCCACTGCCAGGCGCCGGCAGCCGCCGGTTCCATGGTCACAAAACGCTCGGGCGAGTCTTCCGGGCCGCCGGCTGCAGGGCCGGTATCCGCAGGGAAGAAGATCGTGACGGGATCATAGGCGCGCAAGAACCTCTCCGGCACGATTTTGACGCCGTCGGCGCGTTGCAGAACATCCAGTGTCGGCGAGGCGGCGCCTTGCTGCGCATGACCGCTTGCGATCAGCGTTGAAGACGCAAGAGCGAGGGCAATGAGAAATACGATCTTTTTCATTGGTGTTTCACTTCGATCCCGTGGGTTTCAAACCGGCACGCTGCAAATAATCGCTGATAATTTCGGGCGGCGGACCTGCGGGCGGTGGTGACAATCCAACCACCGATGGCCTGACAATGAGCGCCGGTGCGTCCGCCGGTGCGCGCGCTTCCAATAGGTAAGATCCTGCGGCAAGCTGCTTCAGCTGATTGACCCCGTCGCCGAGCACCTGGCCTTTGGCATCCAGCAGTCGGCCGATGGCAAGGTCCGGATCGGAACGCAGGCCGACACCGATATTGCCGCTCTTCTTGACCTCGAAGCCGAACAAGGCTGTCGCGCCGGGTGCAAGCACGACCGGGGCTCCAATGCCGTCATTCACCGGGACGACCGCTGTTGCCGTCATATCCAGGCTGCCCGACAAGGGGCCCTCATGCGTGGAATAGAGCGTCAGGACTGCCTCGCCCGCCGCAAGATAGCGGTGGAATTCCGCTCCCGTCGGAAACAGCTGCAGGTCGCGGTGACCCTCTTGCTCCAGGCCGACAATGACCGGGGCGTCGGTGCTGACGTCAAGCACCATCGGTTGGGCCGGATCGAGGCGGAAGGCCATGGCCTCGCCCTCGAGCGTCACGCTCTGCGGCAGGGTCATCGATTTTGGTTCGGGTGTCGGCCAAGGCGACTTGCCGCCCCGTTCCAGCCACAGTGCTAAGAGACCGGCACCGTGATCGACAATCAGTTGCCCGGGTCCGGACACGGAAATCCTGTCACCACGCAAGACCCGGCCGTCGGCCCCGATAAAGGTCGCCGCGCCGCCGGAGACGTTCAGGACATCTCCTTTCATGGCATCAACCGCGATTTCTTCCGATCCGACCGTGCCGAAGAACCGGCGCTTGATCTGATCATTGCTGAGCGTAACGGCTTGGCCCGGTGACAGGCTGATGCGCGTCGAGCCGGCATCACCCGTCAGGTTGACGAGCCAGATCTCTTCGGTCGACGTCGCAATGCTGCGCGACAGGGGAGCCGCGCCGGACCAGACGTTCAACAATTGCGAGGCTGAAGGAGTGGAGACGACGGCGATCCCCGGCGCCAGGTCGAGGGTGAGCCGTTTCACCCCTGGTGCCAGCTTCACCGGCCGCGCGCTGAAGGCTGGAATGGTCGCCGTCAAGGTGCCATTCAGCTGCACCGCCTCGAGTTCGGCTGCATCGATTGGCTTAAGCCGCATCTGCAGGCTGTCATCGCTTGCGGCGTTCCAGATATGCAGATCCTGATTATCGGAGAGGGCGACCGCACTGTTGAGGCTGATGCCCATGCCGCGTCCGGCCGTCAGGCCCGGCTGTCCAAAAGCCGAATCCGCGCGCCACATTCTTACTTTGCCCGGCAAAGGCGGTGCGGCTGGGATAATTGCCTGATCTCCTGGCGCAAGCGTCAGCGCGATTTCTGCTTTGGGCTGTGCTGGGTTTACCTGCGCATGGCTCGTAGTGCGGGAGACCAGCCATAAACGATCCGATTGCGGAGCAAAAAGTCCCGGCATGGCCGCCGTGAGCGGACGGTCCGCAGTTGCGCCGACAAGCAGATCCGCAGCAGCGCCGAGGTCAACGAGACCGGCCGACGGGGCATGTGCGAGAGCAACGTTCAGGGAGAGATCAAGGCCATCGATGGCCACGGGCTCCAAGGCAATGTCGCCGGGCTCGCGCATATCGCGGGTAATGCTGCGCGCGGCGATTTTGATCGGTGCTGTTCCACCATCAAGGGTCCAAACCGATGCGCGCCATTGGATATCTCCCTCAGACGCCGGCCAGGCGATCAGCGGCGTGCGGCCACGGGCAAAGGCTTGCGGCTTCCAACTGCCGTCGGCGTCTCGTTTTTCGACCGAGAGAACCAGGTCACTGGTGGACTGGGCTACGACCAGCGCAAGTTGATCCTTCGTGTTGGCCGGCAAGGGAAACGTAAAGACGGAGGCGCCGTTGACCTCGGTGGTGCCGCTCTCGGTGAGTGCTGGCTGCGGCTGCTCCTGCGGCAGGGCAAACTGAACCTCGAGATCCCCAACATCGGCCTGATCGTCGCCTGGCTCCTGCTCACCGTCCCCGGAGTCTGTGTCTTGATCGTCGGAACTATCACCCGATTGGCTGCTGGCCGTACCCGACGCTGCCGCCTGATCAAGGGCCAGCGTATAGGATCCAGCCGGCAGAAGGGTGGAGAGCGCGATGTTCCAATCATCGCTGCGCCCCGTCAGGCGTTCGACGACGGTGCCATGCTCGTCCTTCAGCACGCCTTTGATTTCGCTGCGGCCGAACGTGCCGAGGCTGACGACACGGTCCTTGTCGACATTGAAGGAAAGCTCGGCGGGAAGGTTGACGAAGCGTGCTTCGCCCGGCTGCAAATCCTGGGTGTTCAGGGTAATCTGATAATCCAGTCGGTCATCATGGGCGAGGCTCATGAGATCAATGCGATAATGCCCGGCCTTCAACGTGCCGGTGAATTGGGGAGCGGCGACAAATCGGGCGATCTGGTCCTTGTCGTCGCGAAACAGAGCGCCGATCATGCCTTCGGTCAGGTCGATGCTGACATCGGCATCGGCAAGGAGATCAAACGTCCAGCTATCGGCAACGCGTGCATCACTTTTGCTCTGAGGCTCGCGCCACTGAAATGCTTGGGCTTGATTGAAGGCCAGCGGGTGTGGTCCGTGGCCCTGCAACTGCGGTGGGTCGATGACCGGTCTTAGCCGTGCGACAAACCGCGTGTCGACGTCGCGCGGCAGGATTACCAGGCGATAGTGCCCCGGGGTGAAATCCTGACTGAGCGTGGAAAGCGGGCCTGGCGCGGTGAGCGGCCATCCCTCCGCATCCTCGAGACGCGCGGTAAGGTCTTCGCCAAGGGAATAGAGATCGAGCTGATACGTTCCTGCAGTTGCGATCTCGATCGGCACGATGGCGCCGCGTCCGCCTGAGAGGGCCCCTCGGCTGGTGCCATCGGCGACCAGGCTTGCCGCGGTCAACAGCGAGGCCGGCGTAACGGAAACGCCAAGATGGCCGGAGGAATTCTGGGCGGAGACGTCGATCTGATAGGTCCCCGCGCGCAGATAGGTTTGCAGCAGCGCATTGTGGCCACCGCCATTGTCCGAAGCTTCCCCCAGTCCCGGCAGGAATGATGTGCCAAGGCTCAGTGATGTCTGCAAACGCCCAAGGGTTTCGATGCGGTAAAGCCCGCCCTCGGCAACCTCGAGCCGGTAGGATTTCTGTGCGTTTTCGGCGAGATCGAGAAACTGGCTTCGGCCGGCAATCAGCGGGGATGCGGGGGTCTGCGGTGCGATTTTCTGCGCCGCAGCAGCATCCGGCTGCCAGCTGACGACGATGGACCGGGCAGCGGCAGGGGCGGGGAAGCGCAGGGTCAACGTCCGGCCTTTTGCGTCGACGCGCTGGTTGCTGGTCGCAAAAGCGACGGATGTATTGTGCATGTCGACGGCGGCGATCGTTCCGCCGAGCGGCACGTGGATATCGATCTGCAGATCCGCTGCCGACGCCGGCCGCGACAGGGCGTTCGCATCGTCATTCGCGGCGCCTTTGGCCCGCGGCACGGGCGCCGGAATATTGGACATCGGCTGATCCGGCAAGGACTCCCGCAACGCCGAAGCATCGGTGGGCTGCCAAAGCGCCAGTGGTCGCCCCTGCAGATCGGCGGGCAGTGCCACCGCACGAGGTCCCGTCAGCAAACCGGGCGCGGCATTGGTGATGATCTGGTAGCGTGTGGCCTTTTCGGCTTCGCGGATGCCAAAGGAAATAGTGGTGCGTGCCGGAGCGGCGGGTTGGACCGGTGGGACGAGGCCCGGCGTGCCGAAGGAAAGGTCGAGGATGCCGACGGCATTGTTGTCAGGCAGCAGTCGCAGCAGATAATAGCCGGCGTCAAGATCGAAACGATCGGCATTGCGGCCATCGGCGCGCGGGGCATTGCCGACCAGAACCGGGCTGATGTCGGCATGCAGCGCAACGCCTGATGTGCGGATCGCGATCTGGCCTGCTTGCGTCATCTCGAACAGCAGCGATGTCGGCCCGCGCAAATTGAAGCGCCGCCGCCAAGCCTGGCCCGGGCCCAAATGAGGCAAGTCGGACGCGACGATGGTGGCTTTGCCACTGCTATCCTGGCGCACCAGCAAGGCCGTGGCCGGAATTTCATCGCCGCCTTCGCCGGCAACGTCGAGACTGATGAGATTGGGTACTGAGCCTTTAAATTGGGTCTCGGTGCTGAACCGAAGCCCCCGGAGCTGGAAATGCTGGCCTTCATAACCCGAGACTTCGACAATGCTCGGCTGGCTGTCTGACGAAAGCGAAAGCGTGGCTGTCGGTTCACGGCTAGCCTTGTCGATCGCGGCACTCTGAAAAGCTGTCGCCGTGCCGGAAATCCGACCGGCCCGGAGCACCGCCGCCGCCGATTGCGGCAGCTCCAGACGGAAAGTATCGAGATCTGCCGGCGCCTCAAAACGTATCGAGCCGAAAGGCCCGATGACATTTTCGGCAATCCCTCCGGCCAGCGAGATCTGCGTGCCGGCGCGAATGTGGAATGGCTCTGCGGCGTCCGAGTTGGTCCAGACAAGCTTCTGGCCGCCATAGGCCGTCACGAGGTAGCGGCCGGGCTCGACCGTTCCCGTCAGCGCGGCCCGGGTCATGGGGAGGCCCGGCTTCAGTTCGAAGATCGACATTTTCGGCGAGAGAGCGGCAATATCGGTGCCGTTTCGCCACAAGCGCAGATCCTGAAGCGAGCGTCCAACCGCCTCGATATCGACGCGTCCGGAATCGGGAATGTCGATCCAATAGGATCTTTGTTGCAGATCGCTTAGATCGGCATGGATGGGGGTCAGCGAGGTCAAAGCGGCGTCGGGCTGTTCAAGCTCCTGATAGGCTTGTGCGGTAAGCCTGACGTCGCCGGCAGCTCCTTTGGCTCCGAACACACGGATCTTGTAGGTGCCTTTGTCGAGCAGCGCATCGATCCGGCCGTCGCTGACGCCAGCTGCGCCCATACGGTCCCCCGGGCCTGCGATCATATCGACGAGCTGCAATGCCGCACCCGCGGCGCTCTGCGTGCGGATGGTAATATGGCCGGGCGTTTCGACCATCAGCAAGGTGCTGCCCTCTCGATCGGCAGGCAGTTGATCCAATGCCAAATGCGGCTGCGACACGAGCTGGGGCGGGGCTTTTACGGGCGCGGGTTGCGACACAGCTGCAGCCGACGGTGCTGGTGCATCTTGTGTCGCCGCCGCCTGTGTCTCCGACGCGGTTGATGGCGCAGGCTCGACGACAGATGCAGGCGGCTTCTGGCTCGGAGAAGCGCTCGCTGCCACAAGCGTCGCAAGACGCGTCTGATAGCGTGTTGTCAGGCATGCCGACAGCCGGACCGGATCGGTGTCTACACAGGATTTATTGCGGTCAGCCAACCAGAGGCGTTGCTTTTGGCGTAGATCGTCCAGCCTCGTCGGGTCGCCGTTGAGATCGGTCAATGCCTGCCGATAGGAGGCCGCCAAGGCGGTGTCCTCAGCAATCAAGGCAGGGGAGGCACAAATCGCCTTTTCAATGGCCGACTGCGCCTTGCCGCAATCAAAGGATTGCGCATGGGAGACCGCTGAGAAAAGACAGCCACTGAGGGCAACAAGCAAACGCAGGCGAAAGACGAAAGCCATGGATAACTCGTTTTTTTAAGTGGCCTGCGCCCTAAAGCGCTTGGCGATCTTTCAGATCGCTCCTCGCGCTTTAGGTCTTTGTTTTTACGCATGTCGTTAGCACAAAACCGCTGCACACTTTTGCGCGACATGCCTTAGTCAATATGAACTATCCTCGATCAAGACAAGAGCCGGTTGCAGCACGCCGAGAACCGCAATGCGCTAAATGTTTGGCGGCGGGACTGTGGAGCCTTTTCCGGCTTCCTCGAAGGCATTTCTTATGCCCGTTACGGCAGTTGATGTATCGTCACGTTCGAAACGACGTTCCGTGCGATCTCGCAGAGATGCCAGTGATGCGTGAGGTAGATGACCTGTCCGACCTTTGCCATTTCGCCGAGCAGGCGGAAGACTTCTTCGGAACGAGGATTGTCGAAGCTCTCCATAATGTCGTCGGCAACGAAGGGCACGGGCGGGCGAAGCGCTGCGAATTCCTCATAGCCTGCAAGCCGAAGCGCGAGATAGAGCTGGAACTGCGTGCCCGTCGACATCGCGTCCGCAAGCTTCGAGCCGGCATCGCGTGACACGCCGATCAGTATTTCCTTGTCGCGGTCGGGCTGGGTGGTCAGGCCGGAATAGTTGCCGCCGGTGATCAGGCGGAAGGCTTCCGATGCGCGTTTCATCATCGAGCTGCGATGTTTCTCGCGATAGATATGCAGCGCCTGCTCGGCCGCGAGCGCGCCGGCACGCAGCGTCAGATGCCGCACGGCCAGTTCCTCGATCTCAAGGAAGATGGTTCGCCGCTTGGCCTCGATCCGCGCCACCGCATCGTCTCCGCCGACGGCCTCAAGCTTCTGCCGTGCCAGCGACATGTCGGAGTAGAGAAGCTTCGCCCGCTCGGTAAGATCCTCGATCCGGGCGCCAAGCTCCATTGCATCGCGCTCGACGGCGCCGGCGTCGATATCGGCAAGGCGCCGTTCGGCCTCGGCGAAACTCGCAGCCCGCAATGCCTCGGTGATCTGGCCGCGCAAGGTGGCGGCCCGCTCCTCCAGCCGGTCCCGCTCCCGAGCCTGGTTCAAAAATGTTTCGACTGAGGCAAGCGAGTCCGTCCCGAAATAGCTGGTCAGTTCGTTCTTGCGGGCATTGTGAACGGCCAGTTCCTCCTCCAGCGCCCGTCGTTTCTCCCCTTGTTGTTCGAGATCCGCTTGCCGGTCTGCCCGAAGCTGCGCCGCGCGCCGCGCTGCCTCATGGCGTTCGACGAGCGTATTGGCAGAGGCGAGCGTATCCGCCGCCGACTGGCTGAGGCCGCATTCTGCGAGAAGACCAGAAATATCTCCGCGGAATTGCTCCTGGTCACGCTCCATCGCGGCAACGCGGCTTGCGAGGTCATGCCGCTCCTTCAGGATGGCTGGCAGCGTGCCCAGCACGTCCAGTATGGCGCGGACGGCGGCCATCGAGCCGGCCTTGTCGGCAAACCAGGTTCGCGACAGCGCCTCCGCCCATTCCCGGTCCCAGGCCGCTATGGTGGCTTCCGCCTCCTGCTGGTCGCGCTCGCGTTCCCTGACATCGCGGCTGAGGTCACCGATTGCCTTCTCATGCGCCTGCCGCGCCGCCAGCTCGGCTTTGCCGGCAGCGAGCATTTCATTCGCAGCCTGCATCAGGTCGGCGACCGGCAGATGGTCGGCGTCACCACGACCGGCATCCGCAAGGTCGGCCGCAAGTGTCGCGGCATCCCTGTTCAGTTCGAGGCGAAGCGCGGCCAATGCGTCTTCGGCTCGCTGCAGATCGTCCCAGGCGGCCAGCGCCGCGGACCGCTTGGTGCTCCATGCCGCGAGTGCTGCAATGCGCGCCGTGGCTTCAGCGTCGTATTCGATCGCGCCGGGCAGCAGACCACGGATGCGCTCGGCAAGCGCATCATGTTCGGCATGCGCCTCGGCGAGCAGTTCCCTTTGCCGTTCGATCGCTGCTGCCGTTGCCGCTTCCGTCTGGCGGAGTTGGCGAAGCTCGGCCAGTTCCTGTGCCCGCGACAGCCGGCCGGCGGACAACATGTCGTCCTGGCGCATCCGATCCTCGAATGTCCGGGCCGTGGCGGCATTCAGGCTGGCAAGATGCGCCTGCCAGGCGGCATCGCGTTCATCGCGTCGCCTCGTGGCCTCGCTATCGTCGATCGAACCGCCGGCGACGAAGGCCGCGATCCGGGCTTTGGTCAGCGCCTGTTCGGTGCCGAGATCGCGCAACCGGGCCTGGTGATCGGCGATCCGCTTGTCGATCGAGGTCGCCTGGCCACGCCAGGCCTCGATCTGGCGAGGCTCCGCCGCGGGCGTCCGTTGCAGCGCCGCGGCATCGCCGGTCCAGGGTGCGAGCTGTGCAAACTGGTTCTCCTGTATTCGCTTCACCTGGACAAGTGTACGTTCTTCCAAGGTGAGCCGCACTGCCAGATCAGACCCCGTGAGCCGGCTCAGGGCGGCCTCGATGCGGCCAAGACGCGCGGGATCTGGGACCGCAGCTGCATTTTTCCAGCCGCCTTCCTCGCCCAGCCTTTCGAGATTCTCGCGCGCTCGCACCCGTTCGCGACCCGCGGCAGCCAGTTTCGCCTCGACGCCGGAGCGTCGTTCGATGAGATCGCGGACGGTGCCGATCAGCGAGGCGGGCAGCAGCAGTGCTTCGGGCGTCGCATGGCCCGGCTGTTCGAGATCGGCCAGAAGCCGGACCAGCACACCGTCCTGTTCGGCCAGCGCCCGCCGGCGCTTCGGCAGGTCGCTGTCGGCCGCGAGATGGCGAACCCGCCCCTGGTCCAGCAGGTCCATATGCGCAGTTAGCGTCAGCGCCTTGTGATCGATGGCGATCGCCTCGATCTCGTCTGTAAGCTGGCGCAGCGTGCGGTCGGCGATTTCGACAAGCGCCTGCAGCCGCGTCTCATCGCGGGAAAGCTGCGGCAGGAGCGCGAACCATTCGGACGGCGGCCGCGGCAGATCGCCCATGTCGGCCGCATCTGTGTCCAGCCGCCGGAGCTCCAGCGCCGCGGGCAGGGCGCCGAGAAGGCGCGTCAGTTCCTGATGCCGGGCCTTGGCCTCGGCCAGTTCTCGCGTGGTCGCGATATAGGCGGCATCGGCCTGCTCATGGGTCGATTTCAGCGCCGAGTAGGCGGAGGCCAATGTGTCGATGGCATTGCGCTCGGCCTTCAACGCTTCGAGCGCGCGCTTGAGTTCGGCAAGCTTCGTGCTCGACGACCGCTTCCTATAGATCACATTGGCTTCGTCGGCGGCGGAAACCAGCGAACGGCTTAAGCCTGCGAGGCCGGAACTTGCCGAGAATAACAACTCGCCAAGCTCGCCCTTGCTCTGGATGATGGCGTTGCCGCCCTCTTTCAGCGACTGGTCGTCGAGTGAGAACATCGTGCGATAGGCCTCGCGGCCGATGCCGCCGAGTGCGCCGGCCAGGAGTGCCTCGTTCACAGCTTGCCCCCGATCGTCGACGAGGCTGCCGGTCCGGAGCTTGAGCCGCGCCAGCTCGTATTCCTCGCCATCGAATTCCAGTCGGGCGCCGACCTTCATCGTGTTGTATGGATGCAGGAAATTGTAGGTGCTGCGCTCACCTATGCCGAAGAGCAGATCGAGATAGGCGGCGAAGGTGGTCGACTTGCCCGCTTCGTTCAGGCCATAGACGATGTGCAAGTCGGGCGAACCCGGACGGACCGCGCCGAAATCGATCGAGTGGTCGGTGAACTTGCCATAGCGGGTGAGGTCCAGCCGTCGGAGGCGCATCAGCTTTCCGCCCGGTCCGCGGCCTTCATCCGGGCGGCAATGTCCTCGGCGCCGTCGGTGAGAAGGCTGTCGATGAAGCGTTCGAAGCCCGCCTCGTCAAGCCCGGCGAATGCTCGGCTCTCGGGCGGCAGGTCGGCGAGCAGGTCGCGAACCACCTCCCTGATATCGTCGCGAAACCCGCTGCGGGCGATGACCTCGTCCCGCATCAACGCACCGAGTTCGACGACGGGATCGGCGGCGGAAGCATCTGCGAGGGGCAAGGGTGCTTCGAAGGCGAGTTCCAGCTTCTCGATCCAGGTCCGGCCGATCCGGTCGCCGCGCTGCTCGGCTTCCGCTTGCATGAGGTCGATGTCACGCCGAAGCTGCCAGGCAAGCTGGGTGCGGCCGGAAAGCCTCAGGCGCGCGACGAGATGCGCCGAGGCCGTGCGGTCGCGCTGTGCTGTCAGTGCCGCTTCGATCGCCATAGCCGCATCACGCCAATCATCGACACCCGTCAGATCGACATCGATCCGCTCGAACTGCGCGACGCTGGTGAGCCGCTCCTCGACCGCCACGGTCCGGTCGTCCGCCACGGTCACCAGCGATACGGTCTTGACGCCCGACTCGTTGATGTCGCGGCCCTGCGGCATACCAGGCATGATGACCGTCGCCGTGCCGGGATGCTGGCTGCGCTGGTGAAGATGGCCGAGCGCCCAGTAGTCGAATCCCGAGGCGTGAAGGTCGAGCACGTTGCAGGGCGCATAGACGTCATGTCCGGCGGATCCGGCGAGACTCGTATGCATGATGCCGATATTGACCGCGCCCGTCACCGGCGGCTTGAACTTCGGCAGAAGCGAGTCTGGCGCTTGCGGCTTGGCGAAGCTCAGGCCGTGGATCGCGACCGACAGGTTACCCTTCGTGGCCTCCACGATCTCGGCGTGGCCGCCGAAGATCTTCAGCGTATCGGGCATCACCAGTTCCTTGGCGATCTTCGACATCGCATCGTGATTGCCGCGGATCTTGAAGACGTGAATCCCCGCTCGGTGCAACCGTTCCAGCTGGCTTGCCAGGAAGCGTGCCGTCTTCATCGACGTCTGATCGCCATCATAGAGATCGCCGGCGATGACGAGCGCATCGACCTGTTCCTCAAGGCACAGGTCGACGATCGCCACCAGCGCCTGCCGGCTGGCGTCGCTCACGAGATCGGCCAGTTCCGCATTGCGAAGAGCCAGGGAACGCAGGGGAGAGTCGAGATGGAGATCGGCAGTGTGGACGAAACGATAGGCCATGAATACAGAAATGGTGTTGCGATAGGACGGTGTAGCAGCTGCCGGCTGACAGATAAACGCGCGATTGTTGTCGCTTGGCAGTAAAAGGTGAGAATGTGCAGCGAGCGTCGATGGCCATGACGGCAGTGGTCTCGTCGCGATCGCAGCCTTTTGGTCGGGCGGCGGCAAAATAGGCCGGCATTGCCGGCCCATCCACAATCACTGCTGCTCGATCGGCGTCGGCACCGCAGCCGGTGAAGCCGGCCGTCCAAGCCGATCGGCGACCAGCATCGACAGCATCATTTCGACGAGACCATTGGTGGCGCCCTTTTCGCCGCCACCGCCGACCTGAATCTGCGGCACGAGCGGCAGCCTGCCGTTTTCGATTGCTTCGGCAAACCGCATGAGGACTTGCGAGTGGAGCTGATAGTCCGGTCCACCGAAGGCCGCGACCTTCTTCTCCGTCGCCTCGGCTTCCGCCAAGCCGATGGCGCGCACCTTTTGGGCATCGGCAAAACCGGTCGCCTTGATGCGTTCGGCATCGGCAAGCGCGATGGCCTTGATCCGGTCGGCTTCGCCGAGGCCGGCGAGGCGCACCTTCTCAGCTTCGGCCTTGGCTGTGACCTGAATGGTCTCTGCCTGCTGACGGGTGCGGGCGAGTTGCGCCTTGCCTTCGTTCTCGCTGATCTCGATGGTGAGTGCTGATGTCGTGATCTTGGCCTGCTGTTCGGCCAGCGCTTCCTTCTCGCGCAATGTGCGCTCCTGGACCGCCGCGGCTTCCTGCAACTTATAGGTCTCGACCTTTTCAACGGCGATCTGACGTTCGCGCAGCTGGATCAGGATCTGCTCGATGCTGTTCTGGCCATTGTTGGCCCGCGGCGTACCGATCAGCACTTCCTGCAGTTCGAGGCTGTAGGAGGTAAACTTCTCGCGCATTTCGTCGCCGGATTTGCGCTGGATTTCGCTGCGTTCCTGCAGCAGTTCGATCAATGTCTTGGTCTGGGCGATATTCTTGAAATAGGCCGAGACCATCGGATCGAGCGTCTGTTCGACCAGCCGTTTGATATCGCCGAAACGCTGCACGACGAGGGGCGCCTTCATATAATCGATATGCACGACGACCGAGAGCGGCAGCACGGGTTCGAACGCGTCCTTGGTGATCAGCGATACTTCGGAAAGATTCTCATCCAGCCTGTGCTCGCCGAACTGTTCCTTCGTCCACTTCAGCACGAAGTTGGTGGTTGGCACGATGATGATATTGCCGGCAAAGGTATTGAACGCATATTTGCCCGGCAGAAGCGGCGTCGACCAGACACCGCGTGCGCCTGTCTCGACCAATTCGCCATGACGATAGGATTGGCCGGAAATATCGGCGCTTCGCCGGCCGGTATAGGAGACGACGACACCCACCGTGCCAACGTCGATGATCGTCTTCTCCACAAGTTCGACGGTCGCGAAGATGCGGTTGAGGAAATAACTGCCATCGGCAAGCACCTGCAATTGCCGGCCGCGATAACCGCCGGCATTGAGAAACTTCTCCGGATCCTGAAAATTATTGTGGAAGTTCGGATCCTTTGGGTTGTTGGCAACAGTCGGCGCAATGATCTCGCCATCCGGCAGCGCCGGACCGTCATGGATGGTGACGATGCCGATCAGGTCCTCGGCGTCGTGAATGACGACGGGCTCGAAGCCATTCCGCCCGCTAATCAGCGTCGACATGTCGGCAAACAGTCTTTGTTCCGACGCGTTCAGGTTGACGGCGTAGTTCGATTGTGCGGTCAGCACGATGAACTGCACGAGATTAATGGCATAGGTGCCTTCGCGCAGGATCTTGCGTTGTGGCCCCTTCTGGCCGCCCTTTGTGAGAAAGCCGCGCACATCCTGAAAATCACCGGCTTCGATATTCGAAGCAAGCGTCTGGGTCGGCGGCAACGGCTCGCCGTCACGGGCGAAGACATAGCCGATCTGGCCCTGCGGAATGGTTACGAGATTGGCGCGATGCATCGAATATTGGAACGGCATGAAGAAATGCAGGCCGCCGCGCACGACTTCCGGCTGGAAGCCGGCCTCACCGTAGAGCGCAATGAAGCCATTCTCAACGGAGCCGCGAAAACTCCATAGCTTTTCGAGAATGCCGAGCCTGTCGTTGGGGATATAGCGGATCACGCCGCTCCACCGGAACAGGATTGCCACCACGATGATCGGGACGGCGATTTCGATCGCCTTCCACCCCATCGGACCAAGATATTGCAGGTTTTCCATCTTTTCTCTCGTATGGGCGCACGGGTTCGTCCACCCGATGGCCGCCCGGTTGGTGTTGGTTGATAAGACGGGGAGATGGCGCGCCTATTTGCTCGAGGCACTACAGCGCCGCGCGTCTTTTCCGACGCGCAAAGGACGTTGTAGCACTTTGAATTGCTGCATAATTTTGTCCTTGGATCGATTCCGATCTAAGGAATTATGCAGTAAAGGTGCATCGAACGCTTGGGCTGCTCATTGTCTGGGAAAAATGACCTCGCGTCCCAAGTCCCCAATGAGGGGCGGCGTGGTCGTGAATGCTCTCACATCGGTGTCGCCTTGATAGACATGACGATGGACGACGTAATGATTGCGCCTATAGGTTTAAAGACGTCCAATGCGGAAATCGGATAAGTACTTCCGACGATTTTGGTATTTCGAGCATTCAATTCTTCTAAATTATACCTGGCTCTCGAAATCCACATAAATAAAGGGGCTTTTGGTTTCTTCGATAACTCAAGAAATCGAAATTCGGTTCCGGCTTCTCGATCCCCCGATCAGCGGCATGCGTCGCGCTTGGTCGCGCTCCAGACAGAGACCGTGCTGCCCTTGCTTGATGCGCTATGACCGATCCGCATTTGTAAAGGCGTCGAAGATCGCGCGATGTCCGGCATCGTTCGGATGGACCATATCGGCGGAGGTCAGGTCGCCATCGCCGTGCGCCTTCATGTTTTCGTAGACAGGTGCATAGAAGAGCGAGAAGCGTCGCGCCAGCTTGCGCACGACTTCGACATACCCTTCGAAACCCATGCGCGTCTGGCTCGTGAAGCCGGTGCTGCCGACTAAGAACCCGGCATCCGGGAGGTAGGGTGGGCTGCCGATCGCCAGCCGTTCCGCGTGCCCCGCCGCGATCAACTTTTCCAGCATCGTCGCGTAGTCGCGGCTGAAGTTTCGGACGTTCATTGTGTCGGGAGCGGCGGTATAACGGGCGTCGTTATAGCCGTACAAGATGAGGATCGCATCACGGTGCGGCGCATCCAGAAGCACTTTCTCGAAACGGCCGATGCCATTGTCCGGTCGCGGGTTTCCGTCCGCCAGCTGAGATCCTTGCAGCACGGTGCCGGGGATGGCGTGGTTGCGGATCGGGAGACAGTCGACTGCCTCGGCAAACAAAGCCGGCCAGGCAAGGTGCGGCTGGCTGGCGTTGAAGCCAGCGGTGATGCTGTCGCCAAACACGCGCATGCCGGAAATTCCAAGCGATCTCAAATGCTCTCCAAAACCCACCGATCTCCCCAAATTTTCGCGCTTGACAGCCGCCGTCCTCATCCTGTTAATACGTATTAGCTGCTAATACGTATTAACAGTCAAGAGTCGATCGGGAGAACACTGCGTGGCAAGTCCTAAGCGCTTGACTCAGCATGATATTGCCAAGCTTGCGGGCGTCAGTCAGGCAACCGTTTCGCTTGTGCTGAACGGCGCGCCGACCGCTCTTGCGCGTATCCCGCTGGAAACCCGCGAGCGCGTCCAACAGGTCATTCGCACGACTGGTTACGTTGCGGACCCGATCGCCCGACGGATGGCCAAAGGCCTCAACCGTATCCTCGGCGTCTTCACCTATGAACCGGCTTTCCCGAGCGAACAGGCAGACTTCTTCACGCCTTTCCTGCTCGGCATTGAGGAAGAGGCGCAGGCGCAGAACTACGACCTGTTGCTTCTTACCGGCGCCGGAGTCGGCAACGACCGCAAGATTTTTGCCGACGGCAACCGGTTGAGAATTGCCGACGGCTGCCTCGTGCTCGGCCGCGAATTCGACCGCGCGGAACTCAAGCGCCTGGTTTCCGGCGACTATCCCTTCGTGGCGATCGGCCGACGCGAGGACGCTGGCGGACCCGTTCCTTATGTTGGCGGCGACTACGCGACCGGCACCCGTGCGCTGGTCGAAAAGGCGAGGGCGCTCGGACATGAGAAGCTGGCCTATGTCGGCCCTAACGGATCGGCCGAATCCGTTGTCGACCGCTGGCACGGCTTTGCCGCGGCGGTTGCCGAGGGCGCCGAGTTGGTCTTGCATGTCGATGATGTCGGCAGGTCGGCCGGCGAAATTCTCGATACCATCCTTACCTGTGGCGCAACCGCCGTCTTCTTCGTCGAACTGGCGGACGCGGTGCGGGTCGAGGCGGTGGCCCGCGAGCGAGGGTTGTCGGTACCGGATGATTTTTCCGCTGTCGTGCTCGGCCGCCACGTGCGGGCCGGACGCAGCCATGTGCAGTTCACCTCCTTCAATATTCCTCGCGAAGAGATGGGGCGGCAGGCGACCGCCATGCTGGTGCGTCGCATCGAGGGGGCGATCCCGATTGAGCAAGTTCTTCTGACGTGTGAACCGGTCGAGGGCGAAACCCTCGGACCCGCAAAGAAACGGAATTGAGAACGTGAAAGAAATGCAAGCGGATATCCTGATTGTCGGCGGTGGTCTCGGTGGCGTGGCGGCTGCGCTTGGCGCCTGCCGGGCTGGCCGCAGTGTCATCATGACCGAGGAATTCGACTGGATCGGTGGTCAGTCGACCAGCCAGGGCGTGCCGTCGGACGAGCATAGCTGGGTCGAGCAGTTTGGCATCACTCGCTCGTATCGCAAGCTGCGCAACGGCATCCGCCAATATTACCGCGACAACTATCCGCTTACCGAAGGCGCGCGCGCCTGGGGCGACCTCAATCCCGGCGCCGGCTGGGTCAGCCGCATCTGCGCTGAACCGCGGGTCAGCCTGGCGGTGATGGAAGCCATGTTGATGCCCTATCGGGGTGCCGGCCGCCTGAAGTTGCTGCAGCCCTACCGTCCGGTCGGGGCCGATGTCGATGGTGATATGGTTCGTTCCGTCACCGTCCGTCACCGCGACACGGATCTGGAGATCACCATTTCCGCAGCTTATATCCTCGACGCCACCGAACTCGGCGACCTCTTGCCGATGACCGAGACGGAGTATGTGAAGGGTTTCGAGGCGCAATCCGACACCCGCGAACCGAGCGCGCCGCCTGAAGCCCAGCCGGATAACGTTCAAGCCGTGTCGGTCTGTTTCGCGGTCGATTGCGTGGATGGCGACCAGACGATCGACAAGCCGGAAAACTACGACTATTGGCGCGAATACCAGCCGCATTTCTGGGGCGGGCCGCTGCTCGGCTTCACCGCGCCGCATCCGCGCACGCTGGAATTCACGACACGCTCCTTCACGCCTAATGTTGACGATGATCCGCTGGCCGTCGATGCCGACCAGCGCAAGGGCGGTGGCGACGAAAACCTCTGGCTCTTTCGTCGCATCGCAGCCCGGCGCAACTTCCAGCCCGGTTTCTACCAGTCGGACATCTGCTTTGTGAACTGGCCGATGATCGACTACATGGACGGCACGATTATCGACGTATCGGAAGAGGAAAAAGCACGGCACCTGAAGTCGGCAGCCGACCTTTCCTATTCGGTCTTCTACTGGCTGCAGACGGAAGCGCCTCGTTTCGACGGCGGCCAGGGCTACCGCGGTCTCCGACTTCGCGGCGACATTACCGGCACGGAACATGGTCTTGCCATGGCGCCCTATATCCGCGAAAGCCGCCGCATCAAGCCGGTCACTCGCATTGTAGAGCAGGACCTGTCTTATTCGGTGCGCGGCACAAAGGGCGCGGTCAACTACCGCGATAGCGTCGGCATCGGCATGTACCGCATCGACCTTCACCCCTCGACCGGCGGCGACAACTATATCGACGTGCCGTCCTGCCCGTTCGAGATCCCGCTTGGTTCACTCCTGCCGCAGCGAATGAAGAATCTCATTGCCGCCGGCAAGAACATCGGCACCACCCACATCACCAATGGCTGCTACCGCTTGCACCCTGTCGAATGGAACATCGGCGAAGCTGCCGGCATGCTGGCAGCCCATTGCCTGGAGAAGGGGCTTACGCCGCACCAGGTTCAGGAAAACGATGAGCAACTCCACGATTTCCAGCGGGAGCTTAGGCGCGAAGGCATCGAAATGCGCTGGCCGGACGTCTCGGCATACTGATTAACCCATCTTTGGAGGAGGAACGGGAATGAACTATCACAGGACCCTGAGATCGGCCGTCGCGGCATTGGCGCTCGCCGCGCCATTCGCATGGCATGGCATCGCCAATGCCGAAGATGCGATCAACCTGCGCATGACGATCTGGAGCGCCAACGAGGCGCATCTGAAGCTCTTCAACGAGATCGCCGCGGGCTTTTCCAAGGATCATCCGAATGTGAAGGTGACTTATGAGTCGCTGCCGTTCGACACCTACACGACCGCGCTGACCACCCAGATCGCCGGCGGCAATGCGCCTGATATGGCCTGGATTTTCGAGACCGCAGCCTACGACTTCGTCAACTCCGGCGCGCTTTACCCGCTTACCGATGTGTTGAAGGCGACCAAGGGCTACAATGCCGAAGAACTGATCCCCACGGCGGCCGAACGCTGGACCAAGGATGGCAAGCTTTACGCCTATCCATTTTCAACCTCGCCGTTTGCGATGTTCGTCAACAACGACGTCATCAAGGCGGCTGGCGCCAAGACGCCGGCCGAGATGATTGCCGCCGGGCAATGGACCTGGGATAACGTGATCGCCACGGCCTCGGCCGTCGGCCAAGGGGATAAGGTGCCGGGCAAGGGCGGCTTGATCGTGCGCGACTTCAATTACCAGATCTGGCAGAATCTCGCTTCGGTCTGGAACGGCTGGGGCGCTTCGCCCTGGAGCGCCGATGGCAAGACCTGCACGATCACCGAAAAACCCATGGTCGATGCGCTGACTTTCATCCACGACGCGATCTTCAAGAAGAAGGCGATCCCGGGTCCCGGCGAAAACGTCGATTTCTTTGCCGGCAATGCGGCGATGACCATCACTCAGATCAGCCGCGCCTCGCTCCTCCCGAAGGACAAGCCGTTCTCTTGGGATCTGGTGCCGCTGCCGAAGGGGCCGGCCGGCGAATATTCGCTGATCGGTCAGGCCGGCGTCGGCGTCATGCAGGCCGGCAAGAATGCCAACACCGCCGCCGAATTCGTCGCCTATATGACCAATCCGGAAAACTCGGCCAAACTCAGCCAGTTCTTCCCCTCGGCCCGCAAGTCGCTGCTGAACGCAGATGTGCTCAAGAAGACCAACCCGCTGCTCAGCCAGGAGCAGATCGGCAAGGTTGTCATCTCCGGCATCGCCACCGGCAAGGTCATTCCCGGTCATACCGGCTTTGCACAAATCCAGCAGGCGGTGCGCTCCGGGCTTGATGCCGTCTGGCGTCCGGATGCCGATATTCCCGGCACGCTCCAGAAGATCTGCGGCCAGATCGGCCCACTGCTGAAGCGCTAAGAGGTAAGGTGATGGCTGTCGCACGGGATCATATACGCTCGGAAGGCCGTGCCTCATCGCCCTTCTGGACGATCGGACGGCGCGACAGCCTCGCCGGTTTCCTTTTCATCGCCCCGCAGCTGATCGGCATCATTGGGTTCGTGCTGATCCCGCTCGGGCTTGTCTTCTGGTATTCGCTCCACGAGTGGAACGTGCTCGCCAATACCTTCACCTATACCGGCACGCAGAACTATCAGATGCTGATCGAGGACACGAACCTCCTCGAAGTGCTGGGCGCGACCGCGATCTTTTCTGCCGGGCTGGTGATCCTCAACATGGCGCTGGCGTTGCTGCTCGCGGTGCTTCTCAACCAGAAGCTCGCCGGCATCACCATCTTCCGCACGCTGTTCTTCTCGCCGGTCGTGGTGTCGCTGGTCGCGTGGACGATCGTCTGGGGTTTCCTTTTGCAGAAGAACGGCGGCATCAACGGCATGTTGCAGCTCGTCGGTATCGAAGGGCCGAACTGGCTGCGTGAGGAAACGACCGCGATGATCTCAGTGATCGTCGTGCAGGTTTTCAAGAATGTCGGCCTCAACATGATCCTGTTCCTGGCGGCCCTGCAGGGCGTGCCGAACGAACTCTACGAGGCCGCCCGCATCGACGGTGCGCCGCGCTTCAAGCAGTTCCGTCGCATCACCCTGCCGTTGATCAGCCCGACCATCCTCTTGACCTCGATCATCACCATCGTCGGGTCGCTGCAGGTTTTCGCGCAGATTGCCGTTCTGACCCAGGGTGGACCGGGAATATCGACGACGGTGCTGGTCTATTACCTCTATCAGCAGGCCTTCCAGTTCCATCTCTTCGGCTACGGCTCGACGCTGTCGATCTTGCTCTTCGTCATCGTCGCCGCCCTGACCTTTGCCCAATGGCAGATGCGCAAGAGGATTGTCTTCTATGAAAGCTGATCTCTCTCCGCGACTGAAAACGTTTGTCTACGGGCTGATGTGCGTGCTGCTAATCCCCTTCGTCTTCCCGACCTGGTGGATGGTGACATCCTCGGTGAAGCCGATCAGCGATATCTTCGCTTTTCCGCCGCGTCTCATCCCGGAGAGCTACGACTGGACGACCTACAGCAAGGTGTTCGAATTGCAGCCCTTCGTGACGCAATATTGGAACTCGGCCTATATCGCCGGGGTTGTGACGGTTGGCACCATGGTCGTCTCCTCGATGGCGGGCTACGCTTTCGCGCGCATCAGATTTCCCTTCGCCAACGCGATCTTCATGATCGTATTGCTCGGCCTTCTCATTCCGTCGGAAGTGACGATTGTGCCGCTCTTCCAGATGTTCCTGAAGGCGGGCATGGTAAACACCCACTGGCCGTTGATCCTCGTGCCGATCTTCGGCGCGCCGAGCGTTTTCGCCACCTTCGTGATGCGGCAGTTTTTCGTGACACTGCCGGCGGAGCTGGAGGAAGCGGCGCGCGTCGATGGCCTCGGCCGCTTCAAGATTTTTCGGAAGATCGCACTGCCGCTGGCAAGACCGGCGCTTGCATCGGTCGCGATATTCACCTTCCTGCATTCCTGGAACCTGTTCCTCGAACCGATCGTGTTCCTCTCAAGTGCCGACAAGTTCACCCTGCCGCAGGCGCTTACCCAATACACCGACGCCTATGGCGGTCCCATGTGGAACATCCAGCTCGCCGCCGCGACGCTGACGGCGCTTCCCGTGCTCATCGTCTTCATCATCGCGCAGAAGCAATTCGTCGAAGGGCTCGCGCATACCGGCCTCAAGGGCTGAAGAACCCGGAAATCGAATGATGGCTGAAGTTACCCTTTCCCGCGTCCGAAAGAATTATGGTGCCTTGGGCATCATCCACGACGTCACCCTCGAAATCGAAGACGGCGAGTTCGTCGTGCTTGTCGGACCCTCCGGTTGCGGCAAGTCCACTTTGCTCCGGATGATCGCCGGGTTGGAGACGATCACCGCTGGCGACGTCCGCATCGGCCGGCGCGTGGTGAACGAGCTCGATCCAAAGGATCGCGACATCGCCATGGTCTTCCAGAATTATGCGCTCTATCCGCATATGACGGTCGCGACGAATATGGGGTTTTCGCTAGAGCATCGCGGCATCAAAAAGGCCGCGATCGAGGAGCGGGTGAATTGGGCGGCCGATATCCTTGGGCTGTCGCATCTGCTCGACCGTTATCCGCGCCAGCTTTCGGGCGGGCAACGGCAGCGCGTCGCCATGGGCCGAGCGATCGTCCGCGATCCGCAGGTGTTTCTGTTCGACGAGCCGCTGTCGAACCTCGATGCCAAGCTGCGCGTCGTGATGCGCGGCGAAATCAGGAGCCTGCACCAGAAACTCAAAACCACGACCATCTACGTCACCCACGACCAGGTGGAGGCGATGACCATGGCCGACAAGATCGTCGTGCTCAACGGCGGCCGGGTTGAGCAGATCGGCGCGCCGCTCGATCTCTACGACCGGCCGGCCAACCAGTTCGTCGCGGGTTTCATCGGGTCGCCGGCCATGAATTTCCTGACCGGCACAATCACCTCGGGCGGTTTCGCGGCACCGGGTATCCTGCTGCCGCTGCCGGAGGCGGCCGAGGAATTCAGGGGCCGCAACGCGGTTTACGGCATTCGTCCCGAACATTTCGCCCTCGACGAGCAGGGCGTGCCCGCGGAAATCATCCTGGTCGAGCCGATGGGTTCGGAAACGCATATGACGGTGAAACTCGGCGATACGACGGTCACCTGCGTTTTCCGCGAGCGCGTGTCACTCTCGCCCGGCGCGATGATCCGCGTGCGGCCAGAACTTGCCACCGTCCATCTCTTTGCGGCCGATGATGGCCAGCGGCTGAATTGAGATCCAACATGGATGCCTATCCTGAAACCAAACTCACCAAGGCGCTGCGAGGTGGCGACTTTCCGGTCATCGTCTCACTTGCGCGTCATGACCTTGATCTCGCCAGGGCGGCGTTGAGGGCAGGGGCCTTTGCGCTGAAAGTGCATCTCAATGCCTACCACCGCGCGACCGGCACCACCTTCGGCAGCTTCGCGCAAGAGCGGCCCTTCTTCGAGAAGCTCGCCACGTTGGGCGTGCCGCTCCTTGTCATGGCCGGGCAGACGAATGTGCCGAGCGCGCAGGAGATGGATGCGCTCGCCGCTCTCGGCTTCGAGGGCTTCAACATCTATATCAGCGACATGCAGCCCCATCTCTGGCAATCGAAGCTTCGGCCGATGCCGGCGCTCGGCGAAAGGAGCACCGAGGAGGAATTTCGCAAAATCCTCAAGATTCCGGGCGCGATGATGGAAGCCTCTATTGCTGCCTTCGCGGACTACGGCAAGCCGCTCGATGAGACCGATCTTGCCCGCTACAGAGCGATTGTCGCCAAGGCCGGCATCCCGGTCATTGCGCCGAGCCAGAAGAAATTCACGGCCGAGGATATGCCAAAGTTGAAGGCGGCCGGCATCGCTGCGGCGCTGCTCGGCGTCATCGTCACCGGCACGACGCCGGAAAGCATGGAAGCCGCTGTTCGGCCGATCGTGGAGAGCGCAAGGCGCTTGGCCGGCAGTTAATCCTTGCCGACAAGCAACCCATGCGGATCAGATGGAAATTCAGGGGCCCGCAGCCCAATCGCCGGCCCTGCTCGAGGCTTGACCCTCAGAGCACGCCCTTCCTCAGGATGAAGTTCCCATAGGGGCGCGATTCAGCGGTCTGGATGATCGCAAACGATCGCATCGCAATGGGATAGTAAGCAAACCTCTCGATAGGTTGGCTCGCGATCGAGCGCCCTTCTGCCTCACCGCATACGGTGATGACGTCCCGGTGCACTTCCAGCAACTCACCCGGCGCGTCGACGGCCTCCATGTGCATCAGCGGCGTGTCGCCGAATCTGTCCAGGGGCATCATCTTGAGGATCCCGTCAACTGCAGTCGGTGCATCGACCCCCTCCAAGATGAGAAGCTTTCCGCTGGTGGTCTGGGTCGACACCCGAAAGCCCGAGAAGTTTCGATCGACGATGGCCAATTCGTCGCCATGACCCATAGAGGCCATAACCCACAACAAGTCGGCCGTAACGAACGGCGGAACGCCTTTGAGCACGTCATTTCCCTCCCAAGAGATGATCACGAATTGGACAATATCGAGAAAAAAACGATTGCGCAAACGTTTCGATGGCGCTAGCCTGATCTTATTCGCGGATCCTTGGAGAGCCTTTTTAAGGTTGGAATTCCGCCTGGGAGGAAAATTTGAGACGCTTTCTTGTTGTGCTGCCGGCGAACGCCGGAGCGCGCTCATGACGACGATTTCCGAAGTTGCAAAGGCGGCGGGGGTTTCGGTCTCCACGGTTTCCCATGTTCTCAACAAGACGCGCTACGTGTCGCCCGAGAAGGCGAAGCTCGTCATGGAGGCCGTGGACGAGATCGGATACATCCCGAACGCTGTTGCACGCTCTCTCAAATTATCGTCGACGGGCACGGTCGGACTGGCGATTTCGGCGATTTCGAACCCTTACTTCAGCGACATCATCTGCGCGATCGAAGCCGAGTGTTCCAAGCGAGGCTTGATCGTATTTCTGTGCGATACACAGGATGATCCGGATCGAGAACTGGAACTCGTCCGGCATCTGCACCACCGCCGTGTCGACGGGATTATCCTTGCCGCTTCGGGCGATCCTAAGAAATCGCTGGACTACCTCCTTGAATGCGATGTTCCCTGTGTGCTCGTCGACAGGCTCTCCGATGATCGTTTCGATCAGGTCGGGACCGACAACACGGCGGCAATTCGCATGCTGGTCGATCACCTCGTCACGCTCCATCACCACCGGGTTGGGATCATCCTCGGCCAGCCTGGATTTGCGACGACCGTGGAGCGCACCAGGGCTTTCCGGGAAGCTATGACGGAGAGGGGGATAGAGGTCCCACATGCCTTCATCAGCAACGGCAACCGCAGCACGGCTGACGCCGCCGCTTCGACGCACCGCTTGCTGGAACTGAAGGAGCCACCGACAGCAATCCTTGCCTCAAACAATCTAGCGATGATCGGCGCTATGAGAGCCATTCGGGAACGGGGACTGCGCGTTCCCGAAGACATTTCGGTGCTCGGGATCGATGATTTCGAATGGGCAGACTACTTCGAGCCGCGCCTGACGCTGATGGCCCAGCCTTGCGATGAGATTGGCAGGAAGGCGGCCGACTTGCTGATTGCGCGGATCGGCAACAAGCACCGCCCCCGCGAGACCGTTCGACTGTCGCCGGTTTTGCGGGTGCGTGAATCGTGTGGAGAAGCAGCATGAGCCAGGTTGTTCTTTCGGCGAAAGGGGTCACCAAGCATTTTGGCGGGGTTCAAGCGCTGCGTGGCGTGGACTTCGATCTTAAAGTGGGTGAAATCCATGCCCTGCTTGGAGAGAATGGCGCGGGCAAATCGACGTTGATGAACCTGATGTCCGGTGTGCACACGCCGGACCAGGGAGAGATCTTTATCGATGGCAAACCCGCCCGATTTCACAGCCCCCGGGATGCACAGGCGGCGGGAATTGCAACGATTTTCCAGGAATTGGATCTCGTTCCGAGTCTGAGCGTCGCGGCCAATCTCTTTCTTGGCCGCGAGCTTGTCCATCCCCATGGCATGCTCGACGGAAAGGCGATGCTGCGCGAAGCGCACAAAAGGCTGGAAGCAATCGACCGATCGATCGATCCCGCTCAGCTTGTCGGCGAGCTATCTATCGGCCAACGCCAGGTCGTCGCCATTGTCAAGGCGCTGTCCTATGCATCGCGCGCTCTGATTATGGATGAGCCGACAGCGGCGTTGACTGTCGGCGAAGTCGATCGATTGTTCGATATCATGCGCGGGCTCGCATCATCAGGCGTCGGTATCGTCTATATTTCGCATCGCCTTGAGGAAGTGCCGCAGATTGCCCATCGCGTGACGGTCATGCGCGACGGCAAGGTCGCCGGCATTACCGAACCGAACGCTCCGCAAGCCCAACTGGTGCAGCTTCTCGTCGGCCGTCCGTTGAACGAGCTTTACCCGCCTCGATCGGATCGTGTCGGCGACGTGTTACTGAGGATGCGGCAGGCCTCTTTCCGCCCGCACCGGGCGTCACCCGGCTGGCAAGCTCCATCGAAGATCGACCTGGATGTTCACCGCGGTGAAATTGTCGGTTTGGCTGGCGTGATGGGTGCAGGGCGAACGGAGCTTCTTAGCGCTCTTTACGGGACAGGTGTGCCGGGCCGATGGCAGGGTGAGGTTACCATTGGCGGCAAACCGGCAAGGCTTAGATCCATCGCAGCCGCGCGCCGGGCTGGCCTCGCCTTCGTAACCGACGATCGGCGCGGCGCCGGGCTGATGCTGCGTATGTCTGTCGGCCTCAATCTGGTCATGTCGATCATTCGCCGAATATCCCCAAACGGCTTGTTGTCTGCACGTCGACAGGACGATGCGATCAAGAGCTCGTTCGGGAATTTCGACATCCGTCCCAAGAATCCCGGGATCGCGGTGGGTGCTCTTTCTGGCGGCAACCAGCAGAAGGTCGTCCTTGCCAAGGAAGTGCTGGGCAATCCCAGCTTGTTGCTTCTCGACGAGCCGACCCGCGGTGTTGACGTCGGAGCAAAGGGAGAGATTTACGCCCGCTTGCGCGAATTTGCCTCGGACGGATTGGGCATCCTTGTCGCTTCAAGCGAAATGCCTGAGCTGATTGGCCTATGCGATCGAATAGTGGTTCTACGCAATGGCTGCAGCGTTGCCGAATTTTCTGGCGGGGTGGGCGAACACGACGTTCTGGCCGCCGCCAACGGGAGGGAGGGATGATGTCCGAACAGCAAATTACGTCGAGTTCTCCGATTCAACCGGCAAAGCGCATCGATCCGCTTGCGGTGATCGTCCGCTTCCAAAGCCTGATCGGCCTTGTGCTGGTGTTTGCCGGTGGCATCATATTCTCGCCGCGTAGGCATGGGGTCATCCTGTTCATTCAACCCGACAACATCGCCAACATCGTTCGCGCAGTGTCGGAAACCGGCATCATCGCCATCGGAATGACGTTTGTGATCATAACCGCCGGGATCGATCTTTCGGTTGGGGCCGCCCTTGGTCTTGCGAGCGTCGTCACAGCAACATTGATGGTCTCCGGCGGTTTTGGACTGATTACAACGGTGCTGGCAGTGCTGCTGATGGGCACTTGTTTCGGCTTGGTCCAGGGAGCGATCTCAAGCAAGTTTCGGCTTGAAGCCTTTATCGTCACTCTTGCCGGTTTACAGGCAGCTCGCGGGCTGGCACTCGTCGTGTCGGGCAATCAGTACATCAATATATCCTATGGTGATGGCCCTGGGCTGGCTCCACCCATCTTTGCGGTTCTCGGCGGGCGATTGTTCGGCAATGTCGTTCCGGTGGCCACGATCGTCTTTTTGATTTTTGCTTGCATCGCCACGCTGGTGCTGAACACGACTAGATTCGGCCGTTACGTCTATGCCGTCGGCGGAAACGAGCGCGCCGCTCGCATTTCAGGTGTTCCGGTCTCGGCAATCAAGATCGCCGTTTACGCCATTACCGGCTTTGCATCCGCGCTGGCCGGCATCGTCCATGCCGGGCAATTCAATTTCGGGAGCGCCAATGATGGCACCGGATATGAACTGACGGCCATCGCGGCTGTCGTCATTGGTGGGACAAGCCTGTTTGGCGGGTCGGGTTCCATGGTCGGAACGATCGCCGGTACGATCATGCTTGGCGCCTTGGCCAATATTCTTCAGCTCAACAACATCACGCCGGCCATGCAGCTGCTTTCTACAGCGGCAATTATCGTTCTGGCGGCAGTCCTTCAATCCCTCGTTCGTCGCCGCGAAGGATTGGGCAGGTAGTGTGGCGGCATCTTCCGGAGGGTGGATCCGGGACCAATGTGGAGGAGAAAGTAATGACACAGAATGCACTTCGATTTTCGAGTGCCCGGCGCATGGCACTTATGGCGGGCTCATGTCTTTGTATTGCGGGCGTGGCCCAAGCTGCCGATCCGCTTGTGAAGGCTTGCGCCAAGGATGGCGAATTCGTCATCGGCTTCTCGCAGGCAAACAATGCGGAGCCCTACCGCCAGCACGTCAACGATGAACTGGAAGCAGCCGCCAAGGCAGTCCCGCAGTTCACACTGCAGATTGCCGACGGGGCAGGCAACGTCAACACGCAGACGTCGCAAGTCGACAATTTCATCACCCAAAAGGTCGACCTTCTGTTGATCTCGCCTTTCGAGGCGGCCCCGCTGACACCCGCCGTCAAACGGGTTATGGACGCGGGTATCCCGGTCATCGAACTTGATCGCAAGACGAACGGTGAAGCTGGCAAGGACTACACAGCTTTCATCGGAGGCGATAACTACAAGATTGCGCTGGCGGCCGGCGAATATACCAGCAAGACGCTTCTTCCGGATGGCGGCGAGGCCGCCGTGCTGCAGGGGCTGCCCAGTTCGACACCGGCCGTCGAACGGCTCAATGGCTTCAAAGATGGCGTGAAAGCCAATTCCAAGATCCAGATCGTGGCAGAACAGGCGGCGGACTGGCTGCCGGATAAAGCGCAAACGGCGTTCGCCGCCATGCTGCAGGCCCATCCCGATATCAAGATGGTCTATGCCAGCAACGATATGATGGCGGCGGGTGCGCTGCTTGCTGCGAAAGGTGCCGGTAAGAGCGTGAAGATCATCGGCACTGACGGCTTGCCTGGGCCTGCCGGGGGAATTGAGGCGGTCGCAAAGGGCGATTGGTCCGCGACCTTTACCTATCCTACGGGAGGGAAGGAGGCGATCGACATGGCAAAGTCGATACTGCTGGACTGCGCGTCGTCTGTTGAGCCGACGGTAACGGTCGATACCACAGCCATCACGCCCGAAAACGCGAAGCAAATGATGGGCAAGTAAAGGCGCAGGCTCAACCCGGCTGGGCGTATCTGCCTAGCCGGGTCGAGCCAATCAATTGGCTGGAGCGCGTCGAGCCCTTGCTGATCTCGATGCCATCCCCTGGTGAGCCGGTTGTGGAACGCGCAAGCCTGGAGTGCTTGGGGAAGCAGGGCATGGCTATCAGCCTGCCGCTGTGAGTCCCTCGTCTTTCGCACGGCAAAATTCGATCAACTGCTCCGAGGTCATTGGTCGCGCCAGCGCGTAACCCTGCAGCAAATGGCAACCAAGATCTTTCAGGATCTTCGCATGCTCCATTGTCTCCACGCCCTCTGCGACGATGTCGATGTTCTGTGACCGGCCAATTTCTATGATCGAGGAGACCAGACGGCGTTGAGATGGAGAGGCGATAATCGGCTTGATAATTTCCCGATCGATCTTCAATCTTCGCGGCTCAAATCTCAGTAGACTGACGATACTGGCATGTTCGGTGCCGAAATCGTCGATCTCGATTTCAATGCCGAGCTCTTTGACAGCTGGAATGATGTCATTGAGAACAGGCTGAAGATGGTCGAAGGAGATTGTCTCCAGCAACTCGAAACACAGGCGGCCCCTCGCGACGGGAAGCTCGGACAGTTCCGCAAGCAGATTTGGCTGTGCCAGTCGACGCGCTGAAATGTTTACCGAGACACGCGGGATCTGCATTCCCAAGCTGTCCCATCTTGTAAGCTCGAAGAGAGCCTTTTGCAGGATCAGCCGGTCCATGTCCCCGCTACGCCCCAGCCTTTCGGCGACATCAAGAAATTTGTCTGGGCCGAGCAGACCTTTTTTCGGGTGAACCCACCGGGCAAGTGCCTCAACGCCGGCGATAGTCAATGTGTTCGCATCGAACTGCGGTTGGAAGAATGCAACGAGTTCATCGCAATCGAGGGCGTGATGAAATTCGTCCGCCAGTTCTTTCGAAAGGATCGCCGCGCTGCGAAGCTCTTCGGTGAAAACGGCGGCACGGCCGCGGCCCGTCTTCTTTGCCTCGTATAGAGCCAGGTCGGCATTCAAAAGCAATTGGCTGAGGTCTCGCCAGCCCGCCCGTGGGGTCTCCCAGGCGACACCGACGCTGGCGCCGACGACACACTCCACGCCATCAATAAAGATTGTCTGCTCGAGAGAATCGACAATCAGACTGGCTAATGCCTTTGCTTTAGGCTCGGGATTGGCATTCCAGCTGGCGAAGATGAACTCATCTCCGCCGATCCGAGCAGCGACCTCGTTTGGGCCGGCCAACCCCGCAAGGCGCGAAGCTGTTGCTTGCAAGACTGTGTCACCGCCAGCATGCCCTTTCGTGTCGTTAATCTCTTTAAATCGATCCAGGTCGATATGGATGAGTATCAGACAATCTTCTGGATCAGGTCGCGGCGGCTGCGAGATGATCTGGTCGACAAATCGTCGATTGGGAAGTCCCGTGAGGGCGTCATGCAACGACAGGTACTCCAGCCTTTGCCGTGCTCGAACGAGCTTTTTCTTGTGAAGGCGAAGCTTTTCAATCGTTCTTTGGCGTGATTTGGTCAGAAAACCGACCCAGATAATCGGCGCAACGACACATAACGACAACAAGCTCGCATAGAGCTCAAAAATGCCGATCCCGCTATTTTGGCCCCATCCGCCCTTAGGCGCCGCGACCAGGGTCCATCGTCCATAAGCCATATCGACGGACGCCTTAACCGGTTTCTTCGAAAAAGTTTGCAGGCTGCCGAGGAACACTTTTTTAGGTAAATCCGGCTCCGGCACGGTACTGATGGCAATCTCAAGGTCGGTCGATTCAAGGCCGCTTTCTCGGTAGAGCTTTGGTATATCTATCAGCCCAGACAGCAGACCCCAAAAGACCTGGCTCGTTCCGTCAGTGACATAAATTGGCCATCTGACAACGAAAGCGGTTCCACCTTGGACAAGGTCCACAGGGCCGGTCAGAACGATATTGTGGGTGTTGCGCGCCAGCATTGCGCTATCGCGTTGCTTCTCATTCGTTCGGTAATCGAGCCCGATGGCCTTTTCGTTGCCTTTTTCTGGATAAACCCATTTGACCACCATGCCGGGGGCCGCGGCGAAGCTGCGCAGTTGTGAATCGGGCTGCAGGATCTGCGCGGCAAGCTTGGAAAATTGGTTCTGGTCCATCGCCGGGTCGACCGCAATTCCAGCTGCCAGCCCTTGCAACAGCTTCACATTGCTATTGAGGTTCGTTTGAAGTCGAGATGATATGGTGGCGAGCTCACCGGCAACAATCGAGCGTTCATCGGCGAGCGATCGCTCGAGCCGCCAGTTCGTTGCAACAGAGACGACGATGATTGCAATAATTGCAGCAAATATTGCGGGAGCAAATGCGCCAGTTCGGTTTACAGCGCCCGCGAGGCTGCGCACCATGTTTGGATTTCTTCGAAACTTCATCAGGTTGCCGGTGTAGATGACAGGCCTCTACCCTTGCACAGTTTGTTTAAAGCAACGCTAAACCGCGCACACCTCGGAGCTATTGGTTTTCTTTGGCCATGATAATCTCCTGCTTCGACGCGATATCTCGGCAAGCCGAGCTCGATCCACACACAAAATCTATGGCCAACAAACCTTCGTCAGCGCCGGAGAGACTCTGGCGTGATGGGTCCACTTGATGCGGAATTCAAGCCAACGATCGGAAAAGCTCTGACAGCGACATGAAAGATGCGACCCACGTCACTTCGTGCGCAACACAACTACCCACGGTGTGAAGAGCAGCGGGTGCGTCGCATCTGCGACCCCGTTGCGTTAACGGTCAAACTGCTGCAAATGTCACCTCACTCAACGTAGGGTGGATTCATGCCGTTTCAGATTAAGCGTCTTATTCCAGAACATCTCAGCAGCGCCGCCGCCGTACTGGTAAGTGCCTATGCTCGACCTCCGTGGAACGAGGATTGGTCGCTTGAAGCGGCGGTTGAGAATGTGAAGACTGTGCTTGAAACGCCCAAATCGATTGCCCTTGCGGCCATCGAGGGAGGCAAGGTGCTAGGGGTAGCGTTGGGCATACGACAGCGGCGCCACTCCGGTCCGGTCATTTACCTGGACGAGCTTTCGGTACTGCCTGAAGCGCAGGGCGCGGGGATAGGGACAGCGCTGCTTTCGGCAATTTACGAAACAGCAATGGCCGAAGGTTGTAATAGCGTCTGGCTGGTCTCACAGCGAGAGGGTGCGTTGTCGAAATTTTATCAGCGCTGCGGGTTCGCCATTGGCGGCGATCTTGGGCTCTACTCGAAATCGGGAACTTAGCGTAGGGGGCGGTAAGGGTCTGCCACAGATGGCGCCATGCTGGCGCGGCCGAGGTCGCTGGCTTCGGGCGATCGCCCCGGTGTGCCTGTGGGAGGGAGGTTTCGGCGCAGGTCGTGATGGGACATGGATGGTCGTGGTCGCCCGCCACGGCAGGCAGATGGCCCGGACATGCCGCCGGCTATCCGGATTCCGGTGCCGCCAGCGCCTCGATACGTACGTTTTCGTACGCGAGGTTGAAAACGGAAATCCGTAGATTAGGATCGGCTGATGTAATTGGGGAGGAATACGGATGACCCAGCATTCGGGAATTACGAAGCCGGCGCTGCAGCCCGATGACGTGGCCATGCTGAAAGCTGTGCTCAGGCAATGGTGTCAGGAAAAATCATATGACATTGGCAGTCCGGCAGCGCAGCATGTTGCAAGGGAGCTTGTCTCCTGGTTCGAATGCGGCATTCGCGACCAGCAAAAGCTCAGCGGCCTGATGCGGCACATGTATCTGGAGTTGAAATTTTTTTCGATTTTCACGCATGCGCCTTGTGTAGGTTCGCGGCCAGCCATGCAATCCGGCCAGTTGGTGGCTGGATAAGAGCGGCGCAGTGCTTCGATTGGACTGGATTCCTTCGGCCTAAGCTTTCCAGATCGGCAGATCGCCCTCAGAGAGATCATCGATGACCTTCAGCCTCTGCGACAGCGCCCTAGGTGTTTGATCGTCCGCTTCCCAGGATCCGCGCTTCGATTGAATCCATCGCGAATGCCGATGACGATTGCTGGAAAACTATCACCAGCGGCGTTCGCATGAATAGAGTCCGTCTGACCGCCGGAACCAATCGGCACCGCGCGTGTTTAATTCTCGGTCGCGCGGCAATCATTCCCGCAAAGATTTGATGACCTGGCAGTCCGGTGGCGATCGCCGTTTCGTCCAACATTCAGGGGAATTCATATGGAAAACGCAGGTATCGGCTGGATTGCAGCAATCATCATTGGCGGTTTGGCAGGATGGCTCGCCGAAATGTTCATGAAGAGCAACATGGGCGTCCTCATGAACGTCTTGCTTGGCATCGTCGGCGCGATCGTCGCCAACTTCATTCTCTCGCTCTTCGGCGTCGTCCTCGGCGGATGGCTGGGATATCTCATCGCGGGCTTCGTTGGAGCCTGCATCCTCATCGCGATCGCGCGCATGGTTAGACGGACGGCCTGATCGGAGAGGCTCTCCGTCGATCTTGAGCGACGGGCGGTCCGGCCCATATCCATGGTCTATCGCCGGAAAAACGATTGCCATGCAGCGAGTGATCGCTCGCTTGGCTGCTTGGACGGCAGAGCGCGCTCCCCTAATGGGTCGAGCGCTCTCTGGCGTTTCTGTTCACGTGTCTTCTTACTTATCGATGCGCAGCATCCGGATCTTTCGACAGAACTTCGATCCGCTGCAGATCGCGCTCGCTCATCGCAATCAGTCCCATCCGCAATCTCCCAAGCGTCAATCAGACCCGGGGAGTGTGACATTCCAACTTTGCAGAAACAGGACACTTCAACTTTGCGGCTACAAAACAATGTGGCGTAATGCAGGTTATGGAACAAAAATAATTATTTTATTACAATTACATAGGCTCAAATATTCGTATTTTGCGGCCGCACGTTTGTGATGGAAGTTTCGTTTTCTGCGAGTTGGAATTCTACACTGCCTGCGTTGGATTCTGCGCCCGACGATCGACAATTTGATCGGGTGGTAGCCCGAATATGCGCTGGCGCTCGTTTTGTATCGACACGTCCGGAGACGTCTTGACGCGCGACCTTGGCGCCTGCGCCGTGTCCGAGTTCACAACATATCTCAACAATAAAGTGCAAACCGCAACTCCGAACCGCAGCATAATGCATCGGCCCCAGCCGACTTGCCGGTTTGCTGAGCTTTCTCCAATAATCGAATGACGAGGCACTTTAATGTATAAAAAGATAATCGCGTTGGCCGCAGTGACTTTATCGGCAGTGCCGGCTTTTGCCGCCGATCTCGTGGTTCAAGATCCCGCATATGTTCAACAGGAACAGACCCAGTCGGCCTTCGACTGGTCGGGGTTCTATCTTGGACTGCAAGGCGGATATACCGCGACACATGCAAGCTACCTCAGCGGTTCCGAGCAGGATCTCGATGGCGGGTCCACGGGTATTTATGGCGGATATAATTTCCAGCACGGCCCTTTCATCTTCGGTATCGAAAATGACTTCAACTACAACTGGAAGGATGGGAGTGACGTTTCCCTGAAATGGGACGGCTCGGCGCGTGGCCGCGTGGGATATGCTTTGGACCGTATGTTGATCTACGGAACCGGGGGTTTGGCCGCAGCCGGTGGAGAAGTCGACGTGCCGGGCGTTGGCAAGAAGGACGACATTCTGATTGGCTGGACCGCCGGCGCAGGTGTGGAGCGCGCCCTGACAGACAATATATTGATGCGCGCTGAATATCGTTATGACGATTTCGGGAGCAAGGATTTCGGTTCGGCGCTCGGCGATTTCGAGGTTAATCAGCAAAAGGTAACGTTCGGCACCAGCTTCAAATTCTGAGCGTAAAGTGATCGCGCCTCGACGTCGGTCGAGGCGTGATCATCTGCTTTCAGGATTCCAGGGAGTCCTCCCCGATGTCTAAAGACGCGTTGATATGACAGCCTGCCGATCGGCGGCCGGAATGCGGCCGAACCGTATTTCGGGTGATGCTGTGGATTGGCATTGCAGGCAATCTCTGATCTAGTCTCCAACTCTCTCCGCCGAGCAGTTCAACTGCAGGCTCACAACATTCCAAACGAGCGAGAGCGTATTGTGATGACCACTCACCGCTTCATTCCGACGATCTTCCATAATGTCATCGGTTCATTTCCCCCGGCGCTCCATGTCGCCAGTGGCGACACGGTGATCACTGAGACGCTTGATGCCGCCGGACATGACAAGGACGGTGTCAAGCAGGCACCCGGCGGCAATCCGATGAACGGCCCGATCTTCGTGGAAGGTGCCGAGCCCGGAGATGCGCTTAAGGTCGAGATCATCAGCATGATCCCGACCAGGGACACGGGGTTTACCCGAAGCGTCGTCGCCGCCAACGTGGTCGATCCCGAGACGGTGCGTGACCTGCCGCCGCGCGATATCGCCATCTGGGCCATCGACCGCGATGCCTCGACCGTCCGGCTGTCCGAGCCGGTCGCAGGCCTCGAATATTTCGTTCTGCCGCTCGCCCCGATGATCGGCTGTTTCGGCGTGGCGCCCAGCCTCGGCCAAGCGATCTCGACCGCGACCAGCGGCGAATATGGCGGCAACATGGACTATCGACTGTTCGGTCCCGGCACCACGGTTCGCTTTCCGGTATCGGCTCCGGGCGCCTTGTTCTTTCTCGGCGATTGCCATGCCGTGCAAGGGGATGGCGAGATTGTCGGAACCGGCATCGAGACCACCTTCGAAGTCACGGTGAGGCTGACGGTGGAAAAAAAGGCCGGGCTGGTCTGGCCGCGCGGCGAAACCGCCGAGGACATCTTCACCATCGGCAACGCCCGACCCCTCGATCAGGCGCTCCAACATGCAACCAGCGAAATGTTGACCTGGCTGGCGTCGGATTATGGCTTGGACAGGACGGCGGCCAGCCATCTGCTCGGCCAGGTGGTGCGCTACGACGTCGGCAACGTCTTTGATCCGGCCTATACGATGGCTTGCCGCGTCGCCAAGAAATGGCTGGTTCGTCGATAGGTGATCGCCAGCTTATCGCGGGCGATCCAATGGGCCGGCAGCGCGTTCCTCAATCGTGCCGTGACAGGAAACCGGAAACGGTCGCCAGGCAAAGCTGTTTTTCCTCGACATGCGGCATGTGGCTGGAGTTTTCGAAGAGCACCCATTCGCAGCCCGGGACACGTTCGAGGTAGGGCCTGACCACCAGTGGCGTCGCCTCGTCGTATTTTCCCGAGATCAGCAGCGTCGGGGCTTCGATACGGTCAAGCCTGTTCTCGATCGTCCAGTCTTTCATTGTGCCGATGACGTGAAATTCGGTCGGGCCATTCATGTTGCGGTAGACGGTGTTGTCCTCGTCCATGATCGCGAAGGTCCGCGCCACTTCGGGCGGCCACGGCGACACGCGGCAGACATGGCGGTCATAAAAGACGCGCGAGGCGGCGATATAGTCCGGATCGGTGAGGCTTCCCGCCAGTTCATGCTTCAGCAGCGTGTCCTGCACCTCCTTCGGCAGTTCCTGCCTCAGCCGGTTCGCCTCCGAAACCCAGGTGTGCATGTTTGCAGGCGAGTTGGCGATGACCAGCGCCTTCAAGCCTTGCGGCCGGCGCACCGCATGTTCGGCGCCGAGCATGCCGCCCCAGGACTGGCCGAGGAAGGCATAACGATGCTGAATGCCGAGATGGGACAGCAGCGCGTCCAGCTCTTCGAGGAACAGGCCAACCGTCCAGAAATCCGGGCCTTTTTCTGGAAGTCGGGTGGAATTGCCATTGCCGAGCTGGTCGTAATGGATGACCGGGCGGCCGTCGAGGGCGGCGATATCCTTGAAGGAATCGACGTAATCATGCGTGCAGCCAGGCCCGCCATGGGCGACGACGAGGGGCAGTTTGCTGCTCTCCAGCGAGCCGGTGACGCGATACCAGGTGCGATAGTCGCGAAAGGGCAAATAGGCTTCGGTGGTCGTGACTTCGCCCATAGGCGTCTCCATCATTCAGCGGTGATGAAAAAGCATAACGCGGCGGCAACGGCGAAGGCAGCTATCACAAGTTATAGGGTGGCCAGGGTTGGGTCGGCCGGTCTTCGAGCAGGCGGTAATGGGTAGCGCGCACCACGGCCTGGGTGCGGTTGCGGGCGCCGAGTTTCTTGGTTGCGGCGTTCAGATGCATGACGACAGTCGGGACGGAACGGTCGATGATGCGGGAAATTTCCTTGGCTGAATAACCTTCCGCCGAATGGCGCAGGCATTCACGTTCGCGTTCGGTCAGGCGGATCGTGCCGACGCTCTTCGCCCGCGTGTCGAACAGCGAATAGGCGGTCTCATGGAAGACATGGGCCAGCAGATTGAAGTCGGCGATATAGCGCAGGGCGTGCCGTTCGAAATCGCTATTGCGGCCGAAGCGGATACCGGTGACCGTCGCATAGTCGCCGCGTGGCATGTGAACCGGGACGGTGACGCCGGTCGACATGTCGCGTTCACGCAAATAGCGCGTCACCGGCGCGGTGGCCTCGCTCATGAAACGCCTGATCAACGTATCGGCGTCGGCGTCATAGTTCCAGAAGAAGGGTGCGGAGGTGCGCAGCGCCACCTGCTGCACCGGATCGATACGGAAATAGCCGCGATCGAACCAGTAGTCGTGCATGTCGTCTGATATATTCCTGAGCTTCAGCAGCGAGGGTATCATGATGGCGCCGTCGAGATCGTAGGGCACCGGCGTATAGTCATAGATCAGCGCTTCGAAGCCGATCTGCTGCATCGCCTCGAAGGCCTGGTCGATCCGGCCGTCCAGCGTTTCATGCGCTGTAAACCGCCGTCTGATCGTTCCGATATCGTCAAGCATGATTTGCTCCCAGGTACGGCGTACTGCCCACCCTATCACTTCTTATAGCTGGCACGGAATGCGGTTTAAGGTAAAAATTTAGCCGTGCCCAATTATTGAGCAAGTGAAATCTTCTGGCGGAGCGATCAATGTGGCGTGAAATACGGCCGGACGAGCGATTCGAGATCGATGTCGATGGCTATCGCGTCGTTGCTTATAGTTTCGGGACCGGCAGCGAGACGGTTTTCTGCCTGAACGGCGGGCCGGGCCTGCCCTGCGACTACCTGCGCGAGGCGCATTCCTGTCTCATCGACAAGGGCTATCGCGTCGTTGCCTTCGACCAGCTCGGTACCGGCGCCTCCGACCGGCCGGCCGATCTCTCGCTCTGGACGATCGGCCGTTATGTCGAGGAGACGGAGACGGTGCGCAAGGCGCTGGGCCTCGGCAAGGTCCACATGCTCGGCCATTCCTGGGGCGGGTGGCTGGCGATCGAATATGCTCTGACCTATCCCGAAAACCTCAAGACGCTGATCCTCGAAGATACCGTAGCCGACATGCCGCATCTGATCTCGGAACTGGAACGGCTACGCGCCGCGCTTGGTCCAGAAACCGTGTCGATGATGCAGAAGCACGAGGCGCAAGGCACCTACAATCACCCCGAATATCTCGCTGCCGTCACCATTCTGAATTATCGGCATGTCTGCCGTCTGCCGGAATGGCCGGCGCCGGTGCGCCGCTCGCTCGACGATTGGAACATGGCGCCCTACGAGACGATGCAGGGGCCGAACGAGTTTCTCTACATCGGAAACCTCAAGGATTGGAACCGCATCCCAGATCTGCCGCGGCTGATGCTGCCGGTGCTCATCACGACGGGAGAGCATGATGAGCTGACCCCGGCCTGTGCGCTCAGGATGAAGCTTGCGCTGCCGAATGCCGAACTCAAGGTATTTGCCAACGCCAGCCACATGCCGTTTTATGAGAATCCGCAGGATTATTATCCGGCGCTTCTCGATTTTCTCGCCCGGCACAAGGCAGCCTGATGCAAAGTAAAGCGGCTCAAACCCGACGAAGAAAGAGGGGCGATCGCCTTCATGCATCGCTATAGATTCGTTCTGACCCGACCGCTGCAGTTCCTGCCGGTCATTTTTGGCATCAGCGTCATCACTTTTATTCTGGTCCGGTTGATCCCAGGCGATCCGGCGCGCAACATCCTCGGCACGCGCGCGACACCGGCAGCTCTTGCCAGCATCCGCGCCCAGTACGGCCTCGATCAGCCGATGTGGCTGCAATATGTTTATTTCCTCAAGAACCTTGCCAATGGCGAGATGGGCAAGTCGATCCTTTACAAGATCGACGTGCTGAAGCTGATCGTCACCCGCATCGAGCCGACGCTTGCGCTGGTCGTTTCCAGCGTCGTGCTTTCGGTCCTGATTGCGGTGCCGATGTCGGCGATCGCCGCCCGCAATGCCGGCCGGGCGCCCGATCATGCGGTGCGCATCGTCTCGACATTCGGCATCGGCTTTCCGCCCTTCTGGCTGGGGCTGATGCTGATTATCCTGTTTAGCGTCGAACTCGGCGTGCTGCCGGTTTCCGGTTATGGCGCGACGATCGGTGAGAAGCTGTCGCATCTCGTGCTGCCGAGCCTGACGGTCGCCCTGTCGCTCTCGACCGTGCTGACGCGCAGCCTGCGGGCGGCGATGATCGAGCAGCTGAAATCGGATGTGGCGACGGCAGCGCGCGCCCGTGGCATGCCGGAGGGGATCGTCTTCTGGCGGCATGTGCTGCCGAACTCGCTGGTGCCGACGATCAACCTGCTTGCCGTCAACATCGGCTGGCTGATCGGCGGCACGGTGGTGGTCGAGACCGTCTTTGCGCTGCCCGGCATGGGGCAGCTGCTCGTCAGGGCGATCTTTTCACGCGATTACATGGTGGTCCAGGGCGTCGCCATGGTCTTTGCCTGCGCCACCGTGCTCATCAACTTCATCGCCGACATCGTTACCGTCACCGTCGATCCGAGGGTGAGGCTATGAGCATCGAAGCAATCGCCCCAGCATCCCTCGGTTGGCACCGGTTCTTCAGACGGCGGCTGATGCTTGCCGTCGGTGCGGGCATATTGCTGTTCTTCGTCCTGCTGGCGATCGGCGCGCCTGTTATCGCGCCCTACGACCCGATCATGCAGAACGCCGAGGTGCGCCTGCAGGCGCCTTCCCTGTTACATCCGTTCGGCACCGACAATTTCGGCCGCGATATCCTCTCGCGCGTCCTCTGGGGCGCCCGCCTCGATCTGCAGATGGCGCTGATCGGCGTCATCTTCCCCTTCCTGATCGGCACGACGGTCGGCACGATCGCCGGCTTCTTCGGCGGCATCGTCGATGCGCTGTTCATGCGCCTCGTCGATATCATTCTCGCCTTCCCTTTCCTCGTGCTGATGCTGTCGATCATCGCAATCCTCGGCCCTGGCCTCGGCAGCTTCTATATCGCCATGGCACTGGTCGGCTGGGTTTCCTACGCGAGGCTGATCCGGGCGCAGATGCTGGTGCTGAAAAGCAGCGACTACGCCGTTGCCGCCGTCAGCCTCGGCTTCAGCCGCTCGCGCATCATGTTCCGCCACCTGCTGCCGAACGCGATCGCCGGTTCGATCGTCTTTTCGATGTCCGATGCTACGCTCGTACTGCTCAGCGGCGCTGCCGTCAGTTATCTCGGCCTCGGCGTCCAGCCGCCGGTGGCCGAATGGGGTGTCATGGTCGCGGAAGGACAGAGCTTCATCACCACCGCCTGGTGGATCACGCTGTTTCCCGGCCTCTCCATCGTCTGCCTTGCTTTCGGCTTCAGCATGCTGGGCGACGCTCTCGGCGAACTGCTCGGAGTGCACGAATGAGCGGCTCCGTGCTGTCCGTCCGCGATCTCACAGTACGCGTCCATCTCGATTCCGGCCCGCGCACGCTGCTCGATGCGGTCTCGCTCGATCTCGGCAAAGGTGAGATCCTCGGACTCGTCGGCGAGAGCGGCTCGGGCAAGAGCCTGTTCTGCCGTTCGCTGGTGCGGCTGCTGCCCTCCTCGCTGTTGAAGATCGAAAGCGGCTCGGTGCTGCTTGAAGGGCGCGACCTCATGCGGGTCGACGACGGCGAGATGCTGAAGGTGCGCGGCGGCGAGATCGGCATGATCTTCCAGAACCCGACCAGTCATCTCGACCCGGTGATGCGGATCGGTGACCAGATCGCCGAGGGCATCCGCTATCATCAACGCCTCGGCGTCCGCGAAGCCCGCGCTGCTGCGACGGAAATCCTCGCGCAGGTCGGCTTCCCCGATCCGGTGCGCCAGTATGACAGCTATCCGCACGAATTTTCCGGCGGCATGCGGCAGCGGGCGATGATCGGCGTTGCTCTGTCCTGCAACCCGAAGATCCTGATCGCTGACGAGCCGACGACGGCGCTCGACGTGACCATCCAGGCGCAGATCCTGCGACTGTTGATGGAGATACGCGACCGGCGCGGGCTGTCGATCATTCTGATTACACACGATCTCGGCATCGTTGCCCAAAGCTGCGACCGCATCGCCGTGCTGCGCGACGGCAAGCTCCTCGAAGAGGGGCCGAAGCGGACGATCCTGGCGCGGCCGCAGCATCCCTATACGATCAACCTGATCAACAGCCACCCTTCCCTGCCCGGCGCGACGCCCGCGCCGCTGTTGGGCATTGCCGCGGCCAGCCCACCGGCTCGGCCACTGCTCGAAATCGACGATCTGCATGTGCGGTTCAGAGCCGGCGGCAGCCTGTTCAAGGGCGGTGGCAAGACGGTCAGCGCCGTTGCCGGCGTCAGCCTGCAGATCATGCCGGGCGAGACGGTCGGCATCGTCGGCGAATCCGGCAGCGGCAAGAGCACGCTTGCCCGCGCCGTGCTCGGCCTCACACCGCTTTCCTCAGGCCACGTCACCTTCGACGGCGTCGATCTGGCCCTGCAGAAAAGCGCCGGCCTGGCAAAACTCCGGCGCGAGACGGCGATGGTCTTCCAGGATCCCTACAATGCGCTCAATCCGCGGCTGACGATCGGGCAGATGCTGTCCGAGGTGCTGAAGGTGCAGGGCAAGGTCGCCAGGGCCGATATCCCGGCGCGGATCGACGCGCTGCTCGATCTGGTTGGCCTCGAACGCGAATTCGCCGGCCGCAAACCGCGCAGCATGAGCGGCGGCCAATGCCAGCGCGCCGGTATCGCCCGGGCGCTCGCCGTCAACCCGAAGCTGATCATCGCCGATGAATGCGTCGCCGCGCTCGACGTCACCATCCAGGCGCAGATCATCGAGCTGTTCCGCGAACTCACCGCGAGGATGAACCTCACGCTGATCTTCATCGCCCATGATCTGGCGATCGTCCGCAATCTCTGCGAACGCGTCGTCGTGATGTATCGCGGCGAGATCGTCGAGCAAGGCCGGTCCGAAGAGGTCTTCGCGCGGCCGAGCCATGCCTATACGGCGGCGCTGATCGCGGCCATTCCCGACATCGATCCTGATACGCCGCTGTTGCAAGGCGCCGGCGGCCGGGACGATCAGCAAGCGGTGCCGATCCAACCCATCAAACGAATGCCATAACAACGAAGGGAACGAATTCATGACAAACAGATGGAAATCAATCGGGCTTGCAGCCCTGCTCGCCGGCCTGACACTCAGCACAAGCTATGCCGAGGCCGCCGGTGTGCTGACCATCGGCCGCCGCGAGGACTCGACGACATTCGATCCGATCAAAACAGCCCAGAACATCGACAACTGGGTGTTCTCAAACGTCTACGACGTGCTGATCCGCGTCGACAAGACAGGCACCAAGCTGGAACCGGGCCTTGCCGAAAGCTGGACTGCCTCGGACGACGGACTGACCTATACGTTCAAGATCCGCGACGCGAAATTCTCCGACGGTTCGCCGCTGACGGCGGAAGACGCCGCCTTCAGCCTGTTGCGCATCCGCGACGATGCTGCCTCGCTCTGGAGCGATTCCTACAAGGTGATCGACACGGCGGTCGCGACCGATGCGCATACGCTGACGATCAAGCTGAAAAACCCGTCCGCGCCGTTCCTTTCGACGCTGGCGCTGCCAAATGCTTCGGTCATTTCCAAGAAGGGCATGGAATCGCTTGGTGCCGACGCCTATGCCGAAAAGCCGATCGCATCCGGCGCGTTCACCGTCGAGGAATGGCGCCGCGGCGACCGTATCATCTTGAAGAAGAACCCGAACTTCTGGCAGGCCGACCGCGTCAAGCTCGACGGCGTCGAATGGATCTCCGTGCCCGACGACAATACCCGCATGCTGAACGTCCAGGCCGGTGAGCTGGATGCGGCGATCTTCGTTCCCTTCTCCCGTGTCGAGGAGCTGAAGAAGGATCCAAACCTCAACGTCGATATCGACGCCTCGACCCGTGAGGATCATCTGCTGATCAACCATGCGCATGGAGCGCTCGGCAAGAAGGAAGTCCGCCAGGCGCTGGATCTGGCGATCGACAAGAAGGCGATCGTCGATACCGTCACCTTCGGCCAGGGCACGGTCGCCAATTCCTACATTCCGAAGGGGGCTCTCTATTATTTCGCCGACAATCTGCAGCGGCCTTATGATCCGGCAAAGGCTAAGGAGATGCTGGCGGCCGCCGGCGCCTCCGACCTGACGCTGAATTACTTGGTCCGCGCCGGCGACGAAGTCGATGAACAGACGGCCGTGCTGGTCCAGCAGCAGCTGCAGAAGGCCGGCATCACCGCCAATCTGCAGAAGGTCGATCCGAGCCAGGAATGGGATATGACCGTTGCCGGCGACTACGACGTCTCGGTCAACTACTGGACCAACGACATTCTCGATCCGGACCAGAAGACCACCTTCGTGCTCGGCCACGATTCCAACAACAATTATTCGACCAACTACAAGAACGAGGCGGTGAAGGAACTGGTCGCCAAGGCGCGTCTCGAGCTTGACCCGAAGAAGCGCCAGGAGATGTATGTCGATCTGCAGAAGATGGCCAAGGACGACGTCAACTGGATCGACCTCTATTACAGCCCCTATATCAACGTCACGCGCAAGAATATCGAGAACTTCTACCAGAACCCGCTCGGCCGATTCTTCCTGGAGGATACCGTCAAGAACTGAGTTTTGGCCCACGCTCCGTCGCCTCTGGGCGGCGGAGCATCATCTATTTCGGGGGAAGCGAAAGTCGCGGCGGTTGCTTAACTGGCGACCGCGAGTTTGTCTTGCGTCCTCGTCTCGAAATCGCTGGCGTCGTGACGCTCATGCAACTGGCTCGACGGCTCGCCGGAGGTCCGGTTGACCATTCGCCCGCGTTTTACTGCCGGGCGGTCGCCGATTGCGTCGGCCCAGCGCTGGACGTTCTTATAGTCCTCGACCTGCAGGAATTCGGCGGCTCCATAGGTCAAGCCCTTCACCAGGCCGCCATACCAAGGCCAGACGGCAATATCGGCGATCGTATATTGGCTGCCGGCCAGATACTCGCTTTCAGCGAGGCGACGATCGAGCACGTCGAGCTGGCGCTTCACTTCCATGGCGAAACGGTCGATGGCATATTCGATCTTCGTCGGCGCATAGGCGTAGAAATGGCCGAAACCGCCGCCGAGATAGGGTGCGCTTCCCATCTGCCAAAACAGCCATGACAGGCATTCGGCGCGCTCGCCCGGTGCGGTCGGCAGGAAAGCCCCGAACTTTTCGGCGAGATAGGTCAGGATGGCGCCGGATTCGAAGACGCGGATCGGCGTTTCGCCGCTGCGATCCATCAGCGCCGGGATCTTCGAGTTGGGATTGACGGCGACGAAGCCGCTGCCGAACTGGTCGCCATCGCCGATCCGGATCAGCCAGGCGTCGTACTCCGCACCGCTATGGCCAAGCGCCAGCAACTCCTCGAGCATGATCGTGACCTTCTGGCCGTTCGGCGTTCCGAGCGAATAAAGCTGCAGCGGATGGCGACCGATCGGAAGCTCCTTGTCATGCGTCGGGCCTGCTATCGGGCGGTTGATGCTGGCGAACTGGCCGCCATTCGCCTTATTCCAGGTCCAGACCTTCGGGGGGGTATACTCGGAAGAACCGCTCATATTTCAAACTCCTGGCATTGGTCGGATAGGTTGCGACGTCCGTTTGGCCGACGCATTTTTCCTGACATAGCAGAGGCAATGAGGTTTGTCAGAGGTGTCGGAACGGCTTCACATAATCGTCAGAGCGTTGGCTAAGAGATGCTGCCGCCCCCGATATTCGGCGCAGCGACGATTGCTTGACCGCCGTGCTCAGCCGCCGGTTTCCGCGGTCGCGAGGATCTCATCCAACTGTCCGACGAGGAGACGGCTACCCTCAACATCGCCAGCCATCCTGGCAAAGACGTCCGCCATGCCCCGAAAAATCCCCGCCGCCGGATCATCCTCTCCAAGGAAATCGGCGATCTCCTGCATTTCGGCAACCCATCGATAGGCTTTCGGATACATATCCGGAATGGATTTCGACAGCTTGCGGTCGACGTCCGGAAGGCTTTCGGCGAGTTCGGCCTTCAGGCTTTCGGTAGCACCCGAGCGCGATGCGGCAAGCAGCATCGCCGCGCCGAGGCCGACAAAGCCCTTGTTGATGCCGGCATAACACATCTTCAGCGCCGAGGCCGCGCCGAGCGGTCCATCGAGCCTGCGGATTTTGAGGCCGCATTCTTCGAGCAGCCTGGTTCGCGCCGCTGTATCGCCGCTGATATAGAGGGTCGGACCTGATTTGCCGGGAACCGGCGGCCCGCCGATGATCGCGCCATCCAACACTTCCACGCCGCTGCCGCCGAACCGTGCCGCCACTGCCTGCATTGTTTTCGGCGCAATTGCATTGAGGTCGATGAAAGGCGGCGGCGCCTGCACCCCCGGCAATATCTCCGCGACGAGCCCGGCAACCCCGATCGCTTCCGCCGGCGGAACGATCGACAGGATGATCTCTGCCTTCGCCAGCTCCTGGCGGCCGACCGGCACCATGCCGGCCGCCTTAGCCCGCGCGATCGTCTGCTCGCTGCGGCCTTCGAGACAGGTCAGCACGGTGGCGCCGTGATCGACCAGCCGTTTGGCGACCGCGCTTCCCATTGCGCCCGCTCCGATGATTGCAAAAGTCTGCATGTGAACCTCGATCAGTAACGACGTCACGATAGAGCTATTGCCGATGGCCATGCCGTCAATCGTGACGACCCCCAAAATTCTATTTTGAAGCGAACGGCCGCTTCCTGGACGCGATCATTGCGCTATTTCGGCGTTTCTGTTTGATATCGGTCAAAACAGAAACGGTCGATGCCGGTATAATCGGTGCGACCATTTGCGTGCGAGGATTTAATGTATCGAACGATCATCTGCGGCATCGGCATGGGCTCCCGGCAAACGGCAATCCGTCTCCTGCGCCGGGCGGCAGAGCTCCTGGACGAAGGCGGAAACGTCGTCGTCATGCATGCCATCGAGAACATCCCCCACCGTCACCTGTCGGGTATTCCCGAGGAATTCGAGACGACCGCTATCGTCGATGCCGAGAGGAAACTTGTGTCGCTCTGCAAGGAGCTCGCCATTCCGGCGACAGTCGAGATCCGCATCGGCGTTGCCGCCTCCGTGCTCGTGTCGGCCGCCAGGGAGAGATCAGCCGATCTCATCCTGCTTTCATCCCATGTGGCGGATATCACCGACTACGTCTTCTCCTCGATCGTCGAGAAGGTCGTGCGCCACGCCGGATGCTCGGTTCTCATCGATCGGCGTCCCGATCAAGCGCATGACGGCTCGGCCCCTCACGAAGAAGACGCGCTGGCGCTCTAACCTTCTGTGGCTTCCCCTCCCCGGCGGCGGTCTGAGAACCTATATTTCCCCCAAGCCAATCGGCAGTATTAACTGCCCTGACGGAGATATGCATGAGCCAGGATCCATACGAGCTTCTGGGTGTGAAGCGGGATGCGTCGCAAAAGGACATTCAAAGCGCCTTTCGCAAGCTTGCCAAGAAACTTCACCCCGACCTTAATCCCGGCGACAGACACGCCGAGGAGCGGTTCAAGGAAATTTCGACCGCCTACGAGATATTGGGCGACGAGGGAAAACGCGGGCGCTTCGATCGCGGCGAGATCGACATGACGGGCGCCGAGCGGGCGCAACGCAGTTATTACCGCGACTATGCCTCGGCGAGCGGTCCCGAAAATCCCTACCACAACAGTGCCGGCTTTGCCGATTTCGGCGATGCCGACAATTCCTTTGCCAATTTCTTTTCGCGCCGCGCCGGCGGCGGCAGGATGCGCAGTCATGGCCAGGATCGGCGGTTCTCCATGCAGGTCAACTTTCTTGAGGCCATCAACGGCACCAGGACCGAGGTCAAGCTGCCGGACGGGCCACCGCTCGATGTGCAGATCCCGCCCGGAACCCGCGACGGCCAGACCTTGCGGCTGCGCGGCAAGGGCGAGCCGGGTATTGGAGGCGGGCCGCCGGGTGATGCCCTCATCGAGATCCGCGTGAGCCCTCACCGCTTCTTCACGCGGGATGGCGACGACATCCGCCTGGAACTGCCGATCTCACTTGGCGAGGCGGTGCTCGGCGGCAAGGTCCGTGTGCCGACACCGTCGGGACCCGTCAACCTGACGCTGCCCCCGCACTCGAATACGGGCAAGGTCCTGCGTCTCAAGGGCAAAGGCGTTGCCAATCGCGGCGGCGGGCACGGCGACGTCTATGTCTCCCTGAAGATCGTGCTGCCCGCCAATCCCGACGAACGGCTGACGTCCCTGATCAAGGAATGGGAGACGTCACATCCATACGATCCGAGGAAGAACATGGAGGCTTGATCATGGATGATCTCGAATTCCGTCTTTACTTGAAAATCGATGTCGTCCAGCTCGATTTCTGGATCGAACAGGGCTGGTTGATTCCCGAGACGTCCGGCGAAAGGCGATGGTTTCGCGACGCCGACGTTGCCCGCGCCAGGCTCATTCAGGATCTGATGGGCGACATGGGGATCAACGAAGCCGGCGTCGATGTCGTCATTGACCTGATCGACCAGTTGTATGATCTGCGGGGAACGATGGACAAGCTGATGACGGCTATCGGCAGGCAGGAGCGCGAGGTCCAGCTCCGGCTGTTCGAGAGCCTCGAAGACATCGACCGGGTTGAATGATCGGCCGCATGCTTTCGGATATCCGCCTCAGCTGGTGAACCAATAGCGGACGATGTGGAAGAACAGCGGTGCGGCGAAAGTTATGGAGTCCAGGCGGTCGAGCACGCCGCCATGGCCTTCAATCACATAGCCCCAGTCCTTGGCGTTGAGGTCGCGCTTGATCGCCGAGAGCACGAAGCCGCCGAAGAAGCCGGCGACGACGATGACCGTGCTGACGGCCGCCGCCTGCAGCGGCGAAAACGGTGTCAGGCGATAGAGCAGTGTTCCCAGAAGGATGGCCGAGGCGCCGCCTCCAATCAGGCCTTCGAGTGTCTTCGATGGGCTGATGTTCGGCGAGAAGCGATGCTTTCCCAAGAGCTTGCCCCAGACATACTGGAAGACGTCGCTGAGCTGCACGACGATGACCAGATAGACCAGCAGAAGCGCCGACGGAGTGCCGGTCTGCAGCATGAGTAGTGCGGGGGCATGGCTGATCGAATAGACCGTCAACATCAATCCCCATTGCACCCTGGCGCTGCGCGCCAGGAATTCGTTGACGTCACCGGTCAAGGTCGCCACTGCCGGTAGGATCAGGAAGGCATAGACCGGGATGAAGATGGCAAAGAGACCGTACCACTCGGTCCCGAGCAGCACGTAATGCACCGGCAGAACCACGAAAAAGGACAGGAACAGCGCCAGGTGATCGCCGCGCCGCGACGGTGTCAGCGTCCAGAATTCGCGGAGCGCCATGAAGGACAGAAATGCGAACAGGATGACCGTGGCCGTCTCGCCAAGCAGGATCGCACCGCCGAACACTGCGACCATGATCCACCAGGAGCGGATGCGGGCGTTGAGGTTCTGGACGGTGGCGACGGAACCGGGCTCGGTTGCGCGTCGCTGCAGAATGAAGCCGATCGCGGAAGCGACGGCAAGCAGGCCGAGGATCGCGGCAAGCACGATCGAGAAAAGGCTGGTCATGCGATGTGTCCCCCGTCCGCGAGCTCGATGACCGCGGCACGGGCGCGGGCCAGGAAGGCGTCTTTTCCCTCGCCCGGTTCGACGCGCAACGGCTTGCCGAAACGCGCCGTGCAGGTGATCGGGACGATCAGCATGCTTCCTTTGGGCAGGATGCGCTGGAGATTGTCGAGATGGACCGGGACCAGATCGACATCGGGGAAACGGCAGGCGAGGCGATAGATGCCGCTGCGGAATGGGGCGATTTCTTCGGTGGCGCTTCTCGTCCCCTCCGGAAAGATCAGCACCGAGCGCCCCTCCTCGAGCAGGCGCTCGATCGGCGCCAGCGGATTGCTGTCCGGCAGCGGCTTGCGGTCTATCAGGACGGCGCGCAGGCCTTTTTCGGCGATGAAGCGCCGAAAGCCGTTCTTCCCCCAATAGTCGCGCGCCGCAACCGGATGGGACAGCCGCCGCACCTGATACGGCAGGGCTGCCATGACGGCGACCGTATCGACATGACTGTTGTGATTGGCGAAGTAAATGCGGCGGCGAGTGTCGGGCGCACAGCCCCGCCATTCGCTTCGGGCGCCGACCAGGATTCGGACGAACAGCACGAGAAGGCGACGAATGAGAGCGATCATAATCTCTCCAGCGAGCGGGCAAGCGTTTTCGTGCGCGTGATGCAGGTGACCAGGCTGCCGGCTGCGATGATGGCCGAGGCCAGGATCAGCGACCAATGGCTGGCGGATATCAGCGTCTCGATGCTTTGGGCAACGAGCCCCGCCGTCAGCACCGCCATGCGGCGCTGCTTGGCCATGATGCCGCTGAAGTCTTGAGGAAGGCCGACCGCTCCGCCGAAGACCCGGATATAGGCGGTGAATGCTGCGAGCAGCGCACCAAGCCAGCCAAGCCAGGCAAAGGCGCAGGCATAGCCGGCGGCAACGAGAAGCAGGCTGTCGGCGATCCGGTCGGGGAATTCGTTGTAGATCGGTCCACTCTTAGTTTTCTTGCCACCTTCGATTGCGACCATCCCATCGAGCAGATTGCAGACGAGCCGCAGTTGCACCGAGATCGCAGCACAGATCATGGCGATCGGATGTGCCGTAAGCAGGATCAGCGCCGCGCCGATGCCGGCAAACAGGATCGACAGCAACGAAATGCGGTTCGGCGTGACGCCGGTGCGCGCCAGCCGTGCGCTCATGCCGATCGCCCAAGACGACGACCGGCTCGCGATCGGCCGCCGCGAGGCGTCCTCTTCTTGCCCCATTTTCATTTCCCCAACCCGATCCCCTTGCATATCCTGCCGATGTCGTCGCGCCAAGCCGTCACGCCCGGTATATTCGGCCCAGGGTCACTCTCGCTGACGCTGAAAGAGCGCGCTTTTCACCATCGAGCCTTGACCGCTTAAGAAGCCGGCGGCTGCCGCGTCCTTTCGGCCAAACCGCGACACCAGACGAGTTCGGAAAAATCGGCTGAAGAACACGGGCAATGGATCGAACAGCCTGATTTTTAAGCCCATTCGACGCTTGACACATTTTTGGGCGCTACCTATGATTTTTGAACCAAACGGTAAAAAAGGGGGAGCAGTCGATGACCAAAGACATCCTGATTTCACGCCGGGCAGTGATCGCGTCGGGCATTGCGCTCGGCGTCAGCGGCTTTGCCCCGCTGGCGAGAGCTGCCGCGCCGCTGAAGGTTGCCGGCATTCATGCGTCGCCGGTCGAAAATGCCTGGAACTCCTGCCTGCATAAGGCCCTGCAGGACGCAGCCAAGGAAGGTGCCATCGAATACGTCTTCTCCGAAGGTGTCTCCGGCACCGATTATCCGCGCGCCATGCGAGAATATGCCGAGCAGGGCAACAAGCTAATCATCGGCGAAGCCTACGCGGTGGAGAAAGAGGCCAGGCAGGTCGCAGCCGATTATCCCGACACCGCTTTCGTGCTGGGTTCGAGCGGCGAGCAGGCCGGCGACAATTTCGGCGTCTTCGGCACCTGGAACCATGACGGTGCCTATCTTGCCGGCATGCTGGCCGGCAAAATGACCAAGTCGAATGTTGTTGGTTCGGTCGGCGCCATTCCGATCCCCGAAGTCAACATGCTGATCAATGCGTTCGCGGCGGGCGTCAAGGCCGTCAATCCCGACGCCAAGCACCTCGTCTCGTTCATCGGCACCTTCTTCGACCCGCCGAAGGCGCGGGAAGCCGGTCTTGCCCAGATCGATGCCGGCGCCGACATCCTGTTCGGCGAGCGTATCGGCACGGCCGATGCCGCCAAGGAGCGCGGCATCAAGTCTGTCGGTTCGCTGATCGACTATACGCCGCGCTACCCGGATACGGTGTTCGCCAACGCCATGTGGTACTTCCGCCCGATCCTGAACGCTGCGATCGCCGATGTCGCTGCCGGAAAGCCGGTCGGCAGGAACTACACGTCTTACGGCCTGATGAAGGAAGGCGGCAGTGATATCGTCTTCGTCAAGGGTGTGGCGCCCGCTGAAGCCGAGGCTGCGATGGAAGCCAAGCGGGCGGAGATCAAGGCCGGCACCTTCGAAGTTCCGAAGATGATGGATGAGCCGAAGTAATCCGGCTCATGCAGGGCGATGCAACCGACCTGGCGGCAGCGATCAGGCATGGCAGCCTGAGCGCTGCCGAGGCGATGCTGGCTTCTCTTGAGGCAGCCGGACGGCAGGAGCCGCTCGGCGCGATCGCCTATGTCGATGCCGCTATAGGCCTTGCTTCGGCGGAGGGCCGCGACCGGGAACGGCAGAGTGAGCCCGAACACTTTGCCGCCAGGCCCTTTGCCGGCGTGCCGACCTTGGCGAAGGATCTTGGCGGGCCTTTCGCCGGCCTGCCAGTAGCGGCCGGGTCCCGCCTCTTCGAAAGAAAAGGCGGCGAAGCGGATTCCGACCTCGCGTCCCGTTTCCGCGACGCCGGCTTCTGCCTGTTCGGCCTGACGACGAGCCCGGAATTCGGCCTGTCGCTTGCCAGCGAACCGGCGATCGGACCGCTCTGCCGCAATCCGCTCGATCCGGCACGAACCGCAGGCGGCTCTTCCGGTGGTGCGGCGGCGGCGGTTGCCGCCGGGATCGTCGCCATTGCGCATGCCACCGATGCCGGCGGCTCGATCCGTGTGCCCGCCGCCTGCTGCGGCCTTGTCGGAATGAAGCCGACACGCGGCGCCATGCCGGGCGGGCCATCCTTCGGCAACCACCTCGGCGGGATCGCCAGCGAACTCGCGGTTTGCCGCTCGGTGCGGGATACCGCGCGAATATTCGATAGGCTGAGCGGCAATTCACAAGGGCCATTTCCGGATCCTTCTCCTGTCGATATCGGCAACGGCCGTTTGCGGATCGGCCTGCTGGCCGATACCGGATCGGTCTATCCGACCGAGGGCGGTCGGCTCGCAGCCGTTGAGGATGCGGCTCGTGCTCTTGAGAGCGACGGACACGAGCTCGTTCCACTGAACTGGGCTGAGTTCGAACGGAGCGTCACTTCAAGCGGCCGCGCCTTTGCCGATATCGTCTCCGTCAACCTTGCGGCGCTCATCACGGCGGCGGCTCTTGATGAAAGCAGGGCCGAGCCTCTGACGCAGGCTTTCGCGGCGCGCGGACGGGCGCTTCCCGCCACCATGCTCTGGAATACGCTGAACGACGCCGTCCTGGTCAGCCATAACCTCTGGGCGCTGTTCGACAGGGTCGATTGCATCTTGATGCCGATGCTCTCGTCTGCGCCTCTTGCGATCGGCTCCTTTCCGTCCGATCATGGCGACACGGATCTGCATCTCGAGCGGATGACGGCATTCGCGCCGCTTGCCTGCCTCGCCAATATTTCGGGTTTTCCTGCTTTGACGCTGCCTTTCGGACAGGATGAGCATGGGATACCGCTGCCGGTGCAGATCATGGCGCCGATGGGTCACGAGCCGCGCCTGCTGTCGCTTGCCGCACGCCTGGAGGCCGAGGCGCGATGGCAGCACCGTTTTCCGGTCGCAGGATTGCCGTCATGACCGGACCTGTGCTGGAGATTATCGGCGTCAGCAAGCGCTTCGGCGGCAATCTTGCCAATGACGATATCTCCATGACGCTTGCCAAGGGTGAGGTCGTCGCTCTGCTCGGCGAAAACGGCGCCGGCAAGACCACGCTGATGAGCATCCTTTTCGGCCATTACATGCCCGATGCCGGCCGGATTCTGATCGAGGGTCTGGAGGTGCCGCAGGGCAAGCCGCGGGCGGCGATCCGCGCCGGCGTCGGTATGGTGCATCAGCACTTCTCGCTCGCACCCAATCTCACCGTTCTCGAAAATGTCATGACCGGCACCGAAAACCTGTGGGCCTGGCGCTCGGGAACATCAGCGGCGCGAAAGAAGCTCCTGGCAATTTCCGAGCGCTTCGGCCTCAAGGTCGATCCAGATGCCCGTATTGGCGACTTGTCGGTCGGCGAGCAGCAACGCGTCGAGATCCTCAAGGCGCTCTATAACGATGCCCGCATCCTGATCCTCGACGAGCCGACGGCGGTACTGACCAATATCGAGGCCGAACGGCTGTTTACGACCTTGAAGGAGATGGCCCGCCAGGGCCTGTCGCTGATCTTCATCTCCCACAAGCTCGACGAGGTGATGGCGGCAGCCGACCGCATCGTCGTGTTGCGCGGCGGCAAGATGGTCGCCGAACGCAAGGCGTCGGAAACCAGCAAGGCCGAACTTGCCGAACTGATGGTCGGCCGCCGCGTGACGCGGCCGGTGCGCGAGCCGTCGACGCCCGCGGCGGTTGCGCTTGAAGCCGCCGATGTCACGGTGCGCATCGACGGCATCGATCGGTTGAAATCGATCAGCTTTCGGCTGCACCAGGGCGAGATCCTCGGCATCATCGGCGTTTCGGGCAATGGCCAGGCGGCGTTGGCGCACCTTCTCTCCGGCACGCTGGCGCGCAGCGGCGGCGACCTTCTTCTGTTCGGAGAAGCCATCGGCAATCTCGGCGTCGCCGATGTCGTCGACGCCGGTATCGGCCGCATTCCTGAAGACCGCAACGAGGAGGGCGTGATCGGCGAGATGGCGATCTGGGAAAATGCCGTGCTGGAGCGCCTCGCCTCACCGGCCTTCTCGCGCCTCGGTTTTGTCAACCGCAAGGCCGGCATGGCCTTCGCCAGGGCGATCATCGACGGGTTCGATGTTCGCGGCGGCGGGCCAGCCGTCCGTACCCGGGTGCTCTCCGGCGGCAATATGCAGAAGCTCATTCTCGGCCGCAACCTGCATCGGCAGCCGCGTATCCTGATCGCCGCGCAGCCCGCACGGGGACTCGACGAAGGGGCCGTGGCCGCCGTGCACGCGCGCCTGCTCGAAGCCCGCAGGCAGGGTGCCGCCGTCCTGCTGATCTCCGAAGACCTCGACGAGGTGATCGCGCTCGCCGACCGTATACAGGCGATCGTCGGTGGCCGCCTGTCACCGCCCGTCGAGGCCGAAGACGCCGATGCCCGCAGGCTGGGGCTGATGATGACCGGCGAATGGCAAGAAACCCACGAGACCAGCCATGCGATTTGAGCGCCGCGAACACCGTCCGCTTTACCTGCTGATCGTCACGCCCGTCATCGCGGTGATCGCAGCGCTTGCGCTGGCGGGCATCTTGATCGCCATTGCCGGCGCGCCGGTGCTCGATGCCTATTGGCGTATCCTGATCGGTGCTTTCGGCTCGCGGCTGTCGGCGACCGAAACCCTGACGCGAGCAACGCCGCTGATGCTGACGGGGCTTGCCGCCGCCGTCGCTTTTCGGGCGCGGCTCTGGAATATCGGCGCCGAGGGCCAATTTTATCTCGGCGCCATCGCCGTTGCCGCGGCGAGTTCGAAACTGCTGGGCGATCTTCCGGCACCCATTCTCATTCCGCTCCTGCTGCTGATCGGCGCCATTGCCGGCATGGTGCTCATTCTCATTCCCCTCTGGCTCAGGCTGCGCTTCTCGGTCGATGAGGTCGTCACCAGCCTGTTGCTGAACTTCATCGCGGTGCTCTTCGTCTCGATGCTGATCGACGGCGTTCTCAAGGACCCGCTCGCCTTCGGCTGGCCGCAGTCGCAATCCGTCAGCGATCATGCCATGCTGCCGAAATTGATCGCCCGCTCACGCCTGCATATCGGCTTTGCCATCGCGATCGGGCTGGCCGTCGTCGTTCATTTTGTTCAGTCCCGAACCGTGTTCGGCATGCAGTCTCGCGCCGCCGGCCTCAATCCCACCGGTGCGATCTTCGCCGGCGTGCCGCTCGGCAGAACTTTGGTGAAAGTCGCCTGCCTGTCCGGCGGGCTTGCGGGGCTCGCGGGAGCGATCGAGGTGATGGGGGTCAAGGGCTACGTGACGACCGATCTGTCGCCGGGTTTCGGCTATTCCGGCATTGTTGTCGCGATGCTCGCCAACCTCAATCCGCTCGGTGTCGTCTTCGCCGCCATTTTCACGGCAACCATGTTTGTGGGCGCGGACGGCATGAGCCGAGGCCTTGGCATCCCCACCTATATCGCCGATGTCACCGTGGCGTTATCGCTGTTGACGATGCTGATCGCATTGTTCTTCACCCAATACAGGATCCGGCGATAATGCAACTGTTCGACATCATCGCTTCATCAGGACTCTGGGCGGCAATCCTGCGCATCGCCACGCCGCTGATTTTCGGCACGCTTGGCGCCTTGCTCTGCGAACGGGCCGGCGTGCTCAATCTCGGCATCGAAGGCATCATGACCTTCGGCGCGATGATCGGCTGGCTTTCCGTTTATCACGGCGCCGATCTCTGGACCGGCCTTCTGATAGCTGGCATAGCCGGCGGCGTCTTCGGCCTGCTGCACGCGTCGCTGACGGTGACGCTCGGCCTTTCCCAGCATGTCTCCGGTCTCGGCGTCACGCTGTTTGCCTCCAGCTTCAGCTATTATGTCTTCCGGCTGATCGTGCCGCTTGCCAATACGCCACCCACCATCGTGCCGTTCCAACCGATCGCCGTTCCTGGGCTTTCGACCCTGCCTTTCATCGGGCCGGCCCTCTTCACGCAGACGGCGCCGACCTATCTTGCGATCATTATCGCCTTGCTGATGGCCTACATCATCTTCCGCACGCCGGTGGGGCTTGCGATCCGCATGACCGGCGAAAATCCGCATGCGGCGGAAGCCCAGGGCGTCAATCCAATGAAGGTGCGCTATGGGGCGGTGATTGCCGGAAGCGCGTTGATGGGAATGGGCGGGGCTTTCCTGACATTGTCGGCGTTCAACAGTTTCTTCCCGACCATGGTGCAGGGACGCGGCTGGATCTGCATCGCCCTCGTCGTGTTCGCCTCCTGGCGCCCCGGCCGCGCGCTTTTAGGCGCCCTGCTCTTCGCCTTCTTCGACGCCTTTCAGCTTCGGCTGCAAACCGCGCTGAGCGGGCTCATGCCCTATCAGCTTTTCCTGATGACCCCCTATATCCTTTCCATCGCCGCCCTTGCCGTCATGGCCCGCCGCGCCCGCGTTCCGCAGGCGCTGATGCAGCCCTATCGACGCGGCGAACGCTGAAACCGCCCACATCCAATGAGGTTCCGATGTTCGATCTGATCGTCAGAAATGCAAATCTCCCCGATGGCTCAAAGAATATCGATATCGGCATCCAGGGCGGCAAGATCATCGTTGTCGAGCGCAATCTCCAGGCGCAGGCGGGGGAAGAGATCGACGCGACAGGCCGGCTGGTCAGCCCGCCCTTCGTCGATCCGCATTTCCATATGGACGCCACCCTGTCGCTCGGCCTGCCGCGCATGAATGTATCCGGCACGCTGCTTGAAGGAATCGCGCTCTGGGGAGAGTTGCGCCCGATCGTGACGAAAGAAGAGCTGGTCGATCGTGCGTTGCGCTATTGCGACCTGGCGGTCACGCAGGGGCTGCTCTTCATTCGCAGCCACGTCGACACCAGCGATCCCAGACTGGTGACCGTCGAGGCGATGATCGAGGTTCGCGAAAAGGTCGCGCCCTATATCGACCTGCAATTGGTCGCTTTTCCTCAGGATGGCTATTACCGCTCGCCCGGCGCGATCGACACTCTCAACCGCGCCCTCGACATGGGCGTCGACATCGTCGGCGGCATTCCCCACTTCGAACGGACGATGGGCGAAGGTACGGCCTCGGTCGAGGCGCTCTGCCGCATCGCTGCCGACCGCGGCCTGCCGGTCGACATGCATTGCGACGAAACCGACGATCCGCACTCGCGCCATATCGAGACGTTGGCTGCGGAAACTATCCGCTTCGGGCTCAAAGGGCGCGTCGCCGGCTCGCATCTGACCTCGATGCACTCGATGGACAATTACTATGTCTCCAAGCTCATTCCGCTGATGGCGGAGGCCGAGATCAACGTCATCCCCAATCCGCTGATCAACATCATGCTGCAGGGCCGGCACGACACCTATCCGAAACGCCGCGGCATGACCCGCGTCAGGGAATTGATGGATGCGGGGCTTAATGTCTCCTTCGGGCACGATTGCGTCATGGACCCCTGGTACTCGATGGGATCGGGCGACATGCTGGAGGTCGGCCATATGGCGATCCATGTCGCGCAGATGGCCGGCATCGACGACAAGAAGAGAATATTCGACGCATTGACGGTCAATTCGGCAAAGACGATGGGGCTTGCAGGTTACGGCCTGGAAAAGGGATGCAACGCCGACCTCGTCATCCTCCAGGCGAGCGACACGCTGGAAGCGCTGCGGCTGAAGCCGAACCGGCTGGCGGTGATCCGTCGCGGCAAGATCATCGCCCGCTCGGCGCCGCGCATCGGCGAGCTTTTCCTGGACGGACGCCCGACGCGGATCGACGGCGGTTTGGATTACGCGCCGCGTTATTGAAGTGCGGGGGCGGCTTATCGGAGCAGCTTCTATCTGCGCCAAAACAAAAGGGGTCGCGAGGCAGCGACCCCTTTCCATTCGCACTGACTTGGAGATTATTTCTTCGAAGCCTCGTAGAGCGCCTTGGTTTCGGCGTTCATCGGATAGAGGCCGGGCAGCGCCACGCCGTCATCGATCCTGGTCATGATCCAGGCTTCCATGCGCTCCTGTTCCGGGGCTTCCGCCAACACAGCCTCGAGCAGATCGGCCGGGATCAGCACCGCGCCGTCCTGGTCGACGACGATGATGTCATCGGGAAAGACCGCCACGCCGCCGCAACCGATCGGCTGCTGCCAGGCGACGAAGGTGAGGCCGGCAACCGAGGGAGGTGCCGCGACGCCGCGGCACCAGACCGGCAGGTCGGTGTCGAGCACGCCGGCAAGGTCGCGCACCACGCCGTCGGTGACAAGTGCGGCAACACCCCGCTTCTGCATGCGGGCGCAGAGGATATCGCCGAAGATGCCGGCATCGGTCACGCCCATCGCGTCGACGACGGCGACGCAGCCTTCCGGCATCGCCTCGATTGCAGCGCGCGTCGAGATCGGCGAGGCCCAGGATGCCGGCGTCGCCAGATCCTCGCGGGCCGGAACGAAGCGGAGCGTGAAGGCCGGGCCGACGATGCGCGGCTGGCCGGGCTTTAACGGAACGGCGCCGCGGATCCAGACATTGCGCAAGCCTTTCTTTAGAAGAACGGTCGTCAGTGTCGCCGTCGAGACGACCTTGAGTGTTGCTATCGCTTCAGTGCTAAGGGCCATTGGTTCTCGGGTCCAATCCGGTTTCAGTCAGATGCTCTGGATCATGCCGCCATCGACGCGGATCACCGATCCGGTCAGATAGGAGGCAGGCTCGCTCGCCAGGAAGGCGACGACGTTGCCATATTCTTCCGGCCGGCCATAGCGGCCGAGCGGAATGCTGCCGGTGCTTTCGGCGACGACGTCATCGATGGAGCGGTTTTCGCGCTTGGCCTTCTGCTCGTCGAGGAAGGTGATGCGGCCGGTGGCAATCCGGCCAGGCAGGACGATGTTGACGGTGATGCCGTCGCGCCCTACCTCGCGCGCCAGCGTTTTCGACCATCCCACCAGCGACAGGCGTAGCGCGTTCGAGATGCCGAGATTGGGGATCGGCGCCACGACGCCCGACGAGGTCGATGTGACGATCCGTCCCCATTTGCGCGCCCGCATCTGCGGCAGCACACGATCGGTGACTGCTATGACGGAGAGCACCATGCTTTGGAAATACTGGCTCCAGACTGCCGTCTCCTGGCCGGAGACGGTGGTCGGCGGCGGGCCGCCGGTATTGTTGACGAGGATATCGACAGGTCCGAATTCGCGTTCGATCGCAGCGACATGCGCATCGATCGAGTCGAGATCGGAAAGATCCCATTGCAATGCCAGCGCCCCGCCCCCTTCGGATTCAATTGCGGCTGCGGTCTTCTGCGCGGCGGCAAGGTCAATATCCGCCGCGGCAATTCTGGCGCCTTCGCGCGCAAGCTTGACGGCGATCGCGTTGCCCAGTCCGCCGCCGGCGCCAAGCACCAGGGCGGTCTTATCCTTCAGGCCGAAATCCATCCGTTCGTCTCCTATATTTCGGAGCAGCGGACTGTAAATAAAATATCGCTTTTGCTTCGTTCAGGAGATAGAAAAACTATCGATGGACACACGCTTTCTCGAAACCTTCATCGTCGTTGCCGAGCGCCATTCGCTGGCGGAGGCCGCCCAGCGGCTGAACCTCACGCCGGCGGCCGTTGCCCAGCGCATTCGCGCATTGGAGGCCGAGCTTGGGGTGCGGCTGCTGGTGCGCTCCGGCCGCGTCATGCGGCCGACGGAGGCCGGCTTTGCCATTCTCGAACGCTGCAGGGATCTGGTGCGCGACACGCGCGATCTGAAAACGATGGCCGGCACCGCGACGATTTCGGGCGAGATGCGGATCGGCGCGATCAATACGGCGCTGACCGGCCTCGTTCCCGATATTCTTCATCGCCTCGCGCAGGATTACCCGCTGATCGAAATCTTCCTCAAGCCGGGCGCTTCGATGGATCTTTATGACGAGGTTTTGAACGGCGCGCTGGATGCGGCGTTTATCATCGAACCGCGATTTCCGATGCAAAAGACGCTGAGCTTCAACAGGTTGCGCCAGGAGCCGCTCGTGCTGATCGCGCCGCGGGATTGTAACGGGGCCGATCCGCTCGAATTGCTGCAGACCCTGCCCTTCATCCGCTACGACCGCAATCAGTGGGGCGGCCATATCGCCGATGAATACTTACGCGAGATCGGAATCCGCCCCATCGAGCGTTATGAACTCGACGCGCTGGAGGCGATCGCGGTAATGGTAAACCGTGGCCTCGGGGTCTCGATCGTGCCGGATTGGGCGCCGCCCTGGCCGGCTGGATTGGATATCGTCAGGCTGCCCCTCCCCCGCTCGTCCGCCGTGCGCACGGTCGGCATCATCGTGACGCGGTCCTCGCCGCGGGCAAACCTCGTCGCCGCACTTCTGGAAACCAGCCGTGCGGCGATGGAGGCCTGATCGGCTCAGGCGATCTTCTGGCGGACCGGCAGCTTCCAACCGGGCCGGACGAAGTGGCAGGTGTAGCCGTTCGGAATCCGCTCCAGATAATCCTGGTGCTCGGGCTCGGCCTCCCAGAAATCGCCGACGGGCACAACTTCGGTGACGACCTTGCCGGGCCATAGGCCGGATGCGTCGACATCGGCGATCGTATCCTTGGCAACACGCTCCTGCTCGGGGCTGGCGTAGAAGATCGCCGAGCGGTAGCTCGCGCCGACGTCATTACCCTGGCGGTTGCGCGTGCTCGGGTCGTGAATCTGGAAGAAAAATTCGAGGATTTCGCGATAGCTGATCCTTGCGGGATCGAAGATGATCTCGATCGCCTCGGCGTGGTTTCCGTGGTTGCGATAGGTGGCATTCGGCACGTCGCCGCCGGAATAGCCGACCCGGGTCGAAATCACGCCCTTGTACCGGCGGATGAGGTCCTGCATGCCCCAGAAGCAGCCACCGGCGAGCACTGCACGTTCTTCGGTCATTGGATGTCTCCTTGTTTGCCAAGAGATAGTATCTCCGGCCCGCGATTTCCACACAGCGGAAATAAGCACAGCTGTGCAATTTCCTTTCGAACAGCCTGGTCCTGTCATGTCGATGTTACGCGCCGGCGCTAGCAAGGCCTCCGACAATCCGCCGAGGCAGAGCCTCGACACCTGATGGAGACGGTTATGAATAGGCGTGAATTTCTGATCACATCGTCGGCTGCGGCGGGTCTTCTGGCTCTCCCGCGCTTCGCATCGGCGGCAGTCGGCACGATCGACCTCTATAGCGGTTCGGATGCCAATATCGTCGACCTCTGGAACAACATCATCCGCCCTGCCTTCGAAAAGGCGCATCCCGAACTCCCGCTGAAGGTGACCGATGCCGGCGATAATAACGGCCTGCGCGCCATCGCCGACCGCGCGCTCGCAGCGCTGAAGACGAAGACCGATCCGCAGGCTGACCTTTTCGAGCAGTTCGATCCGCGTTTGCCGGCGGGTGGTATCGATGCCGGCCTCTGGGTGAAATTGTCAGCCGAAAACATCGAAGGCTACGACCACATCAATCCACTGGCCTTCGATACCCCCTACTCGCTTCCCTATCGCGGCTCGCAGGTGCTGCTCGCCTACGACACGGCCAAACTCGACCCGAAGGATGCCCCAAAAAGCTGGGATCAGCTCACGACCTGGATCAAGGCCCATCCGGGCCAGTTCATCTACAACAGACCCGACAAGGGCGGTTCGGGCAGCAACTTCGTTCGCCGCGCAATTCATGAGGTGAACGGCCGCGATCCGAAGAAATTCAAGGTCGACAATTTCACCGTGGACTACGGCACCAAGGCGCTGACGCCGGCCTGGAAGCTGCTCAACGATCTCGCCCCTTCGCTCTACGACAAGGGCGCCTATACATCAGGCAATACCCAGTCGATCCAGCTGCTTGCCCAGGGTGTCGTCACCATGGTGCCGGTCTGGTCGGACCAGGTGCTGCAGGCGATCTCGCAGGGCGTACTGCCCGAGACGACTGGCTTGGTGCAGCTTGGCGATCTCGCCCTTTGCGGCGGCTTCTCCAGCATCACGGTGTTCTCGAACGGCGCCAACAAGAATGCGGCGCTGAAGCTGGCCGCGTTCATGCTGACGAAGGAAATGCAGGAAGCGATCATCACCCAGATCGGCGGCTTCCCTGCCATCTCCTGGGACCATATCTCCGACGATCTGCGCAAGAAATATGCTGACGTCATTCCGTCGACCATCCCCACCTTCCCGAGCGGCGATTGGGAAAAGGCGATCAACGACGGCTGGTATCGCAACGTCGCGCCGGGCATCAGCCGCACCTGATGTCCGCCGATACCGCGCTGGCGGCACCGCGCCGTCACCAATCTATCGACAGGAGGAGCTTCCTCGGGCTCCTCCTCGTCGCCCTGCCGGTCTTCCTGGTTGGATGGCTGATCATCTTCCCGATCTTTTCGGCGGTCGTCGGCACGATTTTGGTTCGAGGCCCTGAGGGCGCGACGGAGTTCTCGCTCGCCTCCTACCGCTTCTTCTTTTCCGATGGCTACAGCCTCGGCAATCTATGGCTGACGCTGTGGACCACCGCCGTCTGTGGCATTCTGCTTCTGGCGATCGGCCTTCCGATCGCGCTTTACCTTCGCTTCTCGCAAGGTCGCCTTGCTGCCTACGTGCAGGCTCTTGCGATCTTCCCGATGTTCGTGCCGTCAATCATTCTTGCTTATGCGCTGATCAGGACCATCGGGCCGAACGGCACCGTCGACCTGTTGCTGAACGCCGTCGGCCTGCCCAAGCTGCGCACGCCCTATCTGACGCCGTGGGGACCGGTGATCGGCCTCGTTTGGGACAATCTTCCGTTGACGGTGCTGATGCTGACGGCCGGCCTCTCCTCGGTTTCGAACAGCGCCATCGAGGCCGCCCGCGACGTCGGCGCAGGGCCGCTTCGGGTCTTCGTCTCGATCATTCTGCCGCGCATGGGCAATTCCCTGCTGGTCACTGCTTCCTTTGCGGTGCTCGGCATCTTTTCCGCCTTCACCCTTCCCTATGTGCTCGGCCCGGCATCGCCGGAGATGATGGGGCCGTTCATGCAGCGCACCTTCGCCGACATGAACGACCCGCTGAACGCCATGACCCAGGCCGTCATCACATTCGCCTTCTGCCTGGTCTTCGGCATCTTCTATATCCGGTCGATTGCCCGCAACCGGGAGGTCCGGCCATGAGAACAACTAGACCGGGCATCGGCCTTCGCTTCGACTGGATCGGCATGCTCTTCGCATGCCTGCTGACGCTGTTCATCGCGCTGCCGCTGATCGTCGTCGGCACATGGGCCTTCACCGAGGTCTGGCGTTACCCGTCGGTGATCCCGCAGCAATTCGGCCTGCGCTTCTGGGGCCAGACGCTGGCGCGCTCGGATGTCTGGGATGCTCTCTTGCTCAGTCTGCGGCTGACCGCGACGGTGACCGCCCTTTCCGCCGTCATCTGCCTTCCCGCCGCCTATGCTTTCGCGCGCATGCGCTTTCCCGGCAGAAATATCCTGTTCCTGTCGTTTCTCGCATCGCATGCCTTCCCGAAATTCGGCCTGCTCGTCGCCATTGCCGGCATCTTCCTGCAGCTCGGCCTGATCAGCACCTTCTGGGGCGTTGTGCTGATCCAGCTTGTCGGCACGCTGATGCTGATGATCTGGATTCCGGTCGCAGCCTTCCAGAATGTCGACCGACGCATGGAAGAGGCAGCCCGCGATGCCGGCGCCACGCCGCTGCGCGTCTTCTGGTCGATCACGCTGCCGCAGGCCGCACCGACGATCACCGCCGCCCTGCTTCTGACCTTCGTCGGCACCTTCTACGAAACCGAAGGCGCCTGGCTGATTGGCGCGCCTGGGATCCGCACCATGCCGGTGCTGATGATCAGCTTCATCAACAATCAGATCGTCGTGCAATATGGCGCCGTGCTCTCCGTCATGCTGTGGCTGCCGTCCTTCATCGCGCTGATGTTTGCGCGCCGCGTCATCGGCACTGGCGCGTTCGCGAGAGGTTTTGGTGCGTGAGAGGCGCCAATTGAGGAAAGGTTTGAGAATGGCACATCTAATGATCGAGGGCGTTTCGAAGCTGTTCGGAAGCACCTTTGCCGTTCGCGAGTTTTCGCTCGAAGTCGGCGACGGCGAACTCGTCTGCCTGCTTGGCCCCTCCGGCTCCGGCAAATCGACGCTCCTCAGAATGATCGGTGGCTTCGAGCGTCCGAGCGGCGGAACGATCCGCATCGACGGCAGGGATGTGACGAGCCTGCCGCCCGAGCGGCGCCCGACCGGCATGGTGTTCCAGAGCCACGCGCTCTGGACGCATATGGATGTCTTCAACAATATCGCCTTCGGTCTGAAGCTTCGCCGGCTGCCGAAATCCGAAATTCGTCAGAGTGTCGAGAATGCGCTCGATCTGGTCGGCCTTGCCGATTACGGGCGGCGGATGACGACGCAACTGTCGGGCGGACAGCAGCAGCGCGTCGCCCTTGCCCGCTCGCTGGTGCTCGAGCCGAAGATCCTGTTGCTCGACGAACCCTTCGCCAGCCTTGACCAGCACCTGCGCGAAAGGCTGCGGGAAGAAGTGCGCGATATCCAGCAGCGCCTCGGCATCACCACGCTCTTCGTTACCCACGGCCAGGACGAAGCCTTGGCGCTCGCCGACCGCATCGTCGTCATGCGCGACGGACGCACAGAGCAGATCGCGCCGCCGAGCACTATCTACCGGCAGCCGCAGACAGCCTTCGTCGCCGGCTTCATCGGCTCGATGAATTTCGTCGAGAGCCACACCAGAAACGGCGCCTGCGAGCATCCGCTCTTCCCGCTTGCGATCCCCATCGAGGACGGACCCGTGACGCTGGCCACCCGTCCTGAAGCGCTGATGATCCGGTCCTCGGACCGGCCGGATGCCGCGACGGTCCATCGCGTCGTCGATTTCGGCACGCATAAGATGGTCGATGTCGATCTGGCCGACGGCAGCCGCTTGAAGGCGATGGTGGCGCCGGACGATCGGATTCGGACCGGAATGAAGGTCGAGCCGAGCTGCACCAGTTTTTTCGTCTACCGCAACAATGAACTCGTCCATCAATCGATGACGGCAAGGGGCGATGCGGACCTTGGGCGGCTGTTGCCGGTCTAAGTTACGCCTTCGTCGCGAAGCCTTCCTTGAGCCAGGGATACAATGCCTTGCTGGCGGCGAGGATATCGCCCGGCCCGTCGACGGCGGCACCGGAAAAACGCGTGACGATGCCGCCTGCCTCCTCGACCATCAGCGCCGAGGCGCCGAAATCATGGATCGAGAGCCCGTCCTCGAAGAATCCGTCCAGCCGGCCGCAGGCGACATAGGCGATCGACAGCGCCGCCGAGCCGAGGCGGCGTACGCCTGCCGTGTTGGCCATCAGCCGTTTGATGGCGTCGAAATAGGCCGCTTCGGCGACCGCCTTGACCTGGCCCGGGATTGGCAGGCCTGCACCGACAAGCACGTTTTCGATGTCGCCGACCTCGGCGCAGCGGATGCGCTCGCCGTCGAGATAGGCACCGCCGCCGAGCTCGGCGCTGAACAGCTCGTCCTGCATCGCGTCATAAACGACGCCGGCGACGAGCCTGCCGCCTTCGGCGATTGCGATCGTCATGCCGAAATGCGGAAGGCCCCAGGCATAATTGGTGGTGCCGTCGATCGGATCGATATAGATGATGGGTGTTTCCGGCCCGGCCGTGCGGTTGCCGACGGCTTCCTCGCCTTGAATGGCATAATCCGGAAAAGCCTTCGTCATCTCGTCGACGATGATCCGCTCGACGGCGACATCGATCTCGGTCTGATAGTCGCGCGGCGCCTTGGCCAGCATTTCGGCCGATGTTCGTCGCCGCAGCGAGCCGCGGGCGGTTTCGCCCGCCTTTATGACCGTTTCGGCAAGCACGGCGAGGCGGGACGATGCGGTCGGGGAAAGACGCGCGGAAATCGGAGAGGATGCCATGAGAAGAGTCCGGATTGCTGCTGATATGACGGGGTGAGCTACGAGGCGCCCATCCCTTCGCAGAGGCTGATGATGGTTTGATGAAGCTGTCCGCTGCCATTGCCGTCAAACGCCATCCAACAGTCGACGAGAACGCAGAGTTTGTTTGTCAGCGTCAACATAATGGCGTCAAGCCGGTTATTTCAAGATCGTTTCAAGCTCGGAAACCGTAGGAAACGCCTTTCTGGTCCCGTGCCGAGAGACGGTGATAGCGGCGGCGGCGGCGGCATGCTCGATGGCCTGCCTGTCCAGCCGTCCCCCTCGCAGCCCACAGGATGCCAGCGCCACGGCCATAAACGTATCGCCCGCACCCGTCGTATCGACCACATCGCAGGCTCGGGCGGGCACTTCAATGCTATCGCGCCGATTGACAAGCGTCGCGCCGTCGCTGCCGAGGGTCAGAACGATTTCGCGCAGGCCCCGGCTCAAAAGATATTCGGCAGCATCGCGGCCTGTCGTTCCTGTCAGGGCCTGGGCCTCACCCTTGTTGAGGAACGCTATATCGATCAACCCCCAAAGATCGGAGAAATAGGAACGCACCGGCGAGGGATTGAAGGCGGTGATCATGCCGATCGCTCTTGCCTGCTCCAGGATGTCGCGGGTCGCCTGATCGGACAGATTTCCCTGCAGCATCATCAGATCGCCTTGACCGGCGGTCGACAGGCTTCGTGCGACATGGGACAGGGACAGGCTCTGCGCTGATTCCGTCGTCGTGACGATGGCATTTTCACCGCCCGGCAGCCGGAAGATGATCGAGACGTCGCTCGATGTATCTTGCATTTCGATCAGGTCGCTCTGAAGCGGTTCCTCCGCGAGGTAGTGGCGGATCGTCTCGGCCCTCGCATCCCAACCGACAGGCGCCACCAACGTTGTCGGAACGCCGCAGCGGGCCATGACGACCGCCTGGTTGGTGCCCTTGCCGCCGAGATCGCTGCCACCGGCAGTGCCGAGGATGGAGGCACCAATGACCGGAAGTTCGGAAACGGCGATGGTTTCGTCGATGGCGACATTGCCGACTATGTAGGCACGCATGCATCCGCTTTCGCAAGGCTGAAGCTAAAGATAAGGCGCATTGTGAAAATCGATCTCGAGCTGCATCGCCTGGCCGAAGATCGCGCTCAATCGAGCCATTTCATCCTCTTCCAGGGTTTCTCCTGCCATGTCGAGTTCATTTTTCAACCATTGCGCCTGGGCGGCGAAATTAGGATCGACATGCAGCTCGACCCATTCCTTCAGCAGCGGATCGCTGATCGAGCGGGTAGCCGCTTCCTTCGACCATGTCCAATACATCCACTCGGCCGCAAACATCGCCGCGACCGTGTCGAGGAAGCCGCCCTGGCGAGCGATCTCCAACATGCCGGTACGAAAGGCCTCGACCTCGGCGATGCCGGTGTCGAAGGAAGAAGGATCAATGCCGCGGCTGGCGAAGGTGCGTTCGAAATAGCTGATCTGCTCGGTTGCCAGCGCGTCGAGAACCGCGATCAGCCAGCGCTTCTGCGTCATCGTCTTGGCGGTCGCCGCCGCATAAGCAAAGATCGAGATGGCGCTGTCGACGAAGGCGCCTTCGTAGACGAGATAACGCTCGAAAGCCTCCTTGCTCAAGGTGTCGTTCTTCACGTCCTCGACGAAACGGTGGCCAAGCATCGTCCGGAAGACGGCGTCGTTCTCACGTAGAATGCGGTCTGAAAGGCTCTCCTTGGCCATGCTCAGCCCTCCAGTCCCGGTTCGGCAACCGCCCGGAAGGCGCGCACCCGCTCGATATCGACAGGATTCCACCAGACACCGCCATGTTTTAGCGATGAGGCGACGATGACGCCGTTGGTGCGGCTCAGAATATCGACGATATTGTCCTTGTTGACGCCGGAGCCGACGAGCAGCGGCAGATGCGTCGCTGCGCCGATCTCCTCGATTTCCTCCATCGTCGCCGAATTGCCGGTTCGCTGGCCGGTGGCGATGACGCCGTCGGCATCGAAGAAGGCGAGGTCACGCGTCAGTTCCTGGATCGAGCGGTCGGCGACGATGGCGTGGCTGCCGTGTTTGACGTGGCTGTCGGCAAAAACCTTGATGTGCTCGGCCCTGAGCAGCGAGCGGTAGCGCATGGCTTCGGCGGCCCTGCCCTCGATGAAACCTTCATTGGCAACATAGGCATTGGCCCATTGATTGACGCGGATGAATTTGGCGCCGCCGGCCATGGCGATGGCGAAGGCTGGAATCGGCGCATTGGCAAGGACGTTGACGCCGAGCGGAATGCCGGCCGCGCGCGCGATCCGGTCGGTGACGACGGACATGAAACCCGTCGTCTCGGGGCCGATATCCTCGGGCTTCGAGAATGGCACGTCGCCGTGATTTTCGATGATCAACCCATGCAGGCCGCCTTCCATGCAGGCTTCGGCGTCGCGCATGCACGCGTCGTAGATCGCGTCCATCGCAGCAGCCCTGTAGCGGGGTGCACCCGGAAAGGCCGGGCAGTGGATCATGCCGATCAGAACCTTCTCCCTGCCGAAGATGTCCCTGACGGCGTTGGATGATCTGTCCGAAATTTCCTGCATGTCATTCCCTTTCCAATTTCTGCCGCGTGCTGAAATCACGCCTGGTTCTCGGTGAGCCAGCCGAGGATGTTTTTCCACAGCCGGCCGTAACCTTCCCATTCGCAGAAGGCAGGCGAGAGCCAGTGCGGGCCGATATCCGACGTCCAGGCCGCCGTTCGTCCAGTGCCGTGCGTGCCAACGACGAACAGCGGATGGCCACCCTGATCCTGCGGCAAGCGCGCGATGACTTCGACATCCGCACGGTTGCGCACTTCGACCTCGTTGACGCCGAGAAGCACCGGCCAGGCGCCTTCGAGGCCCTGCATCGTCGGGTGCTCAGGCTTCACCACCTCGGCAACGGTTCCCTCGGGAATCTCGACGCGGTCGTCATAGGGCAGGCAGGTGACGGGCAGCGTGTCTTCGACAGGGGTGCGCCGCCAGCGCGCCTTGCCGTCGATGCCCTGGAAGGAGAAATAGCCGCCGACCATCAGCAGGCCGCCGCCCTTTTCCACCCATGCCTTCAGCAGCTTCAGCCGGTTCGGCACCGTGCGCGAATGCAGCCACACATCCGGCGGCAGCAGCAGCGAATTGGCGCCGATATCGGAGAGGATGATGGCATCGTAAGAGTCGAGCCCGGATATATCGAAGGGGAACTTCTCCACCGCCTCATGCGCCGGCATATAGGTGAGTTCGAAGGCGCTGCCGGCGAGCGTCTTGACCAGCGGTTCGGCGCCGAGATGGAAGGTGACGCTGCCGAACTGGTCGAAGCCTTTGTAATGCGTGGCGGAGCTAACCCAGCTCTCGCCGACAAGGAGGATTTTCTTTGTCATAGTCTTCCGGTTACCTGTGATCGATTGCATTGATGGAGCTAGGCTCCGGCGTGAAAGACGCGGCGCGGATTGCCGCGCATCATCTCGTTTAGGACCGTCCCGTCGAGGCCGTGCCGCTGAAGACGCGGAAGGAAGTGGCGAAGGATGTAGGCGTAGCCGTTGCCGCCGTAGTGCGTCAGCATCATCTTCAGAAAGACGTCGTGCGACAGAAGAATCCGGTCGAGATAACCGGCCTCGACGAGACGCACGACCGCGCGCGCAGCCTCTTCGTCGCTCGGGCACTGCACCTGCTGGTCGGCATAGAAGAAATCCATGCCGATCATGTCGTATTCGATGAAGGCGCCGCGCTCCGCCAGTTCGCTCTGATAGGCAATATCGTCATGCGACGGGTTCATGTGGCAAAGGACGGTGTGGCTGAGATCCGCACCCTCTTCTGCCACCACGTCGAGCACGCGATGGCCGAGACGGAACCAGCCCGGCAGATGCACCATCATGGGAAGTCCGGTCAGCACCTGCGCCTGGGCAGCACCGCGCAGCGATTTCTCTTCCTCGGCGGTGAAATCCGACGAGACGCCGATCTCGCCGATCAGGCCGATCCTGACGCCGGTGCCGTCGACGCCTTCCCTCGCCTCACGGACAATTTCCCGCGCGATGTCCTCGACGCTCATTGCCGCGACGCCCTCCGGATGCGAGGAGCCGAGATAATAACCCGCCCCCATCACGATGTTGAGGCCGGATGCTTTCGAAATACGCTGGAGCGCCAGTGGATCGCGGCCGATGCCCTTGCAGGTCGGTTCCACCACCGTGCGCCCGCCGGCGCCGGCGAAATCCTTGAGTTCGGCCACCGCCAGATGTTCGTCGTCGAGGGTGATATTGTGCTTGTTGACGAAGGGATCCTGCCGGAGTTCGCCGAGGATCTCCATGCAGACGAAGCGTTCGGCCAGATATTGCCGCTCCGGCGCCTTCGGCGCGTGCCACCAGCAGCGGCAGTCGTTGAGGATGTGTTCGTGCATCAGCGTCACGCCGAGCGCATCCGCCGAAATCGGACCGGTGACGGTCATCACCTTGCCGGAGCGGACATGCGCTTCGGACAAGCTATCTGCTGCCTGTTCATTCATCGCCTCATCCTTTCCTGCCCATTCCGAAACGGAAATTGGTGGTGAAGATGCGGGTGTTCAGCCAGATGGCGACGAGAATGATGGCGCCGGTGACGATCTGGGTGAAGAACGGCGATATGTGCATCAGGATCAGGCCGTTACCGATGACGGCGATGGTCAGCGTGCCGAGCACCGTGCCGAGGATGGTGCCGCGTCCGCCCATCAGCGACGTTCCGCCGAGAACGACGGCCGCAATCACCTGCAACTCGAAACCGACGGCGGCATTGGACGAGCCGGAGCCGAGCCGGGCGGCAATCAGCAGGCCGGCGACCGCGCAGGCGATGCCGGAGATGATATAGACCGAGGCGATGATCCATTTGGCGGGCATGCCGACACGCCGTGCCGCTTCCATGTTGGAGCCGACCGCCACGACCTGCCGGCCGTATTTCGTCGCTGTGATGATCACATAGCCGAGAATGGCGATGATGAGGGCGATGACTGCGGGGATCGGGAAGCTCAGGATTTCGCCCCGGCCGAGCGCGAAGAAGCCCGGCGCATCCTTGATCGGGATGGAATATCCCTGGGTCAGATAGAGCGCCAGGCCGCGCAGGATCGAGAGGCCGGCGAGCGTGACGATGAAGGCCGGAATGCCCTGATAGGCGACAAACCAGCCCTGAACCAGACCCATAAACGCGCCGAGCACCAGCATGCCGATGACCACGGACGGCCAGGGAATTCCCATCGCCATGACGATTGCCGCAACCGCATTGACAAGGGCGACCTGCGAGCCGACCGACAGATCAATACCGCCAGTAATGATGACGAAGGTCATGGCGATGGCGACGATCAGGATGGGGGCGGCCTGCCGGACGATGTTCAGGATGTTGCCGAGCGTGAAGAAGGTCTCGCTGCCGATCGAGAAGAAGATCATGCAAGCCAGGAAGAAGATGGCGATCGACAGCACTTGCGCATGTTCGCCGAAGAAATCGGCGGCCCGAGATCCGTGGCCGCGTTCCGTGTAAGCCGTCATTGCCTGGCTCCTTCACCGACGATCAAATGGACGAGATCCTCGAGGTTGGTGCGGCCGATCTGCCGCTCGGCCACCTTCGTGCCCTCATACATCACCGCAATGCGGTCGCAGACCCGGAAGAGATCCTGCAGCCGGTGGGTGATAAGGATCACCGAGACCCCGTTCGCCTTGACGCGGTTGATCAATGCGAGAACCGCTTCGACTTCGGCAACGGCAAGTGCCGATGTCGGCTCGTCCATGATCAGCACTTTCGGCTTGAAGGAGGCCGCTCGCGCAATGGCGATCGCCTGACGCTGTCCGCCGGATAGCTGGGCGACTTTGCCGGTCAGTCTCGGGATGCGGATTTCCAGCGAATCCAGCATCTTGCGAGCTTCGGACAGCATCGTCCTGGTATCGAGAAACGGGCCGCGGCTGAGTTCGCGGCCGAGGAAGAGATTGCCGACGACATCGATGTGGTCGCAGAGGCTGAGATCCTGGAACACCATTTCGATGTTTCTGCCGCGCGCATCCGCGGGGCCGGAGAAGCGGACCTCCTCGCCTTCCATGGTGATCGTGCCGGCATCGGGAATGTAGGTCCCCGAGATGATTTTCGTCAGTGTCGACTTGCCGGCAGCGTTATCGCCGACGAGGCCCAGGCATTCGCCGGGGAAGATGTCGAGATCGACGCCGCGCAGCGCCTGATGCGAGCCGAAGGACTTGCGGATACCGCGCAACGAGATGCGCGGATCGGATCGGGTGCCGCCGGAAGTTCCGGCTCCGGAGGGGGCGAGCCCTCCGGAGCCGGCGGCAGCGAGATGATGCTGTCCGCTTTCGATCATTTGAAGACGGCCCGGTACGGCTCGACATTCTCCTTGGTCACGATGGTGATTGGTACCGAAATCGTCTTGGTGACGGCCTCGCCGGCCGAGGCCTTTACGAGCGCGTCGACGGCGGCACCGCCCATCGCGGCCGGATCTTGCTGGACGACGGCGACGACGAAGCCGGCATCGATGCCGGCAATGGCTTCGGCAGTCAGATCCCAGCCGAATACCTTGATCTTATCCTGCTTTCCCTGGCTCTGGACAGCGGCGATCGCCCCCATCAGCGCCGGCTCGCCGGTGGCGTAGATCGCCGTCAGGTCGGGATTGGCGGTGATCAGGTTCTCGGCCGCCGCGAGGGCGTTGTCCTGGATATTCTGGCCGTCGACGACGCCGGCCATTTCGATGCCGTCGACGCCTTTCAAGGTCTTCTCGAAGCCGTCCTGGCGGATGTTCTGGATGAACGAGTTCAGTGCGCCGACGACGCCGAGCTTGGCCTTGCCGCCCATGTTCGCCTTGACGTAGTCGAGAAAGTACTTGCCCATGTCGGCGCCGGCTGCGGCGTTGTCGACGCCGATCTGCGCCTTCTGCGGACCATCAGGCAGGATGGCGTCGATGGCAACGACAGGAATGCCGGCGTCGGCCGCCTGCTTGACCGCCGGCATGATGCCGTTGACGTCGATCGCCACGACGGCAAGACCGGAGACCTTTTCCTGGACGTAGGTTTCGATCGCGCTGTTTTGCGCGGTCGTCTCATTGTTGGCGTTGAAGATCACCAGCTTGACGCCGGCGGCGTCGGCTGCCTTCTGGGCACCCTCATTCATCTGATTGAAGAAAAGCGCCTGCTGGTTGATCTGTACGAGTGCGACGGTCTTCTTTTCCTGGGCCTGGGCGCCGGACAGGCCGATGAAGGTCAATGCGGTGAAGCCGGCGGCTGCGATCATCGTTCGTCTAGTCAAATTCAGTGTCATGTTCTCATCCTCTTTTGGTTTTTTGACGTTGCTGTTTTTTATTTCGCGGGCGGCGCAACGGAGTTCCGCACCACGATTTCGACAGGCACCAGTTCCTCGGAAGCGGATGGTTTCCACTCGTGCCAATTGGTTTCCAGAAGCAGCTCCAGTGACCGTCGGCCGATCTGGCGGACCGGCTGGCGGATCGCTGTCAGCGGCGGTGCAAAAAGATGAAGTGGGCCGACATCGTCGAAGCCGATGATCGAGATGTCAGCCGGGATCGAGACGCCCCGGCTTCCGAAGACCTCGACCAGCCCGATGGCGATCTCGTCGGAGCTGGCGAAGATCGCCGTCGCCTTTCGGTCACCCGAGAGATATTCAAGCGCAGCTGCACGGCCGTATTCGATCGTATATTCGCCGGCATAGCGATCGGCCTGGGCCTCGCTGCCATGCCGCTCCCTGAGCGCCTTCAACAGACCGTCATAACGTCTGCGGGCGCTGATCATGCGCTCGTCACCGCCGATGAACAGGACATGGCGGTGACCCTGTGCGGCCAAGTGCTGACCAGCGAGATAACCGCCTTGCTCATTGTCGCAGAACAGCTTCGGCGCTTTCGAATCGGGAACGTCCTCATCGACGATGATGACCTTGCCGGTGCCGTTGATGAGGGCTGCAAGCGCGCCGTCGTCGGGGTGGTTGGTGACGAAGATCAGGCCGTCGACGTGATTGCGCTCGATCAGCTGCAGATATTCAATCTCGCGGCCCGGCCGGTTGAGCGTGGCATGCAGCGAGACGGCGAGCTTCTTTTCGTCGGCCGCCTGCTCGACGGCGGCGACGAGGGTCGCGAAGAAGGGGTTGGCGATATCGGGCACGACGAGGCCGATCGTGTCAGAGCGCCCCCTGCTCAGGCGGCGCGCATGCGGGTTCGGCCGGTAGTTCAGCGTCTTGATCGCGTCCTCAATGCGCTTCTTGGTCTGAAACGGTAGGTCGAGGCTGCCGTTGACGAAACGGGACACGGTGGTGACCGAGACGCCGGCTGCGGCCGCAACATCCTTCAAGCTCGGTGTCGTTCCCTTGGCCATTGATTGGACCTATTGTAAAGCGGTTTAGTAAAGCGCTTTACAAGACAATATCGATTGCTCGTCGTTGTCAACAGCGATGAATCTGCGGGATGTATTTTTCTATAGGCGATCGAAGCTCGATCGGACGGCTCGGGCGCTCGTCGGGACGCACTTTTGGCGCAGCCAGCCTCGGGTGGTGTGTCCGAGACTTGGCTCGACGCCGTCGCCCAGGTTCGATTTATGACAAATCCGAACCGGCAGGCTGCTTGGCCGCTTTATATGACGTGGTCCGTCGATGCATCGAAGAGATGGATCTGGGCCGGATCGATCGAAAGCCCGATCGTATCTCCTGATTTTACCCTGTCGCGGCGCGTCTCGACGATCGTCAGTTCCGGCTGGGTTTCGGCGACGATGAAGGTCGATGAGCCGGTCGATTCGACGAAGGCGATCGGCACATCGAAACTGCCATGCCCGGGCTCGACGACGCCGATATGTTCGGGCCGGATGCCGGCGACGAGCTTGCGCCCCGGCTCGACGGCGCGGGCGAGCGCAAGTGTCTGCTTCACGGCGCCGAAATCCAGGATCAGGCTCTTGCCGTCTTCCGCGCCGATCGCCGGAATGAAATTCATGGCCGGCGAACCGATGAAACCGGCGACGAACCGGTTCACCGGCCGGTCGTAGAGGTCCAGCGGCGCGCCCTGCTGTTCGATGATACCGTCGCGCATCACCACCACATGATCGGCCATCGTCATCGCTTCGACCTGATCGTGCGTGACGTAGACGAAGGTTGCGTTCAGCCGGTCGTGCAGCGCCCGGATTTCCTTGCGCATGTGGACGCGCAGCGCCGCATCGAGATTGGACAGCGGCTCGTCGAACAGGAAGGCCTTCGGATGGCGGATGATGGCGCGGCTCATGGCGACGCGCTGGCGCTGGCCGCCGGAAAGTTCGCGGGGATAGCGCTTCAGCAGATGCGACAGACCTGTCGTCGCCGCCACGTCCTCGGCGGCCTTCTTGGCCTCGGCCTTGGCAATGCCGCGGATGCGCAGGCTATAGGTCAGGTTCTCTTCAACCGTCATATGCGGATAGAGCGCATAGGACTGGAACACCATGGCGACGTCTCGCTTGCGCGGCGGCACGCCGTTCATCAGCTCGCCGGCGATCCTCAAATCGCCGGTCGAGATGCTTTCGAGGCCGGCGAGCGAGCGCAGCAGCGTGGACTTGCCGCAGCCCGAAGGGCCGACGAGCGCGACGAAAGTTCCCTTGGCAATCGACAGGTCGATGTTCTTCAGGGCGTGGAAGGCGCCGTAATATTTATTGACGCCTCTGAGCTCGATCTGCGTGGTCATTTGAGGGCTCCAGAGGTGAGGCCGGATACGATGCGGCGCTGCAAGAGAACGAAGATGGCAAGGATCGGCGTCACATACATCGTGGCGTAGGCCATGATGTTGTTCCATTCGTTGGTATTCGGCCCCATGAAGGAATTGAGGCCGACGCTGGCCGGCTGAAGTTCGGCCGCCTGGATCATCGACTTCGAGTAGACGAATTCGCCGAAGGCCTGCATGAAGATCAGGATGGCGCTGACGAGAATGCCGTTGCGGGCGAGCGGCAGCACGATGTTGAAGAAGGCGCCGACGCGCGAATTGCCATCGACGAGGGCTGCCTCCTCCAGTTCCTGGGGAACGCTCATGAAGGTGGCGCGAACCAGGATGACGAAGAAGGGCATGCTCTTTGCGGCGACGGCAATAATGACGGCGAGCCGCGGATAGGACAGCATGCCGATCTGCGAGAAACCGACGAAGATCGGCGTGATCATCAGCGATGCTGGCAGGACCTGCAGCATCAGGATCAGAAACAGGCCGATATCCACCCAGACATTGCGGTACCTGGCGAGCACATAGGCGCAACCGACGCCAAGCAGCGCGATGAGCGCCATGGAGCCGAGAGCGATGACCAGCGAGTTCCAGAGATAGCGGCCCATGTCGCGGCTTTCCCAGACTGTGGCGTAGGTCCCCCATTGGGGTGCTGCCGGCCAGAAGCTGGGCGGCGTCGCAAACATCTCCGAGCCGCTTTTCAGCGCAGTGATGTACATCCAGTAAAGCGGGAAGAGATAGATTGCCGCCATGACGATCGATATCGCCAGCATCAGGCGGCCACGGTTTGTCGTCATCATCCGCGCACCTCGTGGCGTGTGGACCGGACATAAACGACGGACGCGAACATGACGAAGACGATCATGATGACGGAGATCGTCGCGCCCTTGGCGAAGTCGTATTGCCGGAAGGAGAGATCCCAGGCCCAGTATTGCGTGACGTTCGACGAATTGTTCGGCCCGCCGGAGGTGATCGCGGCGAAGAGATCGAACTGCTGCAGAGTGAAGATCAGACCGAGCGAGACGATGGCGCCGATGGTCGAGCGCATCATCGGCAGCGTGATCGTCCAGAAGCGCTGCCAGACATTGGCGCCGTCGAGTTCGGCCGCTTCGAAGAGATCGGCGGGAATGCCGGCAAGACCGACGGACAGAAGGATCATGTTGAACGAGGTGCCGAGCCAGATATTGGCGATGATCACCGCATAGAGCGAATAATGCGGGTCCGAGCGCCAGAAGATGTTGCCGGAGATGATGCCGCTTTCCCTGAGGATGAAATTCAGCACGCCGAAATCACCAGAGAGAATCCAGTTCCAGATGGCGCCGACGACGAGGCCGGGCATCACCCAGGAGACGAGGAACAGGCCGCGCATCCATGAGGCGCCGGGGAAGTTGACCCAGAAGAACAGCGCCAGGCCAAAGCCGATCAGGAACTGGCCGGCGATCGAGCCGGTGACGAAGATGACGGTGTTATAGAGGATCGGCAGCGTTTCCGGCTGCGCGAAGAGCTCGGTATAATTCTTGAAGCCGACGAAAGGACGCGAGAAGGTCCCGAGGCTGAACATGTCGACCTCCTGGAAGCTCATCACCACATTGTAGATCAGCGGCAGGCCCGCCATCAGGAACAGAAAGCCGAGCGGGAAAGCGACCAGCACGATATCGAAACCGCGGCCGTCCCTGACGCTCATCAGGATCCTCTTCATGCGTCCTCCGATGCTCCGATCGGGGCCGCCTGGCGCATGACGCGGAAGACGGCCCCTGCCGGGAGGAAAGAGTTGGATGGCATATGCCATCGGTGGATGATTTTGGTTTCCTCTTCTCCCCAGCGGAGAGAAGAGGGAGCAAGGAGCCAATCCAGCTCTTCGCTTTCGCTTCGGCTACACCGAACCGCTCCTTAGCCCAGCACAGCCTTGATCTTGTCCGCTGCCTGGTCGAGTGCGTCCTTCGGGCTCATCTGGCCGGTCAACGCCGCCTGGATGGCGTCCTGGATCGCCTTGGAGATCTTCGGCCATTGCGGATGCGGACCGCGCGGCTTGGCATATTTCAGCTGTTCGAGGAACACCTTGAGGGCGGCATCCTTCAGCGGCTGACCGGTCTCGGGGATGGAGATGTCGGAACGGGCCGGAAGCTGGCCGAAATTCTTGAACATCTTGTCGTCCTGCGAGGCGAAATATTCGAGCGCCTTGAAGGCTTCGGCCGGATGTTTGCTGGTAGCAAAGATCGCCCAGTTGAAGTCGCCCATGGCCGACGAACGTTCAGCCCCTTCCTTTGGAACCGGAAGCAGGGTGACGCCCCAGTCGAATTTCGCTTCCTGCGTCATGCGGTCGAGTTCCCAGGGACCCGAGATCGCCATTGCCGCATTGCCGGAGTTGAAGGTGCCGGTCGAATCCCACTGGCCGCGTGTCAGCGTATCGGGAGACGCGAGCTTCTCGTCCATGATCGTCTTCCAGATCCCGAGCGCCTTCACCGCGCCGTCGGCATTGATGTGCTGATAGCTGCCGCCGCCCATCTGGGCCCAGGGAAGGAACTGAAAGGTGCCCTCCTCGTTGGCCTTGGCCGAAAAAGCCAGACCGTAAACGTTCTTGGCGGGGTCGGTCAGCTTGCGCGCATCCTCGACCAGTTCGTCCCAGGTCTGCGGCGGCTTGTTCGGATCGAGGCCCTTGGCCTTGAACATATCCTTGTTGTAGTAGAGCGCGATCGTATTGGTCGCCTTCGGCACGCCAAAATACTTGCCGTCCCATTCCACTGACTTCAGCGGTCCGGGGAAATAATTATCCGGCTTGATGACGGTCGACTTGGCGATCATATCGGTCAGGTCGAGGAAGGCGCCGCGCGATGAGAACAGCGCATGCTCCGGATTGTCGACGGCGATGATATCGGGCGCCTGGCCGGTGGCGTAGGCGCGCATCGCCTCGGTGACGACGTCGTCGAACTGGATCAGCCGATACTCGATCTTGATGCCGTTGTTCTGGGCGTTGAACTCCTTGACGAGGTTCGGCGCCGGCTGGGTGTCCTTATCCAGCGACCAGAGTGTCAGCGTGACGTCCTCGGCCTTGGCCGAAAGGCCAAACAGCGAGACGCCTGTAAGCGCCAGAGCGCCGAGAATTGCATATTTACGGATAGCCATGGTTCTCCTCCTTTGTGGTTACCCCGTTTCCGGCAATTCCTCCTTGCCGGAAACGATATCATCAGACCGGGTCGACGACGAATTCGCCGCCCCGGGCATGCTTGAGGTGGTTCAGCGCATAGACCTGACCGGTCATTTCAAGCGCGTCGCGATAGACCGGGTCGTGCCAGCCTTCGATATCGATCGAGCCGGACCAGCCGGCAAGGCGCAGCTCGGAAATGATGTCGGTCCAGTTGCTGTCGCCGAAGCCCGGCGTGCGCATAAAGACGAACTTCTCCTTGCCGAAGATCCCGTGTTCCTTGATGACCTCCCAGCGGATGGTCGCGTCCTTGCCGTGGACGTGGAAGAACTTGTGCGCCCATTTGCGGATCTGCGGCAACGGATCGATCAGATAGACCATCTGATGGCACGGCTCCCATTCCAGTCCGATATTGTCGTCCGGCGTCTCGTTGAACATCAATTCCCAGGCGTCGGGGTTGTGGGCGATGTTCCAGTCGCCGCTTGCCCAGTTGCCGTCCATGGCGCAATTCTCGAAGGCGATCTTGATGCCCTTGTCGGCCGCCCGTTTGGCGAGCTCGCTCCAGATCTGCTTGTAGCGAGCCAGGCTGTCGGTCAGCGGTTTGCCGCGGATGCGGCCGGTGAAGCCGGCAACGCAAGTGGCGCCGAAATGATGGGCATTGTCGATGCAGTCTTTCCAGCCCTGCAGCGTCTCCAGGTCGATTGCGGTCTCTTCCAGCGGATTGCCGAACATGCCGAGCGTCGAGATGGTGATGTCGCGGTCGCCGATCGCGTCGAGGCAGCGCTTGCCGAGCTCGGAAAGGTCCTGACCCTTGGTCGTCTGCCAGAAGAAGGGTTCGAAGCTTTCGAAGCCCATGTCGGCGATTTCGCCGATGCGCTGGGCGGTATCGCCCTTGTTACCGCTGACCATGGTGCCGATGCGAATTGATTTTGCAGGGTTGCTCACGTCACTTGATCCTATGCTGAAATTTCGATGCGCTTGCCGGTCTTGGCACTTTCGATCGCACCGAAGACCATGGCGAGGCTTCTGATATTGTCGGAGTTGACCGTTTCGGGCTGTTTGCCGGTGCGGATCGCCGCGATGAAGTCGGCGATGACGCTGGCGTGGCCGTGGGTTTCTTCGTCATGCTCCGGACCGGGAACGTTTACGGAAGTAGAACCACGCAACAGGCCGGGCTCCTCGCCCGCAACCGTCGCCTTGAAGCTCTCCTCGCCGTCCCAGGTGAGCATGCCCTTCGAGCCGACGAGACGCCACTGGCTTTCCCAGCTGGTGCGCTCACCCTCGGCGCACCAGGAGCCACGATAGGTAAAGACGATATCGTCTGAAAATTCGAAGATGGCATTGGCCGAGGCGCCGTGCCGGTACCACGACCCCTTCGGATTGCGCTCGACGCAATAGACGGCGAGCGGCTTCCTGTCGGCGACGTAACGGGCGGCATCGAAGGTGTGGATCGCCATGTCGAGAAGCAGGACATTATCCATCTCTTCGCGGAAGCCGCCGAAATGCGGTGCGAGGAAGAAGTCGCAATGGATGCCGGTGAGCTCGCCGATCACGCCGCTGTCGACGAAGCGGCGCAGGCGCCTGATGCCCGAGATGAAACGGCGGTTTTGGATGACCGCATGGATGCGGCCGGTTTCTGCGGCGAGATCGATCAGCGCAGCGCCCTCGGCAAGCGAGGCGGCCATCGGCTTTTCGCTGAGCACGTGGCAGCCGGCCTTGAGCGCCGCCGAAACGACATCGTACCGGGCGGACGGAATGACGATGTCGAAGACCAGATCGGCCTTGGTCGCAGCGATAACTTCGGACAGGTCCGAACCGATCACAGCGCCCTTAAGACCGAACTCGGCAGCGAGCTTTTCCGCCGTCTCCCGGTTGAGGTCGACGAGACCGACGATGGTGATGGATTCGGCCAGTTGAGGGTTGGAAGCGATGGCGCGCAACCAACCTTTGGACATAGCTCCGCACCCGCACAGAATGGCACTGAATTTCACGATTTCCTCCAGGGAATGGCGCCAACTCTCCTCGTGACACGCACTCCGTAAACGTTTACGAATGTTGGCGGAAACACTTTGCGATGTCAATAGACGCCAAATGCGAAATTTCGGACCGAGATCCGAATGGATCTAAATCAGAGAAGGAAAGCAGGATGTCATCTGGAAACCGCGCGCAGTTTTCGGCATCATGCTCCAGGGAAAATCAACAACGATGAAGGGCATTCGCCAGCTTGCCGAACACTTGGATATTTCGATCGGCACGGTCTCCCGGGCGCTGAATGGCAAGCCTGATGTCAACGAGGAAACGCGCCGCCGCGTGCTGGCAGCCGCGGAGGAACTCGGCTACGTCGCCAACCAGTCGGGGCGGAGCCTGAGACAGGGAGAGACGAAGGTCATCGGGTTGATGATCGAATCCAGCACGGAGGCGGTCGAGAATGCCGACAACTTCTTCCTCGGCGTCACCAGCGGCCTGCAAAGCGTCTTTGCCCGCCACAGCCTCGACCTCATCATGCTGCCCAGCCCGAGCGATGAGGATCCGCACGAATATCTGACGCGCATGGTGGCGCGGGGCATCGTCGATGCGATGATCATCTCGAATATGCAGCGTATCGACCGGCGCATCGATCTTCTGTCGCGGGCAAAGATCCCCTTCGTTTCGGTCGGCCGCAGCCTTTCGGCCAGCAATTCGCCCTGGATCGATCTCGATTTCGAAGGCGTGGCCGAACATGCGGTCCAGCGGCTGGTCGCACGCGGCCACCGTCGGATCGCGATCACCGCGCCGTCGAGCGAGGTCAACCTCGGCTACGTCTTTCTCGAGAGCTATCGCCGCGCGCTCGAACGCCACGATATAGCGTTCGACCGGTCGCTCGTCATCCGCGTCAAGTCGAGCGAACAAGGCGGCTATCAGGCGGCCCACGAGCTGCTGCTTCTTGAAGAGCGGCCGACGGCGGTGATCCTGATCTACGAGCTGATGGCGATCGGCCTTTACCGCCGCCTGACGGAGGCAGGCGTCATGCCCGGCCGCGACATTGCCGTGATCGGCTTCCGTGACGCGCCTCGAGCGCGGTTCCTGCAGCCCTCGCTCAGCTGCTTCCGCATGTCACTCCACGATCTCGGCATCGCGCTGGGCCAGATGCTTCTCGCCAACATGCCGGCCTATCGCAAGTTCTATCCCGATGCCGGCCGCAACGTCGTCTGGCCGCTCGAATTGGTGCCGGGAGAAAGCGATGCGTTTCAGGCGGTGGCCATGGTCTGAGCGCCGCTGGATGACTCCTCCAGGAAAGCGGGGGCTCCCTCCCCGCCGATCTTGTAAAAGTGAGTTAAATGTAGCATACTTTCTGATGAATGTAGTATGGACGAGTCGATGAAAATGTCCTTCATGACCAGCGCTTCCTTCAACCAGAATCCGAGTAAGGCAAAGAAGGAGGCGAATGAACGGCCGCTCGTGATCACCGATCGCGGCAAGGCGGCTTATGTGCTTGTCAGTTATGCGGAATTTCAGGCGAACTGGAAGGCGCCGAAGACACTCTTTGCGGCCTTGCGCGATCCGACAGCCGATGAAAGGGAGTTCGAGCCCGAGCGGCTCGGCTTTGACGACAGGACCGTCGAGTTCTGATGGTGTTCCTGCTTGACACGAATGTCGTCTCTGTTGCGCGAAGAGCCGAGCGGCAGTCGCGGGAATTCCAAGACTTCATGAAGGAGTTTTCCGTTGCCGAAGCCTATCTCTCAGCGGTTACGATCATGGAAATCCAGTTCGGCATCCAGCGCGAGCGCGGAAGGGACCCCGGCTTCGCCGAGGATCTGCGCCGCTGGATGGATGAGAGCGTGCTGACGGAATTCGCCGAGCGCATCCTGCCATTCGATGCAGCGACGGCAAGCCGGGCCGGACTGCTTCCAACCGCGGACAAGCGTCCATCCGCCGATGCAATGATCGCCGCCACTGCGTTGGAACACGGGCTGAACCTCGTGACCCGCAATGTCGCGCATTTCATCCCGCTAGGCATCGAATGCATCGACCCCTGGCGTTTTGCTGGCACACGGAGCTGAGCGGCTGGCAGCAGCGCCTCATGCGCCCGATACGAAGAACCGGTTCTCCGGCCGCGGCAAGCCGAGATGCTCGCGCAGCGTTGCGCCTTCATATTCGCTGCGGAACAGGCCGCGGCGCTGAAGCTCCGGAACCAGTCGTTCAGTGACGTCAAGGAGACCCTGCGGCAGATAGGGGAAGACGATATTGAAGCCGTCCGAGCCTTCCTCCTCCAGCCAGCATTCCATTTCGTCGGCAATGCTTGCCGGTGTACCGACGAAGGCAAGGCCGGCATAGCCACCATAGCGTTGCGCCAGCTGCCGCACGGTCAGGTTTTCTTCCGCCGCAAGCTTCAGGACCTGGGCGCGGCCGGTCTTGCTGGCATTGGTGTCGGGAATATCGGCCGGTAGCGGCGCGTCGGGATCGAAGCCGGAAGCGTCATGGCCGAGCGCGATCGAAAGCGAGGCGATTGCGCTGTCGTAATGCACCAGGCCGTCGAGGGTGGCACGTTTGGCGCGGGCCTCCTCGATGCTGTCGCCGACGATGACGAAGGCGGCGGGCAGGATCTTCAGATGGTCGCGGTTGCGGCCGATGGCTTCCATGCGACCCTTGATATCGGCAAAAAGCACCTTGCCGGCGGCAAGATCGCGCGGCGAACAGAAGACCATTTCGGCGGTCTCCGCGGCAAGCTGGCGGCCGGGATCCGACTGGCCGGCCTGGACGATGACAGGCCATCCCTGCGGCGGGCGGGCGATATTGAGCGGCCCGCGGACGCTGAGTTCCTCGCCCTTATGGTTCAGCGCATGCATTTTTTCCGGATCGAAGAACAGGCCGCTCTCCCGGTCGCGAATGAAGGCGTCGTCGGCGAAGCTGTCCCAGAGCCCGGTGACGACATCATAAAACTCCCGAGCGCGATGATAACGCTCGCCATGCTCCATATGTTCGTCGAGGCCAAAATTGAGAGCGGCGTCGGGGTTCGACGTCGTGACGATGTTCCAGCCGGCGCGGCCACCGCTGATATGGTCGAGCGAGGCGAAACGTCGGGCTATGTGATAGGGCTCGTCGAATGTGGTGGAAGCGGTAGCGACGAGACCGATACGCTCCGTCACTGCCGCCAGCGCTGAGAGCAGCGTGAAGGGCTCGAAAGAGGTCACGGTGTGGCTGCGCCTGAGTGCCTCGACCGGCATGTTGAGCACGGCAAGATGATCGGCCATGAAGAAGGCGTCGAATTTCGCCCGTTCCAGCGCCTGTGCAAAGAACTTTAGATGCGCGAAATTGAAGTTTGCGTCAGGATAGGAACCGGGATAACGCCACGCGCCGGTATGCAAGCTGACGGGACGCATGAAGGCGCCGAGGCGCAACTGCCGTGAACGGGTCATGATTTTCCTCATGGATCGGGCAAGGCGGCCGCCTGCCCCGCATTGGGCGTTCTTTCCGGAGCCGCTGCGGCGACGCATCGGATATCGGTTACGTAGGAGGTCGACGAATTCAAATCGAGGCCGGCTGCAGTAATTTCCGCCAGGAATTTCATTCCTTCTCCGGCCGCGTTTTCACGGAAACGCCGAACCGAGACACTAATCCCGGCGGCCGGAGGCCGATAAGCAAACACTTTCCATTTTACATGACATCTATAGAATTTGTGCTCTTATCTCGATGCTCGATTTCTTTCACCGATAGGATCGGTAGAATTGGAGACATCGATGAATACCGTCCTGAGGCAAGCAGACCAGATCCGGCCGGTGGCCGCCCGTATCGGCAGCGACGAGGAAGTGATCGCAACCGCCCGCAGGCTGGCGGCGCAATTTGCCGCACGCGCCGCCGAGCGCGATAGCGACCGGCTCCTGCCGTTCGCCGAACTCGATCTTCTCGCCCAATCCGGCCTTCTGGCGATCACCGTGCCCGCGCAATATGGCGGGCTCGACGTCTCGAACGCCGTGCTTGCCGAGATCACCGCGATCCTGTCGGAGGCGGACAGTTCGATCGGCCAGATCCCGCAGAACCATTTCTATATTCTCGAGGCGCTCAGAACCGACGGCGGCGAGGAGCAGCAGCGTTATTTCTTCGGCCGGGTGCTGGCCGGCGACCGTTTCGGCAATGCACTTTCCGAGCGCGGCACGAAGACGGTCGGCCACTATAACACGCGCATCACCCGCGACGGTCCGGGTTACCGGATCAACGGCCGCAAATTCTATTCGACCGGCGTCCTCTTTGCCGACTGGATCGCCGTCTTTGCGCTCGATGCGGAGGAGCGGCTGACCATGGCCTTCGTGCCGAAAGGCACCGAAGGCATCGAGATCGTCGACGACTGGGACGGTTTTGGCCAGCGCACCACCGGCAGCGGCACGACGATCCTCGACAATGTCTATGTCAGCGCCGATTCCGTCGTCTTCCATCACAAGGGCTTCGAGCGGCCGACGACGATCGGCTCGGTCGGCCAGATCATCCATGCCGGTATCGATCTCGGTATCGCGCGGGCGGCCTTTGCCGAAACGCTGGAGTTCGTCAGGACGAAATCGCGCCCCTGGATGGATAGCGGCCTCGACCGTGCCTCCGACGATCCGCTGACGATCGCCAAGGTCGGCCAGATCGCCATCCGGCTGGAAGCCGCAACGGCGCTCGTCGAGCGTGCCGGCCACAAGGTCGATGCCGCGCAGATCGAGACGACGGAGAAAAACGTTGTCGAGGCGACGCTTGCGGTTGCCGCCGCCAAGGTGCTGACGACCGAGGTGGCGATCGAGGCGGCGAATACGCTCTTCGAACTTGCCGGAACCTCGTCGGTACAGGCAGGCCTCAATCTCGACCGCCACTGGCGCAATGCCCGCACTCATACGCTGCACGATCCGGTGCGCTGGAAATATCACGTTGTCGGCAACTACCATCTGAACGGCGTGACGCCGCCGAAAAACGGCGCGCTCTGAAATTTCCGTCGCTTGCAAACGAAAGCCCCACCGCCAGCGTTGGCGGTGGGGCTTTTGCGTTCGAGGGAAGACGGCCGCCTCAGCTATAGAGGCTGACCTCCGGTATCTTGTCGTTCAGCACGAATTCACCAACTTCCTTGGCCTTGTAGAAGACCGGGTCGTGCAGCGTGTGGGTGCGGACATTGCGCCAGAACCGGTCGAAGCGATATTTGTTCGCTGTCGAGCGCGCGCCCGTCAGTTCGAAGACGCGTGAGGTGATGTCGAGCGAGACATGGGTGGCATGGACCTTGGCGGCATAGGCTTCCGCCGCCGCCTCGCCGCGCTCGCGTGCCGTCACATCTCGGCCGTGGGCTAGACCCGCCTGCACGGCGGTTGCCGCGCTGTCGGCAAGGGCTGCCGAGGCCTTCAGCGCGGCGGTGAATTCGCCGACACGTTCGAGGATATAGGGATCGTCCGCTGCCCGCTCGACGCCTGATGTGATCCACGGCCGGGTCGTGGTTCTGACGTAGTCGACGGCCGCCTGCAACGCGCCTTCGGCGGTGCCGAGATAAAGGTTGACGAAGACCAGCTGGATGAACGGCGTATTGAAGGTCGAGAGCACGGGCGGCGCCACATCGGCTGCAGCGGGCGCACCGACGAAATCCTCCTCGTAGACGGGGAAATCGTGGAATTCGACACTGCCGCTGTCGGAGAGGCGCTGGCCGATATTGTCCCAGTCGTCGCTGGCAACGTAGCCTGGGCGATTGGTCGGCACGGCGAAACCGGCGATCTTGTCATCGAGCGTGGCGTTGGCGTTGATATAGTCGGAGACCCGCGCTGCCGTGGAGAAGGACTTGCGGCCGTTCAGCACATAGCCGTTGCCGCGGCGGGTCAGCACCAGCCCGGGGTCGCGCGGGTTGACGGCCGCGCCCCAATAGAGGTTCTTCGCCACCGTCTCGCCGCCGAGCGCTTGGGCGCGCGCCGCATCGAGCGCCCAGTAGATGTACTGGCTATTGACATAATGGTAGCCGAGCAACTGGCCGATCGAGCTCTCGCCACGGGCGAGAATGCGTACCAGCCTCAGCCCGTCGACCCAATCGAGGCCGCCGCCGCCGATCTCTGACGGATGCAGCGCGTTGAGCAGGCCGGCATTCTTCAGCTTGACGATCTCGGCAAGTGGCGGACGGCCGTCGCGGTCGAGTTCGGCCGCGCGCTGGGAAAGGTCGGCCGAGATAGCCTCGGCACGGGCAAAGAGGTCTTCTCGCGTCGGGTTGCGGGGGGCCGCGAAGACGACATTGGACTGGCTCATGGGCGGAACTCCAATTCTCCAAGGGGATGTTCCGGCGGGAGCCGCACGCTCCCCGCCGGAAAGGATCAAGCCAAAAGCCTCAGAACAGTTTGTCCGGGATCCAGCTGGCGGTCGCCGCATCGCTGATGCTGAAGGCGGGGACCTTTTCGGCCAGCTCTTCGATCGTCTTGACGCCGGCGGCGCGCAGGCTCTCCTGCGTCAGAAGCGTCGGCTTCACGGTAATCTGATGGGGTACCGTCTGGCCGGCGATTTCGAGAGCGGCGGCGCGGATCGAGACGGCGCCGACCACGGCCGGATTGGTGGCGACGGTCGCGACCCAGGGACTGCCTTCCTCGGTAATTTCCTGGATATCGGCCGTGGAGACATCGGCAGAATAGATCTTGAGCTTGTTTGCAATGCCGAGATCGTTGGCAGCGAGTTTTACGCCGCGGGCGAATTCGTCATAGGGGGCGAAGACCACCGATATATCGGGATTGGCTGTGAGTACGGCCTTGGCCTGGTCGGCGGTCGAGGTTGCCGTCGTGTCGCTGACATTGCCGAAGCGGGCCTTTTCGACCACGCCTTTGTTGTCCGACTTGAACTTGTCCCAGACTTCGTTGCGGCGGTCGAGCGGCGCAAAGCCCGCGACATAGACATAACCGGCGTTGAAGCTGTTGCCGTTATCCTTCACCACCTGCGCGAGCGCCAGCGAGGCAAGCTCGTGGTCGCTCTGCTCCACCTGTGGGATTTTGGGATTGTTGAGGTTGACGTCGAAAGCCACGACTTTGATGCCCTTGTCGAGCGCCTGCTGCACGACGTCGCCGAGCGATTCCGGCAGGCCGTGGTCGATGACGATGCCGGAGACGCCGAGGTTGATCGCCTGCAGGATCTGCTCGCGCTGCTCGGCGGCATCCTGCCGCCCGGGGAAGATGCGCAGGTCGATATCCAGTGCCTTGGCCTGGGCCTCGGCGCCCGCCTGGTAGGCCTGGAAGAAATCGCCGGCCGAGATGTAGCTGATCAACGCCACCTTGACGCCACCCTTGTCGAAGGGAGCCGGAGCACCGGACAGGCCGTCGGCCTTTGCGCCTTGAATGAAAATGAACGGAATGACGGCGGCAGACAGTGCGAGCCGTGCGAGGGATTTCATCGTCGCGTTCCTTTTGGCAAAAAGAGGCGTCGTCTGACAGGCAGCACCCCGCGACGCGTCAAGTTATTAGATATAATCTCTATGTTTTTAGTAGATTAAATGATCCGATTTTGCGGGCTGCGGGAGATTCTTTGTTCCCCCGGCACTGTCCGCCGGGGAAATGCGTGCCTGGAATTCGACCGCCCAAAAGAGGCACACTCCTGATACAAATGCAGTCCCGGATCTTGTCGATGCCGCTTCTTCACATAGAAAATATCAGCCGCAGCTTCGGGTCGACGCGGGCGCTTGCCGGCGCCGATCTTTCGATCGAGCGCGGCGAGATCGTAGCGCTCATGGGCGCAAACGGCGCGGGAAAATCGACGCTGGTCAAAATCCTTTCCGGCGTGCTTCCGGCCGACGGCGGTACGATCCGTTTCGATGGCCGTCCCTTCGCGCCGCGCAGCCCGGCGGAAGCGGCAAGGGCCGGTATCGTCACCGTGCATCAGTCGACGGATCTGGTCGGTGCAGCCGGCCTGACCGTCGCCGACGCCCTGCTTCTCAACCGTTTCGCCGATCGCAGCACGCCCTTCTTCGTCACGCGCGCCGGCATTCGCCGAGCGGCGCAGGCGATGCTCGATGCTGCCGGCCTCACCTTGCCGCTCGACCGTGATTTCGGCGAACTCGCCAGCGCCGACCGGCAACTGGTGGCGATTGCACGGGCGCTAGCCAACCGCGCCGATCTCCTCATTCTCGATGAGCCGACGGCGAGCCTTTCCGGAGAGGAAAGCCGCCGTCTCTTTGACATTCTGCTGAGGCTTCGCCAGAGGGGACTGGCAATCCTTTATATATCGCATCGCACAGCCGATCTCGAAGCGATTGCCGACCGCGCGCTCGTCATGCGCGGCGGCCGCGTCGTCGGCACCTTCTCGCGGCCGATCGATTTTTCGAGCGCCATCGAGACGATGATCGGCCGCAGATTGGATGCGGCCCGGCCGGATGCGCGGCCCGCGACCGGCCCGGTGATTTTCGAGATGCGCGATGCCTGCCTGCTGCCCACAGGCGCGTCCTTCGATCTGTCGCTCCATGAGGGCGAAGTGGTGGCGGTGACCGGCGTGCTCGGCGCCGGCAAGAGCCGGCTGCTCCAGGCGATCTTCGGCGCGACGGCGCTTGAGGGTGGCACGATGTTTCTCGAGGGCCGGCCTTACCGACCGAAAAGCCCGGCCGAAGCGATTGCGTCAGGCGTTGCGATGGCGGCCGAAGACCGTCATCGTTCCTCGCTGATGCCGCCGGCATGGCCGGGCCATTCGCTCTCGGCGACGATCAGCCTGCCGCATCTTTCCAAATGGTATCCGCGCGGGTTCCTCCTCGGCAGGCGCGAACGACATGAGGCCGAGCAGGCGATCGCCCATTTCGGCATCAAGGCAGCCGGTCCGCTCGCCTCCGTCTGGTCGCTGTCCGGCGGCAACCAGCAGAAGGCGGTGATCGCCCGCTGGGAAGCGGAGCCAAGCCGCCTCCTGTTGCTCGACGAGCCCTTTCAGGGCGTCGACGTCGGCGCCCGCCGCGATATCATACAGGCAATCCGTGCCCGCACCGACCGGGCGACGCTGATCGCGACCTCCGATCCCGAGGAGGCCTATGAAGTGGCCGACCGCATCCTGGTCATCGACCGCCACGTGTTGGAACCCGCCGCGGACGGAAATGCCGCTCCTTTTGCCATTCAGGAAATATCGGCATGACGACGTTCGACGACGACACTCGGGCAGGCACTCTGCAAACGGTATCGCACGCCGAAAGCGGCCGCCTTGCAGCCTTAGGGGCGTTTCTCCGCGCAGGCGCGGTGTTTATCCTGCTTGCGCTGCTGATCGTCGGTTTTTCGATCGCCGAGCCCGCTTTCATCAACATCGCCAATCTCATGAGCATCCTGCAGGCGGTGTCGGTCGTCGCCATCCTCGGTGCCGGCGTCACTGTCACGCTTGCTGTCGGCGGTTTCGACCTGTCGATCGGCGCGGTCGCCGCATCGAGCGTGATGGCGGCGAGTTATGCGATGATCGTCTGGGGTCTCGACGCCTACGCGACGGTGCCGCTGGTGCTCGCCTTCGGCGCCCTGGTCGGCCTCGTCAACGCCTTGCTGATCGTCCGCCTGAAGGTGCCGGATCTGCTGGCGACACTGGCGATGATGTTCCTGCTCTCCGGCCTGCAGCTGATACCCACTGCCGGCCGGTCGATTTCATCAGGCCTCACCTTGCCCGACGGTTCGAAGGCGACCGGCGCCTACGACCCGGCCTTCCTGCTGATCGGCCGCTACAGCATCTTCGGCACCCTCCCCGTCTCAGTGGTGTTAATGGCGGCGGTCGCCGTCGTACTCTTCATCCTCACCGAACGCACCCGCATCGGCCGGCTGCTGTTTGCGACCGGCGGCAACGAGGTCGCCACCCGGCTCGCTGGGGCTTCGACCGTCAGGCTGAAGACGCTCGCCTATGTCCTGTCGGGCACGCTGGCCTCGCTCGGCGGCATCATCATTGCCGCCCGCGTTGGGCGTGGCGACATCTCTTCCGGCGGCTCGCTGCTGATGGATTCGGTTGCCGCCGCGCTGATCGGTTTTGCCGTTTTCAACCTGCGGCGCCCAAACGTGCTCGGCACCATCGCCGGCGCCGTCTTCGTCGGCGTGCTGCTGAACGGTCTGACCATGCTGAACGCCCCCTATTACACCCAGGATTTTGTCAAGGGCGCCGTGCTCGTCGGCGCGCTGGCGCTGACCTACGGCCTCGGCCGCAGCAATTCCTAAATTCCAAGGAAGAAAGACATGACCCGCCAAATCAGGCTGAACGCCTTCGACATGAATTGCGTCGGACACCAGTCGCCGGGGCTCTGGCGCCATCCACGCGACAAGTCGTGGACCTATAAGGATCTCGACTACTGGGTGCATCTGGCAAAGACGCTGGAGCGCGGCGGGTTCGACGGCCTGTTCATCGCCGACGTGCTCGGCGTCTACGATGTGCTGAACGGCAATGTCGATGCCGCCCTTCGACATTCGGCGCAGGTGCCGGTCAACGATCCGCTGCAGCTCATCCCGACCATGGCCTACGCCACCGAGCACCTCGGCTTCGGCCTGACGGCTTCGCTCTCTTTCGAGCATCCCTACACCTTCGCCCGCCGCATCTCGACGCTCGATCATCTGACGAAAGGCCGCGTCGGTTGGAATATCGTCACCTCCTATCTCAACAGCGGCGCGCTCAACATCGGTCAGCCGGCGCAGACGGGACACGACGATCGCTACGACCTCGCCGAAGAATATCTCGAAGTCTGCTACAAGCTCTGGGAGGGAAGCTGGGAGGACGGCGCCGTGGTCCGAGACCGCGAAACCGGCATCTTCACCCATCCAGAAAAAGTCCACCCGATCCGCCATTCCGGCCGGCATTTCAACGTGCCCGGCATTCATTTGAGCGAACCCTCGCCGCAGCGCACGCCGGTGCTCTACCAGGCCGGCGCCTCCAGCCGCGGCAAGGATTTCGCCGGCGCCCATGCCGAATGCATCTTCGTGGCGTCGCCATCGAAGGCGGTGCTGAAACGCTATGTCGCGAATGTCCGCGAGGCGGCCGAGCGTATCGGCCGCAACCCGCGCGACATTCTCGCCTTCAACCTCCAGACAGTAGTCCTCGGCGAGACCGATGCCGAGGCGCAGCGCAAATTCAACGAATACCGCAAATATGCCTCCTTCGAAGGCGCGCTGACGCTGATCTCCGGCTGGACCGGCATCGATTTCGGCCAATTCGGGCCGGACGAAGTGCTGCGCCACCGTCATACCAATGCGGTGCAATCGGCCGTCGAGACCTTCACCACCATCGATCCCACCAAGGAATGGACGGTGCGCGAAATGGCCGACTGGGTCGGCGTCGGCGGTTTTGGTCCTGTTTTCGTCGGCTCGCCGCAGACGGTTGCCGATCTGATGCAGGAATGGATCGAGGACACCGATGTCGACGGTTTCAACCTCGCCTATGCCGTGACGCCCGAGAGTTTCGAGGATGCTGTGGATTTGCTGGTGCCGGAATTGCAGAAGCGCGGCGTCTACAAGACCGAATATGCCAAGGGCACGCTGCGGGAAAAGCTTGGGGGAGCAGGACCGCGACTTGTCGCGCCGCATCCGGGTGCCGCCTACCGCGATCTCTTTAGCGAGCCAACACGCCTCGCCGCCAGCGGCTAGAGCATGATGCCGCAAAGTGTGAGCGGTTTTCGAGGAATATCCTGCTCCAAGCAAATAATGGCTGGGTGACAAAAAATGTCTCGCCCGGCCCGACCATTCGAATTTAATTATCTATGATAGTTGGCATTTCGCCCTGAATATGGGCACTTGAAATTTTATCGATCAGGAGGGGTCATGACCGTACCATCTATCTCGCGGCGCACGCTGATGAAGGGCGCCGCCCTGCTCCTCGCTTCGACGGCGCTTAGCCGCCACGCGCTGGCGCAGACGGCGCCCGCCGGTGGCCGGCTGATCGTTGCTGCGGATTCCGAGCCGAAGAACCTCAATCCTGCCATCGTTGCCTCGAACGGCGTCTTTTTCGTCGCAAGCAAGGTGATCGAACCACTGGCCGAAGCCTCGTTCGACGGCAAGGACGGGCTTTCGCCGCGCCTCGCCACGTCCTGGGAGGGCTCGGCCGACGGCCTCTCCGTCACCTTCAAGCTGCGCGACGGCGTCACCTGGCACGACGGCAAGCCGTTCACCTCGCTCGATGTCGCCTTTTCCGCGCTCAATATCTGGAAGCCGCTGCAGAATCTCGGCCGCCTGGTCTTCGCCGATCTCGAAGCCGTCGATACCCCTGATGATTACACCGCCGTCTTCCGCTTCTCCAAGCCGACGCCGTTCCAGCTGATCCGCAATGCCCTGCCCGTCGTCACCAGCGTCGTTGCCAAGCACATCTTCGACGGCAGCGATATCGCCACCAATCCGGCCAACAACGCGCTCGTCGGCACTGGTCCGTTCAAGTTCGCCGAATACAAGCCCGGCGAATATTACCGGCTGACGCGCAATGAGAATTACTGGGGCAAAGACCAGCCGAAACTCGATGAGATCGTCTTCCGCGTGCTGCCGGATCGCGCGTCGGCGGGGGCGGCGCTCGAAGCCGACGAAATCCAGCTTGCCGCCTTTTCGGCAGTGCCGCTTGCCGATCTCGGCCGCATCTCCAAGGTCGACGGTATCAAGGTGATTTCGAAGGGCTATGAGGCTTTGACCTATCAGCTGGTCGTCGAGATCAATCACCGCCGCAAGGAGTTGGCCGACCTCCGGGTCCGCCAGGCGATCGCCCAGGCGATCGACAAGAAATTTGTGGTCGACACGATCTTCCTCGGTTACGCCGCTGCCTCCACAGGCCCGGTGCCGAGGAATGCGCCGGAGTTCTACACATCAGATGTCGCGGCCTATGCATTCGACCCCGCCGCCGCCAACGATATTCTTGACAAGGCGGGTTACGCCAAAGGGGCGGACGGTAACCGCTTCAAGCTGAAGCTTCGCCCGGCGCCCTATTTCAACGAGACCCGCCAGTTCGGCGATTACCTTCGCCAGGCGCTCGCCGTGATCGGCATCGATGCCGAGATCGTCAATGCCGATGCGGCCGCCCACCAGAAAGCTGTTTATACCGACCACGATTTCGATCTTGCCGTCGGTCCGCCGGTGTTCCGCGGCGATCCGGCGATCTCCACCACCATTCTCGTCCAGTCCGGCACACCTGATGGTGTGCCCTTTTCCAACCAGGGCGGCTACGTCAATCCGGAGCTCGACAAGATCATCCATCAGGCCTCCGAAACCGTCGACACGACGGCGCGCACCGATCTCTACCGCAAGTTCCAGCAGCTCGTCGTCGCCGATCTGCCGCTGATCAACGTCGCGGAATGGGGCTTCATAACCGTTGCGCGCGATACCGTGCTCAACGTCTCGGACAATCCGCGCTGGGCCGTTTCGAACTGGGGCGATACCGCGCTGCAATCATGATAAGATTGGCGGCAATTCTCTTCCGGGGGCCCAGTCCGGCGTGAAACGTGCAATCATCCTCCTGAGGCGCAGGGCGATCAGCAGTATTCCGGTGCTGCTGATCGTGGTGATCTTCACCTTTTTGCTGCTCGAATCCGCTTCGGGCGATGCCGTCGACGCCTATCTTGGCTCGATCGGGGGCGGCGATGCGGCACTCAGGCAGTCGCTGCGCGAAAGCTATGGCCTCGACCGGTCCGTGCTCGCGCGCCTGTGGCTCTATCTTTCCTCGCTTGCCCGGCTCGATCTCGGCTGGTCGGTGGCCTTCGGGCGGCCGGTCGGCGCACTAATTGCCGAACGCCTGCCCAACACGCTGCTGTTGATGGGCAGCGCCACCGCGCTGTCTTTCGGCTTGGGCTCGGCGCTCGGTATCCTTGCCGGCGCCCGGCCGGGCACCCTTCGCGACCGATTGCTGTCGATCGGTTCGCTGATTGTCTACGCCATTCCGAGCTTCTGGCTCGGCCTGGTTCTGAGCATCGCCTTTTCGGTGACGCTGCGCTGGTTTCCGATCGCCGGCATCGAGACGATCGCTTCCGGCAAGACAGGATTGTCGCGCGCGCTCGACATTGCCGATCATCTGGTCCTGCCGGTCGGCGCGCTCGCCTTGATCTATCTCGCCCTGTTCCTGCGGGTGATGCGCGCCGGCATGGCGGAGGCCTGGAAGCTGGATTTCGTGCTCTTTGCCCGCGCCAAAGGTCTGTCGCGCAGTCGCATCGTGCTACGCCACGTGGCGCGCAATGCGCTGCTGCCGCTCGTCACCATGCTCGGGCTACAATCGGCGGCCATGCTCGGCGGCAGCGTGGTGATCGAGAGCGTCTTTGCTATTCCCGGGTTCGGGCGGCTGGCGCAGGAGGCGGTCAACGGCCGCGACGCGCCGCTGTTGATGGGTATTATCGTTACCAGTGCCGTCCTCGTTATTTCGGTCAACTTTCTCGTCGATCTCGTCTATGCCGCGCTCGATCCGCGCATCGGCGCTTCGGAGGGCAATGCATGAGCCGTCTCCGCCGCCTCCTCAGCACGCCGGAAGGCGCGGTCGGGCTTGTGATCCTTCTCGTCCTGCTTGCGGTTGGGCTGCTTGCTCCGATCATTTCGCCGGGCGATCCGCTGAGAATTGCCGGCCGGGCGCTGCTTCAGCCATTCACCGATCCAGGTTTTCCGCTTGGCACCGACCGGCTTGGCCGCGACGTGGTGGCGGGCTTACTCTATGGTGCGCGAACCTCGCTTGCCGTCGGCCTTGCGGCAGCGTTTTCGGCCATGCTGCTTGGCCTCTGCGTCGGCATGGCGGCCGGTTTTGCCGGCGGGATCGTCGACGAGGCGCTGATGCGCGTGGTCGACGCTTTCCAGATCGTGCCGGGCTTTCTGCTCGCCCTTGCCTTCGTCAGCACCATCGGGGTCTCGATGCCTGTCGTCGTCCTTGCCATCGCGCTTGGCACATGGGCCGATCCGGCGCGGCTGACGAGAGCGCAGGTGCTGGCGATCCGCGAGCAGGATTACGTCGCCTCTGCAAGGGTGATCGGCATGCATCCGGCCGAGATCGCCTTCCGGGAGATCCTGCCGAACGCTTTGCCGCCGGTGCTGGCGCTGTCGGCCACCATTGTCGCCGGCGCAATTCTCACCGAGGCAGCACTTTCCTTTCTTGGTCTTGGCAATCCCAATATCGCCACCTGGGGCTCGATGATCGCCGAGGGCCGCAGTGTGCTGCGTTCGGCCTCCTATCTCTCGGTCCTACCGGGGGCGGCACTCGCCGTCACCGTGCTCGGCGTCCATCTCTTCAGCGAAGGTATTAGCAAGGCGCTTGGCGATGACGGCGTGAGGGCGGCATGAACGGCGTTTTCTGCAGCCTGCGGCAGCTTTCGGTCACCTACGGGCGCGGCAGGAACAGTGCTGCCGCGCTCGACCATATCGATCTCGATATCGCTACAGGCGAAAGGCTTGCGATCATCGGCGAAAGCGGCTCCGGCAAGAGCACCGTCGCCCGCGCGCTCGCCGGCCTGCTGCCGGAGGGAACGAGAGTTGGCGGCGAGGTGTTTTGGCCTGGGCTTGGCCATCCGCCCCGCCCTGGTCGCGATTTCGGCTTCGTCTTCCAGGATCCGGGCGCGAGCCTCAATCCCGTGCTGACGGTCGGCGAACAGGTCGCCGAAGGCGCGAGGCGCCATCTCGGCGTCAGCTGGAAACAGGCCTATATCAGGGCCGAAGAGCTGCTTGGGCGGGTGCGGATACCGCAGCCCGACAAGGTGATGCGGGCTTTTCCGCATCAGCTTTCCGGCGGTCAGCGCCAGCGCGTGGCGATCGCCGCAGCCATTGCCGCGAAACCAGCGCTGCTGATCGCCGACGAAGCGACCAGCGCGCTCGATGTCGTCGTCCAGGCCGAGATCGTCCGCCTGCTCGACGGGCTGGTTCGCGAGGACGGCATGACGCTGCTTTTCATCACGCACGACATCGCCCTTGCCTCCGGCTTCGTCGATCGCATCGCGGTTTTCTGCGACGCGAGGCTGGTCGAGGCGGGACCGGTCCGTTCAGTGCTTTCGGCGCCGAAAAGCGTTTATACCGCCGCGCTCATCGCCAGCCACCGCGACCTCGCGACACCGCCGCTGATCGCGGAGGTGCCGTCATGAATGATACCCTGCTGTCCGTCGAAAACCTGGCGAAAGGGTTTTCTTCCGCAGGGCGTCGGGTTGCCGCCCTCGACAACGTGTCGCTGACGATTGCGGCCGGCGAAACACTCGGGCTCGTCGGCGCTTCCGGCAGCGGGAAATCGACGCTGTCGCGCATCCTGCTGCGGCTTCTTGCGGCCGATGCCGGCTCGATCCGCTTCGAGGGAGAGGATTGGCTAACGCTGAATGGCGCGACTTTGCGCCGCAAGCGGGCGCGCATGCAGATAGTGTTCCAGGATCCGCTGGCGGCCTTCAATCCGCTGGCGACTGTCGGCACTGTCCTCGATGATCCGTTGCGCATCCATGGCGTCGTCCCGAAAGACCAGCGCCCCGGCGAGATCGCCATGCTTCTCGAGCGTGTCGGTCTGGCTGCAGATTATGCCACTCGTCCCGTTCGTGCGCTCTCCGGCGGCCAGCGACAGCGTGTGGCGATCGCGCGGGCGATTGCGACACGGCCCTCGTTGCTTGTGCTCGACGAAGCGGTCTCGGCACTCGACGTCACCGTGCGCGGCAGGATCCTCGAACTTCTGGTCGATCTGCAGAAGGAACAGGGCATTGCCTGTTTGTTCATTTCGCACGATCTTGCCGTGGTCCGCGCCGTCTCCCACCGCATCGCCGTCATGGAAGGCGGGCGGATCGTCGAGATCGGCCCGGCAGCGGCGGTCGTTGCCGCGCCGCAATCCGATGCCGCCCGCGCGCTTGTTGCCGCTGTCCCCCGTCTCGTCACGGATCCATCTTGAAGGAAGTATCCATGTCCGATCTTGGTTGGAATCCCCTGCATGGCGCGCCCTCCTATCCACCAGAGCGCTATGCCGTTCTTGCCGACAGAATTGGCAGCATCTTGAGCAGCGGCAACGACATATTGCTGGTGCAGGCAGAGGCGATGGTGGCGCTGGAGGCGGCGGCGGTCAGCCTTGCCCGTCCGGGCCTTACGGCGCTCAACATCGTCACCAGCCCCTATGGCGGCTGGTTCGGGCAATGGCTGCGGCGAGGTGGTGCTGCGGTCAAGGATATCATCGCCGAACCAGGGCGGCCGACGGAGATCGAGGCGATCGCCGAGGCGCTGGAAGCCGGCCCGTCTATCGATGTGCTCGCCCTGGTTCATGCGGAATCGGCAAGCGGCATTCTCAACCCCCTCCCTGAGATACTGGCGCTTGCGCGTGCCCGCGGCATCGTCACCGTCGTCGATGCGGTCGCCTCGATCGGCGGCCATCGGCTCGACGTCGACGATCTCGGCATCGACATCGCGGTGATCGGTGCGCAGAAGGCGCTTGGCGGTCCAGCGGGCGTCTCGGCGCTCTCGATCAGCCGGCGCGCCTGGGGCCTCATTCTGAGCGATGGCGCGCCGCGCGATTCGATCCTGTCGTTGGCCGATCTGAAGACCTGGGTCGACGGCGGACGGCGCGGCCTGCCGGGAACGCCGGCGCCGTTGGAATTCTTCGCGCTCGAAACCGCACTCGACCGCATCGAGGCCGAAGGCCTGGAGAATGTCGTCGCCCGCCATGCACTGGCAGCATCGGCAACACGGGCGGGGCTTGCAGCGCTCGGCGTGGGGGTCTGGGTGCCGGCAGCCAAAGCTTCGAACCTGGTGACGGCGGTGCCGATGCCGAAGGCACTGGCGCCTGATGCGCTGATCGCCGCCGCGGGGCGGCTGGGAGTGGAGCTGACCGAAGGTGTGGGAACCGCGCCGGCCCGCCTCGTCCGGCTGAACCATACAGGTCCGCGCGCCGCATTCCAGGCGGTGCTGTCGAACGTCGTGGCCTATGGCGCCGCCCTCAGGCAGGCCGGTTATCCCACGGATGTCGCCGCCGCTGCGGAGGCGATATGCGAGGCCTACTGCCGCTGAAAGCCGTATCCGGCCCTTGATAATCACGGCGCGTCAAGGCAGGAGAGTAGCATCGCGGAGATTTGTGCAGATGACGAGATTGCTGGATGCGCAGGGCCTGGAGATTTCACATGAGGGACATCGCACCCGTCTGAAATGGCACCGGCTGCGCAAACGCTTTGCCGATCCGCTGTTTTCCGCCGAGGTCATGGCGGAGGGATTTGCAGCAGGTGCCTCGATGGAACTCGATTTGCGGGTGCGCGCCGATGGCGGTTTCGTCGTGCTGCACGACGAAGATCTCGAAGGCGAAACGACAGGATATGGGCCGATCGTTGAGAAGAGCCTCGCCGACCTCCGGGATATCAGGATGCAGGAGGGCGGCCGGCCGCTCATCCTGAGCGAGGATCTCGCCGCCATGATGCAATCGACGCATCCGGCCGCACTGCTGCAATTCGACATGAAGGACGATTTCGAAGCGATCGGCGCCGGCGGCATCGAGCATCTTGCCGAGCATTTCCGGGATATCGCCGCCTCGGTGATCGTCAGCGGCGGCAGTCTCGACCTGATCGTCGCGGTCAAGGAGAAGCTTCCGCATCTCTTGCGCGGCATCGATCCGACCGACAAGCTCTACGATATCGGGAACGCCAGCGGCTGGAAGGCTGTCGAGACGGCATTGCGCGCCGATCTGCGCGGCCCGACCGAACCGGACACGGTCTATCTCCACTGGCCGCTGATCCTTGCCGCCGCCAATGGAGGTCTCGATATGATCGCGCTCTGCCAGGACGAAGGCAAACGGGTCGATGCCTGGACCTTTACCTTGAAGGATCCGGCGGCCGGTTTCAGCGAAGAGGAATGGCGGAACTTCCAGGCGCTGATGGCCCTGAAGCCGGACCAGATCACCACCGACGAGGCACCGGCGACCGAACGCGCCTGGCGCCGACGCATGGCGGATTAACCGTTGGGCGTGAGCCCCTCGATGTCGAGGATGAAGGCGAATTCGCCGGCCAGCCCCGGTGAGTGGGCGATGACCGGTCCGCCATCCGCAAGCAGCCTGTCGACCGGCGGCATCGCCACCGTGGCGCCGGCCTCTTCGGCGATCAGCGCGCCGGCGAGCATGTCCCAGGCATTGAGATGGCGTTCGTAATAGAGATCGGCAGCACCCTCGGCGACGCGAACGAGATCGATGGCGGCCGCGCCTGTGCGGCGATAGTCCATGCCGCGTTCGTGGAGCCGCTTGGAGAGCGCAAGATGGTCGTCAAAACTCGTCTTGCGGGAATGGCCGAGAATGACGAGCGCATTGGCGGGATCGGCGGTCGCCGCTGCATGGACAGGAATTCCGTCCTTGAAGGCGCCGCCGCCGCGGACGGCGTGAAAGACCTTGTCCTCGGTGGCATCGTAGACCACGCCGATTTCGACCTTGCCGGCGACGACGAAGGCGATCGAGACGCCCCAATGCCGGAAGCCCCTGATATAGTTGGTCGTGCCGTCGATCGGATCGACGACCCAGGTGCCGGCCTCGCTCGATCGCCCGCCACTCTCTTCGCCCATGAACGTATCGCCCGGAAAGCGTAAGAGCAGCCCATCGCGGATCGCCTGTTCGGCCTTCCTGTCGGCGATGGTGACGAAGTCCTGCAATCCCTTGTTCTCGACGGCCAGCGTGCCGGAGTTCGAGTCGCGCCGAAACCGGGCCGCTTGCCGTCCGACCTCGAGGGCGATGGCGATCGCGACCTCAGCACGGGCGTGGATGGCAGCGGCGTCGAATGCGGAATTCATCAGGCGGTCCTTCTTTTTATCAGTGTCACCGGCGTGAATTCGACACGCGCCGTCAAATCCGGCTCGGCCATCCGGCTGATCAGCAGGTCGACCGTCTGTGCGGCCTGAATGTCGCAGGGTTGGCGGATGGTCGTGAGGTCGTAGGCGGCCCAGCTTGCCTGTGGAATGTCGTCGTGACCGATGATGGAGAGCGGCGGTGCATCATCGCGGCCGCGGCCCTGCATGACACGGTCGAGCACGCCGCAGGCCATGTAGTCATTGGCGCAGAACAAACCGTCGATGCCGGATGCGGCGAGTTCGGCTGCGGCATCATAGCCGCTCTTGTAGTCGTTGACCCTGAGCTGCAGGAACTGCGCCTCGGTGCCGAGCTGCTTGCAGCGCGCAAGGAACGCCTCGCTGCGCCGCCGCGCCGTATAGGATATGGCAGGAGCCGCCATGACGGCGGGCCTCTGCACACCGCAGCCGATCAGATGGCTGGCGGCGAGATGGCCGGCCATGCGATCGTCGGAGATGATGCGGTCGACGAACGGGATGTCGTTGCCCTTGTTGATGAGCACGATCGGCACGCCTTCGGCCGCACATTGCTCGCAGATTTCGGTTGGCGGGGCATCCGAGGTGACGATGACGCCTGAGACGGCGTAGTGCAGCAGTTGGCCAATGACCGTCGACGTATCCGCCTCCTGCGAGGTCGGCAGCAGGATGGGGCGGAAATTGCGGGCGATCAGCACCCTTGCCAGGTTCTCGATCTGCAGCGTGCGGAACGGATTGTCGAGGCCGGCGGCGACGAGGCCGACGAGATCGGAGCGTTTGTTGGTCAGGCTCCGAGCAAGATAGTTCACCCGATAGCCGAGTTCCTTGGCGGCTTCAAACACCTTCTCGCGTGTCTTTGGCGAGACGCTGGCATCGGGCGTGAAGGCGCGCGACACCGCGGCGCGCGAGACACCGGCCACACGCGCCACGTCGAAGGAGGTTACCTTGCGCGGTCCCTTATCCCTGTCTGCCAACTGTTTTTTCCTCAACCGCCGACGGCCGCATCAGATCGGGCAGATCCGTGCAGATGCCGAGAACCGGAAGTTTCATGATGTCATTAAGAATGGTCCGCCGCTCCTCGTGCCAGAGCACGATCTCGCGGCCCGCCTCGAAAGCGCGGTGCATCAGCGCTTCGGTCACCAGATCCTGCGGCCGCTCACCTGCCCTCTCCCAGCAGAGATGCAGGATATCGGCGCCGGCCTCGTCGCCGAGCCCATGTGGATCGTGGCCGACGCGGATCAGTACCGAAAGCGGGAAGTCGCAGGCCGCGTCGCGGAGTTCGCGCACCTGCGCCGTATCGAAGGAGCCGAGGCAGGCAAAACGCTGGTTCATCTCGGCAAGATGCCGCCAGCAGAGCATGCCGGTCCTGGGCGCCTTAAGCTCGACATAGAGACCGGTTCCAGTCTCGCGGCCGAGTGCAGCCACCTCCGAAAAACTCGGCACGTCGACGCCGTCGAGGGCTGCGAGTTCGGCCGCCGTCATTTCGGAAATGCGGCGGTCGATGCCGAAGACACGCTCCAGATGGTCGTCATGCGAGACGACGACGACGCCGTCCCGGGTCAGCTGCGTGTCCAGCTCCCACATCTCAGCGCCGAGTTCGGCGGCGCGGCGGAAGGCAGCGATCGTGTTCTCGCGTTCATGGCCGCTGGCGCCGCGATGGCCAATGCAGAAGGGAAGATGGCCCTTGGCCGTCGGCCAGCCGTGACGGGTGAAAAATGCCTGGAAATCGCGGGTCATCAGAGCCTCCTGCCATGTTCGTCGAAGACGAAGACGCCGCGGCTGTCGATCGCCCAGCGGACATCGTCGCCGACATGGATGTCGCTGCGCACCGGCTGGATCGAGCGCAGCAGCGGCCCGCCGGCAAGCGCCACGTCGTAGAGGTTCTCGCGACCCTGCGTTTCGGCGAAGGTGACCTTGCCGGAGACGGGGACGTCGCCCGCCGGGGTGAAGTGCTCCGGCCGGACGCCGAGCATCAGCTTCGTGCCCTCGGCGGCACCGACGGAGCCTGGCAATGGCACCCGAATCTGGCTTTCCGGGATTGCGAAGGCGCCCCTGTCCACGACGCCGCGCAGGAAGGTGATCGGCGGATTGCCGAGGAAGCCGGCGACGAAGGCGGTTTTCGGATCATTGTACATCTCGGCCGGCGTGGCGATCTGGACGATCTCGCCTTCCTTCATGATGGCGATGCGGTCGCACATGCTCATCGCTTCCACCTGATCGTGGGTAACGAGAATGGCGGTAATGCCGGTTTCGCGCTGCAGGCGGCGGATTTCCGAGCGCATTTCGAGACGCAGCTTGGCGTCGAGATTGGCAAGTGGCTCGTCGAGCAGCAGCACGTCGGGCTTGCGGATCAGCGCTCGCGCCAGCGCAACACGCTGCTGCTGGCCGCCAGAAAGCTGCGCCGGGCGGCGTTCCATAAGATTGCTGATATGGACGAGCCCGCAAATGCGCTCGACCTCCTTGCGGATTTCGGCAGCGTTGACGGCCTTCACCTTCAGGGGAAAACCGATGTTCTCGGCAACCGTCATGTGCGGATAGAGCGCATAGGACTGGAAGACGACGCCGACATTGCGGGCCTGGCTCGGCAGGTCCGTAACGTCACGGTCGCCGAAGAGGATGCGTCCGCTGGTCGGCCGGTGGATGCCGCAGACCGAAAAAAGTGTCGTCGATTTGCCGCAGCCGGAAGGGCCAAGCAGCGCCAGCATCTCGCCGTTGCCGACTTCGAGCTGCATGTTCTCGATGACCTTGGTGGAGCCGAAGCTCTTCGAAAAATTGTCGAGAAGGATGCGCATCAGCCTTTGCTCCCGCCGCCGTAGATGTTCATGAGATACTTGTTGAAGAGTGCATAAGCGATCAGCACCGGGATGAGATAGAAGAGGCCGACCGCCTTGAACATATTGAAATCGTAATTGTTGTCGTCGGCGAGGAAGCCCGCGAGATAGACCGACAGCACTTGCACCTGATTGCCCGGCGCCAGCACCTGCGGCAGGATGAACTCGCCCCAGCCGGCGAGGAAAGAGAACAGGCCGAGCGCCATGATGCCGGGTTTGACCTGCGGCAGCACGAGGCTGCGCCAGACCCGAAAACGCGAAGCGCCGTCGACGACGCCGGCCATTTCGATTTCCCACGGCACGGTGTCGTAAAAGCCCTTCATCAGCCAGATGCCGAGCGGCAGGTCGATCGCCGCCTTCACCAGGATGACGCCGATCAGTGAGTTATAGAGGCCGATCATCTGCAGCACGATGAAGATGGCGATGATCAGCGTCACCGACGGGAAGGCGTGCAGCACCATGACACCGGCGAGGAAGAAGCCGCGCGCCGGCACATTCAGCCGTGACAGCACATAACCGGCCATCGACGAGATGATGAGCACCAGGCTGGTGGTGCAGGCTGAAAACAGCAGCGTATTCAGCGTCACCTGCCAGATGTTCGCCTTGCCCGCCGTCGTCTGCCACAGGAAGCGCCAGTGATTAAGTGTCAAACCGGAGGGCAGCAAGGCATCCGGCTGTTTCACCGTCACGGTGTCGAGAAACAGATAGACATACATCAGCAGCAGCGGCAGGCTGACGATGGTCAGCGCCGTTATGACAGGCCAACTGCGGTAGTTTGCCGAGGGCTGCGAGCGTTCGGCCATGGTCAATCCTCGATCAGGGGCTTGGCGACAAGCGTGCCGTAGTTGAAGACGCGCAGATAGAGGAGCGACAGCGTCACGCCGATGACGACGAGCACCAGCGCCATGGCCGCGCCCAGCCCGTATTCGAGATTGCCGGCATAATTCCGGAGCGCGGTGTGATAGGCCGCAAGCGCCCATACCTCGGTGGCGTTGCCCGGCCCGCCATTGGTGGCAAGCAGGATTTCATTGAACGACGCCAGCAGCGACAGCGTCTGGTAGCAGGTGACGAAGAGGATCGGCCAGCGCATCTGCGGCAGGATGATGTAGCGGATCTGCTGCCAGCGCGAGGCGCCGTCGACCTCGCTCGCGTAGAACTGGCTCTTCGGAATGGCTTTCATTGCCGAGGAAAACACCAGCATTCCCATCGAAGCGCCGATGAAGCCGTTGATCAACACGACGAAGAACCAGGCATTATAGGCGGTGTCGAGCAGGTAGTTCTTCGGGAGGTAGCCGAACTTGCCCATCAAAATAGAGATGAAGCCGCTGTCCCAGGCGAGCCACTTCCACAGCAGCACGTAGATGACGACGGGCGTGATGCGCGGCAGGAGCCAGATGCCGCGAAAGATCGAGGCAGGCGTCGGCGGCATATAATGTGTCCAGATGGCAAGCAGCAGGGCATAACCGACATTGAAGAGCGTCAGCACCAGCGCGACATAGAGCACGGTATTGAAAAGCACACGCGCCATGTCGGGCGAACTGGCCATGCGTGAGAAATTCTCGGTCGTCCAAGTCCAGCCGGTATAGGTGGTCTTGGCGACGATTTCCTTCTGCTCCGGCGTCAGCTTGAAACCCAGATTGTCCAGCGCTGAAAAGAGCTGCTCCTTGCTGTCGAAGCGGGTGTTGAGGACGGAACGGTTGAACTGTTCGGAGGTCTGCTTGACCTCACGTGTCGAAGGTCGCTCGGCGAGATCCTTGATCATGCGCTCGACATCGCGGCGTGCCGGGAAGACCTCGCCGATATGTTTGGCGCGCAGTTCCGCGACAATTCCCGGCGCCATCCCGAGGCCCTCGACGGCCGTGAGGCCCGCCTCGTCGATCGTGTAGCGCGGTTCGGCCATCTCGGCAGCGATCTCGGGCATCGCCGATTTCAGCGCGATCAGGGAGTTGGGCGCGATCTGGTAGACGCCGCCGGAAATGCCGGTCGCCGTCGTCATGTTGGTCATCGAGAAGACTGCCGTCAGAACCACCGGCATCAGGAAGAACAGGATGATCATGACCGCCGCAGGCGCGATCATCACCAGTCCGAGCGTTCTGGACGATTTCATGGAAGGCCTCCTCGCGGAACCGACCGGGCGGCGGGGTTGCCGTCACCCGGAGGCTGTTTCAGCGAATGACGATCTTGTCGCCGAGCGTGCTTTTCAGCTCGCTCTCGGCATCGCCGACGGCGGCGTCGACGGTCTTGGCGCCGGTCCAGGACGCTTCGAGGTTCTTCCACATGATGTTCCAGTATTTGCCGAAATCGGAATTGTTCGGCATCGCATTGGCATGCGGGAGCAGGCGCTCGGTGGCTTCGCGGGTCCAGCGGTCGGCCGAGTAGAAGTCGACGGTGGATTCCGACTTTGAGATGCCGAGATGGGCCGATTTGACCGCATGCAGCGCGTTGGTGCGTGGCTCGGAGGCGATCTTGACCAGCTGGGCGGCGATCTCGGTGTCTTCCTTGTCGTGACCTGCGGTCAGCAGGTAGACCAGTGGGTGGGTCAGCGTGTTGGCCTTGCCGCCTTCGCCGGCGGGGATCAGCGTGAAGATCACATTGCCGAAGAAGTCCTTGAGGCCTTCCTGGTTGACGAGGCGGGCATAGTGCCAGGTGCCGCCGTCCCAGATGCCAGCCTTGCCGGTGGCGACTTCCTTCCACCACTGGTCGCCCGGCATGCCGATATGGTTCTTCTTGGTGACACCTGATTTCACAGCATCGGCGAAGAACTGATAGGTGCGGGTCATCGCGGCCTTGTCGAAAACGAGCTTGCCGCCTTCTTCCATCGTGCCGCCGAAGCTGGTGTAGAACTGCCAGTAGTCAGGTCCGTTGCTAGTGCGGGGATAGAAACCGTAGCCGGGCTGGACGAGGCCCTTGTCCTGCATCTTCTTGGCGTCTTCGAGCAGGTTCTTCATGGTATACTTGCCGTCCTGCACACTCTGCGGCAACGCATCCAGATCGGCGTCGCTGTAGCCGATCGCCTTCATGTAGGGCTTCCAGAAGAACATCGGACGGGACTCGGCATCCTGCGGAATGCCGTAGACGGTGCCGTTGTAAGAGGCGATCTTCAACAGGTTTTCATAGATGTCGCTGAGCGGCCAGGAGTCGAGATCGACGTAATCCTCGATTGGAACGATGAGGCCTGCCTGCGACCAGGGCGCGATGTCTTCATGGCCGCTGACGACGATGTTCGGCGCGGTCTTGGCTTCCGCGGCAAGGGTCAGCGCCTGCTTGAAGTCCTCCCAGGCGGAATAGGGCTTCTTCTCGACGGTGATCTTCAGGTCTTCGCCCTTGAGGGCGGCTTCGCGCTGCAGCTGCTGGGCTGCGATCTCGATGGCGTCGAGGCGATAGACGTCGTTAGGGCCGGTGCCGCCAGCCCAGACGCTAATGTGAACGTCCTTGGCGAGCGCAATTGCAGAGCTCGAGGCCAGGATGGCGGCCGCGACGGCAAGGGATTTCAGTGTCGGCAAGATGGTCATTTTCTTCGTCTCCCTAGAAGAGCAGTGTGAAGCCTCTTGGCGGGTCAGCACTGCTGATGATGGCCGCTCCGAAACCCCACGAAAACGTGACGATGTCCGCTCTAAGGCTTCGATGTAACGGCCGAATGACAAAATTGAGCACGTGTGCAAAATTATTATGACGATGTCTGGGCGACTTGCAAGCGGCGGTTTTCGGCCTGTGCCTTTTGCGCTGCAAATTGCGCTTTTCCTCCTGCAGCGCCGCGCTCTTCGAGACGCGCAAGGGACGCTGCAGCACTTTCGATCCGCGCATCGTGCTTTCCGAAAATCGGTTCCGATTTCCGGGCCGATGCGCTAGCATCCGGCCATGAGCCTTGAATCCGTCCGCGCTTTCCTGCGTGCGCATGCACCCGATATCGACATCATCGAAACCGCCGAGAGCTCCTCGACGGTAGCGCTTGCCGCTGAAGCCCATGGCGTCGAGCCCGCCCAGATCGCCAAGACGATCTGCCTGCGCGTCGGCGAGCAGATGATGCTGGTCGTTGCCGGCGGCACGGCAAGGCTCGACAATCGCAAATTCAAGGACACGTTCGGAGCCAAGGGACGCATGCTCGACGCCGAAGAGGTGGTGGCGGTCACCAGCCATCCGGTCGGCGGCGTCTGCCCCTTCGGCCTGCCCTCGCCGCTGCCCATCTATTGCGATATCTCGCTGAAACGCTTCGATGAAGTGGTGCCCGCGGCCGGCTCGACGAATTCGGCCGTGCGCATCGAGACCGGGCGGCTGGCCGAGCTGACCGGCGCCAGCTGGGTCGATGTCTGCCAGTAAGGCGGTGAAAAAACTTCAAACCTGCGAAAGAGTACCTATATTCTATCCTGACATGCCGTGACTGCGAATGACAGGAGATCAGGAATGCCGAGTGCCATTTCGCGTTTTGCCAAGTTCGCGGCAATTGCCGCTCTGACGAGCGCAACCGTTTTTGCTTCCCTTGAGGATGCAGAAGCGCGCCGGGCCGGCAGCGGCGGTTTCGGAAGCCGCGGTACCCGCACCTTCCAGGCTCCACCTGTCACCCAAACCGCGCCCGCCCCCGTCGCGCCGATCGAACGATCGATGACGCCGCGTCCGCAGACGACGGCACCTGCGACCGCGCAGCAGCCCTTCGGCGCCCAACGCCCCGGTCTCTTCGGCGGCTTTGGCCGTTCGATGATCGGCGGCCTGATTGCCGGCGGCCTCCTCGGCATGCTGCTCGGTCACGGTTTCGGCGGCGGCTTCGGCTTCCTCGGCATGCTTCTGCAGATCGCGCTGATCGGCGGCGCCATCGTGCTCGCCATGCGTTATTTCGCTAACCGCCGCCAGCCTTCCTACGGTGCCGGTGGCCAAAGCGGCTCCTTTAGCCAGTCCTATGGCATGTCGCCAGCACGCAACTCGTCCTTCCAGGTCCCGACGATTGGCTCGGCTGCCGGTTCAGGTTCGTCCTCGCGCGGCAACCGCCCGAGCGACGAGATCGGGCTCGCGCAGGCCGATCTCGACCAGTTCGAGGAATTGCTGACCGACGTTCAGACCGCTTACGGTGCCGAAGACTACGGTACGTTGCGCAAGCTGACGACGCCTGAGGCAATGTCCTATCTTGCCGAGGAGCTCGGCGAAAACGCCACCAACGGCGTGCGTAACCGGGTCTCCGACGTCAAGCTGCTGCAGGGTGATATCGCCGAGGCCTGGCGCGAAGATGGCGGGGAATATGCGACTCTCGCCATGCGTTACTCCTCGATCGATGCCATGGTCGAACGCGACAGCGGCCGCGTCGTTTCCGGCGACGATCGCCGCCCGAGCGAAAGCACTGAGGTCTGGACCTTCGTGCGCAAGCCCGGCGCAGACTGGAAGCTCGCCGCGATCCAGGGAAGTGAGCAGCGCGCCGCCTGAGGTGGCGCCTCTCCTGGCTTAATTCACCGCGACCGGTTTAGAACGCATGCGCGAAACCGTTTCGCGTTCCGCCCGCTTGCAGCGCATCGGCGGTAGGCCGCGATCCATCAGGTCCATGTCTTCGAGTACCATGTCGCCCATCTTCTTGAAGGCGCTGTCGAGCGCTCCGGCCCGGTGCGCCGAGCGGATGAAGCCTTTCAGGCTCCGCACCGGATGATCGGGCGGCAGCGGCTCTTGCGGATAGACGTCGCTTGCCGCGACGATTTGGCCTGACGAGACGGCCGCCATCAACGCTTCGAAATCGACGACGTCGGCGCGGCTGAGCAGGATGAAGGCCGCGCCCCTGCGCATGCTGGCGAAGGCCTCGGTGCCGAGAAATCCCTTGTTTTCGCTGGTGACGGCGGCGACGACGAAGACGAAATCGCTCTTTGTCAGAACATCGTCCAGGCTTGCCGGCTCGACTCCGTTTTCCTCGAGGATCGAGCGGGGCAGCCAGGGATCGAACACCCTGACGCGCGTCCTGAAGCCGGACAGCAGCCGGCGCAGCGCCTTGCCGAGATCGCCGAAGCCGACGATGCCGATCTCGGAACCGGCGATCAGCCGGGCGCTCGCATTGCCCTCCCCTCCCCAGAGTTCGAAGCCCTGGCGGAAAGCGACATCCGCATCGACGATGCCGCGCGCTAAGGCCAGCGCGAAGCCGAGACCGATTTCGGCGACCGGCTCGGCAAAAACCTGGCCTGTCGTCACGACATGAATGCCGCGCTCAAAAAGCACCTCATAGGGCATGTTGTTGAGAAGATTGCTTTCGACGTTGAGGATCGAGCGCAGGGCCGGCATTCTGGCCAGCGTTTCCGCCGAAAGCGGCGGCTGGCCGATGATATAACGTGTCCTGGCGAGGATCTCGTCACCGAGCCCGGCGATATTCTCGGGATCGGCCTCGACGATTTCGTATTTCGCATGCAGTTCGGCGCGCGCCTTGTCGTTGAAGATCAGATCGAGCGTGCGTGGCTCGGGCGCGCTGATCGCCAGCGGCCGTTCGATATTCGTCATGGGCGTCTCCTCCGTTGCGGGCCATTTGCGCCGTCTCCGCCGATGATTGATAGCCCCTGTGCGGGGCGGTTTCCAGGTGGATCTTGGGTTAACGGGAGAAGCTATCGAAAACGGCATTTGCCTATCAGATAAGCAATTGAATTGCCTTGCTATTTCATGGCATTTTCGTTGACGGCACGAATTCTTTGAACTAGCGTGATGCGCGCGACATGGAGCCGTGCCTGTGTTTGGCGGTGGCAGGATATTCGAAAACTCACGAGGGAATGAGCCATGAAATCAGCACTCAAGAGCGGCCTGCTTGCCTTGGCTGCCGCCGCGCTTCCAGCCGTCGCCTATGCACATACCGGTGTTGGTCAGACGTCCGGTTTTATCCATGGCTTCAGTCATCCGGTTTCCGGTCTCGATCATATCCTTGCCATGGTGATGGTCGGCGTTTTCGCATTTCAGCTCGGTGGTCGCGCCATCTGGCTGGTGCCGACGACCTTCGTTCTGGTGATGGCGTTCGGCGGTGCCCTCGGCGTTGCCGGCGTCAATGTTCCCTTCGTTGAGACCGGCATCGCGCTTTCCGTCGTCGTCCTCGGCGCCATCGTTGCCCTCAACGTCAAGGCTCCGACTGCGGTTGCGATGGGTGTCGTCGGTCTCTTCGCGATCTTCCACGGCCACGCCCACGGCGCGGAAATGCCGGAGAATGCCGCCGGTGCCGCTTATGCCGCCGGTTTCATGATGGCGACCGCATTGCTGCATGTCGGCGGCCTCGCCCTTGGTTACGTCATCGGCCGCGCCGGCGAACGTCAGGGCGTCTTCGTCACGCGTGCGGCTGGTGGTATTGCAGCGATATCCGGCGTCGGCATTCTGGCCGGCTTGATCTGAGCCTGACGGCACTCCAGCCGCCTCCACACGTCACCGTCCAATGAGAACGCCCGGCATGCGCAACGCAATGCCGGGCGTTTCTGCATTATTGCTGCAAAGTGCGGCGGACTTGACCCAAATCAAATCCAGCCACGCCGCGTCAGGCTATATCTGACGCACGATCAACGAACGGACGTCCAAATTGACGCAGGGCCGCCTTGCCGGTTGTCGGCGAGGTGCGAAAGTCAGTATAGTGATTTCAGAAATTTCTGAAATCACAGACGCAACGGAAACAACGATGAACCTGCCGCCTCTTGTCCAGTCCTTCGTTCTCCACTTCGGCGAAATGGGCTCCCGCTGGGGAATCAACCGCACAGTCGGCCAGATCTACGCGCTGCTCTTCGTTTCCCCCGCATCGCTCTGCGCCGAGGAGATCGCCGACTCACTCGGCATTTCGCGCTCCAACGTGTCGATGAGCCTCCGCGAACTGCAGGCCTGGAACCTCGTTATCCTCAAACACAAGCCAGACGATCGCCGCGATTTCTTCACCACGCCCGACGATGTCTGGCTCATATTGCGGACGCTCGCCGAGGAGCGAAAGAAACGCGAAGTCGATCCGACGCTGTCGGTTCTGCGGGAGATCCTGATGCAGCGGCCGGCCAGCGAGGCCGAACGGCATGCGCAGTCGCGGATGAGCGAGATGCACACGCTGATCGAGCAGCTGACGCATTGGTATGAAGATGTAAAACAACTTGAAACCGAAAGGCTCGCAACGCTACTCTCGCTGGGCGCGAAAGTGACAAAGTTTCTGGAGGCCAAGGACCGGGTCGTTTCGCTCGGCCGCAGCCGCCGGCCGAATCCTGCGAACAAGAGTTAGCGCCATGAGCACCGCTTTCTTCGACGCGACGGACAGGGGAGAGACCGAACCGGTGCCGAACGGCGATACCGTCTCGTCCATCACCGGCCCGAATGACGCGAAAAACGGGCTGCGCAGAGCAGCGATGCTGCAGGCATTGGCGGCCGCGATCTGGATTCCTCAGGCCGGGCTGCTGGCAGTCTCGGTCGGGCGCATCGCCGATGGCGGCGCATTGCAGGACGTCCTCTGGCCAGCCTTGGGTATCCTCTTGCTCGGATTTGCAAGGAGCTGCCTCGACGCGGCTGGCGGCCGCCTAGCCTTTCATGTCGCGCGCGCTGAGCTCAGCCGCAGGCGGCGGGCCGCCGCTGCGGCACTCTCGATATCATCGCCGATCGATCGCGGCAGGCCGGCGTCCGGCAAAGCCGCAAGCGTGCTTGGCGAGCAGGCCGAACTCATCGTGCCCTATCTCGCCCGGTTCCAGCCGGCGCGTATAAAGGCGAGCCTTGTGCCGCTCATAATTCTTGCCGTCCTCTTTCCGCTCTCCTGGATCGCCGCGCTGGTTTTGCTGTTTGCCGCGCCGCTGATCCCGATCTTCATGGCATTGATCGGCTGGCGCGCCCAGGCGGCCAGCGAAAGACAACTCGTTGCGACCGGTGGCCTCAACGGTTTCCTGCTCGATCGGCTGCGTGGATTGGCGACGATCCGTGGGCTCGATGCGGTTGAGGCAACGGCGCTGCGGCTGCGCCGGGAGGCGCAATCGCTGCGCGTGCGCACCATGGCGGTGCTGAAGATCGCCTTCCTCTCCTCGGCCGTGCTCGAACTTTTCGCCGCGCTCGGCGTGGCGATGATTGCCGTCTATGTCGGCTTCAGCCTGCTCGGCGAAATCCGCTTCGGCACTTGGGTCGGCCGGCTCGACCTGACCGAGGGCCTGTTCATCCTGCTGTTGGCGCCGGCCTTCTTCGAGCCGCTGCGTGAACTCTCGGCAGTCTGGCACGATCGGGCGGCCGGCGAAGCAGCGCTGAAGGCGCTGGACGGTCTGACTGCCGGCGGCCCGTCTATTCGAGGAGCAGCCGAAATCGCGTCAGCGGTACCTGTCGTCGCCGAAGCATCGGCCATTCGACTTGAAAATCTCGCCTTTCGCTATGGCGCCGACGAACCGTTGATCCTCGGCGATTTCAACCTCGATATCGCCGCCGGCGAACATCTGGCGCTTCTCGGGGCCAGCGGTTCCGGCAAATCGACGCTGCTTTCGCTGATGGCGGGGCTGGCGCCCTGCACCGGCGGCCGCATCGTCATCGGCCGCCTCGAGCTTGCGGATGATACCGCCGCGCTCTTGCGCGGCGGCATGGCGTGGATCGGCCAGAAGCCGCATATCTTTGCCGGCACCATTGCGGGGAATATCGCGCTTGGCAGACCCGGCGTGCTGCGCGGCGATGTTGCCGATGCACTTGACGCCGCGAGACTCGGGAAAGTGGCCGAAGCCTATGGCAGCCGGCCGCTCGGCGAGGGCGGGATCGGGCTTTCCGGCGGCGAGGCACTGCGGCTTGCGATCGCGCGTGCGGCCTGCAATCCGCATCTGAGGATCATCCTTGCCGACGAGCCGACCGCGCATCTCGATGCCGCGACCGCCGCGGAGATCACCGAGAGCCTGCTTTCGCTCGCTAACGGTCGCACTTTGATCGTTGCCACCCATGATCCGCTGCTTGCCGCACGCATGCATCGCATCATGCGCATCGACGCCGATATCATGATGAGGGAGGCCGCCGAATGAGCACATCTGCTGCAGACCTCAAACCGGTCCTGCGTCTGTTTTTTGCCGAGCGCCGGCGCGCGCTCCTGCTCGGCGCCGCACTTTCGGCGACGACGGTCACAGCCGGCATCGGCCTGCTCGGCCTATCCGGCTGGTTCATCACCGCCACGTCGCTTGCCGGCCTTTCCGCCGCCGCCATCACCTTCGACGTCTTTGCGCCGTCGGCGGGAATCCGGCTTCTTGCCATTGTCCGCACGGCAGCACGTTACGGTGAAAGGCTTGCGACCCATGACGCGACGCTCGGCGTGCTCGCCGCTCTTCGCGAAAGGCTGTTTCGTGGCTTCGCCGAACCGGGTGCGGCGCGCTCTCTTTTGCATCGTCCTGCAAGGCTGCTCTTCCGGCTGACGGCCGATATCGATGCGCTCGACTCCCTGTATCTCCGCATTCTCGTGCCGGCCGCGGTGGCGATCGGCGCTACCCTTGCGGCAAGCCTCGTGCTGGGGCTGATGCATCCATTGTTCGGCCTGTGCTTCGGCCTTTTTCTCGCCGGTGCCGGCCTCGGCCTGCCTTTGATCGCCGGCCGCGCGGCGCGCAAACATGCCCGCCGGCGTGCCCATGGCATCGAGGCGCTGCGGTCGCGGACAATCGATCTCGTCGCCGGTCAGACCGATATCCTGATGGCCGGCCGGCTTGGCGCGCAGAGAGAGGCAATCGCTGCCGCCGACCATCACTCCGCCTGCGCCGACGACCGACTGAACCGCATCGAGACCGGCCTGACATTTGGCTTCGGCCTTGTCTCCACCCTTCTGTTGACGGGATCGCTGCTCGCCGTCGCCGCACTTGCGGAAACGAAGGTGATTACCGCGCCTGTCGCCGCACTTGGGCTGCTCGTCGCCTTCGCGGCAGTCGAACCCTTTACGGCGTTGCGCCGCGGTGCTCTGGAACTTGGGCGGACGTTGCTGGCGGCAAGGCGCATTGTGCCGCGGCTGACCGCCACGGCGGCTCCCGAACCATTGGCGCCGCCACTGCCGGGATACGCCTTTTCGCTGGCTGACGTGTCCGCCTTCCATGAAAACTCCGCCGTACCGGTTCTCGAGGGTATAGGACTTGTGCTTCGACAGGGCGAACACCTTGCCGTCGTCGGCAGCAGCGGCGCCGGCAAGTCGAGCCTGCTCGCTCTGCTCTCCGGTGAATTGCCGGCGAAGACGGGAAGCGTCGCCGCGATGACGACGACGCTGCTGACCCAACGGACGGAACTCTTCGAGGACAGCCTGCGCGGCAATCTCACCCTTGCGAACCCGGAAGCAGGCGAGGCCCGTCTTCTGGATGTGCTCGCCGCGGCCGGTCTGCTTGCCGATGTTGAGGCCATGCCGCGAGGGATCGATACGTCACTTGGCGAAGGCGGTCTCGGCCTTTCCGGCGGCCAGTCGCGTCGCTTGGCGCTTGCCCGGCTCTTCCTGCGCGACACGCCGCTGTGGCTGCTCGACGAGCCGACTGAAGGCCTCGACGGCGCCACCGCCCGAGATGTCCTCCAACGTCTCTCGGCAATGGCGGCAGGCCGCTCGCTAGTGATCGCCACGCATATCCGCCGTGAGGCTGTTATCGCGGACCGCATCGCCGTCATCGAAGGCGGCCGCATCCTAGAGGTTTCGCGCCGTGGAGAGGCGGCGTTCGAAAAGGCGCTCGACCGGCTTCGGCCGGACTGAGCAAATCGCATGCCCTCAGGCGCCGACCGGCGCTGAGGAACGCTCCGTACCCCGTGGGACCGTGGGAGAAAGACAAATGGAACTAGATATCGTTGCGCTATCGCGCTTTCAATTCGCACTGACGGCGCTTTACCACTTCCTGTTCGTGCCGCTGACGCTCGGCCTGTCCGTACTCTTGGCGATCATGGAAACCGTCTATGTCATGACCGGCCGCCAGATCTGGCGGCAGATGACGAAATTCTGGGGCACGCTGTTTGGCATCAATTTCGTGATCGGCGTCGCCACCGGCATCGTCATGGAATTCCAGTTCGGCATGAACTGGAGCTATTACAGCTATTATGTCGGCGACATCTTTGGCGCGCCGCTGGCAATCGAAGGCCTGATGGCCTTCTTTCTCGAGGCGACTTTCGTCGGCCTGTTCTTCTTCGGCTGGGACAAGCTGTCGAAGGTCGGCCATCTCGTCGCCACCTGGGCGGTGGCGCTCGGCTCGAACTTCTCGGCCCTCTGGATCCTCATTGCCAATGGCTGGATGCAGAATCCAGTGGGATCGGCGCTCAATCCGCAGACGATGCGCATGGAAATCACAAGCTTCTTCGACGTGGTCTTCAATCCGGTCGCCCAGGCGAAATTCGTCCATACGGTATCGGCAGGTTATGTCTGCGCCTCGATCTTCGTACTCGGCGTCTCGGCCTGGTATGTGCTCAAGGGCCGGCATATCGAACTTGCCAAGCGCTCGATGACGGTCGCCGCCTCCTTCGGCCTCGCCTCGGCGCTCTCCGTCGTCGTGCTCGGCGACGAGAGCGGTTATCTTGCCACCGAAAACCAGAAGATGAAGCTTGCCGCGATCGAGGGCATGTGGAAGACGGAGCCCGCTCCGGCTGCCTTCACCGCCTTCGGCTTCCCGGATCAGGAAGCGCGCGAGACGCATTTCGCCGTGCACATCCCCTGGGTCATGGGGCTGATCGGCACACGGTCGTTGACAACAGAGATCCCGGGCATCGACAAGCTCGAACAGCAGGCCGAAACTCGCATCCGCGATGGCATCAAAGCTTACGATGCACTGACGCAGATCCGTGCCGCGCCAGCGCAGGATCAGGTGGCGCAGGAGGTGCGTAGTTCCTTCGAGGATCTCGGCCATGATCTCGGTTACGGGCTTCTTTTGAAGCGCTATGTCGACGATCCGCGCCAGGCGACCGACGAGCAGATCGCTCAGGCCGCGCGGGACACGATCCCGCACGTGCCGACGCTCTTCTGGTCCTTCCGTATCATGGTCGGCCTCGGCATGTTCTTCATCCTCTTGACCGCCACCTTCTTCTGGCTGTCGGCGCGCCGCCATCTCGATAAATATCCACTGCTTCTGCGGATTGCCGTGCTGGCGATCCCCCTGCCCTTTGTCGCTATCGAACTCGGCTGGGTCGTCGCCGAATTCGGCCGTCAGCCATGGGTGATCGAAGGCGTGCTGCCGACGGCTGCCGCCGTCTCCAGCCTTGGTGCCGGCACCGTGCTTCTGACCATTATCGGTTTTGGCGCACTTTATACGGTGCTGATCGTCATCGAGATGAGCCTGATGATCAAGGCGATCAAGCAAGGGCCGGAGCCGGACGACGAGCCGGAAGCCGTGCTGATTTCCGAAACCCTCGTCCCGGCCGCGGAGTGACCGCCATGATCCTTCACGAACTCCTCGATTACGACACCCTGCGTCTCATCTGGTGGGTGCTGCTCGGCGTGCTGCTGATCGCCTTTGCGACGACGGGCGGCTTCGATCTCGGCGTCGGCACGCTTCTGCCTTTCGTCGCCCGGACCGATACGGAACGGCGCGTGGCGATCAACACCATCGGCGCCACCTGGGAAGGCAATCAGGTCTGGCTGATCCTCGCCGGCGGCGCCATCTTCGCCGCCTGGCCGCCGCTTTATGCGGTTTCCTTCTCGGGCTTTTATCTGGCGATGTTCGCGATCCTCTTCGCGCTCATCCTACGCCCCGTCGGATTCAAATACCGGTCGAAGCGCGAAAGCGCCAATTGGCGCACCGGCTGGGACTGGGCGCTCTTCATCGGAGGCTTCGTGCCGTCGCTGATCTTCGGCGTTGCTGTCGGCAATGTGCTGCAGGGCGTGCCCTTCCGCTTTGCCGACGACATGCGGATCTTCTACGAAGGCTCGTTCTTTGCTCTGCTCAACCCCTATGCGCTGCTCTGCGGCCTGCTTTCCCTAGCCATGCTGACGATGCATGGCGCAGCTTGGCTGGTACTGAAGGCAAGTGGCCCGGTTGCCGAGCGTGCTAGAGGTTATGGCAGCATCGCCGCCCTTGCCGCCATCGTGCTTTTCGCGCTTGGCGGCCTCTTCCTGTGGATCGGCGTTGGCGGTTACCGCATCACCAGCGATATCAGCACCATCGGGCCTTCCAATCCGCTCTTGAAGACCGTATCGCTGGAGAAAGGCGCGTGGCTTGCCAATTACAGCGCCCATTCGTGGATGATCGCGGCACCCGTCCTCGGCTTTGCGGGCGCGGCTCTGGCCTTCATTGCCATGCGGGCAAGGCGCGAGGTAATGACGCTGCTCTTCAGCAAGGTGGCGATCTTCGGCATCATCTCGACGGTTGGCCTCTCGATGTTCCCGTTCATCCTGCCCTCCTCGCTCGATCCGCGATCGAGCCTCACGGTCTGGGATGCATCCTCCAGCCATATGACGCTGTTCATAATGCTGGTGGTGTCGGCGATCTTCCTGCCGATCATTTTTGCCTACACGGCCTGGGTCTACAAAGTTCTATGGGGCAAGGTCGACGAGAAATCCGTCACCGACAAAAACAGCCACGCTTACTAAGGGAGACGAAACGATGTGGTATTTTGCATGGATCCTCGGCCTGCCGCTGGCAGCCGCTTTCGCCGTCCTCAACGCCATGTGGTATGAGCTGATGGACGACGCAGCCAGAAAGAGGGCGTCCGAGACGCTGAAGTAGATATGGAAAGGGCGCGGCTTGAACCGCGCCCTTTTCTCTTCATCAGCCTTCCAGCCACTTCACCTCTTCGGGCGTCAGCCGGATGTCGAGCGCGGAAAGACTGTCTTCCAATTCGGCGACGGTGCGCGGCCCGATCAGCGGTATGACGGGGAAGGGCTGGGCGATCACATAGGCAAGCGCGACGTGGATCGGATTGCGGCCGAGCTTGTTGGCCAGTTCGATGGCACGGTCGCGGCGACCGAAATTCCGCTCGGAATACCAGACCCGCACGATCTCTTCATCGTCTCGCTTGTCGCGGCCGGCACGATCGGTAAAGAAGCCGCGGCCCTGGCTCGACCAGGCAAAGTTCGGGATCTGCTTCTCGTTCAGCCATTTCTTCCAATCGTCATCGGACGCGGCGACGCAGCCGGCCCAGATCGGATCGAGCATCTCGGCGAGCGAGAAGTTGTTGGAAAGCGACGCCGGCGCCGCCTTGCCGGTCTTTTCGGCATAGGCGATCGCTTCATCGAAACGCGCCCGCGTCCAGTTCGAACCGCCGAAAATACCACGAATGCGGCCACGCTTGACCTCGGCATCCATGGCATCGACGAATTCGCCGACCGGCACGTCGGTATTGTCGCGATGCATGAAGTAGATATCGACATAGTTGGTCTTCAGTCGGGCGAGCGACTGGTCGAGCTGTTTTGCGATCATATCGGGATAGCAGAGCGGCGAATGCGCGCCTTTGCCAATCAGCACCATCTCTTCGCGCGGCACCTTGCGGCTGGTATGCCAGTCGCCGAAGATCGCTTCCGTCTTGCCGGCCCCGTAGACATAGGCGGTATCGAAGACATTGCCGCCGGCCTCATAGAAGGCGTCGAGCGTCAGCGAGGCGGCGGCGAAGTTCGGGAAGAACTCGAAGCCGAGGGTCACGACCGAGGCCGGCTTGGAAATGCCGGGTATCTGGCGCTGCGGAATGCTGTTGCCCCGCGTCACCGCGCCGCCGGCAATGTTGGCCGTGCGTTTCTCCGCTTTTTCGACGCCATATTCGAGGCCGACAGAGGCGCGCCACTGGTCGAGCACGCGCAGGTTTCCGATCGAATCCGCCCAGCTCATGCCGGGTGAACTGAATTCGGTTCTGCCGGCCCGGATGGCATCACCCGCCGCATCCGCCTCGAAGGAATAGAGCCAATGGTCTTCCCTGACCTCAATTGTCTCCTGCTTGCCGCCTTTGAAGATCTCGATCTTGCCGACGCCACCCTTGTGGCCGGAGGCGAACCAGAAGTCGGCGACTTCGATCCGGCCCTCGGAGCCGATGATGCGCAAGACGTTATCCTGCTGCGCCATGATCGAGCAGGAGACTTCGGCAATGATCTCGTTCGGGAATTTGAGCACGGCGGACGCCCATTCATCGACGCCGCTCTGTCCCAGATGGGCAACGCCCGAAACCTTCTCCGGTTCGAGGAAGGCCCTGCCCTCTGCGGCGCCGGCGATCAGCCGCGCCATCGAGACTGGATAACCGCCGACATCGAGAATGCCGCCGCCGGCGGTATCGTTGGCGAAAAGCCGGTGTTCCGGCTTATAGCTGCCCATGTTGAAGCCGAAGCTCGAGCGGATGATGCGGACAGTGCCGATGACGCCGCTCTTGATGAGTTCGATCAGCTTTTCCGTCTGCGGATGCACGCGGTACATGAAGGCCTCGCCGGCAAAGACGCCGGCCTTCTTGGCTTCGTAATAGACGGCTTCGGCATCATAGGCCGAAAGTGCGATCGGCTTCTCGACGAGGATATGTTTGCCGGCGCGCGCGGCCTTGATCGCCCATTCGGCATGGCCGGTATGGGGCACGGAGATATAGACCGCATCGACCTCCGGGTCGGAAAGCAGCGCCTCATAACCATTGACGATGCGGGCGCCGGGGAAGTTTTCTGCAAGTCCCGGCTTGGACGGATTACGGGTGGCGATTGCCACCAGTTTGCCGGTACGCGAATGGGCGACGCCGTCGGCAAAGGTGCGGGCGATGGTGCCGGGGCCGATGATGCCCCAGCGGATCGGTTGATCGGAAGTCATAGAAACCTCTTTCGTCTTTCTGCCTTGGGATTGTGGTTTAGCGAAGCCGTTTGCCGGCCCTGTCGAAAAGGAACGTGCGGCTGGCGGGAAGGCCGACCATCATCGTCTCGCGATTGCCGGCGACGCGCGATTCCGGCCGCTCGATGATCAACTGCTCGGACTCGATCGCGGCATAGATATAGCTGGTGTTACCGAGATGTTCGGCGACGTCGATCGCGACGGTGAGATCGGCATCGCCCATACCCGCATCGACGAAATGTTCGGGACGGATGCCAAGCGTCACCTTCGCACCGGCGTCGATCGGATCGGCGACGGGCAGCGGCAGGCGCATGTTGGTGTCGCTTTCCAGCGCGATCACCGCCCTGCCCGGCTGCGTCTCGACCACCACGGCCTTCAGGAAATTCATCTTCGGCGATCCGACGAAGCCGGCGACGAACTGGTTGGCGGGATCGTCGTAGAGATCGAGCGGTGCGCCGATCTGCTCGATATTGCCCGCGCGCAACACGACGATCCGGTCGGCGAGTGTCATCGCCTCCGTCTGGTCGTGGGTGACGTAGATCATCGTCGTGCCGAGTTTCTTGTGCAGCCTGGAAATCTCGACACGCATTTGCACGCGCAGTTCGGCATCGAGGTTTGACAAGGGCTCGTCGAACAGGAACACCTCCGGTTCGCGGACGATGGCGCGGCCGATCGCAACTCGCTGGCGCTGACCGCCGGAAAGCTGCTTCGGCCGCCGCTTCATCAGCTCGGTGATTTGCAGGATCTCGGCGACATGGCTCACGCGCCGCTCGGTATCGGCCTTCGGATTGCCGTTCATCCGCAGGCCGAAGCTCAGGTTTTCTTCGACGGTCAGGTGCGGATAGAGCGCATAGGACTGAAAAACCATGGCGATGCCGCGATCGGCGGGCTCGACGTCATTAACGATCCTGCCACCGATCTGAAGCTCGCCGGAGGTGATGTCCTCGAGACCGGCGATCATCCGCAGCAGCGTGGATTTGCCGCAGCCGGACGGGCCGACGAAGACGACGAATTCGCCGTCCTTCACCTCCAGATTGGCGCCATGGATGATCTCAAAGCCGCCGAAGCGCTTGACGATATTGCTGAGTGAAAGCTCTGCCATGCAGCTCCCCGTTTACTTGATTGCGCCGGCCGCGATGCCGGCGATGAAATGGCGCTGGAGAGCCACGAAGATGACGAGGATCGGCGCCGTTAGCAGCACTGCTCCAGCCATGATGCCGCCCCAGGAGACCTTGGTGAGGCCGATCAGCGTTCCCAATGCCACCGGCGCCGTCATCATTCCCGGTCTGGAATTGATGAGGAGCGGCCAGAGGTAGTTGTTCCACGAGGCGAGGAAGAGGATGATCGCCAAGGCCGCCATGGTCGGGCGCGCCAGCGGCAGGGCGATGCGCAGGAAGATCTGCCATTCCTTGACGCCCTCGACGCGGGCCGCATCGAAAAGCTCACCCGGCATCATCGAGAAGGATTGGCGCATGAACAGCACGCCGAGCGAGTTGAACAGTGGCGGCACGATCAGCGCCACCCAGGTGTTGGCGAGGCGGAATTCGCGCGCCACCATGATGAATTGCGGGATGACCACCACGGAGAAAGGCAGCGTGATCGTACCGATGATGATGGCGATGACGATGGAGCGGCCGACGAAACGGTATCGCGCCAACGCCCAACCTGCCATCGAGGTCAGCATCACCGACAGGAAAGTATAGATGATCGCGACGCCGACGGAAATCACCATGGCGCCGACGAAATCGGTATCGGCCTGCAGGTTCTTGAAATTCTCGATGAAGTTGGTGGATGGCCAGAGCACGATGTCGGGACTGAAGATGCCGTTGTCGGGCATGGTCGAGAAGACGAACATCATCCAAAGTGGAAACAGCCAGATTACCGCAAGCGGCGCCAGTGCGGCGTGCAGCGCGATCCGGCGCATGAGAAGGGATTGCGACCTGGATTTCATTTCGGATCCCTCCCGACCCAGAGATTGAGAAGCGAGATGACCACGGCCAGGGCCGCCATCGTATAGGCGATCGCCGAGGCATAGCCGAAGTTCAACGAGGTAAAGCCCTGGCGGTAGAGCAACAGGCCAAGGGTCTCCGTGCCGCCGCCCGGACCACCGCGATTGGTAATCAGGAAAGGCTCGGTAAAGAGCTGCATGGTGCCGATCACCGAGAGCACCACACAGAAGAGGATGATCGGTTTCAGAAGCGGCAGGGTGATATGAAAGAACTGCTGTACCTTGCTCACCCGGTCGAGCGTCGCTGCCTCGTAGACATCGTCCGGAATCGACTGCAGGCCGGCAAGGATGATGATGGCGTTATAGCCGGCCCAGCGCCATGTGACGGCGAGGATGATCAGCGCCATGGCGGCATTGGCATTGTCGAACCAGGACACCGGGCTGAGGCCGACGGCGGAGATCAGCTTGTTGATGATGCCGAAATCGAGGCTGAACATCAGCCGGAATACCGCTGCATAGGCGACCTCGCCGACGACGACGGGCGCAAAGAAAGCAAAGCGGAAGAGCGGGCGCGCTTTCAAGAGCGGCGAATTGAGCATCACGGCCATGACGGTCGCAAGGCCGATCATGACCGGCACCTGGATCACCAGGATGATCAGCGTGTTATAAAGGGCATTGTAAAAGGCCGGGTCGTAGAACAGCCGCCCCCAATTGGCCTGGAAACTGTATTTCCACGGGTTGATGCGGGTGTTCTGAAAAGAAATCAGGAACGAATTGATGATCGGCCAGACCCAGAAGGTGGCAAAGACCAGCAGATAGGGTGCAAGGAACGCATAGGCGCTCCGGGTTCTGAACGGCATCAAGCCTCCTCCTCACGAACGAATGACCGGGAAACGCCGGGCGCCTGAAACGCCCGGCATCGTCATTCATTGTGCCACTGGAAGCCCGGTCGCCGAAGCGATCTGCTTGGCGGCATCGTCGAGGGCTGCCTTCGCATCGGGATAACCGCCGGCGAAGAATTTCGTCTGCGTTGCCTTGAAGATGGCTTCGGCGTCGCTCTGGAAAGCGGTGCCGCGGCTCGGCACGATCTTCGGCAGCGTCGCCAGGATATCGGCCCAGACTTTCTGACCGCCCCAATAGGGCTGCGGTTCGCTGATAAAGGGGTCCATTTCAGCCGAAAGCAGCGATGGCACCAGGCCGAATTCCTTCAGCATGGTGATCTGGCCCTCATTCGTGCCGAGGGCGTAGTTGACGAATTTCCAGGCTGCTTCCTTGTTTGCCGAGGTTGCCGAAATGGCGAGCGACGAACCGCCGAGATTGGCCGCATGCGGGCCGTCGGCCGTCAGGCTCGGCATCTTGTAGACGCCCCACTTGCCCTTGAGATCGGGAGAGGTCGAGCGCACTGTGCCCTCATACCAGCCGCCATACAACTGGCTTGCGGCCTTGCCGGCGGTATTGGCCTGGATCTTTTCGTCCCAGTTGGCCGCCGTCAGCGTGCCGGCGTCCTTCATTTCCTTCACCTTCTGAAGCGAGGCGACGCAGGCTGGCTGGTTGATGGTGATATTCTGGCCATCGGTCGAATAATAGCCGCAGCCCTGTTCGTTGGCGAGCATGCGGAACCATTCGCTGTCGCCGTTGAAATCCGCCTGCGCCATGACGACGCCGGGATTGGCGGCGGAAATCTTCTTGCCGGCGGCGATGAAATCGTCCCAGGTGTTGATCGTGCTCGGATCGACGCCCGCCTTTTCGTAGAGATCGCGGCGGTAGAAGACGGCGACAGGACCGGAATCCCAGGGCATGGCATAGGCGACGTCGCCGACCTCAAGCTCGGTACGCTTGAAATCGGGGAATTTCGCCTGGATCTCGGGCGTGTAGCCGAGTTCCTTCAGATTGGCGAAGCAATCCGGGAAACGGCTCCAGAAGATTTCAGCCTCGAAATTTTCGATGCTGACGATGTCAGGCAGGCCGTCGCCGCCGGCTGCACAGGCAGCGAGCGTCTTGTCGAAAACCTGGCTGTTTCCAAGGTCCTCGACGGTGATCTTGATATCGGGGAACTGTTTGTTGAAGCCTGGAAGCGTGGACTTCAATGCCGACGCAGCGACATTCCAGCTCCAGATGGTCAGATTGGCCGACTGCGCGAATGCGGAGCCGGAAGCAAGCAGTGCGACAGCTGCGGTGGCAGCCAGAAGTTTGAAGCGCATTGAAAATCCTCCCTTTTCAATTGCCGTCCTTTCACGAACCCGGTTAAACTAACTGTCAGGGAGCGGCTGTCTCCTAAAAAGGGAATATGAATTTGGCGGAAAGTAAGGTTGGCGTGCGGGCAATCTATCAGCCCGGAGCGAGCAGCATCGAGGGGTCGCCGACGGCGCTGCAAATGTTTCATGCCCACCCGCCTGTGATGGCGATGCCGCACTGGCACGCGCAGGTCGAGGTCAACTACGTGATTCGCGGAAGCGTCCACTATCGCATGAGCGACCACGAATTCCGGCTGAACGCCGGTGAAATGTGTCTCTTCTGGGGTGGGCAGCCGCATCAGATGGACGAATCCTCCGATGATTCGCTCTATGCCGGCGCGCATCTGCCGCTCGTCTATTTCTTCCGGCTGCGCCTGCCGATCAGCATTTCCAGTCGGCTGATGAAGGGCGAGACACTGCTGACTTCGGCAACGGATGCCGCCGACGTCGACAATTTCGCCCGCTGGTTCCGTTATGCCAACTCAGGCAATCCCGCCAAGGCCCAGCATGCCGTCGACGAACTGCTGCTGCGCATCGAGCGTATCGCGCTCGAACCCTATTCGATGACGTCGCAAGCCATCAATCTCGACGGTGATCATCCGCATTCGCATTCTTCGCGCAGCGTCGCCCGCATGTGCGATTTCATCGCCGCCAATTTCCTGCACGACATCGATTCGGTCGATATCGCCCGCGCTGCCGACCTGCATCCGAAATATGCGATGAACCTGTTCAAGCGATCGACGGGTATGACGCTCAGCAAATATGTGACGCTGCTGCGGCTGTCGCGCGCCCAGGCGATGCTGATGAGCGAGGGCGCCAACGTGCTGCAGGTGGCAATGGACAGCGGCTTCGGCTCGATCAGCGCCTTCAATAAATCCTTCCGCCACATCGCCGGCATGTCGCCATCGGACTTCCGCCGCGATATCCGACTGGTGACGACGGTTCCCGCCGGCGCCTTCCGAAACTAGCAGCGCCTAAGGCGGCGGCAGAATGCGCACATTTTCTGTGCAAGTGCATGCACTATTGCATTTTCTGTGAGAGATGATGCCAGCGCACTCTCAATAAAATCAATGATTTATGGTTTGGCACGCACTTTGCTTCGATAGTTGCAGAGTTGGTGGCTAGGGTTCCGGCGTCGCAAGGCGCGGCTGGTCCGAGAGCTGCCACCGGCGGGGGAGACATCCCGTCGGGTGCACGGCGGGATAAAAGCCCGGGAGACCTCGTAAGCCAAGGGATTGGCGGCACGATGGTCATTGCCGATCCCTTTTGAAGAAAAGCAAAGGGGAATTTCAATGCAGACCTTTTCGAAGATCCTATCGATGGCCGCGCTGACGGCCTCCCTGACGCTCGGGCTCAGCTCCATCGCGAAGGCCGAACAGAAGACCGATTTCAAGGTCGCCTGGTCGATCTATGTAGGCTGGATGCCGTGGGGTTACGCGGCCGATCACGGCATCGTCAAGAAATGGGCCGACAAATACGGCATCAAGATCGAGGTCACCCAGTTCAACGACTACGTCGAATCGATGAACCAGTACACCGCCGGCGCCTTCGATGCCGTGACCCTCACCAATATGGACGGCCTGTCGATCCCGGCTGCCGGTGGCGTCGATACGACAGCCGTGATCGTCGGCGACTTCTCGAACGGCAATGATGCCGTCATCCTCAAGGACAAGGCGAGCCTTGCCGACATCAAAGGCCAGAACGTCAATCTCGTAGAATTCTCCGTCTCGCACTATCTGCTGGCCCGCGCGCTCGAAAGCATCAAGATGACCGAGCGCGACGTCAAGGTGGTCAACACCTCCGATGCCGATATGGTCGCTGCCTACAAGACGGCTGACGTAACCGCGGTCGTCACCTGGAACCCGCTGGTCTCGACCATACTCGAGGACCCCACGGCCAAGAAAGTCTTCGACAGCTCGCAGGTGCCAGGCGAGATCATCGATCTGATGGTCGCCAACACCGGCGTGCTGAAGGACAATCCGAATTTCGGCAAGGCGCTCGCCGGCATCTGGTATGAGACCGCAGCGCTCCTGACCGCCGACAGTGCCGACGGCAAGGCTGCGCGCGAGGCGATGGGCCAGGCATCGGGCACCGATCTCAAGGGCTTCGAATCCCAGCTTGCAGCCACCAAGCTGTTTGCCAAGCCGACCGATGCCGTTGCTTTCACCGCCTCGGGCAGCCTGCCGAAGACCATGGATCTCGTCCGCAACTTCCTGTTCGAGAAGGGCCTGCTCGGCAATGGCGCGCCGTCGGCAGACGTCATCGGCATCGAGATGCCTGACGGCAAGGTTCTCGGCGACAGCGGCAACGTCAAGCTGCGCTTCACCGAGACCTACATGAAGGCGGCCGCCGACAGTTCGCTCTGAGCGATGTCCAAGCAGCGGCGCGGCCCTGCCCGCGCCGCCCAACCTTTCATCAGCGGAGCTTTCCCCATGCGCTGGATCAACACGAGGCCGAGCCGGGGCGCACAGCTTGCCTTGACGCTGCTGCCCTTCGTGCTGCTGATCGTTGCCTACACTTTCGGCTCGGCGGCACGGCTGGCGGAAAACACCACCGACAAGCTGCTGCCCGGTCTTGCCGGTTTTGCCGACGCGATCGACCGCCTGGCCTTCATCGCCGATCCGCGCACCGGCCAATACTTGCTGTGGTCCGATACCGGCGCGAGCCTGATCCGGCTGTTTGCCGGCCTCGGCATCTCCACGATCACTGCCCTTGTCATCGGCATGCTGATTGGCATGCTGCCTTATCTCAGGGCGCTGCTCTCCCCTTTTGTCGCCGTCATCTCGATGGTGCCGCCGCTGGCGCTGCTGCCGATCCTCTTTATCGCCATGGGGCTCGGCGAAGCCTCCAAGATCGCGCTGATCGTGATCGGCGTCGCGCCAACGATGATCCGCGACCTTGCGCTGAAGGCGCTGGAACTGCCGCGCGAACAGATCGTCAAGGCGGAAACGCTCGGCGGCTCCTCCTGGCAGATCGGCCTTCGCGTCGTGCTGCCGCAGATCCTGCCCCGGCTGATCACCTGTCTCAGGCTTCAGCTCGGTCCCGCCTGGCTGTTCCTGATCGCGGCCGAGGCGATCTCGTCGGATTCCGGCCTCGGTTACCGCATCTTCCTCGTGCGCCGTTATCTCTCGATGGACATTATCTTTCCCTATGTCGTCTGGATCACGCTGCTCGCCGTGATCATAAATTATGTCCTCGATCGCATCCGCATCGCCGTCTTCCCCTGGTCTGAGCTGGAGAAGCAGGCATGAGCGAACTGGTGATCGAAAAGGTCTGGAAGGAGTATGGCGACCAGATCGTGCTCGAAGACGTGTCGCTGACCGTCGCCTCGCGTTCCTTCGTCGCCCTTGTCGGTCCGTCCGGCTGCGGCAAGACGACGTTTCTGCGCATGCTGCTCGGCCAGGAGCGGCCGACACGGGGCACAATCCGGCTCGACGGTGAAGCGCTGCCGCAGGAGCCGGGGCCGGACCGCGGCGTCGTCTTCCAGCGCTATTCCGTCTTCCCGCATCTGACCGTGCTCGGCAATGTCCTGCTCGGGCGGGAATTCTCCGCTTCCCGTTACAAGGCCAAGGTTTTCGGCGCCGCCCGGCGCAGCGCCGTCGACGAGGCGCGGCGGCTGATTGCCGAAGTCGGCCTTTCCGGCGCCGAGGACAAATATCCGGCGCAGCTTTCCGGCGGCATGCAGCAGCGCCTGGCGCTGGCGCAGGCGCTGATCATGAAGCCGAAAGTGCTGCTGCTCGATGAGCCCTTCGGCGCACTCGATCCCGGCATCCGCGCCGAGATTCACACATTGATGAAGCGCCTCTGGCACGAAACGCAGATGACCGTCGTCATGGTGACGCACGATATGCGCGAGGCCTTCACGCTGGCGACGCGCGTCGTCGCCTTCGAGCGCCGGCGTGACCGCCCGGAGGAGAAGGAGCGCTACGGCGCGACGATCACCAAGGACATTTCGATCTGGCCGCCGAGGCTTGCCGGCACGCCCTCCATCTTCAGCCCCGACCGGGACGGCCCGGTCATTTCTCTGGGCCTTCGCCGGGACGACCCGGCTTCCAGTCCGTCAGGAGAAAAACCATGATGCATGTAAGGCGTTCGCCCGAAGAGATCGCCGCCAACCGGCAGCGTTACGAGGAACATCAGAAGAAGGGGCTGGAATTTGCGCCGAAGGCCCTGCCGGCGCCGAGCCCCCTGCCCGTGTCCACAATCGATGCGGCCGCGATCATCCACCAGGAAACCATCCCCGGCGGCTGGTACTGGTCGACAGCGCTGAAGCGCGGCGAGGCCATCCGCATCGATCAGGGCGAAGGCGGCTCGACCGTGGCGCTCGTTGCCTGGAATGCCGCCGACACCAGCGAAAGACTCAACCTCGTCGATACGGTCAAGGTGCAGTGGACGACGGCGCTCGGCAAGGGTCGCGTCATCTTCTCGGATATGGGCCGGGTGATGTTTTCGCTGATCGAGGACAGTTCCGGCGCCCATGACTGCCTGATGGGCGGATCGACGGCTGCCTCCAACGCCGCCAGATACCCCGGCGTCAAGACCCGCAATACCCGCGACAATCTCGTGCTCATCACCGGAAAACTCGGCCTTGCCAGGCGCGACATTCCGGCGATTCTCAATCTCTTCGCCCCCGTCCGCGTCGACGATGACGGCGGCTTCCACTGGCGCGGCAAGCTTTCCAACAGCGGCGATTATGCCGAGCTGCGCGCCGAGATGGACATGATCGTCGGCTTCTCCAATTGCCCGCATCCGCTCGATCCCGACCCGGTCTATCAGCCGAAGCCGGTGATCGTCACGCGCTTTCGGTCACCTGTGCCCGCAGCCGACGACCTCTCGCGCACGGCGACCGCCGAAGCCTTTCGCGGCTTCGAGAACAACGCATCGATGCTGGCCTGAGGAGGGATGCCGATGACCGATTTCATCAAGACCGCCGCATCGCGCCGCATCGAAAATGCCGTGCAGGATCATTTCATTCCGGCCGAAGCGCCATGGTCCGGCATCGTGCGCAAAGGTCAGACGATCCGCATCGAGGACAGCTACGGCCAGCAGGCGATCGACACGTTGTTTTATCGCGCCAATGACTTTGCCGAGCGTTACTCCAACCAGGATACGATGCGGGCGCAGGGTGGCGCCTATATCGGCACCGGCACGAAGATCATATCGAATGAAGGCAACGTCATGCTTGTCATGACGGCCGACAGCTGCGGCCGGCACGACACATCAGCCGGCGCCTGCTCCTGCGAGAGCAACACCGTGCGTTTCGGCCACGGCACGAAATACCTGCATGCCTGCCGCGACAATTTCGTGCTCGAAGTGACCAGGCACGGCATGAGCAAGCGCGACATCGTGCCGAACATCAACTTCTTCATGAATGTGCCTATCAAGCCGAACGGCGAGATGACCATCGTCGACGGCATTTCCGCACCGGGTGACTATGTGGAACTGGTGGCGGAGATGGATGTGCTCTGCGTCATCTCCAACTGCCCGCAGATCAACAATCCCTGCAACGGCTTCGATCCGACGCCGATCCGGGTGCTGATCTGGGATGGCGAGGACTGATCGATGTTCACCAAGGTCCTTATCGCCAATCGCGGCGAAATCGCTGTCCGGGTCATCCGCACATTGAAGAGGATGGGCATTGCCTCGGTCGCCGTCTATTCCGATGCCGATCGCTTCTCGAAGCCGGCGCTGACTGCCGACGAAGCCGTACGCCTGGGTCCAGCGCCAGCTGCCGAAAGCTATTTGAACGTCGATGCCGTCATCGCGGCCTGCAAGGCGACGGGAGCGCAAGCCGTGCATCCGGGTTACGGTTTCCTCTCGGAGAATATCGGCTTTGCCGAGCGGCTCGCCGCCGAAGGTATCGCCTTCATCGGCCCGCGGCCGGAGCAGCTGTCGGCCTTCGGCCTGAAGCATACGGCGCGCCAACTGGCGAAAGCGAGCGGCGTGCCGCTGCTGCCCGGCACCGATCTGTTGCAGAGCGTTGAGGCGGCGCTTTCGGCGGCCGAGACTGTCGGTTACCCCGTCATGCTGAAGAGCACGGCCGGCGGCGGCGGCATTGGCATGCAGCTCTGCGCCGATGCGGCGGCCCTGAAGGCCTCCTTCGAAAGCGTGCAGAGGACCGCGCGGGCCAGCTTCGGCGATGCCCGCGTCTATATCGAGCGTTTCGTTGCCGAAGCGCGCCATGTCGAGGTGCAGATCTTCGGCGACGGCAAGGGCAGGGTGATCGCGCTCGGCGAGCGCGACTGCTCGCTGCAACGGCGGAACCAGAAGGTGGTCGAGGAGACCCCTGCCCCCGGCCTCTCCGCCGAAACCAGAGTGCGGCTGCACAAGGCGGCGGTCGATCTGGGAAGCTCGGTCTCGTATGAATCCGCCGGCACGGTCGAATTCATCTACGATCCCCAGCGCGAGGAATTCTATTTTCTCGAGGTCAATACCCGCCTGCAGGTCGAGCATCCGGTGACGGAAGCCGTCTTCGGCATCGATCTCGTCGAATGGATGATCCGGCAGGCGGCGGGCGAGGATGTGCTCTCGGGCGCCGAGGCGCTGTCGCCGAAGGGTGCGGCGATCGAGATGCGGATCTATGCCGAGATGCCGCATGCCGATTTCCGCCCGAGCGCCGGCCTGCTGACTGAGGTCATCTTCCCGGAAAGTGCCCGCGTCGACGGCTGGATCGAGACGGGAACCGAGGTGACGCCCTTCTATGATCCGATGCTCGCCAAGCTGATCGTGGCGGCGGAGGACCGGCCTGCGGCGATCGAAAAGCTGAAGGTAGCACTTGCGGCGACATCGATATCAGGCATCGAGACCAATCTCGATTATCTCAGAACCATCGCCGCTTCCGAACTGCTTGCCGGCGCCAAGGTGGCGACGACGGCGCTGCGCGACTTCGCCTTCGTTCCCGATGTCGTCGAGGTTCTCACGCCTGGCGCGCAATCGAGCATCCAGGAACTGCCGGGCCGGCTCGGCCTCTGGCATGTCGGTGTGCCGCCGAGCGGTCCGATGGACGAGCGCTCCTTCCGTCATGCCAATCGCCTGGTCGGCAATGCCGATGTGACGGCCGCACTGGAGTTGACGGTCTCCGGCCCGACGCTCAGGTTTTATGCCGAGCAGACCATCGCGCTGGCCGGTGCCCGGATGCCAATGGCATGCGATGGCGTAAAAGTACCGCATGACGAGCCGGTGACGATCCGGGCTGGCCAAGTTCTGTCGATCGGCACGATCGAAGGGCCGGGGCAGCGCGCCTATCTCGCAGTCGCCGGCGGTTTTGCCGCGCCTGTTGTGCTCGGCTCCCGGGCGACTTTCGGCCTCGGTCAGTTCGGCGGCAACGCCACCGGCACGCTGAAGACGGGCCATGTGCTGCATTTCGACCGGCAGGCGCCGGCCGAACCGGCGACGCCAGCGACGGAGCCAGCCGCATTGACACGCGAATGGGATGTCGGCGTCGTCTATGGCCCGCATGGCGCACCTGACTTCTTCGAGGATGGCGATATCGAGACGCTGTTCTCGACAGCCTACGAGGTGCATTTCAACAGCGCCCGCACCGGTGTGCGCCTCATCGGTCCCGCCCCGCGATGGGCGCGCCGCGATGGCGGCGAGGCCGGACTGCACCCGTCCAACCTGCATGACAATGCCTATGCGATCGGGGCGATCGATTTCACCGGCGACATGCCGATCATTCTTGGCCCCGATGGCCCGAGCCTTGGCGGCTTCGTCTGCCCGGCGGTGATCGCTCGCGACGAACAGTGGAAAATGGGCCAGTTCAAGCCCGGCGACCGTATCCGTTTCCACGCCGTGGCGCGGCCGGAAGACCCGATCGCCGGCCCGGCAGTGCGGCGGGTCGCGGAAGAGACGGGTTCGCCGATCGTCGGTATCAGGGAGGACGGCCCGGTTTCCGTCGTCTATCGCCGCCAGGGCGACGACAATCTGCTCGTCGAATATGGGCCGATGACGCTCGATATTGCGCTCCGGCTGCGGGTGCATCTGCTGATGCAGGCGATCGTCGAGGCCCGTCTTCCCGGCGTCGTCGATCTGACGCCCGGCATCCGTTCGTTGCAGATCCATTATGACGGCACGACACTGACGCGAAAGCGGCTGCTCGGGCTGCTCTCCGAGATCGAAGCGACGCTGCCGGCGGCGCAGGATGTCAAGGTGCCGAGCCGCATCGTGCATCTGCCGCTCTCTTGGAACGATCCGGATGCGGAGCTTGCGATGCGGAAGTATCAGGAGCTTGTGCGCCCGAACGCGCCGTGGTGTCCGTCGAATATCGAGTTCATCCGCCGTATCAACGGTCTTCCCGACGAGCAGGCGGTGCGCGACATCGTCTTCGATGCGAGTTACCTCGTGCTCGGTCTCGGCGATGTCTATCTCGGGGCGCCGGTTGCGACCCCGACCGATCCGCGCCACCGCCTCGTCACAACGAAGTACAATCCGGCCCGTACCTGGACGCCTGAGAACGCCGTCGGCATCGGCGGCGCCTATATGTGCATCTACGGCATGGAGGGGCCGGGCGGCTACCAGCTCTTCGGCCGCACCATCCAGGTCTGGAACACCTGGCGGGAGACGCCGGCCTTTGCAAGGGGCAAGCCCTGGCTGCTGAACTTCTTCGACCAGATCCGTTTCTTCCCGGTCAGTAACCAGGAACTGACGGAGGCGCGCGCCGCCTTCCCGCACGGCGGCTATCCCATCAGGATCGAGGAGACCGAATTCTCCTATGCCGCCTATGAGAAGGAATTGCAGGCGAATTCGGTGTCGATCGGCCGCTTCAAGACGATGCAGCAGGCAGCCTTCGATGCCGAACGCCAGCGCTGGAAGGAAGCAGGCCTCGACAGCTTCGTCACCGACGAAGGCGCCGGCGAAAGCCCGGATGGAGATATTCCGGATGGCTGCTTCGGCGTCGCCAGCGCAGTGCCCGGCAATATCTGGAAACTGCTGGTCGAGCCGGGCACCCCGGTTGCGGCCGGCGATACACTTGCGATCATCGAATCGATGAAAATGGAAATCAACGTCACCGCCCATGCGCCAGGCCGCGTCCGCGATCTGCGCGCCGGGCCGGGAAGAAACGTCAAAGCCGGCGATATTATCGTCGTCCTGGAGGAATGCTGACATGCTGCCGACCATTCTCGATCTCTCAAGCCTTCGCGCCGCCTATCAATCCGGCCTGACGCCGCTCGATGCCATCGAAGAGGTGATAACGCGCCGCGCCGCCTCGAAGGATGCGGCGATCTTCATCACGCCGGTGCCCGACGAAGAGCTGCGCGCTGCCGCGAAAGCCTTGATGACGCGCGCGCCTGAGGCAAACAGCCTGCCGCTCTGGGGCGTGCCCTTTGCGGTGAAGGACAATATCGATGCCGCCGGCCTGCCGACGACCGCCGCCTGCCCGGCTTATGAGTATCGGCCGGAAGCGGACTCCACCGTCGTTGCGCGGCTGAAGGCGGCCGGCGCCATCATCATCGGCAAGACCAACCTCGACCAGTTCGCGACCGGCCTCAACGGGACACGCTCGCCCTATGGCGCACCGCGTTCGGTCTTCGATGCGGCCTATATTTCAGGCGGTTCGAGCTCCGGATCTGCGGTCACGGTCGCCTCCGGCCTGGCCGCCTTCGCGCTCGGCACGGATACGGCGGGCTCCGGCCGCGTGCCTGCCGCCTTCAACAATCTGGTCGGCATCAAGCCGACCCCAGGCCTTCTGCCGAACACCGGCGTCGTTCCGGCCTGCAAGAGCATGGACTGCATTACGATCTTTGCCGCGACCGTCGGTGACGGCGTTGCGATCCGCACTGTCGCCGAAGGCCTCGATGCCGCCGATCCTTTCTCCCGTCGCGCCAAGCCGGCAAACCTGCCGGTGTCGAGGTTGCGCATCGGCGTCCTCACCGACGCCGAGCGTGAGTTCTTCGGCGACAAGGAGGTGGAGGCGCTCTACGACCAGGCGATCGAGCGGGCCAGAGTGCTCGGCGCGACCATCGTGCCTTTCGATTACGCGCCGTTCCGCGAGGCCGCCGCTCTCCTTTATGACGGGCCGTGGGTCGCCGAGCGCCTTGCGGCGGTCGAGACCTTCCTCGCCACGAATGCGGCCGATTTTGATCCGACGGTGCGGGGGATTATCGAGGGCGCCAGGGGCAAGACCGCGGTCGAGGCCTTCAATGGCCGCTACCGGCTGGAAGAACTGCGCCGCAAGACCGAAGCCGAATGGGAAAAGGCGGACGTTCTTCTGTTGCCGACCGCACCGACCACCTACACGGTCGCTGACATGCTCGCCAATCCTGTGTTGCTGAACGGCCGTCTCGGTCGTTACACCAATTTCGTCAACCTGCTCGATTGCGCGGCGATCGCCGTTCCGGCTGGCTTCGGAAAAGACGGTTTGCCGGGCGGCGTTACCGTGATCGCGTCTGCTTTTACCGACGATGCGCTGGCGCCGCTCGCCGATGCGCTGCATCGCGCGGCACGCTCCGGACTGGGCATCGACCGGCAGGCGGCCATCCCCGAAGCCAGCCGTGTTGCGGCTGTCGATGACGGCTTCGTCGAGATCGTCGTGGTCGGCGCGCATCTGACCGGCATGCCGCTCAATCATGAGCTGACCGGCGCCGGCGGTCGGCTGATCAAGACTTGCAACACGACTGGCGAATACCGTCTCTTCGTGCTGCCGGACACGGTGCCGCCGAAGCCAGGCCTCATCCGTGAACCTGGCCACAAGGGCCGCGGTCTGGAGGTTGAGATCTGGGCACTGCCGGCCGATGCCTTCGGCCGCTTCGTCCAGAAGATCCCGGCGCCGCTCGGCATCGGAAAGGTGGCGCTCGACGATGGCACGAGCGTTTCCGGTTTTCTTTGCGAGGCACATGCGGTGAACGGCGCCGAAGACATCACCTCGCTCGGCGGCTGGCGGAGCTATATTCGCGTCAAGTTGGCGAGCTGAGCGTGAGGAGCGAAGAATGGCGACGGATGTTCAAGCGGCTGGTTGCGCATCTCCTGACGGGGCTGACCGCGCGAACCAGGGCGATCGGCAGACCCGGCTTGCGCTGACGGCTTACCGTTTCTCGGCAAGTTCGATCTGAATGCCGTCGGGATCGCGCAGGAAGGCAACCTTGTGAAGCACCTCGGCATTGATTGCCAGGCGCGGCCGCTCCTTGATCCCGACGCCGGCCATTTCCAGCCGGGCGAAGGTCTGGTCGACATTTTCGAACAGGAAGGTCAGATGACGCAGGCCGGCGGTAGCCTCCGGCACATCCACTGCCCTTGCCGCACCGCCCGCCGGTGCGAAGATTTCGAGCATGCCGCCGCCGGCATCGAGGAAGGCGATCTCAGAGCCGTCGGCCATGACCTTGCGCAGATGCAGGCGCAGGCCGAGCAGGCCGCAGTAAAAAACCACAGTGCGGTCCATGTCGCTCACCGTCATGCCGACATGTTCGAAGGATTTCAGCATGAGAGCGCCCTTCCCTGCTCAGAGCATGATGCCGAAAAGTGTGAGCGGTTTTCGGACAACATCATGCTCTAACTATTTAATTTAGAAGAGGATTCAGATTTCAGGCCGATTCGGCCTGAAATCATCCTGTTCTAGCCGGCAGCCGCGCGCCGCTCTTCTTCCGGAAGCCAGGAACGATAGAGCGGATGATCGGCGGCAATCGGCATCGGCGTTGGCTGACCGGTGCGCTGCGAGAAATAGGCGGCCGTCACCAGCTCCAGCGAATTGCGGGCATCCTGTAGCGTCACCGGCGGCGCAGTATCCTCGACGATCGCCTTATGGAAGAGCTCGAACTGACGGGTATAGCCGTCCTCGCCGGGCACGTATGCGGCGAGCGCCGCGTCGATCCGCGCCTGATGGTCCTCCGTTCCTGCGGTGAAGACCCAGGGATCGCGGCCCATCGTATAGGGTTCGAGGATGCTATCGGCGACGAGATCGCTGAAGCAGAAGCGCAACCGCGAGATCTCCTTGCGCGAGCCGAGCGTCATCGACAGCGTCGCCAGCGAGCCATTCTGCATCTTGACCGAAAGCGCTGCCGTATCTTCGACCTGGATCGGGTTGACCAGTGTCGCGCCATAGGAAAACACTTCAGCGCAGGGACCATGCACATAGTTCAGCATGTCATGGGCGTGGATCGCATGGCCGAGAAGGCCGCCGCCGAGTTCAGTCGCCCATTTGCCGCGCCACGGCACGGCGTAATAATCCGGGCCGCGCCACCAATGGGTCTCGATCGTCGTCAGGAACGGCTTGCCGGCGAGGCCGCTTTCGATCAGCAGCTTCAGCTTCTGCAGGCCAGACCCATAACGATACTGGAAGATCGGCATCAGCTTCCTGCCGGGGAAACGGGCGAGGATGCGGCCCATCTCGTCGACCTCGGCGATCGAGCCGAACAGCGGTTTCTCGCAGATGACGTGCTTGCCGGATTCGATGCCCTTGCGGCAGAGTTCGAAATGCGAGCTCGGCGGCGTCGAAATGTCGATGATATCGAGATCATCACGGGCAAACAGCGAATCTGCGTCCTGCGTATACTCGCCGATGCCGTACTCCTCGCACAGAGCCCTGCCGCGTTCCTCGTCGAGCGAGCAGAGCACGGGAACCTCGAAAAGCTCCTCGTTCCAGCCGAAGCCGGCCAGATGCCGCGCAGCGATGCCTGCGCCGATGACACCGACGCGCAATTTCCTGGTCATGATATCCTCCTCAGCGAGCGCCGATCCGCGCGGCTTTCGTCTGGGCTTCAAGCGAAAGGCGGCAGACTTCGAAAACGTGATCCTGCGTCATCGCCGTCTGCGTGCGATTGCCGACATCGGCGGTGAAAGCATCGAAATAGTCGAGCTTTTCATCGCTGCAATCGATGTGGGTCATCTCCTTGCCGTTGACCAGGAACAGGTGATCCTTGCCCGGCCGGCCGGCAATATCGATATATTTGCGTAGTTCGATATAGCCTTCGGTGCCGAGGATGGTGAGGCGGCCGTCGCCCCAGGTCGGCAACGCCTCCGGGGTGAACCAGTCGACGCGAACATAACCCGCCGCTCGGTCGGAGCGCAGCAGCACCTCGCCGAAATCCTGGAAATCAGGCTTGTCGGGCATGCCGAAATTGCCGATCGAGCTTGCGATGACCTCGCCTGTGATCGAGCCGGTATAGAACAGGAACTGGTCGACCTGATGCGAGGCGATATCGACGATGATGCCGCCGAAGGCTTCGGGATCGAAGAACCAGTGCGGTCGGGTCGGGAGCTGCAGCCGGTGCGGGCCGACGCCGAGCGTCTGGATCACCTTGCCGATCGCGCCTTCGGCGACAAGCTTGCCGGCCTTGACAGCGGAGCGCACGCAATGACGCTCGGAAAAGCAGATCGAGAAGATCTTGCCGGTCTCGGCGACGGTCCGCCTGACCTCTTCCAGTTGGGCGAAGGTCGTCACGCCGGGCTTGTCGGTCATCACATCCTTGCCCGACCTCATCGCGCGGACGGCAAGCCCGGCGCGGTCACGTGGGATCGCGGCAATGCAGATGACATCGATCGACGGATCCTCGAACAGCTTTTCCCGGTCGATCTGCGGCACGTCGGGATAGGTCTTCTCGAAGGCCTCGCGCAATGCCGGCACCGAAGTCTGCGGGCAATAGCCGACGAACTCGCCGCCTGAGGCAAGCAATCCCTTCACGTGATCGAACGTGTGCCCATGGTCGATTCCGACGACGGCAAATCTCAACATCGCTGCAATATCCTCCTGGGATGTTCATCCGGCCCGCCGAGGCCAGCTTCCTCCATGTCGGGCAAAACAGATAACGAAAGCTGGCGTCTGTCAAGATAAGACAAGAGGCGAAAACGGCCATGTCATGAATTAAGTATATGAAGTATAATGATTATTTTGTATCTAAATAGTTATTTTGCGTGCTTTCGGCGATTGCAATCCGCCAGAAGGTCGCCGTTCGATCCGCTCACGTGAAAGTCTTTTTCCTAGCCGTATCTTGCTCGATCTCCATGAATGTGATCGATTTCGGCCGCCGCTGGGCTGGAGAGCGGCAACGACTCCGAAAAATTTTAAAGAGCGCTCCCCGCTCGCCTGTGATGGAAGATTGCCATGTCTCATCCCCTTTTCGATGCTGCCGCTTCGGCCGGTCTTTTTGTCGGCCGCATCTGGAATCCCGAGGTTGGCGGGCCGAGCGTCGTGACACTTCGCGACGGAGTGCTGGTCGACATCACGTCGCGCGAAGCGCCGACGCTGAGCGCCCTGCTCGAGAGACAGGATGCCGCCGCCTTTGTCCGCGCTGCAGGCGGCAAGGCGGTCGGCTCCGTGGAGGAGATCGCCGCCAACAGCTCCGGAGCACCGGATGAAGCGCGTCCCTATCTGCTTGCGCCTGTTGACCTGCAGGCAGTCAAGGCCTGCGGCGTCACCTTCGCTCAGTCGATGATCGAGCGCGTCATCGAAGAAAAGGCCGCCGGCAATCCGGAACGCGCCGCCTCGATCCGTGAGCGCGTCAGCACGCTGATCGGCGGCAGCCTCACCAATCTGAAGGCTGGTTCACAGGAAGCCGCCAAGGTCAAGCAGGCCCTGATCGACGAGGGCATGTGGTCGCAATATCTCGAGGTCGGCATCGGTCCCGATGCCGAAGTCTTTACCAAGGCGCCCGTGCTGTCTTCCGTCGGTTGGGGCGCTGATGTCGGCCTGCATCCGATCTCGACCTGGAACAATCCCGAGCCGGAAATCGTGCTCGCCGTCAACAGCCGCGGCGAAATCAAGGGGGCGACGCTCGGCAACGACGTCAACCTGCGCGATGTCGAGGGGCGTTCGGCACTGCTGCTCGGCAAGGCCAAGGACAACAACGCCTCCTGCTCGATCGGTCCTTTCATCCGGCTATTCGATGCCGGTTACGGCCTCGATGATGTGCGCAAAGCCGAACTCGACCTGAAGGTGTCAGGCAAGGACGGTTTCGTGCTGCACGGCAAGAGTTCGATGTCGCAGATCAGCCGCGACCCGACCGATCTCGTCAAGCAGACGCTTGGCCCCCATCATCAATATCCGGATGGTTTCATGCTTTTCCTCGGCACACTGTTTGCGCCGACGCAGGACCGCGACGCGCAGAAGCAGGGCTTCACTCACAAGATCGGCGATGTCGTCGAGATCTCCTCGGCAGGGCTCGGCGCCCTCGTCAACACTGTGCGTCTCTCCACCGAATGCCCACCCTGGACCTTCGGCATTTCGGCGCTGATGCTCAATCTGGCGAAGCGCGGATTGCTATAAGTTATTGAGCGCACAGCTTGTCGCGAAATGTATCGGCTGCTCTGATCAACAGGTTTGCTATGACAGATAGCTCTTTACAAAGCGGTATCCCGAAACGCTCAGATGAAGAAAAAGTGCGGTTTTGTGCCGCTAACAATGCCGACTTGTACCGGGCAATATTCCGTGCCCATGGATTGCCTGATCAGCGAACCAGTGCGTTTTGGTCAAGTGATGCAATCGCACCTCCATACTATTCCAACATGACGACACTCGACCGGGATGCAACACAGGAGCAGCTGATTGAAATCGATCGGCTGACAGATCGGCTAGGACGGCGACCTGGTATCAAAGACGGCTTTTCCAAGCTAGATCTCAACAACAACGGGTTCCGGTTGTTGTTTTCCGCATCATGGATTTGGGTTGAACCTCATAAAAGCTCATCGAGTGCGCCTCAAGGTTGGGTACGCGTTCGCGAGGCGGCAGCGCTGGATCGCTGGGAACGTTCCTGGAAAGAGTCTGGTAGCCCGACCGATGCCAACGTCTTCACACCTGCCCTGCTTTCCGATCCCGACATGCACATCTACGGTCGATTGGCCGGCGACGGCTTTGATGCGGGATGCATCGCAAATCGATCGCCGCAGGTTGTAGGCATCTCCAATATTTTTAGTTTGGCTGGTACGCCTCAGGCCTTCCAGGATGCAATTTCATTGGCTACTATCGCTTTTGCAGCCGATTTGCCCCTTGTCGGATATGATCGCGGTGAAGTGCTAGACGAAATGAAAAAGCTGGGTTTCAAGCCCGTCGGCCAATTGCGGATCTGGCTATCTGATGAGGGCGCATAAACGCTTTCCCCCTTTGTTCTCCATTAGTCTAGCGTTTAGCGGGAGAACAACGCTACGCCCTCTTACTGGTTCCGCCGCCTGCCCTGCAGCAGGTCGAGGACGGAGTTTGCCGCTTCGAGGACGTTGGTGCCCGGACCGAACACGGCCGCAACGCCGTGTTCGTGCAGGAATTCATAATCCTGCCGCGGGATGACGCCGCCGCAAACGACGATGATATCGTCACCGCCCTGCGCTCTCAGTCTGTCGATCAACTGCGGCAGCAACGTTCTGTGACCGGCCGCCAACGATGAGACGCCGACGACATTGACCTTTTCGCCGAGCGCCATCTCGACGGCCTCGTCAGGCGTTTGGAACAGCGGGCCGGCGAGCACGTCGAAACCGATATCGCCGAAGGCTGAAGCGATCACCTTGGCGCCCCGGTCGTGCCCGTCCTGGCCGAGCTTGGCGACCATGATCTTCGGCCGGTGCCCCATCGCTTCCGTCACCTCCGTCATGCGGGCCTTCAGCACGGCGAGTTCCGGCTCGTCGCTATAGGCCTCGCCATAGACGCCGGTGATGACCTCCGGCGTGGCGGCATGATCGCCGAAGGCCTCGCGCATGGCATCCGATATCTCACCGACCGTAGCGCGGGCTCGCGCCGCTTCGATCGCGGCTTCGAGCAGGTTGCCGTTGCCGCTGCGTGCGGTGTTCATCAGCCTCGCCAGCGTCTCGCGCACGGCGTTGCTATCACGCCGCCGCTTCGTTTCCTCGATGCGTTTGATTTGGGCTGTGCGCACCGCACTGTTATCGATCTCCAGAATGTCGATCGGCTGTTCGTTGTCGAGCCTGTAGCGGTTGACGCCGACGATGACCTCCTCGCCCTTGTCGACGGCCGCCTGGCGCCGCGCGGCTGCTTCCTCGATCAGCCGTTTCGGCAGACCCTCGTTGACGGCCTTCGTCATGCCGCCGAGCGCCTCCACCTCCTCGATCAGCGCCCAGGCTTTTTCCGCGAGCTCCTTCGTCAGGCTCTCGACGTAATAAGAGCCAGCCAGCGGATCGACCACCCTAGTGACGCCGGTTTCATGCTGCAGGATCAGCTGAGTGTTGCGGGCGATGCGGGCCGAAAATTCGGTCGGCAGCGCGATCGCTTCGTCGAAGGAATTGGTATGCAACGACTGCGTGCCGCCGAGCACGGCCGACATCGCCTCGAAGGCGGTGCGAATGATGTTGTTATAGGGATCCTGTTCCTGCAGCGAGACGCCGGAGGTCTGGCAATGGGTGCGCAACATCAGCGAGGAAGCCTTCTTTGGCTGGAACTCCTCCATGATCCGGGTCCAAAGCAGGCGGGCGGCACGAAGCTTGGCCGCCTCCATGAAGAAGTTCATGCCGATGGCGAAGAAGAAGGAGAGCCTTCCGGCGAAATCGTCGACACTCAGCCCCTTGGCGATCGCCGCCCTGACATATTCCCGACCATCGGCAAGCGTGAAGGCGAGTTCCTGGACGAGCGTCGCGCCAGCCTCCTGCATGTGATAGCCGGAGATCGAGATCGAGTTGAATTTCGGCATCTCCCTTGCCGTATATTCGATGATGTCGGCAACGATCCGCATCGACGGTTCCGGCGGGTAGATATAGGTGTTGCGGACCATGAACTCCTTGAGGATGTCGTTCTGAATGGTGCCCGACAGATCGGCCTTCGAAACGCCCTGCTCCTCGCTGGCGACAATGTAGGAGGCGAGGATCGGGATGACGGCGCCGTTCATGGTCATCGAGACGGACATGTCGGCAAGCGGAATGCCGTCGAACAGGATCTTCATGTCCTCGACACTGTCGATCGCGACGCCCGCCTTGCCGACATCGCCTTCGACGCGCGGATGGTCGCTGTCATAACCGCGGTGGGTGGCGAGATCGAAGGCGACGGAGAGGCCCTTCTGACCGGCGGCCAGATTCTTCCGGTAAAAAGCGTTCGATGCCTCTGCCGTCGAGAAGCCGGCATATTGGCGGATCGTCCAGGGCCGGCCGGCATACATCGTCGCGCGCGGGCCGCGGGTGAAGGGCGAAAAGCCGGGAAGCGAGCCAAGGTGATCGGCGCCCTCGAGATCCTCGGCCGTATAGAGCGGCTTGACGGCGATACCCTCCGGCGTCTGCCAGGTCAGGGTTTCTGGCGAGGCGCGCGATTCCTTCTGCGCGAGCTCCGTCCAATCCGACAGCGTCTTCTTCGTCATGCGTTTTCTCCGGCTTTTTCTTCCGCACCCTACCATTCCACAGGATCGCCGTGCGATACAAATCCTTGATTGTTATTCCCTCGTCAGGACTCGTCTCATGAAGACAATGCAGATCTATGCCTTCGACATGAATTGCGTCGGGCATATCAACCATGGCCTGTGGACACATCCGCGGGACCGGTCGGTGGACTATACCGATCTCAATTACTGGACGGAGTTCGCCAGGACCGCCGAACGCGGCAAGCTGGACGGCATCTTCCTCGCCGATATCGTCGGCGTTTATGACGTCTACAAGGGCAGTCCGGCGCCGGTGATCGAGACGGCGGCGCAGGTCCCCGTCAATGACCCGTTGATCCCGATTTCAGCGATGGCCTATGTCACCAAACATCTGGGTTTCGGCGTAACGGTCAACACCACCTACGAGCCGCCTTTTTTGCTGGCGCGGCGCATGTCGACGCTCGATCACCTGACCAAGGGGCGGATCGGCTGGAATATCGTCACCGGATATCTCGACAGCGCTGCCCGCAGCATGGGTTTCGACAAGCTCCCGGAACATGATGCGCGCTACGACGCCGCCGAGGAATATCTCGAGATCGTCTACAAGCTCTGGGAGGGCAGCTGGGATGACGATGCGGTTCTGCGCGACAAGGCGGGCGGCATCTATGCCGATCCCTCCAAAGTGCGAGCTGTCAGTCACAACGGCAAATATTACCGGATGGAGGGCATCCATCTCTGCCAGCCGTCTCCGCAGCGCACGCCCCTGCTCTTCCAGGCCGGCGCTTCGGCCCGCGGGCAGGATTTTGCCGCACGACACGCCGAATGTGTCTTCATCGCCAGTCCGATTCCCAGGGCTGCGAGATCGACCGTTGATGCGCTGCGGGCGAAGGCAGCGGCGTTCGGCCGCGGCGCCGACGCGTTGAAGATCCTGAACCTGATCAGCGTCGTCGTTGGGCGGACTGAGAAGGAAGCACACGACAAGCTTGAGGATTATCGCCGGCATTCGAGCGTCGAGGCCTCGCTTGCGCATTACTCTGCCTCTATCGGCATCGACTTGTCGAAATATGGATTGGATGAGGTCATCGATCAGAGGTCGACGAACGCCAATCAATCGGCACTTGCTTCAATCACCAAACAGGCGGCAAAGTCGGTGACACCACGTGACATCATCGACCAGATGGTCCTCGGTAGCCGGATGAAGCCGATGGTTGGCTCGCCGCAGCAGGTCGCCGATCACCTCGAGACATGGATCGAGGAAGGCGGTATCGACGGCTTCAACCTCGCACGGACAGTGGCGCCGGAGAGCCTGCGCGATTTCGTTGATCTGGTGGTGCCGGTGCTGCAGGAGCGCGGCGTCTTCAAGGCCGATTATACCGAAGGGCCATTGCGGCAGAAGCTCTTCGGCGGCGGGAACGGCAGGTTGCCCGCCGCTCATCCCGCTGCCGGATACCGGCGCTGATCTATCGATGATCCAGCTTGGCGACCAGCCGGTCGCCGAGCCACTGGATGCCGCAGACGAGGACGATGAGTACTACCACCACCGCGATCATCACATTGGTTTCGAAACGTTGATAGCCATAGCGGATGGCGAGATCGCCGAGGCCGCCGGCGCCGATCGCGCCGGCCATCGCCGAGGCGCCGATCAGCGTTACCAGCGTGACGGTGAAACCGGCGACGATGCCCGGCAGCGCTTCGGGCACCAGCACCTCTCGAATGATCGTCCAGCGATCGCCGCCCATGGCGCGCACGGCATCGATCAGCCCACGGTCGACCTCGCGCAGCGACACTTCGGCGATACGGGCGTAATAGGGCGTCGCGGCGATGGCGAGCGGCACGATGGCTGCCCATGTGCCGAGTGCGGTGCCGACGATCAGCCGCGTCAGCGGGATCAGCGCCACCAGCAGGATGATGAAGGGCACCGAGCGGAAGCCGTTGATGATGCCGCCGAGCACGCGATTGATCCAGAGGTTTTCGGCGATGCCGCCGCGTGCCGTTGCCACCAGCGCAAGGCCGAGCGGCAGGCCGGCGGCGAGTGATATCACGCCCGAGGCGACAGTCATCAGGATCGTCTCCCATAGGGAGCGAACAAGCAGTTCAAGCATGATCGGTGTCATAACCAAGCACCTCCACCCGGGCGGACCGGGCCGTCAGGAATTGTTCGACCTTTCCGGCAAGCGCAGGGTCGCGCATGGGAATGGCGATGAAGAACCGCGCCACCGGCTGGTTCTGAATATGATCGATGCCGCCATGCACGAGCCGGAAGGAATGCGGCAGCGCCGCAGAGAGTTCGGCAAACAGCGCACCCTGCGCTTCAGGTCCGGCGAGATCGACGCTGAGGATTGCGTCGCTGCCTGTTGTTGCCGACAGCCGGCTGGCGATGTGATCCGGAAGCTGCGGACGGATGCCGCCGAGCAGGCTTGCGGTGATATCAGCGTTAGGGTTGGCAAAGACCGACCATACCTGCCCTTCCTCGACGATCCGCCCGGCATCGATGACCGCCACGCGATCGGCAATGCCGCGCACCACTTCCATCTCATGGGTGATCAGCAGAATGGTCAGTTCAAGCTTACGGTTAATGTCCTTCAGCAGCGCCAGGATCGACCGGGTCGTTTCCGGATCGAGCGCCGACGTCGCCTCGTCGGACAGCAGCAGTGCTGGGCGTGCCGCAAGCGCCCGGGCAATACCGACGCGTTGTTTCTGACCGCCGGACAGCGATGAGGGATAGGCTTTCGCCTTGTCGGCAAGACCGACCAAATCGAGCAACTCGTACGCCCGTTTTAAGCGCTCGTTCTTTGCAATGCCCTCGATTTTCAGCGGCAACGCGACGTTTTCCTCGACGGTCTTGGCCGAAAGCAGGTTGAAGTGCTGGAAGATCATGCCGATGCGGCGGCGCAGCGGCTGCAGTTCCTGTTCTGCAAGTCCGGTGATGTCGCGGCCTTCGATCAGGATCTCGCCGCTATCGGCGCGCTCCAGGCCGTTCAGGCAGCGGATCAGCGTCGATTTGCCGGCACCGCTACGGCCGATGATACCGAGGATCTCGCCTTTTCTGACCGTCAGTGAAATACCGTCAAGGGCGGCCGTGGCTCCGAACCGCCGCTTGACGTCGTTAAGCCTCACCACTTCTTCGACCGCCGCTTGCGGCTGTGCCTCGATCACCGTGGTGGAAACAAAGGAATTCATGTGTTTTTCCTTGCAAACACGGAAGGCGGCCCGGGCAAGAACCCCCGGACCGCATCTCGGCAGGCCTTAACCCCGGCCTAATTTCGGGTCAATAGGCGCTGAGACCCGTTCCCTTGTAGACCTTGTCGAACTCGGCCTTGACGGTATCGTTCTGATAGGAAGAGACAAGCGTCTTGACCCACTCGGCGTCCTTATTCTCGTCTTTGACGGCAATGAAGTTGCGGTAGGGATTATCGGCGATCGGCTCCTGGGCAATGCGCTCGGCCGGCGAAAGACCGCTCTTCAGCGCCCAGTCGGTGTTGACGACTCCGGCGTCCAGATCATCGATCGAACGGCCAACGATGCCGGCATCGAGTTCCTTGATCTCGATCTTCTTCGGGTTGTCGCTGACATCGGCGACCGTTGCCAGAATGCCTGTGCCGTCGTTGAGTTTAATCAACCCTTCGCTCTGGAGAACGCGCAGCGCCCGGCCTTCGTTCGAGGGATCGTTAGGCACGCCGATGACCGCGCCTTCGGGGATCTCGCCGACGGATTTGTACTTCTTGGTGTAGAGGCCGATCGGCCAGACCCCGGTATATCCGACGCGAACGATATGATAACCGTGTTGTTTGATCTGGTTGTCGAGATAGGGCTGATGCTGGAAGGCGTTGGCGTCAAGTTCGCCACGCTCCAGCGCTTCATTCGGCTGCGTATAGTCGTTGAAGGTGATGGTCTCGATCTTGAGGCCATTCTTGGCAGCCTCGCTCGTGACCACGCGCCAGATGTCTTCCTCTTCGCCGGCCATGATGCCGACCTTGATCGACTTATCCTCGGCAAAGGAGGGAGCGGGCACTGCAAAGGCAAAGAGCGCGGCGGCGGAAACGGCGGCAAGAGTTGCGCGGCGCGAAAGGTGGAGGCCGTGATTTTTATTCTTGGTCATTTTATATCCCGTCTGACTGAATGAGGCCAAGCGCCCCGAGCTGGCCGATCATGGCAAATGCGCCTATCGGGCGCGAAGCACGAATGTCTGATGTGGAGGAAGGGTCGGAAAAACTCTTGCCCTGCCATCGATATCGGCAGGATAAATTTCCATCAAATTTGTGAACCATGACGGCTTCCGAATGGGTCCTAAAAACGAAAACGGCGCCTCAGCGGGCGCCGTTTTAAAGTTCCGACACTCTTCATTCGGCAGCGATAAGAGCGTGACCCCGGCTGGGAAAGAAGGCCGCGAGCTCACCGACAACCTCGGTGATGCGGTTGGAAAGCGGTTCGGATGCGACACGGTAATCGGTGAAGTCGCGGTCGGACGCGTAGACGGCCGTCGGCAGCGTATGCGACATGAAGAAGCCAAAGAGCGGGCGCAACTGATGCTCGACCATCAGCGCATGGCGCTCGCCGCCGCCGGTCGCGGTGATGATGATTGGTTTGGCGCGTAACTCATGCGGGTCGATCAGGTCGATCAGATGCTTGAAGAGGCCGGGATAGCTGCCCTTGTAGGTCGGCGCTCCGATGACCAGCAGATCGGCATTGACGATGTCGTCGATGACTTCCTTTGCGCGAATGTCGAGATCGTCACGGCGCAGCGCCTGGCCAAGCGAGGGGCCGACATCGGTGAGGTCGTAGAGGGTGTTGTCGAAGCCGTATGTCGCACCGGCGAGGCCGGCAATGTTTTCGACAAGCGCTAAGGTCTTCGAGGGGCGGTTGAAGCTACCCGCAAGGCCAACCAGTTTGTAAGCAGACATGCCGTTTCCTTCCAATATCATGCCGAGACCGGCGGTATCATCGGACGAATATTATCTATAAAAATAGTGGATTAAAGGAATGGTGATCCCTCCCGCCCTATGGGAAGAGAAAAATACGTTCATCCCGTGAGTGATCATAGCGTCTGAAATCGCCTGATGCTTCGGGCTCGATACCGTCCGGGGCGATATCGCCTCAGGCAGGTTTCTGCTTGGGAATGCGCGGCAGGAAGACCGTCAGGAGGCCGAGCAGCGGCAGGTAGGAGCAGACGCGGTAGACGAAGTCGATGCCGTGAGTATCGGCGAAACTGCCGAGCAATGCTGCGCCAAGCCCCCCTGCCCCGAATGCAAAGCCGAAAAAGACGCCGGCAATCAGGCCGACGCGCCCAGGCACCAGTTCCTGGGCGAAGACCACGATCGCCGAGAAGGCCGAAGCGAAGATCAGGCCGATGACGACGCTGAGGATGCCGGTCCAGAAAAGGTTCGCATAGGGCAGGAGAAGCGCGAAAGGAATGACGCCGAGGATTGAGAACCAGATGACGAAACGGGCGCCGAAGCGATCGCCGATCGGTCCACCGAGGAACGTGCCGACGGCGACCGAGCCAAGGAACAGAAAGAGCATCAGCTGTGCCTGCTGTATGCTCAGCGCAAACTTGTCGATGACATAAAAGGTGAAATAGCTCGACACGCTCGCCATGTAGACATTCTTTGTTGCCGTCAGCAGGACGAGAATCAGCAGCGCCCAGACAACCCTGTTCTGCGGCAGCGGCAGGGTCCGGCTTGCCGCCGGCTTGCTGGCGTTCTGGCGCCTGTGGCTCATGTACCAGTTGCCGACCCAGCTCAGCACGACCATGCCGACCATGGCGATGGCGGCGAACCAGGAGACGCTGTGCTGGCCGAGCGGCAGCACTATAAAGGCAGCGAGCAGCGGGCCGAGCGCCTGGCCGGCATTACCACCGACCTGGAAGAACGACTGCGCAAAACCGTGGCGACCGCCGGAGGCAAGACGGGCGACGCGCGAGGATTCCGGATGGAAGACCGCCGAACCGAAGCCGATCAGGCTGGCGGCGACGAGCAGCAATGCGAAGCTGCCGGCGTTGCCAAGCAGGATGAGGCCGCAGAAGGTGCTCGCCATGCCGACTGGCAGGGAATAGGGCATCGGCCAGCGGTCGGTGACGACGCCGACCAGTGGCTGCAGCAGTGAAGCGGTGACCTGGAAGGTCATCGTCAGGAGGCCGATTTGAACAAAATCGAGATCGTAGTTCGCCTTGAACAGCGGGTAGAGCGAGGCGAGCAGCGACTGCATTATGTCATTCAGCATATGGCAGAAGCTGACCGCCACCAGGATGGACATCGTTGTTTTTTGGAAACGGGGCGCGGTCTCGGCAACGGTTGCCATGGACATTCCTCCTGAACGGCCCGGTTGGTTGCCGTGCCGCGTCGCTTTTGTTCGATGGATGTCGGGCGATCGGGGCTGGGAGAGATGATCAAGCGACGGTCGATGAAGTGCATTTAGCGTAAGCCAGGGGGTAATCACAGTCCCATTTCATCAGGATCGGTACGGCTTTTGTTCGATTTGCCCTTTTGCCGCCTAAGGCTGCGTCGCTTCACCTCTGACTTGAGGGGCTTTCATACCACAATCGATCGCCATCGCGGCGTATATAGCCTACGATGTAAAAACAACCATGGAAAACTGGGGCGCGAGATACTACAGCTGCGGTGATGGAAAATGCGATTGAGGCTGAAAACACACGATGAATGTCAAGACACCGAATGCGATAGACGGCTATGTCGGAGCGCGCATAAGAATGCGCCGGCAGTTGCTCGGAATGAGCCAGGAACGGCTTGCCGACCAAATCGGCGTGACCTTCCAGCAGGTTCAGAAATACGAGAAGGGCATCAACCGCATCGGCGCGAGCCGTCTGCAGCGCATAGCCGAGGTGCTTCATACGTCGCCGAGCTTCTTCTTTGAACAGGAAAATTCCGAGCCGTTGACGTTGCAAGGGTTGGAACTGCCCGCAAACACCGATCCCGTCGTCGAATTCCTCAGAACGAAAGAGGGATTGGTGCTCAATCGTGCTTTTCTGAAGATTGCCGACCGGAAAATCCGTGAATCAGTCATTGCACTGGTGAAGGCAATGGCGCAGACGGAAAGCCGCAGTGTAACATTGGGCGCCTCCGCAGCGGATATCAGCCTTCCGCTTGGAGAATAGTCAGGCATATTCGCATGAAACTCCGGCTCGAGTCATTTGGTGAGTTGCGGTTGATCGACCCGGCCGGGAAACCAGCGGCTTTTCCGGAAAAGGGCCTGTTGGCGATTTGTTATTTGCTGGACCGTGATCTGCGCGAAGGGGCTGGGAGCGAATTTCCGCGCTCGGCGCTGGCGCGGTTCTTGTGGGACAGCCATGACAATTCTGACATCATGGCCAACCTGCGCAAGACCATATCGCGTGTCCAGGCGCGTCAGACCCAGCTCGGTACCGAACTTCTGATCTTCACGGCGACCGGTGTGCGGGTCAGGCCGGACGCATTTGCTGGTGATCTCTCCGAACTCGTCAATCACGACAGCGACGACGCCCTTGGCAAGCTGCGGCGACTGGTTACTATCCTTCGCCAGGATTTCCTGGCGGGGCTCGCCGACCAAAGCGTCGGTACGCGGCAATGGATCGCCGGTCAGCGCGACAGGCATATGGCAATCTTGGTGGATGCGCTGAAGACGGCGCTGCCGGCGGCCCGGTCGCGAGAGGATGTGAGCCTGATCAAGGAGGCGGCGCTTAGGATTTTTCGCGAGGCCCCGGATGACGAGAACATTCGTCGTATCCTTCTCGATGCCTACGAGTCCGAAGGACAGTTGGAGAAAGCGCGCCGCCTTTTCGAGACCAGCAAATATCAGCTGGAAAGCAAATTCGATATCGGCCTTGATGTCCAGGCGCTGGCAGAGGTCCGCAAAATCTTTGCAGGTGGTCAACCTGCGCAGAGCGTTGCGATGCCGCTCAGCGACGGCGACGTTCGAGTTCCTGGTCCCCTGCCCCGTCTGGTGCTGCTGCCGCCGGGCGAGACCGATGTGGGTGCCTTGCCGATGCTCTCCGAAGCGCTGATCGAGGACGTGACCATCGGCCTTTGCGCGCTGAACACGGTTTCGGTGGTGGCGCCCCACACGGCCGCTCGGATTGCACGCAATGCCGACAGAACTGAGCTGATCCTGCGTCATTCGATTACTTATGTTCTCGACACGAGGCTGACCGATCGTGCGGGCAATCGTGCGCTCTTTGTCCAGCTGATCCATGCCGGCAGCGATGAAGTTATCTGGGCCGAACGTTTCAGCCTCGAGAAGTACGAATTGATAAGTCACCGGCGCGACATCGCCCGGCAGATCGCTCGAGAGCTTGCCGGGCAGGTCCGCCGGCATGAAACCATGCGCGATTCCTTCGAGGGCAACTCGGCTGCCTATCACAGCTACCTTCTCGGTCTCCGGGATATCAAGCGGCTCGCCCTCCCCGATGTTCGCCGCTCCCGAAAGGCTTTCCGCGAGGCGCTTCAGCACAGCGCACATTTCGCCCCTGCGCTCAGCGGATTGTCGCGCACCTTTCTCGTCGAATGGTTGCTGACGGCACGCGGCGACAGCGAGTTGCTCGGACTTGCGGAGGACTATGCGAACCGGGCAATCGTCGCTGATCCGTCGCTTGCAGCGGGCTTTCGTGAGCTCGGCGTTGCCAAACTTTATCTCGGGGATCTTGACGAAAGCGTCGTGGCGTTGAAGCTCGCGGAAGAGCTGAGCCCGCACTATGCCGACGGCATTGCAAGTTATGCCGATACGCTCGTCCACGCGTCGCGCCCTGCCGATGCATTGGCCAAGATCGAGCGGGCCATCTCCCTCAACCCGCTGACCCCGACCGACTATCTATGGACGGCGGCGGGCGCGAATTTCGCCCTCGGCCACTATGCCGAGGCGCTGGAGCAAATCTCGGCAATGGACGACCGCACCCCGGCGGACCGGCTTTCGGCTGCCTGCTGGGCGATGCTCGGCGATATGAAAAACGCGCGTATCTATATGCGCAAAGTGCGGGAGATCTATCCGGATTTCGATGTCGACAAATGGCTTTCCGTCGTTCCTTTCAAAGAGCAATGGCAGAAGGAACAGTATCGCGTGGCTCTACGCAAGGCCGGCTTCTGAGGCCTGACGCCGGAAAGCGGTGCCGAAAAATCCTGTCACGCCCGTGTCACGCGCCTCTTTCGTTCAAGGGGATTAAGCTGCCTTTGCTTTGTCGGCAGGCGCTGGCAAGGCAAGCCGGAGAATTCTCAAATGCATGATGCAACCGAAGCAATGATGGCGCCGAAAAGTGACGACGAACTCAAGGAGCTGGTATCGCTCGCCAGGCTCGTTGCCTATGCCCGAGAGAACGCCAGAGACCTGAATGCCGAATTTTCCGCCTATTGCCTGGACCTTGCGCTCGGCGCCCTCATGCAGGATCTCGACAGAAGCGGCGTGTCCCTTTCCCACGAAAGCGGCCAGGATGGCGGCGGCCTGCTCGGTACGCGGCACTAAATGCCCTTCCCCTGCCACATGCCTCGCCGTTGCCGGCTTGCTTCGGGGAGCCGCACGTATCGATAATTCGATTCTCAGTTTTTCTGATCGGCTATGATGCCGATGTGGCCATTATTCTTGCGATTCGGTCTGCAACGACGCGATTTGCTGCACCGGTAGCGCCACCGGCCGCATGTCCAAGCCTCTGAAAAAGATTGGACAACCCAGCGATAGGGTCTTGTTAACCCTATTTGCCTTGCCACTCTGCTAGAATCGGGACTAAATGCGCTTTCTAGGCTCGCAGGGCTTTTAAATCGCATTTCCGAGATTTCCATGAATATGGCACCGCAGATAGAAAAAGCAATTTCCGATGTCGACCAGCTGATTATTGGTCAGGCGCAGGAGCTATCCGACAAGCTAAAGCAGCATCGGCTCGAAATGTTTCCGCCGCGCGCGCTGAAGGGGTTGCGCGAGTTTCAGCTTGCTGAAACGGCGCGCTTCCTCGGCGTCACCAGCGGCTACCTTCGCAATCTGTCGCTGGAGGGCAAGGGCCCTCTTCCCCAGGTCACGCCGTCCGGCCGTCGCTCTTATACGGCGGCGCAGTTGGAAGAGATGCGCAGCTTCCTCGAACACAATACGCGTGCCGGAACCCATTACCTAAGTCATCGTCGAGGCAACGAACATCTGCAGGTCGTAGCGGTCGTCAACTTCAAGGGCGGCAGTGGAAAGACGACGAGTGCCGCGCATCTTGCCCAGCATCTTGCCCTGACTGGTCATCGGGTGCTTGCCGTCGACCTCGATCCGCAGGCGTCTCTCTCCGCCATTCATGGTTTTCAGCCTGAGTTCGATGTTAACGAAAACGAGACGCTCTACGCCGCCATTCGCTATGACGATCAGCGGCGACCGCTGAGGGAGATCATCCGGCCGACGAATTTTCCGAACCTTCATCTGGTGCCGGGCAATCTCGAATTGATGGAATTCGAGCATGATACGCCGCGGGTGCTTGCACAGGGCAAGGCCGGCGACTATGGACGCGTCTTCTTTGCACGGCTTGACGAGGCGCTGTCCTCGGTCGCCGACGATTACGATGTCGTCATCATCGACTGCCCTCCGCAGCTCGGCTTTTTGACGATGAGCGCGATTTGCGGCGCAACAGCGGTTCTGATCACCGTCCATCCTCAGATGCTCGACGTCATGTCGATGTGCCAGTTTCTGCAGATGCTCGGCGAGGTGCTGAACACGCTGAAGGGCGCTGGGGGCAACATGAATCTCGATTGGCTGCGTTATCTTGTTACCCGCTATGACCCGCAGGACGGGCCGCAGACGCAGATGGTCGCCTTCATGCGTTCGATGTTCAAGAACCATGTGTTGACCAATCCGATGTTGCGCAGTGTCGCGATCTCCGATGCGGCGATGACCAACCAGACGCTTTATGAGGTGGAGCGGAGCCAGTTTACCCGCGCGACCTACGACCGCGCCATGGAGGCGATGGATGCCGTCAATAATGAGATCGTCGATCTCGTTCACAAGGCCTGGGGGCGGAAATGACCGAGAAGTTTACTGCGGTAAACCGGGGCGGGGAGCTGGCTGATGGCGCGTAAAAACTTACTCTCGGGCCTGATGGACGATTCCAAGAAGTTTACTGCGGTAAACAATGAAGATGCGCCGCCCCACAGGGACGAGAAACAGCATATCGCCTATAAGGGGATCGGCGCTCTTGGTGCGGTGACGCGCAGCATCGATGCGCTAGCTGCCAAGGCGGATGCGGCCAAAGCCATCGAGGAGAAGCTGGCGACCGGCGAGACGGTGATTGATCTCGACCCTGCCCTGATCGAAGATTCGTTCGTCATGGACCGGCTGGCGCATACCGACGAACAGTTTCGCGAATTGGTCGAGGCTATCCGCCAGCGGGGTCAGGATTCACCGATCCTCGTTCGCCCGCATCCGGAAAAGGACGGCCGGTATCAGATCGCCTTCGGCCACCGTCGCGCCCGGGCCGCCAAAGAGCTGGGTAGACCTGTCCGCGCCGTCGTCAAAAAGCTTGACGATCGCGATCATGTCATCGCGCAGGGCCAGGAGAATTCGGCGCGCGCCGATCTTTCGTTCATCGAGAGGACGATGTTCGCCGACAAGCTCGACACGTTGGGTTTCGATAGGGATACAATCATGTCGGCGCTCAGCGCCGAAAAAACGACGGTTTCTAAGATGCTGTCTGTCACCAAACGGATCCCAGCCGAAGTCTTGACCGCAATCGGTGCGGCAAAGACCATCGGCCGTGACCGCTGGCACGATCTGTCGGTAAAATTCGAGACCGATAACATCTCTGCTCGGGCGATAGAGTTCAGCACGTCGGCAGAATTCGAGACGGCGGAGCCGGATGCCCGCTTCGATATGCTGGTTGCCTTCATCAGCAGAAGGCAACAGCCGATATCATCCATAGCGGCGCTTCAGCCTGCCGCTCGCGCTTGGCAGCGCAAGGACGGCGCGGTCAAGGCGAAGATCAAGGATGACGGGAAGCAGTTCACCATCGCGCTGAAGGCGGAGAAGGCGTCAGCCTTTGGAGCCTATATCGCCAGCAATCTGGATCGTCTTTACGAGGCGTTCGAGAAGACACAGGATTTGACGAAAAACGGAGATCAATAAGCAAAAGAAAAGGCCCCCGAACGTTGCCGCCGCGGAAGCCCTCTCTGATCTAGACACCCAGAGAATCACATTTCCGCGAATCATAGTCAAGAGTCTTTGGCACCGAATTTGGTGAGCTGTGATCTTTTGCCTTGAAGAAGGCGAAGAAAATGGAAAGCGGAAGTGTGACGACGCCCTTCGGGCGGCGGTCGATGACGCTTGGCATGTTAGCAAGCCAGGCGGCTGCTCGAAAAATCGAGCCCGGCCAATCAATTGATAAGTGGAAACTCTATCGCGCGCTGTGCGAGGCCAGGCCGTTGCTCGGCATCACCGACCGGGCGCTCGCCATTCTGAACGCCTTGCTGAGCTTTTATCCCAAGGGAGAGCTCTCCGAAGACAACGGGCTCGTCGTGTTTCCTTCCAATGCACAGCTCTCGCTGCGCGCGCATGGAATGGCGGAACAGACGATCCGTCGGCATCTGGCGACCTTGATCGAGGCCGGGCTGTTGATCCGCAAGGATAGCCCAAACGGTAAGCGTTACGCCCGCAAGGAGCAGGGTGGAGAACTGCGCGAAGCATTCGGCTTTTCGCTGGCGCCGCTGCTCGTGCGTGCTGAGGAGATCGAGCGGCTGGCGGCGGAGGTGGTGGCGGAGCGATTGCACCTGCAGCGGCTGAGAGAACGTCTGACGCTTTGCCGGCGCGACGTCGCCAAGCTGATCGAGATGGCCTTGGAGGAGGGTGCTGCTGGCGATTGGAGCGCTATTCATCTGCATTTTCGCAATGTCGTCGAGCAACTGCCACGGTCGCCGTCCGCCGAACAAATCGCCACTACGCTCGACGAAATGGAGATGCTGCGCGAAGAGATCGTCAATCAGTTGGAAATGCAGGTTAAAACCCATAATCAAAGCGGCAATGCCCAACAGACTGAGCGGCACATACAGAATTCAAATCCACAATCCATTACTGAACTTGAACCAGCTTTCGAAAGGAAGCAGGGCGAGACGGCGGATGACCGATCGAAAGGTCGGGTCGGGCCGACAGAACAAATACAGAAGGTTGAGCGGAAAAGCGAACCTGTCTCGGGCGCAAACGCCGCCGCCTCGGCCAACGCTGCGCTCAAATCCTTCCCGCTGGGACTGGTGCTGCAGGCCTGTCCGGAAATCACAGCATACGGACCCCAGGGCGCGATTGGCACGTGGCGCGATCTGATGGCCGCGGCCGTGGTCGTCCGGTCGATGCTCGGCGTCAGTCCGTCGGCCTATGAGCAGGCCTGCGAGATCATGGGAGCTGAAAACGCTGCCACCGTCATGGCCTGCGTCCTCGAAAGGGCAGGGCATATCACCTCCGCCGGCGGTTATCTGCGCGATCTGACACGCCGCGCCGAAAAGGGGGAATTTGCCATCGGACCGATGTTGATGGCGCTCGCCCGTATCAATTCGCCGGTGAGAGGTAAAGCGGGATGAAATTCGCTCTTCCTTTGTGTGGTGACTATTATGGTTAATGAAATGTGACGGAAATGAAGGGCGAGATAGCTTCTTATTGGACGCTTCTAGGTTTGTGATCAAAGAGTTACAGGATGCTCGGTTCTTCGGAACCAGGGAAATGAATGAGTCCGATGATCAACCACGCCGGTCCACAGAGGGTACGATTTCGCGCAGTTGACGCGAAATGCTTTTTGACGATACGGCAATCGATAGCGCAAATGGCGGGAACCGCCGGTGGTAGGGAAGAGAGCTGGGGAACATGGGTTTGAAGAGGGCGGTGGATTTTTTCCTGGCTTTGATTGCTTCGATCATCCTGCTCGTTCCGATCCTTATCATCGCTCTTGGTGTTCGCCTCACCTCGCCGGGACCAATCCTCTATTGGTCAAAACGTGTCGGCCGCTTCAATCAGATCTTCCTGATGCCGAAGTTCCGCAGCATGCGCGTCGACACACCAACGGTTGCCACGCATCTGCTCGAAAATCCGGATCGGTTTTTGACACCCATCGGCTCTTTTTTGCGCAAATCCAGCCTCGACGAACTGCCGCAACTCTGGTGCATTCTCAAGGGTGAAATGAGTTTCGTCGGACCCAGGCCGGCGCTCTACAATCAGGATGATCTGATCGAATTGCGGACGGCGCACGGCGTCGACAAGTTACTGCCCGGATTGACGGGTTGGGCACAGATCAACGGCCGCGACGAGTTGCCGATTCCAGAGAAGGTGAAATTCGACGTCGAATATCTCGAGCGACGTTCATTCGGCTTCGATATGCGCGTCCTGTTTATGACCGCAGGGAAGGTTATCCGCCGAAAGGGAATACGGCATTAAACCACCTACTTCTGATAGATGAACGGTGCGGAAGACTGTGCTTTCCGATTATTTCAGTTGCGCTCGTTGCAGAAAATGACAAGAAGGTGCTTGTCCGATTGATCCACGAGACGCTGGTTAGCAATGCCTGACAATACGCCCACTGAGACGTCGCGCTCGGCATGGTTCCTAACGCCGATGCAAGCGCTCGTCACTCCTCTGCTGGCGATGCCGCGGGTTGCCAAACGCGCTCTGGCTTTGCTGGTGGATTCCAGCTTTTGCGTTCTGACGATCTGGCTGGCCTATTGCTTCCGCCTGAAC